>NZ_CP024955.1:670435-1340870 GCF_002804065.1 Kyrpidia spormannii | reverse complement strand
ACCGCTGCCAGCAGACCCGTTTTCGCAATGGACACATTGGCCCCGATTTTCATCGTCAATCACCTCGTGGTATGAAAGGTCGCCCTGCCCGGCACCTTAAGAATATCATTCGATGCCCGGAGGAATTGAATGGCAAACTGTTGCTGGCGAATTTGTACTGCCCTTCTCACAGCCGTCCTCACCTGGGCCATGGTGCCCACGACGAGCCCTGCTGCACAAACCCAGGTCACTGTTCCTCAGGTTCCCCTCGAGGCCTTCTCCGAAGAAGATGGCCCCGTATTGATCGACCCGGGACACGGCGGCATCGACGGGGGGACCTCGGTCGGTGGAATCCTGGAGAAGGACTTGGTGCTCGACATTGGGCTTCGACTTCGGGATGTCCTGTTAAAAGAAGGATGTCCGGTGGTGATGACCCGGGAACGGGACGAAGATGTGAGTCATCGTTACCCATCCCCCCTTCGCAGCCGCCACGCCCGGGATTTGCGCAACCGGGTCCGCATCGCCCGGGAAAGCGGAGCCCATCTGTTTGTGAGCATCCACGTCAATCACTCCTCGGCCTCCGACCCCCGGGGAGCCGTGATCTTGCACGAGGCGAATGATCCAGCCGGCGCGTGGCTCGCCGAACTGGCCAAGAAACAGCTCTTCGGCATCACGGGACGGGCCATCGTGTTTCCAAACCGCTCGTTACACGTGCTCCGGCGAGCCCCGTGTCCGGCCATCCTGGTCGAGGTGGGTTATCTCTCAAACCCGACGGACCGCCAGGCGCTCCTCGACCCCGCCTATCGACAACGCTTGGCTGAAGCCCTGGCCCGGGCGATCCGCGCCTACCGGATCACTTCGCCGGTTCCGCCAGAAAGGCAGAAAAAAACGCCAATCCCCGCTTTCCAGGGGATGGCGCTGTGTGGTGGGCCTAAGTGGACTTGAACCACTGACCTCACGATTATCAGTCGTGCGCTCTGGCCAACTGAGCTATAGGCCCGCAGGGCCCCCAACATCCTGGGGCACTTGGTCGGAACGGCGGGATTTGAACCCGCGACCTCTACCTCCCCAAGGTAGCGCGCTACCAGGCTGCGCTACGTCCCGATGGTGTCGAAGGCGGGACTTGAACCCGCACGGGTTTCCCCACACGCCCCTCAAACGTGCGCGTCTGCCGATTCCGCCACTTCGACATCACTGGTCGGAATGCAGGGATTTGAACCCTGGGCCTCACGGTCCCGAACCGTGCGCTCTACCAAGCTGAGCTACATTCCGACGGCAAAGACTACTATATCACGAGGGCCCGACCCTCGTCAACGGGTGAGAGAGAACTTTCACCGGCTCGACTCGGATCTGAATCGATGGTGTTTCACGGTCTGCCCTCCGGAGAAGGAGACGCCCTTCGGCTTTGAATCTTCGCGGCCGCCCGGCGCAGTACCCACCCGGAAACGACATACAGAATGGCGAATCCGACCACCATGTTCACGCCGATTCCGATGAAAAAGCCCACGCCTTGGGAAGCGAGCCAATGCCACATCGCCACGAACCCCTGGCCGTGCACATCCACCACGTGGCCGGCGTTCTTGGCCCCGACAAACAGTTTGCCTACCCAATAATTGAGGAACCACATGGGAACCGCTGCCGGCGCGGCAAACACATTGGCGATGGTGGTGGCCGCCTTGTTCGCCCGAAGAAAGACCGCGATGATCAAGGCCACCGCCAAGCCGATCCCCGGGGTGGGGATAAAATGCATCACCGCCCCCAAGGCGATCCCCTTCTGCACCCGCCGCTGCTCGTCCCGCACCCGCACCAGCCGCAAAAGGTAATACCGCATCCATCTGCCCAGACCGCGAAAAATCCCCCGCTCTCTCCCCTTCATTCCGCCCCCCGCCCCCACGGCATCCTGACAGTACGACGTTCATTATACCGAGAACCCCGTCGAATGCGCAAGGATGGGGGCCAAATCGACCACGCCCACCGGGGGAGGCCCACCCCCTTTCCGGGACGCCGGCCCCAGGGGGCCGGGACATCGAACGTCAATCCCGCACCTTATCCTGAGGCAAAGCCCACCGTTCTTCAATGCGAAACACTTTCCATGCCCCATAGGATAACGCCCATGCCAACCCAAACAAGACCACCAGTACATAGCCGACGGATCCGAGATCCAGTTCTTGAATCCGCGTCCAAAATCCGCTTGTCGTGCGAAGGTGGGAAGCAACGACCTGCACGAGTTCGACCGATCCAATCAACAGAGCTGCGGCCGCAGCTAGCCCTGTCACCGTCAGGTTGTAATAAATCTTCCGCACAGGATTGCGAAACGCCCAGGAGTACGCTTCCGACATGAAAATACCGTCCGCCGTGTCAAATAAACTCATGCCCGCGGCAAACAAGAGGGGCAACGCCAAAACCCCGACAACGGGGAGGCCACTTTGCCCGGCCCCGGCCGAGAGAGCCATGAGCGACACCTCACTGGCTGTATCAAAGCCTAAGCCAAATAGGAATCCGATCGGATACACATGCCAACTGCGGCCGACAAACCGCAGGAGCGGGGTGACGAGCCGGGCGATCAACCCCCGGGCGTGGAGCAATTCTTCCAGCCGGCCTTCTTCGTTCACCCCCTTCCGCATCCGGAAGAAGACCTGCAGAATTTGGATGAGAATCATGAGATTCACGACGCCGAGCACCAGGAGAAAACCCCCGGACACCGCGGTCCCAATCACGCCCCCCACCGCTTGTAGACTCGGCATCGCCCGGATCGCCCAGCCCGCGGCCAAGGCTGTCGCCACCGCCATCAGGCAAACCACCGTCGAATGGCCGACGGAGAAAAAAAACCCCACTCCCCTCGGGTTCCTTCCTTGCTGGAGGAGTTTTCGAACCGTGTTGTCAATCGCAGCAATGTGATCGGCGTCGAAGGCGTGGCGAACGCCCAAGGTATATGCAAGTAATCCCAGCCCCAGCAAGGTGGGGTGAGCAGGAACCACGGCCGCCAGGCTGGCGATCCCGGCCGCGTGCAACGCGGCCACCGCCGTCCCGTACCCTAGCCAACTTCCTTTCTTCTGCAACGTTTTCGCGCCCACATTCACCGGTTCCTTCACCCCCTAGTTGTTGCCACATCCCGTGGCACCATCGAGGCCTTTTGGCCTAAGTTTTCAGCCTCCACCTTCTCTCAACTTGGCCAAAGCCACAGCCGCCTGCCCGGCCGCCAGGCCCCCGTCCCCCGCCGGCCACCTCCTGGGGATGAGCACCCGCAGTCCCCGGTTCTCTAGATCCTCCACAAACCAGCGCAACAACCAACGGTTCTGCCAAACCCCACCTCCCACCGCGACCGTCGACACACCATGCCGCGTCGCCGCCCGGAATGCCGCTTCGGCCCACGCCGCCGCGAATCCCCGGTGAAACTTCGTCGCCACCCGATCCTGTCGCCCGGCGGCTAAATCCCAACACACTGCATCGAGGATCCCCGGCGAGACCATCCAACGGCCGTCCCGCTCCGTTATATGAAAATTGTATCGCTCTTTGACGCCCGGGTCTACCTGTGCCTCCAAACCCATCGGCAACTCTCCCTCAAAGGTCGCCTCCGTTCTCCGGCTCACCAAAGCTCCCACCACATCAAACAGCCTTCCGGCACTGGAAGATCGATAGCCCGGGTATCGGCTCTTCAGCACCCGAATCAAAGCCTCCAAACTCCGGGCCGGGATGCCGAGCCGGTCGACCACAAAGTCCGCCCAACGGTCCCACAAGTCTAAAGCATAGAAATAATTCACCACCAACCGCCACGGTTCCCGGGTCCCCTGATCCCCCACCACCATTCGGAGGGGTTCCAAATGCCCGATCCGCAGCACCGACCGACAGTCGCCAAGAAGCATCTCCCCGCCCCAGATTCCGCCATCTTCCCCATAGCCCGTACCGTCTAGAATGACGCCGAGTACTGGCCCCGTCGCCCGGTGTTCGGTGATGACCGCCGCCAAATGGGCGTGGTGGTGCTGGACACCCAAGGTTTTCTCCCAATTCCCGAGGGCTTCCGCCGTACTGACATAGCCGGGATGCAGATCGTGAGCCACCACATCTGGGGCAACCCCCAGAGTTTCCAGTTGCCATTCGATCTGGCGTCGGAAACCCTCCCGGGCCCTTGGCGAATCCAAGTCCCCGATGTGCGGGCTGAGCCATAATTTTCCCTTCGCCGCCACCGCCACGGCATTCTTGAGGTCCCCGCCCACCGCCAGCACCACGGGCGCAGCCTCGTCCCGGCGTCCAATCCGAAACCCTTCCGGGACCATACCCCGACCCCGCCGTATCACCCGAGGGACATCCCCGTCCACGTAAAGAACCGAATCATCCACCGGCCGGAGAATCGGACGGTTGTGGACCAAAAATCCCTCCGCCAGTCCAGCTAAGCGCCGCAGGCCGTCTTCCACCTCATAAGCAAGAGGTTCCCCACTGAGATTTCCGCTGGTCATGACCAAGGCGGACAAATCCGCATCTTCCATGAGCAACACTTGAATCCCCGTATAAGGGAGAAATACGCCCAACCGGTCCATCCCGGGCGCCACCTCGCCGGCCACCGGCGAATCCGGGCGCTTTTGGAGAAGGACAATCGGCCGCACCGCCGACGTCAGCGCCTGCCATTCTCCAGCACTGGGTACGCAGTGTACCTTCACCGCCTCCGAGCTCATCATCACGGCAAAGGGTTTAGTAGGTCTGTGCTTTTTCACCCGGAGTCGGCGAACCGCCTGCTCGTTCAGGGCGTTCACGGCCAGGTGAAACCCGCCGATTCCGAGCACGGCCACGACACCCCCGGAACGAAGGACATCTTTGGCCGCCTTCAAGGCGTCTTCCCCGGTCTTCTCGCCCTCGCCCCCCTCACCTGGAATCCACCGCAACACCGGACCGCACCGGGGGCAGGCGGTGGTCTGGGCGTGAAACCTTCGGGAGCCCGGATCCCGGTAGTCCCGCAAACACTCCGGACAAAGCGGAAAATCCTCCATTACCGTGGTCTCCCGGTCGAAGGGCAGCCGCTTGGACACGGTATACCGGGGACCGCACTGGGTGCAAGACGTAAAGGGATATCGATAGTAGCGGCTGGTTGGCTCCGCCATGTCCCGGAGACAATCGGGACAAATCGCTAAATCCGCCGGAATACCAAACGAAACCCGGTCTCCGTCCTCGGACGATACAATTTTTAAATCTTGGTAACCCACTGGGCGGAGTCGTTCCACCCCGAGATCGTCGATCCGGGCTGCCGGGGGAGCCTCGCTCTGAAGTCGACGCAAAAACTGGGCAAGATCTCCACCGCACCCCTCCACATCCACGGTGACGATGGACCCCCGGTTACACACTTCTCCCGTGAGCCCTATCTCCGAGGCCAAGCGGTACACGAAGGGGCGGAACCCCACCCCCTGCACCGTCCCCGCCACTGTCACCCGCACCCGCTCGGTCATGCCCGGGCGCCTTCCTCCGATTCCCGGGGTGCCACACCACGTTTTTCTGCCGCCCGGGTGAGAATCCACTCCAGCCAGCCCTCCATCCCCTGGCCCGTGCGGGCAGACACTTCAAGCACTTCAATTTGGCCATTCACCGCAGTGATGTTGCGGCGCAACTCTTCGAGATCGCAGTCGAGATGGGGAGCCAGGTCCGTTTTGGTGATCAGCGCCAACCTCGCTTTGTGGAAGATGGCCGGATACTTGAGCGGTTTGTCCTCACCTTCCGTCACGCTGACCAACACCACCTTGCCGTCCTCGCCGAGATCGTAAGAGGTCGGACAGACCAAGTTTCCAACATTTTCGATGATCAGAAGTTCCAGGTCTTCCCCGTCCACCGCTTCGAGGTGCTTTTCGATCATGTGAGCCTCCAGGTGGCACGTCCCGCCGGTGACGATCTGCTTGACCTCCGCCCCATGCCCCGCCAGTCGCCGGGCGTCATTGTCCGTTTGCACGTCCCCCACCAGGACCGCGGCCTTGATCCGCCCCTTTAGCCCTTCTAACGTCTTTTCCAGAAGGGTGGTCTTTCCGGAACCCGGTGAACTGATCAGATTCAGCACAAAAATGCCCCGGCTCCTCCACGTATCCCGTAGCCGCTCCGCAATCTCATTATTGGCTTCCAGGACACTCCGGTTCACATCCACTTTCACCGACATCCACCTCCATGGACAAAATCTCCAACGCATCGCCGGCCACCACGTCCACCTTGGACGACCGGCACGCAGCGCACGCAAAAACCACCTCAGAAGTCACAGTTTTATGCCCACACTCGCGACACAACAATTGAAGGGACTCCTCTTCAATAGTGAACTCCGCCCCCCGGGTCTCCTCCCGGTCTTCCCGCAGGATGCCGAGGCAGAAAAGCAAATTCTCAGGTTCGATCTGAACCAACCGCCCCACCCGAACCACCGCCGACCGAACCCGGGAACCCAGGCGGGCCGCTTCTTCCGCAGCAATGGTCACGATGCTCTCCGCAATGCTCAGCTCGTGCATCCCCTCCACCCCAGGTCAGCAGATTCGCGGCAGTTGCTCCACCGCCAACAGATCCAACACCCGCACCGCACCCAAGAGAGTCTCAAGGCTCGCCAACCCCGGGAGCTCCCCGGTGACTTCCCCGATGATACGCGCCTCGCGCCCTTCCTTGACCCGCCTCATCCTCCGGACCACCTCTTCGGCCTCTTCCGGCGCCACCACACACACGAGCTTCCCTTCGTTGGCCACATAAAGCGGATCAATCCCCAGGGCCTCGCAAAGCCCCCGCACCTCATCCCGGATCGGTACGTCCCGTTCCCGAATGCGCAGATTCAACCCGCTGCTTTGGGACAACTCGTTCAGGGTCGTCGCGAGCCCTCCTCGGGTGGGATCCCGCATGCAGCGAATCCCGGGAACATCCCGCACCGCTTCCACCAAATCCCGCAAACAAGCGGTATCGCTTTCAATCTGGGTGTCGAATTCCATCTCGAATCGTTCGATCATCACGCTGGCTCCGTGGTCTCCGACACTGCCGGAAAGGATCACCACATCCCCTTCCCGGATCCGGTGCGGTCCCCAGTCGATCCCTTCCGGGATCCGACCGATCCCGGAGGTGGTGATGTACAGCCCGTCCGCAGAACCTCTCTCCACCACCTTCGTGTCCCCGGTCACCACCTGTACCCCGGCCACCGCGGACGCCGCTGCCATAGACTCCACCACTTCAACCAAATCCCGGACCGGCAACCCTTCTTCCAAGATAAACGAAGCACTCAGATAAAGTGGGGTCGCTCCCCCGACCACCAGGTCGTTCACCGTGCCATTGACGGCCAGGTCGCCGATATTGCCGCCGGGAAAACGATACGGTTTCACCACAAAAGCGTCCGTGGACATGGCCAAGCGCCCCCCTTCTCCGGGCAGAATCGCTTGGTCATTCATCCCTTCCAAGTATGGATTTCTAAAATATTCCAGAAACAATTGTTCGATCAGTTGGTGGGTCAGGCGCCCCCCGGTTCCATGAGCCAACTGAATGGTTTCCGGAAGGGTATGCGCCCGAGGTGGCGTCCGTCGTTCCTCCATCAGCCCAACATCCCTCCTGCCGCCCGTTTTAGAAACTGATATTTGTAATAAGCGGCACACGTCCCTTCCGAAGACACCATGCAGGTCCCGATGGGATTGTCCGGAGTGCAAGCCGTGCCAAAGGATTCGCACTGCCAGGGCTCTTTCACACCTTTTGTGATCTCTCCGCAAATGCAAGCCGGGGATTCCTGGGCCGGGGAGAGGGTGAGCGCCGATTGAAACTTAAATTCCGCATCGTAGTCCCGAAACTCCTCCCGGATCGCCATTCCGCTTCGAGGGATCGTCCCGATGCCCCGCCACTCTTGATCCACGGGCTCAAAAATCCGGTTGAGGACAGCCCGGGCCCGGACATTGCCCTCGGGCTTCACCGCCCGGGAGTACTGGATCTCCACTTGGCGACGCCCTTCTTGACGCTGTTTGAGAATCATGTACACCGACTGGAGAATATCGTTGGGCTCAAAGCCGGAGATCACCACCGGCCGGCCAAACTCTTCTGCAATAAACCGGTAATCTTCACTGCCCACCACCGTCCCCACGTGACCGGGGCCGATGAAGGCATCGATTTGCACATCCGGATCCTCCAGCAAAAACCGGATCACCGGCGGAACCAAAACGTGGTTACACAACACGGAATAGTTCCGAAGACCCAGCTCCCGGGCGCGCAAAATGCTGAAGCCATTGGCCGGAATGGTCGTCTCAAACCCCACCGCAAAAAACACCACTTCGAAGTCCGGGTGTTTTTCCGCCAAGGCCACGGCATCAAGACTGGAATAGACCATTTTGACCTGGGCGCCCTTGGCCTTCTCCTTCAGGAGTGTCGACTCAGACCCCGGCACCCGCAACATATCCCCGTAGGTGGCGATGATCGTCTTCGGTCGCCTGGCCAGGGCAATGGCGCGATCGATTTTTTCAATGGGCGTCACGCATACCGGACATCCGGGACCGTGGAGAAAACGAATCTGCGGCTCCAGCACTTGGTCGATCCCCGCGCGAAAAATCGCATGGGTGTGCCCGCCGCAGATCTCCATGATGGAAATCGGCTCCTCAGCCAGTCTTCTGATCTCCTCAATCAGATGTTCGGCCATCGCCGGGTCCCGATACTCGTCGACGTACTTCATCCCCTCGGATCACCTCCTCCCGTCTCCGCCTCCAACTCCTCTCGAAAATACGTTTCCAGTATCTCAAGGGTCTCCCGGGCTTCGGCCTCGTCGATCGTTTGGAGGGCAAACCCTACGTGCACCAGCACATATTGACCCACCCGGACATCGTCCAAAAGCTCCAGACTCACCCGTCGCTTCACCCCGCCCATGTCCACCATGGCCGTGCGCCCTTCCCCTTCGATGGACAGGATTTGCCCCGGTACTGCCAAACACATCCCGAATCCCTCCCTTCAACCATTCTCCTCGATGCCATAAAATCGATCGTTCAAAGCCCATTTTCCGCGAATATGCGCGACAAGTCCGGGATCCGTTTCACCTATCCAGGGAATGTCACCGGCAAAATCGAAGGACAACTTTCCCGCGGCAACGCACCAGGCGGAGAACGCCTTGAGCACCCCGAGGTGCCGATCCAATTCCGCGCTCCCCGCCCCGGAGAGCGCCAATCGGTACAGCATCTCCTCAACAGATTCGCGCAACTTCCCCCTATCGGGTTCCTCCCCGGCGACCTCTTCAACATGTCCTGCCAGCCAAGCACCTAGCGTCTCCCGCGCCCTTACCCATGCCCCATCTTCATCCGTTCGCTCCGGCCTTCCGTATCCCCCCGCAAACTCCCCCCCGGCGAGATACTCTTCCACCCACCCATGCCATGTGTCTTTCTTCACGGATCAAGCTCCTCCACGAGGCGGTTGAACAATCGATCGCAGGCCTGTTGGACGGGTGGCGACAAAGACTCCCCGAACTCAAGGCCTTTGACTTCAATCCCATAGAGTACGATATCATCGAGATCCAGAGGATCCGGGCTGATCTCGCAGTACAGGCGAATCACCTGCTCAATGCCGAAATCGTGGGAGGACCGGGCCGGCCAGAACTCCACCTGCCTTCCCGGAATCCGGTACACCTCCCCAGGGTGCCCCCCACTCTGCACCGCATCGAACACCTCAATGCGTCCGGCCCCATCGAAGGCATTAAGCAAATTCAATCCCCCCGTTCCCCCATCGATCAGCACCACGGGTCGACCTTGACGAGACAAACTCCCCCGGGATTCCCGAAGACGAGAGAAACGACGGAGCAGGTATGTCCCCGCCCCGTCATCTCCCCACAAGGGATTGCCCAAGAAAATCATGTGGATCGGCTGCAACATCCTCGCTTTAGACCCCTCACAACCCCAAGGTGAACCGCTGGACCTCCCGGCCGCCCTGCACGGCGTGCACCGTGCAGACCAGGCACAGGTCGTAAGACCGCAGGGCATGCTGCAAGCCCACGGGATTGGTCGGGTCCTCCACCGGGATGTCCATCACCGTCTGCTCCACGGCTCCGGGCTGATCCAAGGCGTCCCGGGGGCCGATATTCCAGGTAGTCGGTGCAATGATCTGGTAGTTCACGATCCGGTTATCTTTGAATTCCGCCCAGTGGGCCAAAGCTCCCCGATGCACCTCGTGCCAGCCGAAAAACATCCCATCTTTGACCAATCGGGGCGTTTCCCGGTAAAAGGGTCCTTTAGGATGAACGGATTTAATCCAATCCCGAATGACCACATGCCCGGTCATAATTTCGTGAATCCGGGCGAACTGGCGCAAAAACACGCTGGGACCGAGTTTCTTCTCCATATCCCGGATCAGGGGATCTCCCTGAGTGAGCAACCGGGCGAAGGGTCCCACCTCCACCGCCAGCCCCCGGAACCGGGGCGCCTTGGCAAAGGAATATTTGTCCCCCGGATTCTGGAGATCAGCAATCGGCTCGGTCTGCCCCTGGGACGGGTGGAACGGTCCCTCGCCCTGATAGAAGGAGTGGGCGTGGTGCTCCATGATCTGCTGTTGGAACTCCAGCGGATCCCCCACGGGCTCGTACGTGCCATTGTACATGAAGGCGCTGGAGTACAAACCACCCGGATACCAAAACTGGCCCGGCTCCGTCTCGTAAGAGGGGTACCCAAGAAAATACCCCGTTCCCCGGCCCCAGGTGTGCCAGCCGAAATGCAGGGCTTGCCGGATGAACAACCCCAGGTCACTGTCTTCGTGATCCCCGCGGCCGAGCCATTCCTGGAGGTCCTCCCAAGTGCGGATCGCTAGGTAATCCTCTAATTTCCCGTGCAAAATATGCTTTTCGATAAAATGTTCCCGGACATCTTGCAAAATGCCCAGGGATTTGGTGATATCCCCAAGGGTCGGGCTGCTGGTCACACCGCCGGGGACAAAGGAGGCGGGATGCGGCTGTTGACCGGCAAAAATCGCGGTGATTTCCACGGCCTTTTTCGACCAGGCCACCGCGGCTCGGTACGAGGTCCCCGTAAAGGGTTGCATGCGCTCCTTGAGCTTCTCGTACTCACTCCACCCGGAGTAAGCTTCGTTAACCATATCCGGCCCGAACAGCAACCAATGATGCCGGATCCCGCTCATGTGGCTCTCCGTCGATCCGACGATATTGCGCACGATCCTGGCCTGAATCGGTAGATCCACCCCGCCGATCCCGTTGCCGCTGGCCATATCCACCAGTTTGACGGCGCTGGTGATGTGCCCGATCCCGCAGATTCCACAAATCCGGGGCGTCATGGTAATGCCGAGCCATGAATCTTTCCCTTTAAGGATCTTTTCGAACCCCCGGAACATCACCGCCCGGGCCTCAGCTCGGGTGACCCGGCCGTCTTTAATGTCAACTTCAAAATCCAGATCGCCCTCCACCCGACCGGCCGGGCTGATCCGAATTCGCTGCTGCCCCTTTGTTTTTGCCGCCGACATCTGGGCTCCTTCCGCCACGGACATCCTCCCCTTCTATCGATTCATCGATAGCTTTTCGCAATTCCTTCAGTCGCTCAGCACCTTGATCTCTTCAATCCCCACCAGATTTTGGGGCCGACGATCCACCTCAGGACTGAAGAGCACCTTTCGCTCTTCCAGTTCCGCCGGAGTCGCCACATAACTGAAGATCTTCCCGAGGCCATAGGGCAGAACCCGGGAATCTTCCCGCATCGGGGTCAACTGCTCCCGGCTATAAAAAGGCCGCTCCACCGAATAGTTCTCGTTGGGCCACCCGATGTCCGTACATCCGAGACACGGTGATCCCACCCGGGTCTTGCTCGATTGCCGATTCCACAACCGCACGTTGCAGTCCGAATGCGTGTACGGTCCCCGGCAGCCTTTGTCAAAGAAGAGACAACCTTGTTGCGTGAAACTCTTTACGGAATGTTTGTGGTCGTAGTACTCGTTATTGGTGCACCCCGTGTGGGTCATCTTTCCATAGAAAGCCCGTGGACGCGCATATTCGTCCAATTCGAGGAGCGGCCCGAGCCCCTCGGCAATAGCCATCAAGGTCTGCAACTGCCAGTCCGGATGAGCCGGACAGCCGGTGATGTTCACCACGGGCAACCCCGCCCGGGATCGATACTCGGCCCCGAGAAGACCCCCGTGCTGTTTATTTAAGTATTGAAGCCCCACGGCATCGGTGGGATTCGGATCCATGGCCGGAAATCCCCCGTGGGTGGCGCAATCGCCCACCGCCACCACGTATTCCGCCACAGCCGCCAGTTCCTGCACGATGTCCTTAATGGGGCGGTCGGCAAAGGTGTTGTACAACCCCGTCCCATTCGGCCCAAGGGGAATGGCCCCTTCCACGACGAAAATATCGAGCTTGATTTCTTCATTGGCCAATTGGCGAAGCAATCGGTGCACCTGCTCCCCCCAGATGGGCGATAGGGAGGGGTGGTACAACACATCCACGTCGTAACGGGTGATGAATTCCGTCAAATCCGGCTCTTCGGCGTTGAGCAATGACATGGTGTTGCCGCTGCACGCCTGGGCCTGCAACCAAAATAACGTCAGTCCCACGTGATTCCCCCCTATGGATAGATCGATGATCCGTAAAGGTGCCTACAATCAGACAAGTACGGTGATATTGTTCTCAACTTTTTTGGTTTTCAGACAAGTTGCGCAACATCGTAGACACAACCCGCAGCAGGCGCTGCACCGCCGGCTCTTTCAACATGCGCAGAATGCCAAACACCGAAATCACCGTCGTATCCTGATCAGCTTCCCGAATGGAACGCCCCACCACTTGGACCAAGTCGTCCAAAACGCCCGGGCGAATCGCATCCCCCAACGCCTGCAACGCCCGGAGCAACCCCGCCTGCTCCAGTTGGCGTAACGTTTTGAGCCCGGCGGAGATGGCGTCCGCCGAATGGGCCATCTCGGTCATCAGACGAAGCCATGCTGGCAAAACCGTCGCAGCCTCCAGCATATCCTGGCCGTCTAACATTGGCCGAATCTTCTGACTCACCATGTCAACCGGTTCGCGGATCGCCTCGGCAAAGCGTTCGAGATTGCCTTCATCGGAGGCCGCGGCTCGCACATAATGGGCTGCCCGTTCCACCCCATCGATCATAGCGACCAACTCCGGAAGTCTGTCGAGCAGCGCAACCAATGCCCGCTGCACTTCGACATCGTCCAGCTTCTCCAAAAGGGGATCCGCCGTCATCTCCAAAGCTTCGCGCATCGCCACACCACGCCCTCCTTTCCCATAATTTCGTCGAGGATGGAGACTGAGATCAAGTTGAGGAAACAATAGACTAGGATGATTGTACTATAAATGTTCTGAAAGAAATCATCAATAGTTCAATCGTACTATTTTCCGTAGAATGTAACCGCCGCGGTCATAGAAACTTTCTCGCCGCCGCTGTAGGAACCCGGAGGAAATGAGGCGTAGTGGAGCAGAATATACTGATGGAGCGACACCACAACGAGGACTGATCAGGCGATCCTGCCCAGGCAGCCATTTTTAAAATGGGAAAACTCAGGAGGGAATGACGTGGGTAGTCTCGCAAACTCGATGATCGAACGCGAAGACCGATACGGGGCCCGGAATTACCACCCCCTTCCGGTTGTATTGACGAAAGGGGAAGGGGTTTGGGTGGAGGATGTAGAGGGTCGGCGCTATCTCGACATGCTGAGCGCTTATTCCGCCCTCAACCAAGGACACCGCCACCCCCGAATCATCGAGGCCCTCAAAGCCCAGGCGGACCGGATCACCTTAACCTCCCGGGCCTTTTATAATGACAAGCTCGGCCTGTTCTATGAACGGTTGGCCCAGTTGACTCATAAGGACACCATTCTCCCCATGAACACGGGAACCGAAGCGGTGGAAACCGCCATCAAAGCCATGCGCCGTTGGGCTTATCGAATCAAAGGCGTCCCCGAAAACCAGGCAGAAATTATTGTCGCCGCCGGGAATTTTCACGGGCGGACCACCACTGTGATCTCTTTTTCCTCGGAGCCGGAATACCAGGAAGGGTTCGGCCCCCTCACCCCGGGTTTTCGGGTCGTGCCCTATGGGGACGTCGAGGCCCTGCGCCAAGCTGTAGGCCCTCATACCGCTGGAGTGCTTCTCGAACCGATTCAAGGGGAAGCGGGGATCATCCTCCCGCCCGACGGATATCTTCGCGAGGTTCGGCGGATTTGTACGGAGAATGGGATTGTGTTCGCTGCAGATGAAATTCAGACCGGCCTGGGACGAACGGGACAGTGGTTTGCCTGCGACTGGGAAAATGTCACCCCCGATCTCTATATTCTGGGCAAAGCCCTGGGCGGAGGGGTGTACCCGGTGTCAGCGGTGGCCGCAAATCATGACATTTTGGGAGTTTTCGAACCTGGTTCCCACGGATCGACCTTCGGCGGCAATCCCCTGGCAGCAGCGGTGGCTGTCACCGCCCTTCAGGTCATCGAGGACGAAAACCTTGTGGAACGATCCCGAGAACTCGGAGCATATTTTCTGGTCCGACTACGAACCCTCCACCACCCGGCCATCCGGGAAGTCCGCGGGCGGGGACTGTTTATCGGCCTGGAATTGACGTCGCCCGCCCGGCCCTATTGCAAAAAGTTGAAAGACCGCGGCCTCTTATGCAAAGAAACGCACGAGATGACCATCCGGTTCGCCCCGCCTTTGGTGATTCAAAAAGAAGAGTTGGATTGGGCTTTTGAACAGATTGCGGAGGTGTTCCGCCCGGAGGCAGGGTGATTCCGATCATCGGGCGGAGCGCACCCCCACATGCGGGTCTCATCCGCGAGCCTCAGGACACACCCGGCCGGGAGGGTGTCCAACACGTCCATGATTTATTCTTTCTTTTTTCACAACTTTTGCATTAAGATAGAGATGAGGGCTTGGCGGATGACACCGAAGGGGGGAAGACGCCATGGGGATTTCTTCTAAATTGGAGGGGCGATTCGGTCTCAATCATCGCCTTCCTTTTTCCGAAGATGTACAACGTGCCGTGAATCTTCTGATCTCTTCACTTCAGGACACTGGTTTTTCCGTTCCAGATGGGCCCGGATATAGTGCGCGAATCCACTATTATCCCATTACCCCCGCTCACGACGCCCCGATCTTCGCCTACCTCGAACTCACCGTGCGACTACAGGTGAGTTTCAGGCCAGACCCGTTGCGGAGCGCCCACGCAGGCGATGAACCTCCCTTACACCTTTTTCAACATTCCGGAGCCCTGGTCAGCCTCGGTCAACAAGGTACCATCGAAATCGCGTTTCACCACCGAACCAGTGGCAATCCCAATCCACCCAAAGCCACCGGCATCGCCGACGCCGTTCAAAGTTTGTGCTCGCTAATCCACGCATGGACCAAAGAGTTCCAGGCCCGCACTCACCACGGATAAAATCGGCCGTACATAGGCCATTGTGAGACAGACGGTGAAAACTGTAGCGCGCCTCCGATCCCGCCTTCCGAA
Source organism: Kyrpidia spormannii (assembly GCF_002804065.1). Lineage (NCBI taxonomy): Bacteria > Bacillati > Bacillota > Bacilli > Caryophanales > Alicyclobacillaceae > Kyrpidia > Kyrpidia spormannii. The sequence goes on along the minus strand of NZ_CP024955.1, from coordinate 1,325,484 downwards.
ATGGCCTTACAAGTTTTCCTCAAAAAGTCGACCCGCCGCGCCCTCCAAATTCGTTGAGGGACACCAAACCGGCGGGTGGGAGCTTTTCGGAGGCGCAGACAATTCTTTGTATCCATCCAAAAAATAAAGGCCGCCCTCGACGAGGTACAGCCTACGCGCGGAACTCTGGCGTGCCCGGAGAGATTCGAACTCCCGGCCTTCTGATTCGTAGTCAGACGCTCTATCCGGCTGAGCTACGGGCACAAGATTGTGGTGCGGCAGACAGGGATCGAACCTGTGGCCCCCACCGCGTCAAGGTGGTGCTCTCCCGCTGAGCTACTGCCGCGTCATACCCAGCCCTGTCCCGGGGCCGTTCGGTCGCCCGAAAACGGGGTACGCATATTGTTGTATCACGAAACAGGACTGGTGTCAACGGGCAGTTTATACCTTTGAAGGTGCCGGTTCGTACCGCCCCACCGGATTGACCAAGGGGAGAAAACCTGTGATCCGGCATTCCACTTGATCCCCCGGCCGGATGACTGCCGCGCCGGGCGTTCCGGTGGAGAGAATATCCCCGGGCTCAAAGGTCATGACCCGGGAATGAAAGGAAACGAGGAACCACGGGTCAAAAATCATATTGGCCACCACGTTTTCCCTGTGCAATCGGCTGTTTAGATAAGTGCCTACCTTCAATCCCGCGAGATCCTCAACCTCATCCACCGTCACAAGTTCCGGTCCAAAACTGAAAAAGGTGTCGAAATTCTTGGCTCGGGTTAAAAATCGCGGGTTCTTCTGCAGAATATCTTCGGCCGTCATGTCCAACACGGGCACAAATCCTGCTACCACCGACGGCGCCTCTTCCGGGGCAATGTCTCTGCACTCCCTCGTCTCGCAGAAGCGCGGCGGGATCGGCCCCCGCCTTGGGGGTGACCGCGGAAAAATCCATCTGGTCCAAAAGTTCGCGCACCCTAGGATCCAAGCTCACCTTGGACACCTCCCGACTGCCCTCTTTTTGGCTTTCCCGATTTCTAGACACAGTTGTTCATCCAAACCATCCATAATAGAAAAGAGCGACCCCCTTTGAGGAAGTCGCTATGCTGATTCCGGGAAAAAAGGTCTTCGTAACATAAAACCTCATCAACTGTTTAAGACTTAAGGTCCACTGGAAACAAGTCTTGCCGCATGGCCAAGTTTTCGGCCCACACCGTTTCAGTGCTCGGACAATCCGGGATTGGAGGCGGCACCCGGATTCGAACCGGGGATGAAGGTTTTGCAGACCTCTGCCTTACCACTTGGCTATGCCGCCACTTATGGAGCGGAAGACGGGATTCGAACCCGCGGCCCTCGCCTTGGCAAGGCGATGCTCTACCCCTGAGCTACTTCCGCATGGTGCGGACGAAGGGACTTGAACCCCCACGACCTTGCGGCCACAAGAACCTGAATCTTGCGCGTCTGCCAATTCCGCCACGTCCGCAGGTTGCAACGGCGACCTTTATTCTATCACCTTACGCATCAATCGTCAATACCTGATCTCGCATCCAATAGGCCCGTCTCCCCAGTATCGCGTCGGTCGCCGACCCCAGCCGGGCAACCTCTGGTGGAGGGGGTAGGATTCGAACCTACGAAGGCTACGCCAACGGATTTACAGTCCGCCCCAGTTGACCGCTTTGGTACCCCTCCATCATGGAGCCACCTGGCGGACTCGAACCGCCGACCCCTTCATTACGAGTGAAGTGCTCTACCAACTGAGCTAAGGTGGCATGTGGTGGCTCGGGACGGAATCGAACCGCCGACACGAGGATTTTCAGTCCTCTGCTCTACCGACTGAGCTACCGAGCCCCGGGCTATACCGCCGGTCCAGAAACGACGATATAACCCGTGTATGGAGCTCCCAACCAGGCTCGAACTGGTGACCTCATCCTTACCATGGATGCGCTCTACCAACTGAGCTATGGGAGCAGGATTGGCTCCCCGGGCAGGATTCGAACCTGCGACCACCCGGTTAACAGCCGGACGCTCTACCACTGAGCTACCGAGGAAAGCGCGATTGTAACACCCTCGCCTCCGGGCGACAAGATACACTTTATCAAACTCCATCGTCTTTGACAAGGGGGTATTTGTACGCGAGGGAAATTCTTCTCGCACCCCGCCGCAACCAGGCCATGCCAACCAACCCGGACCTGCCCCCCGACAAAAACCTTATTGCCGAATGTCAAAGGTCCATCTTCGCCCATCGTAGCCGGGCAAGTGAAGGGTGTTGACCGCCTTGGGCGCGGACACTGTGAGCCCCCTCTGCTGAAGCCAGTCCAAGATGCCGCCCCGCATCGACAGCGCCGTCATCAACACGCTTGGATCCCCAATAGCCTGAATTTGATAAGGGGCGTGAAGATGGACAGGCGCAGAATCCGGTGCCGGACTGTCAACGATGGCCCAGCGCTGACCATTCACCGCCACCGCTTCAGCCCCGCCGGCCAAAAGTTCCTGGACCAGGCGCACGACGTCCCATTCCTCGACGATCGCCGCCTGTCTATCGCCCCCTGTTTGAGTCCCTCGACCATTGTCCAACGTCACCGTCACCCCAGGGCCGCTCACTGGTGCGCCGGCCAGAATCCGCGCCCGGTCCATGTCCATGCGCATCTGTTCGAATGATGCGAGGTTTCCCCCATACTGTTTTTCGATCCCATCAATCTGTTTCTGGACATCCTGAACTTGGGACTCCAGCTGTTGATTCCGGGCTTTTACGGCTTCGAGCTGGTGGGCGACTTCGCTCGCGTCTTGGGAAACTTCCGTATTGCCCCCCGAATGGAGCGACCGATACTGGACGGTGAGAAGCCAGCCCAATACAAAAAACACCATCGCCAGGGACACGTACAGGATCAGTTTCTGTCTGAGTTCCCTCGCCACTCCGGATTGCGGCAGCCGGCCCCCGGATTCTTTGGTCATGTTCCCGCACCCCGATTAGACTTCACTGAATTCCGCGAACACCATCCGATCGGACAAGGCAGAGCCCTCTCCGAACAGCTCCATGAGCTTCGCGACGGTAAGCCCCCGTTTTGCGTCGCCACCAATGTCCACCACCACGGAACCTTGGTGGAGCATGACCAAACGGTTGCCGTAGTCCAAAGCATTTTTCATGTTGTGCGTGACCATGAGGGTCGTGATCCGGTGCTCCTCCACCAGCTTCTTCGTCATCTCCATAATAATTCCCGCCGTCTTAGGGTCCAATGCAGCGGTGTGCTCATCCAGGAGGAGCAGGGAGGGGCTCACCTCCGTGGCCATCAGTAACGCCAGAGCCTGGCGCTGTCCCCCTGATAAAACCCCCACCTTAATATCCAATTTATTTTCTAACCCGAGGCCCAAAGACGCTAAACGTTCTTTAAAATGCTCCCGTCTCCGGCGGTCTCTTGCAAATCCTAAGCCGAAAGGTCGGCCTTTATTCACGGCCAAGGAAAGGTTTTCCTCGATCGTCAGTGAAGGGGACGTGCCAAGCGCCGGATTTTGGAAAACCCGGCTGATAAAAGCTGAGCGCCGGTGCTCGGGCATTTTTCCAACATCCCGGCCATTGACCACAATCCGCCCCGCATCCGGTGGGATGCTTCCCGCAATCAAATTCAACAATGTCGACTTCCCGGCTCCGTTGCTTCCGATGATCGTGACAAACTCTCCGGATTCGACCCGTAACGAAAAATCTCTGAACAAGGCCACTTCGTCGGCGGTTCCCCGATGGAACGTTTTATGCAAGCCTTCGATCTCGATCACGAGAACCGCACCTTCTTTCGAACAGCCGGCAACGTCAAGGCGAGAAACACGATGATAGCCGTGAGGAGTTTCAAATCGGTGGGTTCGAACCCAAGGACCAGGGCCAGTCCAATGCTCAACCGATAAACAAAGGTCCCGAGGAAAACACCCGCCAAAAGCCACCCCATGCCCCGGGAACCGGCAAACACTTCGCCAATGATCACCGAGGCCAGGCCGGCAATAATGGTCCCGATACCCATCCCTACGTCCGCGAACCCTTGATACTGTGCCACCAATGCACCGGAGAGGCTGACAAGGGCATTGGAGAGCGCCAGCCCCCACACCTCCATCCGCTCGGGATTCACACCGAGGGACCTCACCATCTGGATATTATCCCCGGTGGCCCGCAACACGTAACCGAATTTGGTGCGAAACAACCACACCAAAAGGACGAACACCACCCCTGGAAACAACACGAACACAACCCATGCGCTGGCGTCCGGCGAGAGGCCCAAGGGCTCGAATACCCCCAAAATCCCCTGCCCGCTCAGCAGCGGGATGTTCGGCCGGCCCATAATCCTCAAATTGATCGAGTATAAGGCGATCATGGTGAGAATCCCACTAAGCAGCCCAGTGATCCCCGCCTTGGTGTGTAAGAGACCGGTCACGGCCCCGGCGGCAAACCCCCCCGCCAGGGCCAAAGCAATCCCGACCCACACAGACCCACCGCTGATCACCACGGCCGCGTACGTCGCTGCCCCGAGGGCGAAAGTGCCGTCCACGGTGAGATCGGCAAAATTTAAAACCCTAAAGGTTAGAAAGACCCCCATGGCCATGATGCCAAACAGCAATCCTTCTCTTACCGCGGTGAGTAGAATGTCCAACAACGTTATTCGCCCCTATTGGATCTTCTTGGCGTCTTGAAGTAGCGAATCGGGAATCGTAATGCCGAGATCCTGGGCCGTCTTGAGATTGACTACCACGCCCAGATTTTTCGCCGTCTCCACGGGCAAGGTTTTCGGATCGGCGCCGGACAGAATCTTCACTGCAAGTTGCCCCGCCTGGTAGCCCAGCTTCTTATAGTCGATTCCTTTGGTGATCAGAGCACCTTGCTGCACCTGACCTTCCTCTGAACCAAAAACGGGAATCTTCTTCTCCTTGGCCGTGGCGACCACCGTGGCGATGGCAGAGACCACCGTGTTGTCCGTGGGAACGTAGATGGCATCCACCTTACTCGTAAGTTGCGCGGTGGCCACTTTTACATCATTGAGCCCTGAAACCGGTTGAGGGATGAGGTTAAAACCGAACTGCGGCGCAACTTGCTTCGCCTGATCCAATTGCACCACAGAGTTCGGTTCTCCAGGATTGTACAGGAATCCGACATTCTTTGCATGGGGGAGAATCTGTTGAATCAGTTTTAATTGTTCACCGATTGGCACCGCATCCGACGTACCGGTGACGTTCGTTCCCGGATGATCGAGGGACTGAACCAAACCGGCTTTAACCGGGTCCGTCACGGCAGTAAAGACGATGGGGATGGTCTTCGTGGCGTTGTATACAGCCTGAGCCGAGGGCGTGGCCACCGCCAGGATCAAGTCGTCCTTGTCCCGGACAAACTTGTCGGCGATCGTTTTTGCCACCGACTGATCATTCTGGGCGTTCTGTCGATCAAAAGTCACCTTTTCCCCTTCTTTATACCCCGCATCCGCCAACGCTTGAATGAATCCGTCTCGGGCGGCATTGAGCGCAGGGTGATCCATTATTTGAATGATGCCGATTTTCTTGACTTTCCCTGCGTCTGAACCGCCAGACGTAGTTCCAGCGCTGTTCTGAGCCCCACAGCCCGTCACCACCATGGTCATGGCTACGACCCCGGCCAACAACCACCCTCTATTTTTCATTCGCTCCATGTTGAGCCCCCTTTTCCCGTCGATCGGCCGCTTGGAAGGCCGCCGACTTCTTTTTGTGGAGATTTACCCCCTGATTTAGAAACTGTTACTTACGCCGATTATACACCAGTCTACCGAAAAACGGTCAACCTATTTTCTGGCACGCCCTCAAAAAGATATGTTTCTTCCCCCAGGCCCATGCGCCATAGCGCAAAAAACAGCAACAGCCACTGGCCTTAAGGCCAGTGGCTGAACCTTTCTGGCTTCCCGTCCGCACATTCATCAATTGCTCTTACAACTTCACGACATTCGCTGCCTGAGGGCCCCGCGGACCTTCCACGATGTCGTACTCGACGTCCTGGCCCTCTTCGAGTGTACGAAACCCTTCTTCCTGAATCGCGCTATAATGCACAAACACGTCTTTCCCGCCGTCATCCGGCGTAATGAAACCATAACCCTTCTCCGCATTGAACCACTTGACTTTGCCTTTCACGAAGCTGCCTCCTTGCGCCTTTATGCCCTCATCATAACATACAAACCAACCCCTGCACAGAGGAATTGGCAGACGGTCAACAATTTTTCTATGCGTCATTCAACGGATGCGCAAAATCCGGAATATGATCTCCCCGGCCGGCGTCTGAATGCCCACCTCTTCCCCTGCCCGGCGCCCGAGTAAACCAGCCCCGATGGGCGACTCATTCGATATCCGAAATTTACCCGGATCTGCTTCGGCAGTTCCCACAATGGTGTAAGTCTCTTCAGGACCATCCGGCAGTTCGCGAATGGTCACCGTGGAACCTATGGATACCACTCCTTCCACCTTGTCCTCCGCCCGGATGATTTTCGCCCGGCGAATCTGGTCTTCCAGTTGGAGAATCCTCGATTCGACAAAGGCCTGCTCCTCTTTTGCCGCATCATACTCGCTGTTTTCAGACAGGTCACCGTAACTTCGCGCGATCTTGAGCCTTTCTTTCACTTCCGCCCGTTTCTCGGTTTTTAGCCATTCCAGCTCTTCCTTGAGCTTGCGTAATCCCTCTTCGGTCATATACGCCGCTTGTTCCTGCTCCACCGTACTCCAACCTCCTGATTTCCCGCTCGAGACACCTCGAAGCCTTTCCCTTTATTGTTTCACAACTCCGGGAAAATGCCAAACCGGCCACGGGTTCATTCGGGAAGGTTCGGCTCAATCAGCAGGATCATAGCCAGTCGCTAGCCCGGTTACACTATGCGACGTACTCAAAAGCCCGGAGGGGACCCGTCATGTTGTTTCGCAACACATCACGTCGCCCGCTGGGATCTTTATATCTGACGGCAGTCGCTTTTATGGCCGTCGCGCCGACATTTCTAAGCCACCATCCGCTCGCCCGAATGGTCGATCCCAACGATCGCCAATCCTGGAACATTTCCGCGAACAGTTCGATCCCTGGACAGAACGCGCCCATCCGTACCGTCCAACACAGTGGCCAGTGCATCGCCCTGACCTTCGACGATGGTCCTCACCCCATCTACACCCCGCAGCTCCTGTACATCCTTCGCAAGCACCGGGTTCGGGCCACGTTTTTTCTCACAGGCATTCATTGCGAAAAACACCCTTCCATCGTTAAACGAATTGCGGCGGAGGGTCATGAATTGGGGAATCACGGATATCTTCACGCCCGTCTGGACAAAATGTCCCCAGATTCCGTCGCCGCCGATATCCGACGAGCCGATCAGGTGATTGCGCGCATCACCGGAATATGGCCCCATTATTTTCGCCCGGCGGGAGGCGTATTGACCCCCACCGTGCTGCAGGCGGCCGCCCAGACCGGCCATCCCATCGCCATGTGGTCTGTGGACCCGAGGGACTGGGTCGTCGGCCGGGATGCCACGGCTATCACAGCGGTGGTCAAAGACACGGTGGGCCCTGGAAGGATTGTGCTTTTTCACGACGGTGGCGGCAATCAGCCCCGAATGTTGGAAGCATTAGATAGTCTACTGGATTTTCTCAAGAAACAAGGATATCAATTCGTGACTTTAAGCGAAGAATGATCCATCGCGGAACTCCAACCTTTTCTAAACTCTGTTGCTTTAACGCGGAAAAACGTGTTATACTCCTTTCAGACCCCCTTTGAAGATTCTGTGGCCTAGGTCCCCAAAAGGGGACTATTTTTTTGGAGAAGGTTCGGATTTCCCCAGTTCTTTCTCCCTGCTCCCCGGTAGAAACCTGGTATACTAGTAATTGAAAAAGAAGTGTGCCGAAACGGACGTATTTTCGGCACAGGCGGTCGGGAACGGGGGGCGATGAAGATGAGTGACAGGAAGGAACAAGGGGATAACCCGGCCCTGTATTGCCACGCTTTGCTGGAACACGCTTCGGATGGCTTGGTGGTGGCGGATGAGGAGCGCCGGATCGTTTTTATGAACCGGGCAGCCAGGGAACTCGTCGGGCTTGCCGAAACCGAACAATTCCCAGACACATGTGCCGAACTTTTGCAATGCCGCAACGACAAGGATGAGAATCTCGCCCTGGCGCCACTGTGCTTCGGTCATTGCGTATTGAATACCAAGGCGCCGCTCAGCTACGTGGAGATGAACATCCATTCCCGACAGGGTGATGTGATCCCCGTCGCTGTCTCCTACTCGTATATTCCAGCCGGCAACCGCCGGTACTTCCTCATGAGCCTTCGAGACCTCAGGGAACGCCGACACTTAGAAGAAGAGCGGCGAAAACGCGACGAAATGTACTTTACGCTCCAGGAACGAGAGCGCCTGGCCAGGGACCTTCACGACGGTGTCGTGCAGGATATCGCCTACTCTCATATGCAGCTCAAACTGGTCCAGTCGCTGCTCGCCCAGGGTCGGGTCGCAGAAGCCCAGGATAAACTCCGGGATGTCACCGAAGTGGTCCACGACAGTTTTGTGGAATTGCGGCACGTGCTTTATGACCTCACCATTCACGCGGGAAAGGATCTGAAACATTTTTTGTCCAAATGGCTGGCCGAATTCCAGCAGCGGTCCGGGATCCCCGTCGAAGTTGCGATGCTCGAATTTCCGGACACCTGCGACCCTTATATTGGCGATCAGGTGACCAAAATCGTACAGGAAGCCCTGGCAAATGTCCGCAAGCACAGCGGGGCCACGAAAGCGTGGATGACCCTCGGTGCCTGTCCGGTGGGGCCCTACCGTCAGCAATTTAGCGTCATCATCGAAGATAACGGGTGCGGAATCCCCGAGGACGTCCTTCATCGTTTCAATCAGGGATGGGCGGATCATGAGAATGCCGGTCGTCACTTTGGCCTGAAGGCCATGCGGGAGCGAGCCCAATCCCTGGGTGGAATCTTGACCATTTCCCGCCGGAACCCGACGGGGACCCGGGTTGAGCTGCATTGGTTCCAGGACATATCCCATGAAGACGCTGTCAAGCAAGCCGGTTAATCGGGGCCGCTGTGACGCCGATGCCGGCCCGGGGATCAGGATCCCGTCCCGAAACGCCAGAGGAAGAGGGGAACGAAAGATGCCGGTGAGTGTGCTCCTTGTCGACGATCACGCTCTGTTTCGCCGGGGGGTGAGAACAATCCTCGAAACTGCCGAAGATCTTTCGGTGGTCGGAGAAGCTTCAAACGGAAAACAAGCGGTGGAACTTTATGCCGAACTGCATCCCGACCTCGTCCTGATGGACATTCGTATGCCGGTGATGGGCGGACTGGAGGCCGTGCGGAGGCTGCGAGCCATGGACCCCCAGGTGCGCATCTTGATCCTCACCGTTTCCGAGGAGGACGACGATCTTTTTGAAGCCATCCGAGCGGGAGCCAACGGATACCTGTTGAAAAACGTCGATCCCGACGAATTGATCTCCAGCATCCAGAAAGTCGCGGCGGGGGAAGCGGTGATCCCGGGTCTGCTGGCCGCCCGGATCATGGCAGAACTCCACAAGGAAGCTAGCCCCGAGGAAGTCCTTGACCCTTTGACGGGCCGGGAACTCCAAGTCCTGGGATATTTGAGCACCGGGGCCTCCAACCGGGAGATTGCTAAACAGTTGTTCATCAGTGAACACACCGTGCGCAATCATATCCAGAACATCCTCAGCAAACTCCATCTGACGAATCGCGTCCAGGCTGCCGCTTACGCCATTCGCCAGGGCATCCGCCCACCGGACACTCCCCCCTCAGACATCGAGTAGGAGGGGGCGGCTAGCCCCCGTCCTCTCACACCACCGGACATGCGGGTCCGCATCCGGCGGTTCACCAAGATTGACGAAGCCTTCGGTAACGTTCGGTTAAGCTCATGAGTCCTTGGGCCTGCCAATAGGCGTTCCCCAAGGCTCGATTCATCGGCCCATGGGCCATCCGCCACGGTCCTTTGCGGGCATTGGCAAATTGATGAACGACCCACTCCGGCAGCCCTAGCGCGCGCAGTTCACGGTATCGCGTCCGTACCCGTTTCCACTGTTTCCAGAGACACATCCGCAGCCTCCGCCGGATCCATCCTTCGATTTCTTCGAAGGTGCTCGGCGTCTCCGCCAGGGCAAAGTATCCCATCCATCCGCCCAGATACGTGTTCAGCCGCCGGATGCGTTCCTCCATGGCGATCGGTGTGTTCCTCGCCGTGAGGGTTCGGATCTTGGCCTTGACCCGCTCGATCGACTGTCTGGCCAAGCGAATGCGGATTTCCCCGGCTTTGCGTTTGTACATGCTGAATCCCAGAAACTTCAGTTTCCACGGTCGGTCCACCGTGCTCTTCTGCTCGTTGAGTTTGAGTCTTAGCCGCTCCTGCAGGAATGTCCGGACACTGGCCAGGACTCTCTCCCCCGCCCGTTTGCTTCGAACGTAGATGTTAGCATCATCCGCATACCGGACGAACTTGTGACCTCTCTTTTCCAGTTCTTTGTCCAGGTCATCCAGAAGGATATTCGCCAACAGGGGACTCAGCGGCCCGCCCTGTGGTGTCCCTTCCTCTCTTTCCATGACCACTCCGTTCACCATGATCCCTGCCTGGAGGTACCGGCGAATGACCTTGAGCACTCGTTTGTCCGTGACCCTCCGGGCTACCCGGGCCATCAGGATGTCATGATTCACTCGGTCAAAGAACTTTTCCAGGTCCATGTCCACGGCCCATTCGTATCCTTCTTCCACATACTGCCTCGCCTTCTTGACCGCCTCGTGTGCCCTTCTTCCGGGTCGGAACCCGTAGCTGGCCTCCGAAAATTGCGGGTCAAAGATGGGCGTCAGCACCTGCAGAAGTGCCTGCTGGATCAGGCGGTCCATCACGGTGGGGATCCCCAGCATCCGCTTGCCTCCCCCGGGTTTCGGGATTTCGACCCGGCGCACGGGCTGCGGTCGGTAGATCCCCGTGAGCAGCTCTTCCCGGATGCGCGGCCACTCGGCTCGGATCTGTTCCCGGAGGTTTTCCGTGGGAATGCCGTCCACGCCGGGGGCACCCTTGTTCTGCTCCACCCGCTTCAGGGCGGCCAGCATGTTCTGCCTGGCCACCACCTTCTCCATCAGGCCGTCACCTTGTTCTCCGCGAGGTGAAGCTCCGCTTTGTGCCGGAGAAGGGCTCGGCTCTCCCACGGTCCCCCGTGGCTTCACCACTTCCTCCCGTGGGTAGTCCCTGTTCAGGGTTTTCGGCTGTCTTCGTCCTTCTCGCGAACGCACCGGTTTCACCTCTGTCTTGATGTTCGGGCCTTCCCCCGGAGTTCATGACCTCCTGGGTACTATGCCCTCTGCTGACTCCTGCCGGTTCAACCGAACCTCTCGATCCGGGTTGCCAGTCCCCTGGCGTATCCGGCAGGCCTCCCCGGGTAAGAGCGTTGACCTTCCCCCCGCGCCCGCCTCATATACTCCGCCGCCCTTTGGCAGCCTTTGGATTTCGCTGTGTCTTGCCAGCTCATCCGAACGGCGTAGCCTCGTATGAGGTTCTTGTTCATCGGGCCGTGGGTTTGCCTCCAGCTTCCTTCGGATCCCACCTCACGATGGACACCCTTGCCTTTGGCTAGCAGACTCGTGCTGCCTCGCCTGCAGTGGACTTTCACCACCCAGTCAACGCCCATGCCGGGCGCACGAGTAGCGGGGGCAGACTCAAAACGTCCGCCCCCGCGCCCTCGTGGGATTAGCGAACCACCAACACCGAATGTTTGGCCCGATTTAACACACCGTGGCTCACACTGCCAAGAAGAACCCGGTCAATAGCACCCCGGCCGTGGGTCCCCACCACAATGAGATCGACGTTCTCCTCGTCCGCAACATCACAAATCGCCGTAGCCGGATGTCCCACCAGATGCTTGAAGCGCACCCGATCCTTGTAGTCTTTAAAAGTGTTCATCACGGTCTCTTCAATCTGCTTCGCCCAGGACTCCTCGTACTGGGACAAATTGGCCAAGAGGTCCGGAGTGGCTTCATAGTAGTAGGGCACTGTCTGGGACACGTAGAGGACCGTCACCTCTGCCTCCGTCCACTTCGACAAGATATCCGCCACCATCTGTTCCGCTTTCTTAGACGCCTCAGAACCGTCCGTGGCAAACAAAACCTTTTTCATCTCTGACACCTCGCTCGACAGATGATAGAAGTGTTCCTGATCCCGGCTGGCTGGCTCAGGATCGTGAGACACCCTTTTCATAGCCGCCCGACACACCGGCCCGTCCAAACGGCCGGCTAGCTCCTCGGCGTGCAGGAGGCGCGCCAACCGCCTCTTGATCCCGGCTCCTTCCTTCCCCTGAAGGGCCATTTCTTGGTCAACGAGAAATTCAGCCACCTGAAGGATTCGAGAAGGCAGACTCAGCATCTCGCCGGCAAGGCCTTCAGGGTACCCGGTGCCATCGATCCGCTCATGATGCTGGCCGGTCCATATCGCCGGACCCTCCAGGCCGGGTATTTGCTGCAAAAAAGCCTGGGTGTAATAGGAGTGAAGCCGCTCGCGCTCCTCCTGCACATCGCCACCAAACGTCCCTCCTGGGTTTCCCACCAGCCATCCCACATCGTGGTAATAAGCAGCAATATTGAGGGAATAGAGGTCCCGCTCCGACAGCCCCATCTCTTCCCCCAAGCTCATCGCCCAACCTGCCACCCGCTCCGCGTGATTCGGAGTCCCCCGCAAGACGCCGGCCAACCGTCCAAACATTCTCGCCAGCTTGACCGCATCTTCTGAGGACATCGGAGCGTCCCCGGCAGGCCGCTTTGACAACAACACAAAAGGAGAATACGGACCAAACGCATCTAGGACAACTTCTGGGTGCCCAAGCAGTTCTTCAAAAACTCGGACCACATCCGGATCGAAAACCTCACCAGCCCGCTGCCCGATTGCGCGAACCCGGGCCAGTCGCTCGGCCAAAGGGACATCCATCGGCGCCCGGTCCATTACCTGGGCCGCCTCGCGCGCCACCCGCACAATCCTCGCTCCCAATGAAATCTCACGACCGCGGAGCCCAAAAGGTACACCCGAACCGTCCCAGTTTTCCCAACTTTGCCCAACAAACACTTCTGTCCACGGGTCCAAGTCCAGAGACCGAACCCATTGTGCGGAGGCCACCGGTACGAAGGTTGGATCCCGCCGCTTGAAATCCCCGGACGGACTGACGAGAGCGCCGACGTCATGCAACAATCCGGCAAAATATAACGTTCGTGCCTCCCGGAGGCCCAAGCCCACCCCGAGCCCGATCTTCGCCGCGAGATACGCCACCCGCCGGGACCTTCCGACCCTTGCCCCGGACATCAAGTCAAAAATGGAGGACAGAGGGTTCAACGCATCGAACCATTTCATGTGCAACCATTCCCGTTCCCCTAGGAGGTCCACTGCAAATTATTCTTAGTAACCGTCTACAGTCTACCCCATCGGCCACCACCGAGAAAGGTTGACACCGACCAGTTTGCCCTGGTGAACCTGAGCTAACGGATGTAGTCCAAATGAACTATTTCCCCCTCCCTCTTGACGCCGCCATCGCCATTCATTACACTGAGATTCGAACTTGTCCTTATCGTATCAAAGAAATGCAGAGATTACTACAACCTCTTATCGAGAGCAGGCGGAGGGACTGGCCCGATGAAGCCCGGCAACCAACACCGCGCTTGACCATAGCGGGGTGTCAGGTGCTAAATCCTGCGAAGCCCATGGCGCTTCGGGAGATGAGAGGGCCGCTTCAGGGGCCCTTTCGCGACGCGAAAGGGATTTTTTGTGCTAGGAGATTGATCGATGATTGAACTTGACGGAGTATCCAAAGATTTTACGATCGGCGGCCGTGCGGTGCGCGTCCTGGACGGCATCGACTTAAACATTCCAAAGGGCACGATCTACGGGATCATCGGTCACAGCGGGGCGGGGAAAAGCACGTTGGTAAGGTGCATCAACCTCTTGGAACGCCCTACTTCCGGCCGGGTCACCGTAAACGGCAAGGATTTGACAAATCTGGACCCCCGGAAGCTGCAATCCGAGAGACAAAAGATCGGCATGGTGTTCCAACATTTTAATTTGCTGTCTTCTCGCACGGCGGCGGAAAACATCGAGTTCCCGCTAGAGCTGGCGGGCTGGCCAAAAGAACGTCGCCGCCGCCGGGTGGAAGAGCTTCTCCGGCTGGTGGGGTTGTGGGAGCTCCGGGATCAATACCCATCCAAACTGAGCGGCGGCCAGAAACAACGAGTGGGGATCGCCCGGGCCCTTGCCCCTCAGCCGGAAGTGCTCCTGTGCGATGAGGCCACTTCTGCCCTGGATCCCCAAACCACCGATTCGATCCTGGAACTGCTCGCCAGCATCAACCGGTCCCTGGGCCTCACAATGGTGGTCATCACCCACGAGATGCACGTCGTCACCGCGATTTGCGACCGCGTGGCCGTGCTGCACCAAGGGCGCATTGTGGAGGAAGGACGTGTGGTGGACGTGTTTCTCCGGCCGAAACATCCAGTCACCACCGAATTCGTCCGGCAAATGGGCGGTGCCGATACCGATGACCTCCCCGGGGTGCCGCAAGACGAACAGTTGTTGCGGTGTCTCTTTGTGGGAGATTCTGCTTTGCGGCCCGTTTTTTCTGAGGTGACGGAAGAAACCGGGGTACATGTGCGAATTCTTCAGGGATCTGTGGACCGGATGAAAACCATTCCCTACGGTCGGTTCATCGTGGCCCTTGTGGGGCCAGAGGAGGCGAAGCAGAGAGCCATACAAATCCTCCAGGATCGGGGGGCATGGGTGAAGGAGGTGAATTCAGGTGGATCCGGGGCTATGGGGTGAAATCGGACAAGCATCCCTCGATACGGTCTACATGATTGGACTGTCGGTATTGTTCTCGGTCCTGCTGGGTGGGCCCGTGGGGATTTTTCTCGTCGTAGCGGGACCTGGACACCTCAAACCGATGCCCGGTTTGTACCGGATCGTAGGGGCGGTGGTGAATATCGTTCGTTCGATACCATTCATCATCCTGCTCATCCTTATGATCCCGTTCACCCGGCTGCTGGTGGGCACATCCATCGGCGTCACCGCCGCCATCCCGCCCCTGGTGGCCTCGGCGGCCCCATTTTTCGCCCGGCTCGTGGAGACTTCCCTGCGGGAAGTCGACCGGGGAGTCATCGAGGCGGCCCAGGCTATGGGAGCCCGCACCGGCCAGATCATCTGGAAGGTCCTCCTTCCCGAAGCCCGGCCAGGGCTCTTGGCGGGCATCACCATTACCGCCGTGAACCTCATCGGCTACTCGGCTATGGCCGGTGCCATCGGCGGCGGAGGGCTCGGGGACCTGGCGGTCCGATACGGGTATCAGCGGTTCGACACCGGCGTCATGCTGCTGACCACCGCCCTCCTCGTCGTTTTTGTCCAGTTGCTGCAATGGGGCGGAGATCGCCTGGTCCTTCGTTTCACCCGCCGTTAGATCATAAGGTCTGTATCCAACAAAGGGGGTCTTTCACCGTGAAAAAGTTGAAAAGAGCTTTGCCGTTCCTGACCGTCGCCTTGGCCCTAGCCTTAACCGCGTGCGGATCTTCCGGAACATCGGGTTCACCCAGCGACACCGGCCAACAGGGGGGCGTGGAAAAAGTTATCAAAGTTGGAGCGACGGCCGTCCCCCACGCCGAGATTTTGGAACATGTCAAGCCGACATTGGCCAAGGAAGGGATTAAGCTAGAAGTCGTGACCTTTTCAGATTACGCCCAGCTCAACCCGCAATTGGTGGACAAACAGCTAGACGCCAATTATTTTCAACACATTCCTTATCTCGACAATTTCAACCAGCAAAAAGGAACGGACTTGCAGTGGATCGCCAAAGTCCACATTGAACCCATGGGGATTTATTCCAAGAAAATCAAATCTGTGGACGACTTGAAAAGCCAGGGGGGGACGGTGGCCATTCCCAACGACGCCACAAACGGCGGCCGGGCCTTGGCATTATTGGCTAAGGCGGGAGTCATTCAACTGAAACCAGGAGCCGGGGTCACGGCCACCGTTCGAGACATTGTACAAAAGCCGGGCAATTTAACCATCCGGGAGTTGGATGCGGCCATGCTCCCCCGGGCTTTGGACGACGTCACGGCAGCGGTCATCAACACCAACTACGCCCTACAGGCCAACCTCAATCCCACCAAAGACGCCATCTTTTTGGAGAGCGCCGATTCGCCGTACGCGAACGTCCTCGTGGTCCGCAAAGGGGATGAAAAGAGACCGGAGTTGGTCAAGCTGGCCCAAGCCCTCACTTCAGACGACGTAAAACAGTTTATCGAACAAAAGTATCATGGGGCTGTGGTCCCAGCCCCCGCCTTGGCTCCTGCGTTACAGTAGGCGGTTAACGATTCCTTTACGCCTTTGTATGGCTGTTCAAAACTCCTCTTGATCTTGGGCGGACGGTAGAGAGCAAACAGGCCGCCTGGGACCCGCGCCCCGAAAGGGGATCGCGTCCCAGGCGGCCGCCGCCCGACCTTCACCGTGGATCGTCGTAACAAATCAGAATCACTTCTTTCCCCAGCTCCGAGGAAAGCTTGGCCTCAAAAGTTTGCAACTCCTCCAACACATGAGGCGGAAGCTGCGAGAATCGATAATCCCGGCGATCGACCGATTGTTCTGTGCGCGGCTTCACGGCTATCCCCCTCCATAAAACGCGGTCACACACCTATCTTAACCCGCACATTGACGAGCTAATCCAGGGAGTCAACAGATGCCCGGTTTGCATAGGCTGCAGTGCCGACATGAAACGCAGGAAAGGAGTGGCCCCACCATGGAACCCTTGCCTCAACACCCCCACGTGGAACATGTCGTCTTTACCCGGGTACTGGACCATCTGACGGCGAGCGAATATGCTCTCGCCGTGCTCTGCTCCGTCAGTCGACAGATGAAACTTTTCGCCGTGACAAAGGACCTGCCGGGTTTCGATGAGTTTTATCGGGAGATTTATGAGAGTTCCTATCACCGGATCACGGCGAAAGGAAGCGTCCGCCGCATCTTAGCCGGAGATCACCACGCCACCGTCGTCGCCATTGCCGTTCACAGCATGCACAAAGCGGCAGAACACGACCGCTTGGCTGGGGAAGCCGTCCACCGAATGGCTGCAGCGGAAGCGAAAGAAGACGCCCGGCGGTGGATCACTTCTGTTCGCGCTTGGCACGAGCGAACCGCGACCGAGTTGCAGGTGGCCGTGACCCGAACCCGGGAATCGGTGGGTGAAGCGTTCTGGACATCCGCCCTTCAGCTCGATGATTGATGTTCAAACAGGACCCGAAGAACCAATTCCGCTGTGGCCACATTGGTGACTAAGGGCACATTGTGGACATCGCACACCCGGAGCAGAGCGGTGATGTCCGGTTCATGAGTCTGTGCCGTTAAGGGGCTATCAGTGCCACCCGTAGCACGACATTTCCCCCTTTTCCTCGTCGCGTCCCACCCGGGAAACCGTAGACGGAGAGAGGTCTCTGTGCGAACCAGTGTATCATAACCGAGGGAATTGTCGTACGTGAAAAACGCCATGGGATCCCCACGGCGTTTCCTGTGTCAACGACGATCGAGGCGGAGAAACCCCGCTTCAGCCCGGTACCTTCATCCACCCGTCGTTTGTTGTAAGTCTTCCAACATATCCTGCAGTTCCATCCGACGAATCAGAATCCTGACCCGCTCGGCCCGATCCGCCCACATCCACTGATCGAGCAGAGACTCCTTCTCTCGTTCCAATTCCTTGATGCGGTCCTGTTCCACGCGGATTCACCTCCTGGCATCCAATATGCCCCGCAACCCAGAGGTTCATCCTTAGGAAACCCGCGCTTTTGTGAAAAAAGGCACGATCTAGACAATGACCGGGGACCGGCCCACCCAAAAGAACTGAGCCTTCACTCCAGTCTCAGGTTCGGGGCCCATTCCGGGAGTCCCGTGTTTTACCGGGTGTAAAAACCGACCGGCCCATCCAGAGCCCTCCCGCAACCAAAACCAGCCAAGCCACTCCACCGAGGAGAGCCCTTGACCATACAACGCCCTCCGGTCTCCAAAAAGCTCCTCCAAAAAAAGACTCGACGGCAATCATAGGAAAAGTCCCGAGCAATGTCCCCACAAGAAACGACCGATACATCATTCCAGAGATTCCCGCCAGCCCATCGATGGCCGATGACGGGATGACCGGAACCAACCGGGTGAGCGCCACCAAAATCCATCCTTTTGAGGCCGCTGCCCGGTCCAGGCGCTCGGCGAGAGGATGATCCCTCCACCTGCGCCGGACCCACCCGCGCAAAATCCCGCGGCTGAGCCAGAACAACAGCGACGCTCCTGCGGCGATACCTAGCCAATTGATCAAAAAACCCGGAAGCGCGCCAAACAAAGCAACATTCGCCCCGGCCAGGACCACGAAGGGGATGTACGGAAAAACAGCGTGGGCGACGACCAATGCGGCCGCCGCCCCCCAGGCCATATAACCAAAACCCCTCAGGTGAGTGAACCAGTCCCCGGGGTTGGGCGAAGGGTGGCCGCCGAGCCCTCGATGCACCCATCCTGCAGCGAGGATCAGCACCGCCACGAGGATCAGCCCTTGCACCCACCGACGACTTTCTCGCACCACCCCGGGTCCTCCTTTCGCCATTCCTCCCCGATCTACAATTGAGGTTTTGTGAAGTTTTGGGTCGGCGCTGTTAGTGGTCCGACATACCCGTCAATTCGTACCCGGCCTCTTCGATGGCTTCGCGGAATTGAGGTTCTCGCACCTTGGATCCGTCGAACTTCACCAATGCCTTACCCTTATCAAGATCCACATCCACCTCGTGAACTCCGGCCAAGGCAGACAAGGCCGACTTCACGGCGTGTACACAATGACTACAGGACATACCTTTTATATGCAGGACTTTTGTCTCCAACTTGCTTCCGACCTCCACCCAAAAATTTATTTCGTAAAGAACTCAACGGCTTCCATCAGTTCCGTGATGGCTTCCTCCCCGCCGTTCGACTGAATGGCCCGGGTTACACACCCACGGGTGTGCGCTTCAAGCACCGTCAGTGCGACTTTGTTGGCAGCCGCTCGAATGGCCGCCAACTGGGTGAGAATATCTACGCAGTACCGATCGTCTTCAATCATTTTCTGAACCCCGCGCACCTGTCCTTCAATTCGGCGGAGACGCTGGATCAGCTCGTCCTTGACATCGGCGTACCCGTGCAACCGGTTCACCACCTTCGGCGCTATCTTACCATACCGGAGTATCGTAAATCAAACGCCTCGAAGCAAAGCGACGGCCCGTTCGGGATCCAGCCCGTTGATCCCCGCCCCGGTTCCAATGACAAATCCCGAGGAAGTGAAAATCCGCGCAAACACCAAGAAGCGAAGGTGATAATCCTCATCCCGGTCGTGACACAAAATAATGTTGTATGCCCGTCCATCAATAGCCTTCTCCAGTGCCCCCACCGCCTGGTGCAATACCGCCGCCATACCCGTAAGGACATCGTCAGGTATCGATTCGAAAGCCCCCACGTGGCGCCGGGGAGTCACCCACATTTCAAAAGGGTGCATCGAGGCGTAAGGGGCAAAGGCCATCGCCCATTCATTCTCGGCCACCAGGCGTTCGGGAACCATCCCGTCGATCTCGCGACAGATCGGACAACAACCCGCCCGTTGCAGCCTTTGAAACCCCTCCCGCTCCCGCTCGATGGCCGGAGGAACAAAGGGCAGAGCGTATAATTGACTGTGAGGATGCGGTTGTGTACCCCCCGATTGTCTTCCCCAGTTGCGAAACATGGATACGTATACGACCCCGGGGTGGTCGTATAAATGTTTCATCCGCTCACGGATGACCCACAGCAGCACGGCAATGGCCTCTGCAGAATGTTGGCCGAGCATCCGGTCGTGCACCCGGCTCTCCACCACCAATTCCTGGGCCATCCCTTCCGGCACTACCGGGTATAGATTATCCCAAACACTGATGGCGTCATCCCCCACAGGATAAACCTGTTTAATCGATTCAGAGGGATGACAGAAAGGACAATGCCCATCGATGTAGCCATTGGGTTTCCGTCGGTGATCGATGTATAGAATTGGATCCCCCGTGATGGCATGGAACCGGACGTGGTTCATGTCGACCCTCTCCCTCTTTCGCCGAGGTGATCCCTTATAAAAAGGACCGCCAGCAAGCGGTCCCTTTTACGTGCCTCCCCGATTCTGTCTCGCTTGTATCCGAATCGCGCCGTTCTCGCCCTAGACGCCCAACATGGCGGAAAACTCCATGGATCGACCGCTGGCCAGGATCACTTCGCGAAGCGCCTCAATGACGGAGCCGATGTCGGCTTTCCCCCGCAAGCCGTGGGGATTCCCGACCTCCACTTCCCGCAGGTCGGGGTTGTTTCTCAAATTCACACCGACTAAACGCGCCACTAAGCGGATCGACCCAAAAGGCAATTCGAATCGCCTCTCATTGAGCCGGATCCACGGAACATGTCCGTCCCCCAGCCGGATCGACACCCGAACACACCTCGGGTCCTTGACCCTTTCCTGCAACACCCACCCACTCTCCTTTCGCTTACGGGGTTAGCTGACGGGTTCGGGTCGAGAGCCACCCTACCGGCCTTGGCCGGATTCACCCCAAAGTCCTGGGTCCCCCGCTTCCGTTGTCCGGAACTCAGCGCATCATGACCCCCCCGGGGCACATCATTATTGTATGCCAATCCCGCACAAACAGCAACGCCGGTTTCTGTTGAAAATTCCGCCGACACCACGGCGTGACGCGCTCATCGGCGCCCTTCAAATAAATTCTGCAGCTCTGCACAATATATGCTCAGTCAACCGCCATCCTTGCACTCACGATATCCAACCGGAGGGAGAGGAATGACCCACCGCAAACCGTGGCTTTGGTTGCTCGCAGGACTCGTACTTGGGCTCAGTTTACAGGGGGTGCGGACCGCCATCCGGCACCGCGGCCGCACTTCTCCCGTCCCCTTTGGGCCATCGGTTTATCATACGTTGTTTGGACCCGCTGATCATCCCACCCCACCGTCACGAAAATCACGTTCGCGAAAGTGAATCCCGGCGCTCCTCCAAAAATATCCACCATCGACACCATTGGCCCCATCAATACGTGAAGGGAAAATACTGCACCCCTCCGGTCACGTAAATCACACTCCCGGTAACCATGTCCGAATCTGGATGACACAAAAACTCAACCACCCGGGCCACGTCTTCTCCAGTGGCGGGTCGACCGGCGGGTGTAGAACCTACCGTGGACAAACCCGCCTGGTTTCTGGCGTCGACGATCGCCCCTTCTTTAAATGGATCTCGGATATCTCCGGGACACACCATGTTGACCGTGATCCCGTAGGGGGCTTCTTCCGCGGCCAAAGTCCGGGTAAACGAAAGCAACCCCGCCTTGGCGCCAGCGTACGCCCCCCGCCCTTCCCAAGGCATCCCGCCCTCGATCTGGGGATACCCAAAGGTAATGACCCGCCCAAAATGATTTCCCCGCATGTGGGGAATCAGCCAGCGGGCGTGCCAGTACGCGCTATGTAAGTTGCCGGCGACGAGCTCCTCCCACTCCCCGGCTGCGGTGTCTGCCAGAGGCGTCCGTTTGACCCGAAACGGTCCAACCGCGTGAATCCAGCAGTCAAAATCGTGTTCCCGGCTCAACCACCGATCCACTTGTTGCCTGGACCCTGCGTCACATTGAACCGCCCGCACACCACCAAGACTCCACGTCTTTTTGAGACCTCCGTCGGACTGCTCTCCCACCTCGGCGCGATCCCGTCGGTAGGTCACCACCACGTCATGGCCGCGCCGGGCCAATCGCTCAGCCACGGCTCGACCCAGGCCGGCGATCCCCCCGGTCACCAAGACTTTCAAACCCGCTCCCTCCGATCGCGTCTCATCCCTTAGAATTTCTTAATTGGAATCTTGCTCACCATGAGCGCAGATAAGAGGATCTCAGCCGCCGCAAACCCGAGAAGGTGTACATCCCTCGAGACGAAACTGAGCAACCCGAGCACACCGCCGGCAAACGTAATGGGCACCCCGAGAAAGCCCCCGCTGAACCGTTGCACATTGTAGCGAGCCAACCGCAGTGCGCCGCAGAGCACATAAACCATGGACAACGCCCCACCCACTAGCGGCAGATGTTCCATGTACACCTGGGTATACACCAAGAGCGCCGGGGCCACCCCGAAAGACACCAGGTCGCTCAGACTATCCAGCTCCCGGCCAAAATCGCTTGCAATCCCCAACCGCCGGGCCGTGGAGCCGTCCAGGCGGTCAAACAGCACCGCCACCATCAACGCCACGGCAGCCCAGTGAAACAAATGCATGGACGACAACAGTACCGACAACAGCCCGAGGGACAGATTGGCGGCCGTGATCGTGTTCGCGGCATATTTCAGCCAACGTCGGGTCGGATTCGGCGGTACCCGCCGGATCCGCAGCTCCGTTCGTACGGGATTTCGTCGCACCCTCAGGCCCCCCCAGGCATACTCACAGCGCAGGGGGCGGATTCCAACCTGCCCCGACCCCTCCGCGCCCTCATTGTACTGTATCCCGGGGAAGGGCGTCCATGAGCGTTTTGACCTGCATGATCCCCAAAGCTCCCCTGTCATAGCCCGTACAGAGGGCCAAATTTCTCACGCCAGTACCGGAGGAGGGGCTCGGCGACCGGCCGGTCGGTACCCGTCGCCCTCTTTAACACCTCGTGAGGTTGCAGCTCCCTCCCGGGCCGGTGAACTTTTTCCCTCAACCACTCCCGCACGGCCGCCACATCCCCTTCGGCCAGCCGCCGGTCGAAGCCGCCCAGGTCCCGATCCATGGCCTCCCAGAATTGCGCCGCATACACGTTTCCCAATGTGTAAGTCGGAAAATAACCAAAGCTCCCTGACGCCCAGTGCACGTCCTGCAAAACACCGTCGGCGTCCCGGTTCGGTTCGAACCCCAAAAGCGCCCTAGTCTTTTCCCTCCAGGCCTGCGGCAGATCGGCCACCTTCAAATCCCCGGAGATCAGAGCCCGTTCCAATTCATAGCGTAAGAGAATATGAAGGTTGTAGGTGACCTCATCCGCCTCGGTACGAATGGGAGAGGGACGGACATCGTTGATTCCCGCATAGAACGTCTCAATATCCAAATCGTTCCACGCCGGACCCAGCCTCTTTGTCAGTTCGCCATAATAGTGCTCCCAGAAGGCCCGGCTGCGGCCCACGACATTCTCCCAAAACCTCGACTGGGACTCATGGACCCCGAGGGATGCTCCGGCGTAAAGGGGGGTTCCCGCTAGGTCCGGATCGATCCCCTGCTCGTAAAGCGCGTGACCACCCTCGTGAAACGCACTGAACAACGCACTGCGAAAATCCTCGACGACATACTTCGTGGTTACCCGCACATCTCCGGCATTCAACGTGATCTGAAAGGGGTGGGCCGTTTCATCGAGGCGCCCCCGGTCAAAATCATACCCGATGGTCTTGAGCGCCCATCGACAGATTCTCTGCTGGGTCTCGACCGGTACCGGACGAGCGAAAACCCCGGGATCGGGCCTGCGCCCAGACTCGGCGATCTCCCCCACCAGGGCGACGGTGGCTTCTCTCAGCGTCGCGAACAGCGGGTCGATCTCGGCTGTGCGCACGCCCGGTTCGTAGAGGTCGAGGAGGGGATCGTAGGGGTCCTTCTCGTAGCCCCAGTATCCGGCGAACTCCCGGGTCATCGCAACGATTTCCTCGAGATATGGTTGAAGGAGGGCAAAATCATTCCGATTCCTGGCATCTTCCCAAGCGGACTCCGCCTTCGCCGTCAGCACGACAAAAGCTCGGTATCGCTCCCGGGGAATGCGCCGGTTGCGGTCGTATTCCCGGCGACACTCCCGAACGAGGGCGGCGGTTCTCCCGTCTAGCCCATGGGCCCTCGCCTCCAACGCTTCGAGAAACTCTCCCATTCGCGACGAGGTCATCAGGCCGAACACCTCGTCCGACAAGGTCCCGATGGCCTCCGCCCGGGCTTCCACCCCCTTTTTCGGCGCCCCGGTCCGCAGATCCCAAGCCATGAGGGACAGCGCCTCCTGAAAATGTTGGATGCGACGGACATAGTCTTCAAACTGCGACTGGATCTTTGTCAATACAATCCCTCCTTGGTCGGAGTCCGGCCACCTTGGTTCGGCGAAATTATGTGGTCTCACCCTCTGGTGATTTTGGTGCGGAACGTGCATACTGAAAGATAGATGGTACCCGTCGCCTTGACACCCGGCCACTAAAAGCGGATAATACCCTTACGGGTACACCGCATCAATGCGGAGTGCATACGGAGGTGCGTAACTGTGATGATCCCGGAAAAAGATCGGCAAAAGATTCGGGAGCGGTTCTCCGCGATGACCGAACCTGTCGTTCTGCGCTTCTTTGAGTCGTCCATTGACTGCCCGACCTGCCCGCAGATCAAAGATCTGTTGCAGGAAGTCGCCGACCTGTCCGACAAGCTCACCCTGGAAGTGTTCAACCTGTACACCGACGAAGACAAGGCGAAGGAGATCGGGGTCGACAAAGCGCCCACTCTCGCCATCCTCGGCGGATCCGGACAGGATTACGGGATTCGCTTCTACGGCGCTCCGGCAGGCTACGAGTTCGCCGCCTTCCTCGAAGCGATCCTCATGATCTCCCGGGGCGACTCGGGCCTGAAAGCAGAGACCAAAACCAAACTGGCCACCATCGACCAAGACGTGACCTTGAACGTCTTCGTCACCCCGACCTGTCCGTACTGCCCGAGCGCCGTACACCTGGCCCATCAGTTTGCCTTCGAGAACGCCCATATCCGCGGTCACATGATCGAGGCTACGGAGTTCCCCGACTGGGCAAACCGCTTCGACGTATACGGCGTGCCAAAGACGGTCATCAACGACCTGGACTCCATCGAAGGCGCTGTCCCGGAAGCCGTCCTCCTGGATCAAGTCCTGGCCGTGGCGACCAAAGCCTAAAATCAGCCGGGGGCCGGCCCTGCAATGTTGTTGGGTCCCCGGGACGGGCGAGTCGCCCGTCCCGGGGATTTTTTGTGGTGCCAGGCGCCATTCAGGCTCCCCGAATCGCCGCCAGAATCAGCAGAATCCAGCCCGCCAAAAAAGCGAGTCCCCCAAAGGGAGTGATGAAACCCAAGGAGGAAACACCACTCAAGGTCAGGGCGTACAGGCTTCCGGAAAACAACACGATCCCCACCACAAACAAGATTCCCGCTCCCGCGACAAGACCTGTCGCATACAGCCGTTCGGACAGAATCGCCACCAGGATCAGGGCCAGTGAGTGAAGAAACTGATAATGGACCCCCGTCTGGTAAATCGATAACATGGCGTCAGAAATTTTCCCGCGAAGCCCGTGGGCGCCGAACGCTCCCAGCGCCACCGAGAGGAAAGCTCCAATACTCCCGAGGATGACAAAAACCCGCAGCATACTCCTCTCCCCCCACTCCCGTTACTGCAACCCTCCCGGTGCCGGACCGGTTTGCGCTCCTTCCCATTGTAGTGGAGGCCGTTCGGGGAAACAAGGCGCCTCCTCCACCGTTCGGGCCCCAAACAATCCAGCCTGGCGCTGGGGGGACACCCAGCCCCAGGATACGCCCGCCGCCCAAGCCACAAAGGGGTCGAGGGCCGTGAGGTCCGATTTGCCCACATCGGCCACCGCCGTCTTCCCCAGGGATTGCACCACACTCTCCATCTCGTGCATACAGGCGTGCAAAAACCGGACGACATTGTGAGCCCCTTTGTCCACATCCAGTTGATCGGTCAGCTTGCCTGTATAAATCACCAGACTGGTGGGCGGCTCAAAAGGCAGGGTTTCCACCATCTGGTCTGACACCATGGCAAAAAGGGGCGCCGTTCCCACGTAGACCGCATCCGCTCCCAGGGCCAGCGCTTTGAGCATCTGCCCGGGGGTGATGAGACCTCCAGCCGCCAGCAAACTCACTCGACCCCGGACCTTTTTTTGCACCAGGACATCCGCAGCCCGGGAAACGGCAAACAAAGTCGGCAAACCCACATCGTCCTGCAGGGTCGGCGACCCTCCGTGAGTGCCTCCTTCGGCCCCGTCGATGGTGATAAAATCCACCCCGGCTTCCAGGGCGATCTGCATCTCTTCTTCGAGATGATGGGTGGCGGCGATTTTGAGCCCCACCGGAACCCCGGTCTCAGCCCGGAGGCGCTGCACGAGGGCCACAAAATCTTCAGGCCGGTCAACTCCGGGCAGTCGGGAGTGGATGACGGCGGATTGCCCCTCGGCCAGGCCAAAAACCCGCCGGTAATCCTCCCCAATATTGTGGGCTGCCGTCCTTTGGGAGGTCGACCCCTGGGCTCCCTGTCCCAGTTGAATCTCAACGGCATCCAGGCGTCTGTACTGTTCGGGTCGGTTCATCCATCCGCCCCGGTTGAATTGGCCGATCAGCAGGTCCGCCGCTTCCCGCTCCTCTTCAAGGAGCCCCGCCTCGCCGGTGTTGGTCGCGGTGCCGATCTGGGAAGCCGCTTTGGCCAGAGCGATTTTTGCCCGTTTACTCAAGGCGCCTCCAAAGGACATCGCCGCGATCACAATGGGAATGGACAGGGTGAGGGGATGCCTGGCCGCCGGACCAATCACCGTCGCCGTCTCGATTCCCACCTCTTCCGGGGTCGGGAGGCGTGTCAAATGAACCGGGTTAAAAATTAATTTTTCCCAAGGCGAAAAATGCACCGGACTGCCGAGGGGGCGGGAAGGGGCCGCACCCTGGGTGGCCCGCATGGCCGTTTCCGCCATGGATACTGGGCCCACCTTGCCTGTGACGGGAACCATTTCAAAAAGGTTCTCTGTGTACTGATCCCGCACAATTCGGGTCAGGGCTTTGTCGACCATTTCATTGACGATGGAACGCATCCAATTCTCAATGAACCGGAGCACGTTCCTCCCTCCCCTCCCCGGCAGCGACAGCCTCTGGGCGAACGTGGCCTTGGAGGAGGTCGTCGATTCGCTGACAGGCGGCGAGACACATCTCTTTGATGGCCCCGAGGCGTTTAGCGGCATTATCTTCTTCCACGGCGATGTCCCTGAGTACGGCATCGTCATAATCACTTAAGCGCTGGTGGTGGCTCCGCTCAATCATGGCAAGAGTGCCGGCAGCCGTTTCGACGCGCCGCAGTTCAGTTTTGACGTAGGCCAGGAATTGCTCTACATCTTTTTCATTAAAACGGGTCATGGGCGGTCCCCCTTGTAGGTTTTTTACTCCGATGGTAGTCTTCGCCTTGACCAAGGGGATCATTCACCGTTCGGAGGCAGGCACCCAGCCTTTTTCCCTGGAATAGGCTGTGTTGGAACCAGGTCGAAATGGCCGGAACTTAAGGGAAAGAGGGATCTGGGTGGAGATAGACATCGTCAGGCGGGGGGACACCCTGTGGGGAATCTCCCGTCGGTACGGCATCGAACTGGAGGGTCAACCGGCCTGGCCACCCACCGCGTCTTGACGTCTTCCCACCGCGATTTGGCAGTCGCCAATCCAGCATCCATCTTCGGACACGCCGACATCTGTCAATGCCACTTTGGTGATCTCGTAGACTTCTTCCACCAAGCGGGAGACCCGAAGGATAATGTCCGCCGCCGCGTGACGGGCCGGGGAGTCCGCCGGGGGCCCGTCGGGGCCGGCCACCGTCGTCAACAGGTCCTGGACATCGAGATCTGTGAGAGGCGTGATCCGCACCGTGCGGGCGGAGGGCGAACCGACAAATAAGATCATGCCAAAGAGCGGGTCCAACTCCGCCGTCACAGAAAACCACATCGCCGCCCCGGCCACCCCCACACTCCGCCGGATCCCCATGGCATCAAGCACCTCATTGCAAAGCTCCCGGGGCATCCATTCCACCACCCGGGCCCTCTCCGCCGCATCCGGTCGATGCCCGCGGATGATCTGCCGGGCCCGGCCCGTGTCCGCCCCTTCCAAATCCGGGATCCGCCCCACCGGTTTTTGCCGATAGGCCCCATACGCGGCCACCTTGGCCAAAGCCCGTACCGCCTGTTCCGGAAAAGGGTACACCGGAATCCGCTGGACACCGGCGTCGATGGCGTGGACAAAATTGTCTTCGGTCATGAGAAAATTGGCCACGACGGGCTTGGTGGTGAAGTCGCCTACCGCCGGGTCCGACGCCGCCTCCCGTAGGGCCTCCGCCAAGGCCCGGGCGACTTCCCGGTCATCCGAAACCCCGACAGGGGTAAACAGTACCAGAACGGCGTCCACGGCGGGGTCGTGCAGCAGCTTCGGCAGGGCTTTGCGATACCCGTCGGCCAAGGCCACAGTCCCCAGATCCACCGGGGTTCCCGCCATCCGCAATCCCTCGTTGTGCAAGGCATCCACGGCCATCACCGCCCCGCCCGCGGTGTTCGTTACAATGGCCACCCGGTCTCCCCGGGGGAGCGGCGCCGAGGCCAGAAGCGCCGTCACATCGAACATCTCTTGGAGCGTATTGACCCGGATGATACCCGCCTGGCGAAAAAGCGCATCCACGAGCACGTCCCTGGCCCGGGGCAGCACCGAGCCCGTTAAAGACACGGCGGTCCCGCCCTCGGTGCTCGCCCCTTTTACCGCAACGATCGGTTTCTTGCGGGTAATCCGCCGGGTGATCCGGGAGAACTTCCGCGGATTTCCAAAGGACTCGAGGTACAAGGCGATCATGTCGGTTTCCGGGTCATCTTCCCAGTACTGTAGTAGATCGTTGCCGGACACGTCCGCCTTGACCCCCATGCTGGCAAAGCTCGAGACACCGATCCCCATACGGCCGGCATATTCCAAAATGGTAATTCCCAGCGCCCCGGAGTGGCTGGCGATGGCGAGGGCCCCCCGCCGGGGGAATCGGGGAGCAAAGCTGGCGTTGAGCCGCACGTTCGGGTCCGTGCTCACCAGTCCCAAGGAGTTCGGACCGAGCAGTCGTGCCCCGGCCCGGCGCAAGCGGGCCGCCAACTCCGCCGGGGTGGGGACCCCTTTTTCTTCCTCCTCGGGCAGGCCCGAAGTGATGATGATCACCGACCGAACTCCAGTTTTCACGCAGTCGTCCACCACCGGAGAAACCTGGTCGGGGGGAACCGCCACCACCGCCAATTCCACCGGTTCAGGCAACTCCTGCAGACTGGGAAACGCCCGCACCCCGGCTACAGAGCGAGCCACGGGGTTCACGGGGTAGGCGATTCCCTGGAATCCGCCCTCCAGGATGTGCCGGAACAAAACATGGCCGAGGCCCTTCGGGTCTCTGGATGCTCCCACCACCGCTAAAGTGGTGGGGTGAAAAAAGGGGGCGAGGGAAGCAGCGGTGGCCAATTTTTCCCGAGTTTCCTGCAAGGCTCGGATCCGTTCAGTATGCGCGAGCTTGAGAACGAGATGGGCGACCCCCGACTGATGTTCGCTCCGGATCTCGTAGCCGCTGGACAGAAAAACGCCCATCATTTTTTCGTTATCGTACAGCACATAGGCCTCAAAAAATCGGAAACCGTTTTGCCAAGCGATTTCCGCCAAGTGTTCCAATAAGAGCGTCCCGATGCCTTTTCCGTGCAGATGGTCGTCCACCAAGAACGCCACCTCGGCGGTCTCGTCATCCACGCGGTTGTACGTGCCGATTCCGAGGGGTTGATCCCCGGCCATGCAGAGAAGGGTCGCATCGTTCACGCCATCGGCGGAAACCATGGCCTCGATCACTTCATCGGGAACCTCCCGGATCACGTGAAAAAAACGAAAATAGAGGCTCTCCGGAGAGGCAGTTTGAAACAAACGCCGCACCGTGTCCCGGTCTGAGGGCCGAGCGGGTCGAAATTCCGCCGCTCGCCCGTCTCGCAGAATGACCCTTGTCATCGCATTCCCGCCTCCGCATCTCCCGTTTTTCCCACCATCTCTCCATGTATACAGTATCAGAAAACCATTGACAGAAAAACAAATCCTCGCGGTCCATCTCTGAGGCAGATCCGCGAACGTCCAATGACAATTCTGATGGCCATCTTGAGTGTGCTGTTGGGTCACGTTATACTGTAAGAATCGCAAACACAAATTTCAGGAAAAGAAGGTGGAGTGGACGTGTCGCTATCCCTGCCCCGCTCGTCAACCCATGCTCAAGGCCCGTACGAAATGGTGCAGGAACAGATCGAACGAGCCGCCGAGCATCTCGGGATTCCCCGGAACGCCGTGGAGATCATGAAGAGGCCCAAACAAGCGCTCATCGTTCATTTTCCCGTGAGGATGGACGACGGGACGATCCGGGTGTTTGAGGGGTACCGCGTTCAGCACAATGACGCCATCGGCCCCACCAAAGGGGGCATCCGTTTTCATCCCGGAGTAACTCTCGACGAGGTCAAGGCTTTGTCCATGTGGATGACTTTCAAATGCGGTGTCGCGGGACTGCCTTACGGCGGAGCCAAGGGCGGGGTTGCGGTGGATCCCCACAGCCTTTCCGAAGGAGAACTGGAGAGGTTGAGCCGTGGATATATGGAAGCAGTGGCCCAGGTGGTGGGCCCCGACAAAGACATACCCGCCCCGGATGTGTACACCAATCCCCAAGTGATGGGCTGGATGATGGACACCTTCAGCCGGTTACACGGCACCTTCACCCCGGGGGTCATCACCGGAAAACCCGTGGTCATCGGCGGATCTCTGGGGCGAAGCGACGCCACCGGCCGGGGCTGCGTCACCGCCATTGCGGAGGCGGCCAAAGATATCGGGCTCCAACTGCAAGGGGCATCAGTAGCTGTCCAGGGATTTGGAAACGCCGGGCGCACGGCGGCGAAACTTTTGGCGAATCTCGGATGCAAGGTGGTGGCGGTGAGCGATTCCAAGGGGGCCCTGTACGATCCGTCGGGCCTGGACTTGCCTCGGGTGATCCGGGCCAAGGAAGCCGGCAACCTGTTGGATTACGGTCCCCAGCGCATTGATTCCTCCGAGCTTTTGGAACTCGACGTGGACATCCTCATTCCCGCCGCCTTGGAGGGCGTGATCACCGGTGCCAACGCCCCACGGATCAAGGCCCGGATCGTCGCCGAGGCGGCGAACGGCCCCACCACCCCTGAAGCGGACCGGATTCTACACGACCAAGGCATCATGGTGATCCCGGACATTCTCGCAAATTCGGGAGGCGTCACCGTGTCGTATTTTGAATGGGTCCAGAACCTGACCAACGACTACTGGAGTGAAGACGAAGTCAACCAGCGCCTCCAGCGGGCCATGGTGAAAGCCTATCGTCACGTTCGGCAAACGGCCGATCAGCATCAGGTGGACCTCCGCACGGCGGCGTTCATGATCGCCATGCAGCGGGTGTACGAGGCGATGAAAGCCCGGGGCTGGGTCTGACCTGAGATCGGGACAGGGTCTCAAGATCGGGCAGGTGCCGCCTTCGGGCGGCATTTTTCTGTCTCGCCCTTTCTCGCATTGTTATGGTACACTTTCAGAGTGTGCCGTACGTCAGATCGAGAAAGGAACGTTGAACGACGAGGACCATGGGTCGACCAGCCGCATTGTTTTCTGCCGTTTCCCTGAAGTTTGCCCGCCATGCGTCGCAGTTAGTGCGGCTGTTTTCCCGGGGGGTGGACGGGGGATATGCCATCCTCGTTTTCGTCCTGGCGACAGGGATTCTCCTCGCCCCGCCGGCAATCGGGATGGCGAACAACGGGGATTTTGAGCGCATCATGTACCAACCCGAGGTCGGGTTGGCGTTCACCACCACTGACCCGCACCTTCGTTATTTTAATTGGGTCAACCGGTATTTTGACGTGGTGGGAGGCGGGGACGCCCGTTACCCATCCTCCCTCGCTCTGTTGCTACAGCCGGCCATCGCCGTCAGCCAATGGTTATACGGCCGTCCGCTGTTCGACCTGTCGGTCCTCGCCGTTTTTTACGCGGCCTTGCTGGCCGTGGCCGCATTTTTCACCTTAGGCGCCCTGCGCCGCGTCCTGCCCCCGTGGGCGACAGTGTTCGCCGCCCTGGCAGGGATCGTTGTGTACTGCGATGTCGCTTATCTGGCCTACTGCCGCTCTTTGTACAGCGAAGCCGTTTCTTTTGTTTCTTTTATGTTTCTCCTGGCTTTTACCTTAGATTTACTGACCCGGCCGGTGCCGAGAATCTGGGGACTTGTGGCCTTTGGCGCCGCTGCTGTCGCTTTTGGCACCGCCAAGCTACAAATGGCGCCCTTGGCCCTGGTTCTCGGGGTGTTCGCGGTGCGCTTGGCACATCTGAGGCAGGACCGGTTGTGGCGGGTCGCATCCGTCCTTTGCGCGGCGGTCGTGGTTGGGGCCTCGACTGCTTCCTATGCCCTCACGCCCCGGGCCTTCGCTTACACGAACCTGTACCACAGCGTGTTCGACGGTATTCTGGTGAATCCGGCGACCCGTGTCCAGGATCTCCAGTCGCTCCATCTCGACGCCAGGTTGGCCGTGTTGGCTGGAACATCGTATTTTGACCGCCATCCCATCGATGTTCGCGGGCGAGAGTTCAGGGAGCGGTTTTACAGGAAGATCGGTTGGACCCAAATCGCTGGATTTTATCTCACCCATCCCGACCGGTTCATCGAGGCGATACAACAGAGTCACCGGGCCGCCCTGGCGATGCGGCCGCCATACCTCGGCAATTACGAGCGGTCATCCG
Source organism: Kyrpidia spormannii (assembly GCF_002804065.1). Classification (NCBI taxonomy): domain Bacteria; kingdom Bacillati; phylum Bacillota; class Bacilli; order Caryophanales; family Alicyclobacillaceae; genus Kyrpidia; species Kyrpidia spormannii. Next base: position 1,292,910 of record NZ_CP024955.1, on the reverse strand, counting down.
GGATGCCCGCCAAGACCCTGACCCACCGCTTTTCTGTCTGGAGTGACACGAAAAGAGACTGGTTCCCGTCTTCGGTATGGGTGCTTGCGGGATACTGGTTGGTTTACGTGGTGGTGGCCATCCGAGGCCTGCGTGTTCGCGGTTTCAGATCAGTCGATGGGCTGGCTAGTGGTCCTCGGCTTGCAGAATTCGCTTTATGGGTTGGCACCCTGGCGGTGATCCAGTTTCCAATTCCCTATCTTGCCGAAGGTCGTAACGAACTTGTCAAACACCTGTTTACGTACGATCTCCTGTGGGACACGACCTTGCTCATCTCGGGCTCGTGGGCGATCGCCAAGATCGAGTCGGCCATCCGGTTGAGGAAGCGCCAGCGGGTGATTATGTCTGAAACCACGGCTGGATAAACATGAAGCGGGGAAAACGTATCGACCTTGACGGCCATCAGTCACCAGATCTACCCGAAGAAGCGAGAATTTCAATAACCATATAGTTATGTTATAATGGATCCCGGAGGGATCGACGTGGACATTCGAGAATTGGCCGATGTGTTTAAGGCGCTGGGAGACCCGACCCGGCTGCAGATCTTGGCTCTTCTCAACGTCCGGGATTGCTGCGTATGTGAGTTGGTACCGCTCTTTGGGATCTCCCAACCGGCGGTGTCCAAACATTTGGCGCGACTCCGGGCGGCGCGCTTGGTGCGGGAGAACCGTCGAGGCCAGTGGGTCTTTTATGCCCTCAACCGAGAACGCCTCAAAGAGATACTGGCAGCTATAGATCCGTTGCCGGATCTGGACGGCCCCTTGAAGGAGTTGGCAGACCGAGGGCCAGCCCCTATGTGCAGCGCGGAGCCGGCAACTGGCACGCCGGCAGCCGTTACTCCGACGGCCGTAATCAAAAGAGAGGTGCGGTGATGGCTGACCAAATCCAGAAACGATTATCGCCCTTGGATCGGTATCTGACCGTGTGGATTCTTCTGGCCATGGCTGCAGGCGTGGCCCTGGGCGCATGGGTGCCGGAATTCACTGGCGCGCTCCAACAGTTTCAAATCGGCACCACCTCCATTCCCATCGCCGCCGGGCTGATCCTCATGATGTATCCCCCTTTGGCCAAGGTGCGTTATGAGGAGCTCCCGAAGGTCTTTCGGGACAAGAGAGTATTGGCACTCTCCCTGTTTCAAAACTGGGTCATCGGGCCTCTGCTCATGTTCGGGTTGGCGATTCTTTTTCTCCGGGACCACCCGGCCTATATGACCGGGTTGATCCTGATCGGTCTGGCCCGGTGCATCGCCATGGTCATCGTGTGGAATGATTTGGCCTGCGGTAACCGCGAATACGCCGCCGGGCTGGTCGCCCTGAACTCCATTTTCCAGGTAGTGTTCTATTCGTTCTATACCTATCTTTTTGCAACCTTCCTCCCAAGCGTACTGGGTTTGCAGGGTGTGGCGGTACAAGTTTCAATGGGCGAAGTGGCCCAAAGCGTTCTTTTATACCTCGGCGTCCCTTTTACCGCGGGGCTTGTAACGCGATTCACCCTCCTTCGGCGGAAAGGGCATGATTGGTATGATCGAGCCTTTGTACCCCGGATCAGTCCGCTGACCCTGGTTGCCCTCCTGTTCACGATTATTGTGATGTTCTCCCTGAAGGGTGAAACCATTGTTCAGATTCCGATGGATGTGGTGCGCGTTGCGATACCCCTAGTGCTGTATTTCGTCCTTATGTTTTTTATCTCATACTGGCTCGGGCAAAAGGCCGGGGCAGACGCTCCAGTTACCACCACCCTCGCCTTTACCGCCGCCAGCAACAATTTTGAATTGGCCATCGCCGTGGCAACCGGGGTGTTCGGCATTGGCTCTGGTGAGGCCTTTGCAGCAGTCATCGGGCCCCTCGTGGAAGTTCCGGTGATGTTGATGCTGGTTCACGTGGCAAACCGATTGCGAAGACGGGAACGGCCTGTACGCGACCGGTCTTAAAAGGAACAGGAAAAAATGAGACGCGAAGGACCCGGGGATGGCGATGGGCATCGCCTAGGCATGACCGATAGGGAAACCCGGGCCCCCACAGCGAATACGGAGGTGCACTCATGAATTCTTGGGCGGAAAAGGGCGAAAGCGAACGTCAGCGAGAAAACGAAGAACAGCGGGCAATTTTATATTTTATCTGCACCGGTAATTCCTGCCGCAGCCAAATGGCCGAAGGGTGGGCGAAGTATTTGGGTGGGGATCGGTTCCGGGTGTACAGCGGGGGCCTCGAACCCCGGGGCGTCCATCTCATGACCGTGGAAGTGATGCGGGAGGTCGGCATCGATATATCCGGTCAAACCAGTGATCCCATCGATCCGACGCTGCTAACCCAGGCAGATTGGGCGATCACCTTGTGCGGTGATGCCGAGGAGCGGTGCCCGGTGACTCCCCCGACGGTGGAGCGTTTGCACTGGGGCTTGCCGGATCCCGCCAAAGTCACTGGCAGCCCCGACGAAATCAAGGACGCATTCCGGCGGGTTCGTGACGAAATCGGGAGAAGAGTACAGGAGTTGCTGAAGGACGTGGCGGCAGCAGCCCGCTGAGACCCGTCGCGCCTCCGGTCGCTTTGCCCCCATCCGTTCTAATCCTGTATAATTTCCATTGGGAGATCCCACAGAAAGATACAACGGTTCCTACGAAAGGATGGGTGCAACCATGTATGACGTCGCGGTTATTGGAGCGGGCCCGGCGGGGGCCAGCGCGGCTTTGTTCATAGCGAAGGCGGGAAAAAAAACCATCGTAATCGACAGCGACCAAAGCATCACCAAGCGTGCTTGGATTGAAAACCACTACGGAGTCAAGGAAATCACCGGGCCGGATCTCATCGAGATCGGCAAGCAACAGGCCGCTCACTTTGGTGCAGAGTTGGTCCAAGACAAGGTGACGGATATTCGCAAAACGGACGACGGATTCGACATTCAAACAGAAAAAGAAACATACAGCGCGAAACACGTCATTCTCGCCACCGGGTTGTGGACGGATTTGGCGGAAAAAATTGGTCTGAAAACGAAACCGGCCACCGAGCCGCGGATCAAGACGATCATCGAAACGGACGGACAGGGCCGCACCAACATTCCGGGTCTGTGGGCTGCAGGCACCGTAGCGGGGGTGAGCGTACATACGATCATCACTGCCGGAGATGGCGCCAAAGTGGCCATTAACCTGATCAGTGAACTAAATGGCGAGCGCTATGTGGATCACGATATTTTGACGCCAAAGGAGTAAAGCGGGGGACGGAGATAAGGTGAACCGGAGGGTCGCCGAGGGATCGGGCCGGGGCCGACAGTTGCCCCCGACCCGACCGACCCAACTGCGTCGTACCATTGTCCGGTTCGCCAAAAGGCATTCCCAGGGAATCTGCGTTCGAATATCATGCTCCTCCCCGGCGCCGTCCGATCGGATACATGCTTTTTCCGCTTCTGACAACCACCGGCTCGGATTCGATAACAGTTGATGTCAGCGCATTCGGGTAGGTCTGAAGAAAATCGATGGCGTCCAAGGCCTCGCGGGTGGTAATGTCCGTCATTCCGATGCCGTTGGCGCTCCCATGGGTGCGCTCGGTCAACCTCCGCACGCAAATCTTTCCAACCCGGGGGACTCCGGTGGCGAAGGGCATGGCATACCGGCCGGTGGGCCAACATATGAAACCCGCCGTTGAGCGGACTTTCGATGAACACTGCCGTGTTTTTGGGTCATTTATACCATACCGATGGGTTCATTCGTATCCCGAAAGAATGAGATGTTTTACCCTGCCTTTATTCCCATACGTACTGTAGTCTAAGGGAGGAAAAGATTTCATCTTTCACCCTTGTTGGGAAGGAAGGCGAGCTTTCATGAAGCGTGTGTGGAAAAAAGGATTGCTGGCTCTTACTGTTACCTCCTCCCTAGCTCTCGCAGCCTGTGGGGCCCAATCGTCGGCCCCGGCCGTACAGAATCCAGCTTCTCAACCGAACACCACGGCCACACGTGATCAAAGCACCCAGGGAACCAACACCAGTGCACAACACGTATACCTCGTGGTGGAGCCCGGTGCAAAGCTCGGTTCGGATCATGTAAAACATGACGCCTTTATCAACGGCGATTTTACAGTGGTGGCCGGTAAACCGGTCGACTTGACAGTATACAATTACGAGCAAACTCCCTTGACCATGAAAGCTGCGGACCTGGGGCTAAATGTGAACATCAAAGCAAGTACGACAAAGGGAGATCCAGCAGTCACAAACTACTCATTCATCCCCCAGAGCCCGGGAACTTACACCTGGGTGGCATCGGGAGATCGTGACCAGTGGGCCGCTAAACAGAAGGGGTTCCTGCAGGGGACCGTCACAGTGACACCGCCCAGCGATAACACTCAACATATCTCCCTGGTCATCAATCCAAATTATAAACTCGGCCCGGACGGAAAATTGCACGATGCCTACACTCCCGGGGACATTACCGTCAAGGCCGGTCAGCCCGTTGAGTTAACCATTTATAATCTCGGTAAAAAGGGCCATCCCTTTATCAGTTCCGCCCTAGGGGTCAATGTGCCCGTACAAGGTAGTCAGGGTACCGGCGAACCAGCCGTATTTAAGACCACCTTCACTCCACAAAAACCCGGAAAATATACGTGGATATGCGGTCTCCCGTGTGACGGGGAAAATAACCAATGGGCCATGTCTCACGACAATTACATGATGGGATACATTACAGTCCAGTGAGTCAAGAGACCCAGGTCTTAGAAAAAATGCTGTTAGAAGTAGGTCGCGGGGTAAATGGGTACTTACGAGTTGTAAAGGCTGTCGAGTCTGGGACTTCCACACTCGGCAGCCATTTGTTATCCCTAATCTTGGCACCAAACAGTACGGCCCCTACAACATCCGGACCAGGAACGGGGCCAGCACCACTGTCAAAAGCCCGGTCAGAATCATGGTCAGGCTGGAAACCGTCCCTTCCCGGGGCCCTAGTTCCAACGCCCGGGCGGTTCCCACGCCATGGGCCGCCACCCCGAACAAAGCCCCCCTGGCCACCCGACTTCGCAAGCGTAAGACGCGCAAGACAAAGGGCCCCATCACGCTGCCCAGCACCCCGGTGACAATGACGAATACGGCAGTCATCACCGGGACCCCGCCGATCACGCGGGAAATGTCCATGGCAATGGGTGTAGTCACCGAACGCGGCACCAGACTGGTCACCACCGCCGGGGCGAGGTGCAGCCAGCGGGCAAAATAAACAGAAGACACGACGGCGCTCATGGAGCCGGCGGCAACTCCGGCCAACATGGCGAGACCGTATCGGCGCAACAACTGCCGATACCGATACAGCGGCACCGCAAAAGCCACGGTGGCGGGCTGAAGCAACCAGGTGTATACCTGAGCTCCCCGGACGTAGTCGGCATAAGAAACGCGGCTCACCACTAACACGGCCATGATCGCCAGCGCCGTGGTCAGAATCGGGTTCATCCAGGGCCTAGGTACCCTGCGATAAAGAAGGGTGGCCACAAAATAGGCAAAAAGCGTCAACGCGAGACCGAACAGGATCATCAGCACGCTTTCCCCACCCTTCTTCGGGCGATACGCCACGCCCGTAACAGTTGTCTGATCCGGTGTGCCCCGTCGATGGTGATCCCTGTGACCGCCATCACCAAGGCGGTGCTCGCGACGATCGTCGTCGCGATCCTCCACCCTTCGAACCGCAACAGCCCGGTATACTGCAGGATTCCCACTGCGGAGGGCACAAAGAAGAGAAGCAAATGCCGAAGTAGCCAATTCGCCCCTTCCTCCACCCAGGACAACGGCAACCACCCCAGCTGCAACGCCGCGTACAACAGCCCCAATCCCAACAGCGAGCCAGGGATCGCCGACCAGTGCAACCACGAGGCCAACGCACTCCCCAGGGCCGAGATGGCCACCAGAAGCCCCACCTGCCCAATTCTTCGGGCCCACATGCGGGCCACCTCCTTCGCCCCCTTTAAAGTGGATATCCTTACCTTAAAGAGTCCGGGATATTGCGTCAAATATATCATTTTGCTATGATCAATTCGTAATCCGAATCGATGAAAGATATCCTGACAAAGATAGGTGGACCCATGGAAATTCGGCAACTGGAGTACTTCGTCGCCGTGGCGGAAGAGCTTCATTTTGGCCGGGCTGCCGAACGGCTTCACATGACCCAACCTCCGTTGAGCCAACAGATCCAGCGCCTCGAAAACGAGATCGGCGTTCGCCTGCTCAGCCGCACCAGCCGGCGGGTCCGGCTGACCCCTGCCGGCCAGGCCTTTCTCGATGCGGCCAGAAAAGTGCTCGGGGAACTGGACGAAGCGATCCTCGAAGCCCGCCGGGCTGAGCGCGGGGAAACGGGGCGGCTCCGGGTGGGGTTTGTGGGGTCGGCCACCTACGGGATGCTGCCGCTTCTGGTGCGAACATTTCGGGAACAGTATCCCGGTGTCAAACTGTACTTACAGGAGATGTCAACCCCGCAACAAGAGAAAGCATTGGATCGGGAAGAGTTGGATGTGGGGGTCGTCCGCCCGCCCCTCGGAGACCCCTCCCTGTACACCGCTCAGATCGAAGAAGACTCGGCCATGCTCGCCATTCCCGAAGAACACGCCTTGGCAAACCGGAGTTCCGTACATATTGACGATCTTCGGGGTGAGCCATTGGTCATGCTGGCCCGGAAGACTTGGGCGGGACTTTTTGATTCCGTGGTGGACCTTTGTTTGCAAAGCGGGTTTAAGCCGAACATCGTTCAAGATGCCACGGAATTCCAAACAGTGATCGGTCTGGTGGCGGCGGGGCTCGGGGTCGCCGTGGTTCCCGGCGGTGCAGCCGCGGTGCCGCGCAGAAGTGTGGTGTTCCGCCCCGTTACGGGCCCGGCCCCCCGCTTTGCCATGGCCTTGGCCTGGAGAGCGGACGACGATTCGCCCTTGGTACACCGATTCGTCACCTTGGCGCAGCGGATCAAGGCCCAGGCCCCGGTAGTGTGACACACCCTTGCGGCCCGAAGGGCCGGGCCCCCTCCACTTAGAGACAAGCCCTTATGGCCGGTACGCGGAGTTCCGCAACCTCACGGATTGGAAGTGGCGCAGCGCCTCCAGTAGGGCTTGAATGTCCTCCGGCGTCACGGTACCGATCGTCCCGATCCGGAACGTGTCGACATCCGTCAGTTTACCAGGGTAGATCACAAAACCCGCGCGTTTCAGAAACATATACATGTCCGGAAAAGAAAAATCCCTGTCATCCGGATACAAGAACGTGGTGATCACCGGCGATTGAAAGGCTCGAGGGACCAGGATGCGAAATCCCAACCTCTCCATTCCCTCGACCAGCACCCGTTGATTTTCCCTGTACCTGCGATTCCGGGCCGGAACCCCTCCTTCTTCCGCCAGTTCCTGCAGGGCTTGGTGGAGTGCCCGAACCGCGTGGGTCGGGGAAGTAAATCGCCATTTGCCTCGCCCCTCTTCCATTTCCCGCCACTGATCGTAGAGATCGAGGGACAGGGACCGGGCGCGGCCCCGGCACTCCGCCAATTCGTCCCGGCGAGCGATCACAAATCCCAGCCCCGGCACTCCCTGCAGACATTTATTCGCACTGCTGATGAAAAAGTCGATCCCCATCCCAGAAATGTCTATCTCAATCCCACCGAAGCTGCTCATCCCGTCGACAATGGAAATTTTCCCATAGGTCCGGACGAGATCCGCAAACTCCTTCAATGGATTGATTACCCCGGTGGTGGTTTCAACGTGGACCATGGCCAGGTGGGTAATGGCTGGGTCCCTTCGGAGGACTCGCTCCGCCTGCTCGAGGTCGCAGGGCAGGACCTCGGACCCGGAAACGATCGCCGCTGGAATCCTGAGCACCCGACAAATCCGGGCCATTCGCCGGCCGTAGGCGCCGTTCTCCAGAATCAAGAGTTTCCCGCCGGGTGGAATGGCCGTGCCAATGGTCGCCTCTACGGCAAAGGTGCCGCTCCCCTGAAGGAGCACCGTGGTGTAAGCGCCATCCTCATCTCCCGCTAGCCAAGTCAGACGCCGCCGGACGTCTTGCACCAGCTCCTTGTAGTCGTCATCCCATGTACACCAGTCCCGGAGCATGGCCCGCCTGACCCCAGGGCTCGTGGAGACGGGCCCCGGGGTCAAGAGCAGGTAGGGATTGTCATCTGAGATATCCATATTCCACCATCACTTCCTGTAGAGATTCCTCCAGAATGTCGAGCGCCCGGTCCAGCTCCTCTTCGCCGATAATCAGCGGCGGGGAGAGGGTCAGCACATTGCCCCGGGAAACTTTGAAATTGAGCCCTTTCTCCAAGCAGCGATACATCACCGCTTCAGCCTCCGACGTGGCAGGCTCCTTGGTGCGCCGATCCTTTACCAGCTCCACGCCATAAAGAAAGCCGATCCCCCGCACGTCCCCCACCAGGGAGTATTGCCGAGGCCAATTTTTCAGACGCCGCCCCATGCGCCGCCCCAACGCCACGGCCCGCTCAAGAAGCCCCTCTTCCTTGATGACCTCCATCACCGCCAACGCAGCCGCCGCCCCCAGCGGCGTTTTTTCGTGGGTGTAATGCCCGACGGCCCCTTCCCCGGCCACATCCAGCCCCTCCCGAACCACCAGGGCCGCCAAGGGAAACACGCCGCCCCCGAGCCCCTTGCCGAGGATCACCATATCCGGGACGATCCCCCAATGTTCAAAGGCAAACATCCGCCCGGTCCGACCCAACCCCACCGCCGTTTCATCGAGGATCAACAGCGCCCCATGCTGATCGCAAGCCTCCCGAACCCTTTGATAGTACCAGGGAGGTGGGATGACAACATCGGTGTTTCGCACCGTCTCCAGAATCACCGCCCCGATCTCCCCGTCTTTCGCCAACACGTACTCCAGGTACCCAGCGCATGCGCAGGATCCTTCCCCTGAGCATTCCTTCAGCGGACAATGGTACGGGTCCACCGGGGGCACGTGCTCCGCCCCGGGCAAAAGGGGGCCCATCCCCCTCCGAAAAAGAGCCTGGCCTCCCACGGTAATCGCGTCCAAGGAGGCCCCGTGAAACGAATCCCACACAGACAACGTCTTGTAGCGGCCCGTCGCCGCCCGGGCCAATTTGAGCGCCGTACTCACGGCCAAGGTCGCCGCCGGCGCCAGAAGCACTTTATTGAGATCCCCAGGGGCGAGGTCGGCGAGTTTTTTCGCCAACTCAACCACCTTGACGTTGGTGAAGCGCCGGGTGCAAAAGGGCAGGATCTCCAACTGGGCCTTTACCGCCTCAACCACCCGGGGGTGGCCAAATCCCACTTGGTGCACGTTGTTGCCGTGAAAATCTATGATTTTGCGGCCATCTGCCGTTTCCAAATAAATCCCGCTGCACGCCTGAATCGCATTCAGGCACGGCGTCGATAGGGCTTGATGGACAAAATACCGCTCATCCTCCCGAAGAATCGGTCCCGCCGCCCCGGTCTTGGTGCGCGCTCTCCACGCCCGGGCAAAAGGTGTCAGGTTCAGATCTCCTTCGCTCCGATCGCCGATCACTGGCATGGGCACTCCCCTTGACTCAGTCGCTGGTTAATTTCGTCAACCGCCCGCTGCAGTTCATCGATCCGACGTAAAACGTAATGGGCCCCAGCACGGCGAAGCTCCGCCTCCGCCTCCCCCATGCGCCGTTCCAATTCCAGTTCCGGCAACTTTTCTCGCTGGACCCGGGTGAGACCGAGTACACTCCCACCCTCCAATATGCCGATGCTCCACATGCCGGCATTTCGCCCTTCTTCCATGTCGCCAGGGGTATCGCCGACTTTGACCATGGTCGCCATCGGAAATACCCTTAGTCGCAGGGCGTTCTCATAACACATCCAAGGGGCCGGCCGACCTTCGGGGACATCCGAGGACGAGACGACGGCGTCCGGGCAAAACCCCCGCCGGGCCGCCTCGGGAACTAGGACCTCCATCATCTCCGACGTGTATCCCGTGGTGGACCCGATTCGGATCCCCCGCTCCCGCAGCCGCAAAACCGTGTACTCGACACCAGGAATCAAATCGGCGTGTTCCGCGAGGACCGCCCGCTGAATCGGCACAAACTCGTTGTACAAATCGTCCACGTCCTCTTCGCCGGGCTCCCGGCCCAAGGCAGCCCTCCATCGCAGGCGAACAGCTTCCAACCGGAGAAGCGCTCGAAGGTGGTCCTTTTTCGCTAATCCCATGAACCGGCGGATCTCCTCTTCCGCGACTTCGATCCCGCGGCGACCAAACACATCTCGAAACGCCGCCACTGGGGCCACGCACCCATCGTCCACCACCGTCCCGGCCCAGTCAAAGACCACGGCCTGGACCTCTAACCTTTGGTTCATCCATTCCGCCCTTCTCTCTTCAAAATAATGTGCCAAGATCCCCGCCCGAGCGCTCTCACGAAACCGCACCGATATCGGCCCCGTCCCCTGCACCTCGGTCCACCGCTCTCCGATCCCGCCTCAGACCCTTTCGGGCTAGCGCCCATCCGGATCGCCGATTCACACCCAGAGCCGCCACCGCCGCCAGTCCTAAAAAACCGGCGAGCAACAACAACACGGCCAGAGCGGAACCTTGGTAATAATACCCGCGCTGGATATACTGCAGAATCTGCATCGGTGCCGTGGCAAACCCCGGAGGACAGACCATCATCGTGGCGCCGAGCTCTCCCAGGGACAGGGCGAAGGCAAGGGCGGCCGAGGCCCGCATCCCCGGGAGCAGCAGCGGAATCTGCACCCGCCGAATCCTCCGCCAGGGCCCGGCGCCGAGCCCTGCCGCCGCCTCCTCCAAGGCCGGTGGCATCGTTTCCGCAATGGCAAGCAACATCCTGTAACTAAAGGGCAAAGCCAGAAAAAGCTGAACCAGGATGACGATCGCCGGGGACCCCGAGAGATCCAGGGGCTTCTGATGATACGCTGCCAGGACGGCCAAACCCACCACGACACTAGGAACCGCGCCGGGAATCATGATCAGGGCGTCGATCAAACCAGCGATCCCTCCCCTGCGCCTCCGCAGCAGCAGAGCGGCCCCCGTACCGATGACAGTAGCCAGCAGGGCCACCGCCCCTGCCACCGCGATGCTCACTCCGAGGGATGCCCAGTCACTGGCATCCAGCACAGCAAACCATCGCCAAGTCCACCCCTCCGGGAGTACCGTCCCCACCCAAGTCCTGGCCAAGGCGGAGACAACCACCACCATTATGGGGAGCACAAATACAATGACGACTGCGAGGGTCGCAATCCACGCCGCCCAGCCGGAGGATTTGCCGACCGACCCGCCCGTCCCCTTTGCACCTCCAACGAACACACCCCCCCGCCCCCCGAGGCTCCAGCGCTCCACCTGGCGATAGAGGGCATAAATCGCCAGGGACATCCCCAACATGACCGTCGCGGTCACCGAGGCAGCTGGGAGATCCAAATTCATCATCGCCGTGCTATAGATCAACATGGGGAGCGTTTGGACCTGTTGGGAGCCGAGGACAAGCAGAATGCCGAATTCATTTTGAATGAGTAAAAAGCAGAGGATCGCCCCGGCAGAAATACCCGGGTACGCCATAGGGAGGATTACCCGCCTCCACACCCGTCCAGGCCGAGCCCCAAGTCCGGCGGCCGCTTCGGGCAGCGCTGGGTCCATTCTCTCAAGTACCGCCAAGGTCGGCCGAATCATAAACGGAATGTAGTAACACACTTCGGCGAACACCACCCCGGCCCTCCCGTACAAGAAATCCCAGGGCGGGCCCGACAGGTGTAACAGATGCTGAACCCCCGCGGTGATCGACCCTTGGGACCCGTACAGAAAGATCAGGGAAAAGGCAATCAGAAACGAAGGAAACGCCACCATGAGCTCGACACTCCGCACCAACCACCGGGCAAAGCCGGGGGGCGAGCGGTGAATCGCCACAGCCACCCCGACCCCGATGAGCACGGCGAAGACAGTACTCTCCAAGGATAACCCCAGAGAAAACCACACTGTCCGCCATAGGGCCGCGCTGTGCAGTACAGTGCTCCACTCGGTCCACACCCCGCCCCCCTGAAGGGAAATCAACATCCACCCCGGATAGACCACCATGGGGATAAACACGAGTCCCGCCACTGCCAGTGGCCAACCGAACCGGCTCTTACTGGCCAACATCCATCCACTCCTCCGGGGAGAAAGATACGGGAACCACGTCCCCTGGCCGGGGAAGGCCCCCCCGGCGCAGGAACTCAGCGCTGAGGGTCAACTCCGGAAACTCTAGAATGACAAGCTTGACCCGGCAAATCGCCCCCACCCACTCCACCTCCGAGACCCGGCCCGTGAATGCGAGTTTAGCGCTGTGATCGAGACGGACACATTCCGGACGAACTCCGAAGGAGCGGGACCCATCCCCCATCTTAGCGAAAAGCCCCGGAGCAAAGCGGCGGACGAAGTCTGGCGGAAGCACATTGACCGCACCCAAATAGGCGGCGGCATACAGGCTGACCGGACGATCGTAGAGCTCAGAAGGGGTGCCCACCTGCTCCACTCGACCCTCCCGGAGCAGCGCGATGCGGTCGGAGAGGATCATCGCCTCTTCCCGATCATGAGTCACGTAAATCATGGTCAACCCAGGAAATCGCCGGTGGAGCAAGAGCAGTTCCGACCGAAGTTCCTGCCGCAGATTGGTGTCCAGGGCACTCAAGGGCTCGTCGAGCAACAGAACGTCCGGTTCGAGCACCAGAGCCCTGGCCAAGGCCACCCGCTGCTGCATCCCGCCGCTCAGTTGCGAAGGATAGAAATCCGCATGAGCCTCCATCTTCACCAAGTGAAGGTACCACTGGACGCGTTCCTTGACGATACGGCTTGGCATCCGGCGCTCCCGCAGGCCGAAGGCCACATTTTCCGCCACCGTCATATGCGGAAAGAGGGCGTAATGCTGATGCACCATGGCGATATTTCGCCGGTGGGGAGGAAGGCGGGTAATATCACGACCCCCGACCTCCACCGTTCCCGTGGTCAGATCGATCAAACCGGCCACAGCCCGAAGCAACGTCGTCTTTCCGCATCCGCTGCTCCCGAGAAGCGTGAGCAGTTCACCCTGGTTGAGACTCAAGTCGATCTCTTGCAGGATCGTCCGATGGCCGTGCGCCACGGTGACGTTTTTGAGGGCCAATCCCGGAACCGCCGACGCCACCTGGGTGGTGTGTTTCTCACCCAGGGGCTCCTGTCGCCGATCCGTGTGAAACGCTGGATCGCAGGTGGCGATCCCGGCGCACCCGGATTGTGTCGAGAGCTCACCCAAACCGCTCGCAAAGGCTGGATCGCTCCGGGATGACACCTGGGGATCACTGGGGAGCCGTGACACTGCCCTGCTTGCCATAGGCACCGAGCACCTCCGATTGCCAGCGGTCCTGCCATTTTTTCTGGTTATCGAGCACATGATTCCAGTCGATAGTTACAATCTGAACCCCGTTTAGCGCTTGTTTCACTGCCGTGGCTTTGTCTCCCGACGGGCTCACATCAGAACGGGCGGGAATGCCGTAAATATCATAGGTATGGGCCTGAGCTTCTTTGGAGAGCAGAAAATCGATAAGTGCCTTTCCGCCTCGGCTGTTCGGAGCATTTTTCACCAGGCCGATCACATAGGGGTCCGCGAAGGTGACGGGTTTTGCATCCTGGGAAGGTTTCAGAAACAGCGGTGATAGGGACAGCCCGCCTACGGTCTTGTCCGCCATGTCCATTTGCAAGTCGCCGTTGGCTACGGCAATCTCGCCACGGTTAATCAGCACATCGAGGTATCCGGTGCCTTTGGTGTGAAATTTGACGTTTTGCTCCAGTTGTTTGAGGTAGGAAAAGGCCTGGTCTTCTCCCCACAACTTCTCGAGGAGAATGATCACCGCCATGCCGTCGCCGGCGGAAATCGGATTGGAATAGGCGATTTTATCCTTGTATGTCGGCTGCAGCAGATCTTGGAACGTCGACGGAGGCGAGGACGTCAGCCGGGGATTGTAGACAAAATTGACGTAGTTGTTAATGAAGGTATACCAATGTCCGGCACTGTCTTTTTGATCGACCGGGATGGCGGCGCTCTCCGGAGACGCATAAGCTTCGAGAAGGCCGTCCTTTTGCGCGGCCTGGATGAAGGGCGGCATGGTGACCACCACGTCCGCTTTGGGATTGTCTTTTTCCACCTTGAGGCGGTTCACCACCGCGCCACTGCCGTCCGCGACCATTTGCACTTTTGCCCCGTATTTTTTCTCAAACTCCGGGATCACCGCCTTGTAATAGTCTTCAAGGCCATCCGACGTGTACAAAGTAACAGTCCCCAGGGACGAGGAGGAACTGCCCGCGCCCCCGCTTCCCGGCTGACCTGCCGGTCCAGCCCCCGCCCCACAGGCGGTGAGCACCGACGCACAGGCCAAGCTGATCAAACCCGTTTTCCATGCCCGTTTCCCCACGTTTACCACGCCTCCCTGCGATGGTTTGCACATCTTTACACATAACAACACGTATTACCACAACTTCACACCCCCAGCATAGCAGGTTCAGCCCAGGGGTGTGTGATGCCTGTGTAAAGATTGGACAGGAAGTTGGTAAAGGGGCGGATTGGACCACCGAGCTGAAGGAGCCTCGGGTTACGGGGGGCGGACGCCCCCCGGCAGACGGCCAACAGGCTTGCGGGAGTGCTATCCCACCTCATCCGCTCACCTCGCCCCGGATGACCTCTACCCCCAAGGCGCAGATCGCCTCGGTCTCCTCCTCAGGTAAACCCGCGTCCGTCACGATCACATCCACCGCAGTGAGCGGAACGACCCGAGTAAAAGCGGTGACGCCGAACTTGCTGTGGTCCGCCAGCACCACCGCTCTTGCCGCCCGTTCGACGATGATGCGCCGGAGCTCCGCCTCTTCCACGTGATAATCGGTCACCCCGTGCTCAATGGTGATCCCCCCGGCGCTGATGAAAGCCGTATCGACAAAAAAATTCTCCGTCACATGGTTGGCGATGGCCCCGGACAATGACATCTCCCCGTCCCGCAAAAGCCCCCCGGTCACATACACTTTGGCAGAGGTCGCCGCCAGGGTCGCTGCCACGGTGATGCTATTCGTAAAAACCGTGAGCGATCCCGCCGGACGCAACACCTTTGCAAACTCCAGCATGGTGGTCCCGGCATCGAGATAAATCGTGTCCCCCGGGGCAATGAGGGACAGGGCGGCCCGGCCGATGGCCTGCTTTTCCGCCCGGTGAGAAACGGTGCGCACTTCATAGGAAGGCTCTTCCCCCACCTGCTTGAGCACCGCCCCGCCGTGTACCTTCGTCAGCAGCCCCTTCTGCTCCATCTGCCGCAGATCCCGGCGAACCGTCTCCCGGGACACCCCCAGTAGCTGGATCAAGTCTTGCACCGCCAAAGAACCGTGTTCCTCCAGATGCCGGCGGATGAGTTCAAAACGCTGTTCTTGCAGCATACCCCCGAACCCCCTTCCCGACAGGATGGTCAGCCATCCACTAATTTAGCATACGTTGACACGAAAATGCACAGATTAATGTCCGGTAGTCGCAAAAGAAAAGGCAGGCCCGGCGGGCCTACCCCACGTATGGTCAACTCAGTTTTCTGGCGGAACCCCTTCTCTTTCCCGGCGTAAACCTGCTGGTTACGTACCACCATATCCATCAAACGATCTGCAGCTTGGGCCAGGGTGATTTCTCGGCGCAGCAGACCACTCACGTCCACATCGATATGTTCGGACATCGTCGATAACTCTAGCCGTCCCAGGCCCCGGCTGTCCGCTCTGGGGCTACACTGACTATCTTGTCAGATTTTCATTTGAGATTAAAACGAAGGGGTGGAGAGAGGGACCATCGCATCGGAACGCAACGGGACCCCAATGATCTACAAGCCCTTCGATCCCACCTGCCGTACGACCTCCTGATACACCCATTTGAGCGGCACCCCGTACTCCTCCGCCCGGAGGCGGCAGTCCTCATATTCCGGGGCAACGTTCATTACACGGCCATGTCGATAAGCAATTTTCACCCGCACCGGTCCATACGGGGTCACCACTGTTTCTGTCCGGCGGTCCAGGGCCTCCCGGCGCACCCCGTACTCCCGCACCCCGATGGATGAACTCTGGGCGAAAATTTCTTCTTTAACGGCCTCCAGTCGATCCGCCGTGCACAGTGCTCGGATCTCCATGCCCGGCCGGCCCTTTTTCATGATTATCGGCACGATCCAGGCGTCCAACGCCCCCACCTCCAGCAGCCGGGGCACCAGGTACCCCGCCCATTCGGGGCTCATATCGTCCACATTCGTTTCAACCACAAAATAGCGATCCCCCCCTCCCGCCTCCACCGCCGCCGCTCCACTCCCCTCCATCTCCAAGCCGGCCTCGATTCCGGAGCCGCCCGGTTGGACCGCTTTCCCTGACTCGGACACCCGCTCCCCCACTTGAATCCGCAGCACATTCGGAACCCGAAGTTCCCTCGACCCGGCCCCGTACCCCACAGCCTCTGCTACATAGCGCAGCCCCCCGGCCGGCCGGGACAGGGTCCGCAAGATCGCCGCCCCGGTGGGAGTCACCGTCTCCCCCCAGAGGCCGCTGGAGTACACCGGAAACCCCTTTAACAACTCCACCGTCACCGGGGCAGGCACGGGAATAGGCCCGTGGGCGGACACCGTCCAGCCTCCGCCCACCTCAAGGGGTGAGACAAAACATTCCGGCATCCCGAGAAGATACCAGCCCGCCATGGCCCCGACGATGTCGACGATGGCATCCACCGCCCCAACCTCATGAAAATGCACGTCCTCCGGAGACGTGCCGTGCACTTTGCCTTCCGCCTCGGCCAACAAGCGAAAAGCCTGGATGGCCCGCTCCCTCACCGCCTGGGGAAGGGTACTCCTATCAAGAATCTGCAAAATATCCGCCAGCCGCCGATGCGGTTGTTCTCCGCCGGACTCCACATCGACTTTCAACGCGCTGATGCCCCGCTTGGTCACCCGCCGAATACTCAGGACATAACCCCCGAGCTGCAGTCCACCCAGGATCTCCCGCCAGCGGTCTTCCGGAGCGCCGACGTCCAGCCAAGCCCCTAAAAACATATCTCCGCTGGCTCCGGCAAACCCCTCGATATACGCGACCTTCACGCCGATTCCCCCAACCCGTTGATCAGAGCGGCCATGTATCCGGCGCCAAATCCGTTGTCGATGTTCACCACCGCCACTCCCGGGGCGCAACTCGCCAACATCCCCATCAAGGGCGTCAGTCCCTGCCACTGGGCGCCGTAGCCCACACTGGTGGGCACCCCGATGACCGGTTTGTCCACAAGGCCCGCCACCACACTCACCAAGGCCCCCTCCATCCCGGCCACCACCACGATCACCCGGGCCCGGTACAAGCGATCCAGGTGGGTCAAAAGCCGGTGAAGCCCGGCCACCCCCACATCCGCCAGCAGTTCGACGCGGGCCCCCATCAACTCCGCTGTCACCATCGCCTCCCGGGCCACGGGGAGATCCGAGGTTCCGGCGCAGACCACCAACACATCCCCAATCTTGCGCCTGGGCTCTTGACGAATCACCACCGTGCGGGCCAAAGGGTCATATTCACACTCCGGCACCCTCATCCGGAGCAGCTCCGCCACCCGGGGCTCGGCCCGGGTGCCAAGGACGTTTCCTCCCTGACGGGCCAGGCGCTCCAGGATTTCCGCCGCCTGCTCCGGCGTTTTTCCCTCACAGTACACCACTTCCGGGAAGCCCTTGCGCAGGGCCCGGTGGTGATCCAGCCGGGCATACCCGAGATCTTCCGCCGACAGGCGACCCAGGGCCCGAAAACCCTCCTCCACCGTCCACTCCCCCCGCTGGACGGCTTCCAGAACCTCCCGAAACCCCCTGGGCTCCCTCATCCTTCTTCCGCTCCCCCGAACACGGACCGCCGCGATCCGACCGGCGCCAGCATCTCGTTGAGGCTCCCCGTTCGATACCCCTGTAAATCCATACAGACGTAGGTATACCCGATAGCTTTCAACTGGGCCGTCACCTCGTCCGCCGCAGCCACCAGCCGCTCCCTCTCCCCGGGCTCCACCTCGATCCGGGCGAGGGTCCCGTGTTGACGCACCCGAACCTGCCGAAAACCGAGGGCCATCAAAAACGACTCCGCCCGGTCCACCATCGTCAATTTTTCCAAGGTAATCCGCTCCCCGTAGGGAATTCGGGAAGAAAGACAGGCAAAAGAGGGCTTGTTCCATGTGCGTAGTCCCATCTCCCGGGATAGCTGGCGAATCTCCGCCTTGGTGAGCCCCGCCTCCTGAAGGGGCGCCCGCACCCCCCTCTCCACCGCCGCCCTGAGTCCCGGGCGATGGTCCCCGAGATCATCGGCAATGGCCCCGAAGATCACGTGGTCATATCCCTTTTGTTTGGCGAGGGGAATCAAGTGGCTGAACAGCTCTTGTTTACAAAAATAACATCGGTCGGTCGGGTTTTCGGCATACCCCGGAATCTCCAGTTCCCGGGTGTGGATCAGCAGGTGCGGGCTGCCCAGCTCCCGGGCCAATTCCACCGCTTCCCGCCGTTCCCGCTCGGGGTAGGTTTCCGAATCCGCCGTCACCGCCAACACCCGGTCCGGTCCCAAAGCTTCCAGGGCCGCCTTCAACAAAAAGGTGCTGTCCACCCCTCCGGAGAAGGCGATCACCACCCGGCCCAATTCACGCAGGCGGTCCATCAGCACCCGGCATTTGTCATGGGCTTCCACGCTCTTCACCCCCGATCCCGTCATCGTGGACTAGACCTTGCCCCCGGCTCCTCCTACCTCTTCCACCCCACAGGCCCAGGCCAAAAGCTCAACCAAGTGGATCGCCTCTTTGGGCCCGCCCTCCGCCGCCGACCCGGACCGGCGCACCCCGAGGCGCATTTGGAGGAGACAACCCGGGTTCGATGTCACCACCCAATCGGTGCCCGTCCGTATCGCCTTTTCCATTTTCTCGTCGAGCACCGCCATGGACTCCTCGTAATGGACTGCGTTATAAATCCCCGCCGACCCGCAGCAACGGTCCATCTCTTCCATCTCCACGTACTCAACACCCGGAATCCGCCGCAACACCTCCACCGGCTCATTTTTTACCCCTTCGACGTTGCGGAGGTGACAAGAGGGCTGGTAGGTCACCCGCAGGGGCACCTCCCGCACGAAAGCGCTGTCCGGCGCCTGAACGGCCAACTCGCTGATGTCTTTGACGTTGGCGGCGAATTTGGCAGCCCGATCGGCCCACTCAGGATCGTCCGCCAATAGGCGCGGATACTCGGTGAGCATGGCCCCACAACCGCCTGCGTTGTGCAGGATCACTTCCGCTCCGGAAGCTTCAAAGGCCGCGATGTTGCGCTTGGCCAGTTCTTTCGCTCCGTCCAGATCCCCGGCGTGGGCGTGCAGGGCGCCGCAGCAGCGCTGGTCGTCGGGAACCACCACTTTCCAGCCGAACTTCGCCGCCACTTCCCCGGTCAATCGGTTCAGGTGCTGAAACAGGACATCCATGATACATCCGCGAAAAAGCATGGCCGTGCCGACGGGCTTCGCATCTTTGTCCACCGGCCGGTAGACCCTCGGCGCCCGGCGCCGGGTACGGGGCCCATCGACCTTGGGGAGCACCGGGGCAAAAGCCCGCATCCCCTCAGGCCATATCGGCCACGAAGCCCCCCAACGCCCAACGGGGCCCATTCTCTGGTACATCCAAACGAAGTCTCCGGCAGCCTGTAACCGGTCGGGCTCTGGCCACACATTTCGCAAAAGCCATGCCAACGCCCGGTCCCCCTTGCCCGGGTTTTCTTTCATCCTGCGTTCTCGCAGGTAATGCCGGGTCTCCTCCAAGATCTGGCCATACGGCACCCCCACCGGGCACGCCTCTTCACAGGCCCGGCAACCGAGGCACAGGTCGATGGGCTCCTCCACCACTTTCCAGTCCGTTCGCCCCTCGGCGAGCATGCGAACCAAATTGATCCGTCCCCGGGGGGAATGGGTTTCTTTTTCCATGGTCCGGTACGTCGGGCAAGCGGGCAGACAATACCCGCATTGCACGCAGCGTAAAGCCTCGTCGTAAGGGAGACCCTCCAACACCTGAACCGCCGGCGTCTCCACAGATTTCGCCGCTTCGCTCATGATGTGAACACCAGCCTATCCTTGCCGGGTTCCGGAAAAATTTTCCCGGGGTTCATGATGTTGTCCGGATCCCAAGCCCGCTTGATCCGCTTCGTCATCTCCACCCCGACCTCTCCCAACTGCCACGTCAAAAATGGCGCCTTCATCGTGCCGATGCCGTGTTCCCCGGACAGGGTCCCCCCCATCTCCAGAGCCGCGCGGAAAATCTCCGCCACCGCCTCTTCCACCCGCTTCATCTCTTCCCGGTCCCGGAGATCGCACAGGATGTTCGGGTGGAGATTCCCATCACCGGCGTGGCCGAACACCACCAATTCCACCCCGTACTTGTTGCGAATCTCCCGGAGTTTGGCGAACATGTCCGGAATCCGGCTGCGGGGCACCGTGGCGTCCTCGGAGATTTTGGTGGGTTTGATCCGGGCGATGGCCGGAGAAATCTGCCGGCGGGCAAACCACAGTCGATCCCGGGCCGCCTCATCCGCCGCCACCTCCACCGACCGCGCCCCCAATTGCCGACAAATCTCCGCGGCCTGACGGATCTCGTCGTCCACGGCGGCGGGGTGACCGTCCACCTCCACGAGCAATACTGCTTCGGCGTCGACAGGGAGACCGCTGGGCCGGAACGCCTCCACGGCCCGAAGGCAGGCCTGGTCGATGATTTCCAAGGCTCCCGGGAGGATCCCCGAGGTCAAAATCTTGGAAATGGCCTTCCCCGCCACCACCAGATCGTCAAAAATCGCCAGGGCCGTCCGCCTGGCCTCGGGTTTTGGCAGCAGGCGCAACACGGCTTCCGTGACGATGCCCAAGGTCCCTTCGGAGCCGACGATCAGCCTCGTCAAATCGTACCCCGTCACATTCTTGATCGTGTGGCCTCCGGTGCGAAACACCCTCCCGTCAGCGGTCACCACTTCAAGGCCTAGCACATAATCCCGGGTCACCCCGTATTTCAGCCCCCTGGGGCCGCCGGAGTTCTCCGCGATATTGCCCCCGATGGTGGAAACCCGGGAACTGCTCGGATCCGGCGGATAAAACAAACCATGGCGCTCCGCCGCCTTCTGCAGATCCAAGGTCCGCACACCCGGCGACACCACCGCCACCAAATCGTCCGGGTAGATCTCCAGCTTCCCATCCATCTTCGACAGATCCACCACGATGCCCCCGTACACCGGCAGCGGACCGCCGCTCAGACAACTGCCCGATCCCCGGGGGTACAAAGGAATCCGCTCCCTCGCCGCCGTCCGCACCACTGCCTGCACTTCCTCGGTACTCTTCGGTTGCACCACACAATCCGGCACATAGACCCCGAAGGACGCGTCATAAGCATAACTCAACCGATCCGCCTCGGAGGTCAGCACCCGACCGGGGCCGAGAATCCCCCGCAACTCTTCAATGGGCACCGCCCGCCGGGAGCCGCTGGCCACCCGACTCTCTTCTCCCGCACTCATCCACGGTCCTTCCCTTCTTCTTCCTCTTCCCAAACCAGGTCGCCATCTGCAGTAAACGTCACGTCCCGCAGGGCCCCTACCCCGGCCACGTCCGGCCATGTCAGCGCCTCTTCCCACAGCGCCTCCCCCACCCGGACCTCGCCGAGCTCCAGGGTATTGGCCACCGCCATCCAGCGCACCTGGTGCGGCGGCCGTTTTAACGCTCGGAACGCCGAGTCGAGCATTTCTTTTTCACTGGAAAATGTCATGGGAACGGCGGCCCGGGCGACGAACCCGCTCGTCAAACAGTTCAAATACGTGGCGGCGCGGTCGATTTTCGCCGCCAATTTCTCTGTGGTAAAATCCGCCAGACCAACCCCCGTGGCGTTCCCATGGGAAGCTTCGGACAGGTCGCACACCGCAATGTAGGTGATTTGAACATCTTGCGGCTCCGGTACCCCGGTGATACGCAACCGGCCGATCACATTCGTGTCCATCCCGGTGCCGCTGAAATTCTTCCCCATCTCCCGAACCACTAACAGGTCAAGCCGATCGGTCGGTAGGCCAGGCATCAGCCGCCTGGCTTCCTGGAGCAACGCCCGGTCGCCGGCCAAAAGATCCGCCGCCCGGAATCCCCGTATGTGAGCGGGGCGCTCCCGGCTGTTCTCGACGATACCCAGCCCACCGATCACCGGCAGCCGGCGAAGAACTTCCCCGGCGATCTCCGGCACCACCCCGGGGAGATGGCCGACCCCGAGACGATGAACCGCCTCGGCCCCCGCCGCCCGACCCATCCCTACGCTGAGCATTTTCGCCAGGCCGCTCTCGTGGGGGCCGTGAAACGAAGTGTGGGGCTTTACCCGGTTCACCACGAGGATCGCGTCCGCCTCCGCAGCTTCCCGGGCCACATACACCGGAAGCCCGGAGGGCGTTTCCCCCACCTGCACGACCTCGGAGGAGCAGCTCACCGGCGCCCCCATCGCCTCTTCGCTGATCCCAAGAGAAGCGAGGATCTGCCTCTGCCCCTCGGCGGTGCCTCCGCCGTGGCTCCCCATTGCTGCAAAAAGGAACGGGTCGCCGCCAAAAGACCGGATGGTTTGAACCACTGTCCGCAAAATCCGGTCGATCCCGAAAATACCCCGGCTGCCGGCGGGAATCGCCACCCGGAGTGGACGGTCAAAGGCTCGGCCCAGGACTGCCGCAGTCTCCCGCTCCACCACCCCTTCGAGATCGGCGATCTCCGGGGTTTCCAGATTCCGGCGCACCCGAGCCCACTTCATCGCCCGGACTCCTCTCCGGACGGAAAAGGCGAGGCCACGCTTTCCGGTTCGCCCGCCCCGGTGCCGGGTCCTTGTAGCCCGTCATGGGTTTGCCCATCCTCCGGCGGTTTTAAATTCATTTCCCGCTGCACTTTCTCCCGAACCTTTCCCAGGTGAAAGGCCATGGCCGCCCGGGCCTCCTCCGGGCGACGCTCCCGAATCGCCTGGTAGATGCGATCGTGCTCGTCATAAACCTCCCGCATGCGCTTGAGGTTGCCTTGGTTCTGTCCCAAGGTGTAACGCATCCCTTCCCGGACCAAATCGGATACCCGGGCCATCAGTTCAACCAGGATGGGATTGCCGGTGGCTTTAGCGACCGCCTGATGAAACTGAAGATCCCCGGCATCGCCAACCCGCCCGGCCCGGAGTTCGTCCAGGTAACCCTGCATCGCCCTTTCGATCTCCGCTTTCTCCCGATCCCCTGCCCGCCGGGCGGCCAACTCCGCCGCCGACGTTTCGAGGATGCTCCGCATCTCCAAAAGGTGTAAGATTTGCTTGGGAAATGCGATCATCGACACCGCCACCGGGGGAATATACCGGGAAAGATCGGCTTCGAGCACGAAGCTCCCCTCGCCCTGGCGGACGTCGATGATGCCGGCCGAGGCGAGCACCGAAAGCGCCTCCCGGACCGAGGCCCGACTGACGCCAAACTGTTTCGCCAACTCTTTCTCGGGGGGCAGTTTGGTTCCCGGCGGATACACGCCGGACTGGATCAATTCTTTTAACTGTTCCACGACCGCCTCAGACAACTTCGAGCGCCGCACCGGCTGGATCATGGGCATCACCTATTTGTCTAGTGATCAGACATCTTCACGCAACTTTAGCGTATCCAAGAATTCAACCGGTGTCAAGATGTGTCGCGGGATTCCTACTCTTTCTGTTTAATCGCGATTGACAACAAGAACCGCGATGAAGCCAGAACGGGAAATGTGTGGATGTCTGTGGACCCCGCCGCCAGTCGTGAAAGTATCGCCCGCATTCTCGATACGGCCGATTGGGTGGTCCCGGGGCACGATGGGATTTTGCGTGTAAACCATGTTCCAAACGGCCGGGAGGTTCACGCCACGGAACGGACCCGCGGGATCATCGACCTCATCCTCACAGAGGTGGATTCACAAATCCACGTCACAAATTCGGATGGGCAGCAGATCAAGTCCCCAGTTTATTTTGAAATAAAAGGAGATCCATCATGAATATCGATCGGTCTTTTTTGCAGGGGTTTATTGACATTCATGTCCACTCGGCCCCAAGCATTTTCCCCCGTTCGGTCACTGACCAAGAATTGGCGGAACAAGTTCGCGATGCGGGGATGCGGGGATTCGTGCTGAAAGCTCATGAAGAGTGCACCGTCTCCCGGGCGGAAATCCTGAAGAGATCCTTTCCCGAGTTAGATATTTTCGGGTCCTTGGTGTTAAACGTGTTCGTGGGTGGGTTAAACCCCTACGCAGTGGATCTAGCCCTGAAGCGCGGCGCCAAGATCATCTGGATGCCTACCGGGTCGGCCAAACATCATCTGGGTTTTTACGGCGGGTCGGATTATTCGGCCCAGAAATCCGAGGTGGCGCTCAGACCCTTGCAGGGTATCGAAATCTTGGACAAACAGGGCCGGGTGATACCCGTCTTGTACGAGATTCTCGACATGATCGCCGAAGCCGGTGCAGTGGCAGCCTCAGGGCACCTGTCTCCTCGGGAAACCATAGCCTTTGTCGAAGCAGCCCAGGAGCGGGGAGTTGAAAAAATCCTGGTCGCCCACCCGGATCTTGGGGTGACCCAGATGCCCCTGGACCTGCAGGTCGACCTGGCCCGAAAGGGGGCCTATTTGGAAAAATCCTACCTGCCCTTGATGCCGGACTGGAAGACAATCGATATCGAACAGATGGTGGACAGTATTCGCCGGATCGGACCGGAGCGATGCGTGCTGCAAACGGATTTTGGACAGGTCAATCACCCGTCACCACCGGAAGGATACCGGTCCTTTGTCTCCCTATTGCTAAAATCGGGGCTACCCGACCGGGACATCCGCCGAATGGGGGCTCAAAACCCGGCTGAGTTGCTCAATCTGCCCGATAAAAGTTGAACCTAAGATTGCAGAGGAGGCGGAAGAATGGAGCGCACAACAACCGCAACAATCGAGAAAACCGCAGTCGAGCAAGCCCCCGCCCATTGGTGGCAGGTCGGCCCCCAGGCCTGGAAGGCACTCATCGCTTCGGGACTTGGGTGGATGCTCGATTCCATGGATGTCATGTTGTATTCGATGATCCTGGTCAACATTATGGCAGACCTTCACATGAACAAATCCATCGGCGGACTGCTGGCCTCTTTGACCCTTTTGAGTTCGGCGGCAGGAGGTATCCTCTTCGGAGTGCTTGCCGATCGAATCGGGCGCACCCGATCTCTTTTGTACAGCGTCCTGATCTATTCAGTATTTACCTCCCTTTCTGGTTTTTCCCAAACCGTGAGTCAACTGGCCTTGTTTCGAGTCTTTCTCGGTCTAGGCATGGGCGGGGAGTGGGTGGCAGGTGCCGCCTTGGTCACCGAGGCTTGGCCGGCGGAACACCGGGGTAAAGCGATGGGGTTTGTGCAAGGCTGCTGGGCCATCGGCTATGCCGCAGCCTCATTGATTACGGCTTTGGTACTCCCCACCTTCGGATGGCGGGCAGTGTTCTTCGTCGGAATCCTGCCGGCTCTGATCATTTACGCGGTACGGCGGACGGTGAAAGAACCGGAAATTTGGACACAGCGCCAGGCCACCGGGGGGCGTCGCGGATCCTGGCAGACGTTTGCGGAGATTTTCCACGCGCCCCATCTGAAATGGACGGTCCTCGGTTCGGCGCTGAGCTTGTTCGCGCAGTTCGGTTACTGGGGCTTGTTCACCTGGATTCCGACCTATTTGGGCACCTCGGCGGCTGAAGGAGGAGCCGGGCTCACCGTCACGAAAACCGCCCTCTGGGTGATCATCATGCAGGTGGGTAGCTGGCTGGGCTATGTGACCTTCGGATTTATCGCGGATCGAATCGGCCGGCGCTGGACGTTCTTCTTGTTCTTCGCCGGGGCCGCCGTTCTGGTACCCTTTTACGGATTGACACACACTGCGTCCACCCTGTTGCTCTTGGGACCCTTCGTAGCATTTTTTGGATCGGGGTACTTCAGCGGGTTTGGTGCGGTGCTGGCGGAGTTGTTCCCCACAGCAATCCGGGCCACGGGACAGGGATTCACCTACAATTTTGGCCGGGGAGTCAGCGCCTCCGCGCCCTTTGTCGTCGGCACCCTCGCCATGACCATGGGACTGGGCAGCGCCTTTTTCGCCACCGCCCTCTCCTTCGCTTTGGCGGCCATCACCACTTTGGTCTTTCTTCCTGAGACCAAAGGCAAGGAGTTGGTATAAAGCAGAAAAGGCATATACCTTCACAAACGAACCACTGTGACCGCGATCATAGGCCGCGGCTGCCACTGGCGATACGATGATCGCCGTCCGGCTGCGCCACTCTCTGCGCGCCGGAGCCCCGCGGTCAGAGGAGATGGCCGGGATGAAATGGGCGGCCTTACATTACTGGACTTTCGGGCTTCTCTTCGCTGCCGGGCTCTGGCTCGGTCGCTGAGGAGTCCGGACCCTCGATCAAAGGATCGGCACACCAGCGCCTAAAAAGTCAAGCGGGCGACGCCTCCGTTCGCCCGCTTTCATTTGGCCGTTTTGACCTGCCAGTCATGCAGTTTCTTCCACACATCCTCCAAATCCACCCGATCCCCGAGGGTCATCCGCTCCCGGCGATTCAGATACTCCTTATCCTTTTCGATCATCCGGAAAATCTCCACCGTCGTCAAGGCGTCGTCCAGGGCTCGGTGGTGACGGCCAACCCCCGTTCGCCCGTACTCCTCAATCGCCTTCCAGAGGCCGGTCTGCTGGCGATTCCCGAAAAACCGTTTATATTCTAAGGACAGATCCCGCTCCCGGCGATCGAAAGGAAAGGGCAGCCCGGCATGGCTACAGTTTTCCCGCAGCACCTGCAAATCGGCGTTTCCCCAAGTGACCGGCGTGGTCGGGCACAACTCGACATAAGTCTGCAAAGTCTCCACCAGTTCACGAAAGGAGATCCCCGCGTCCACATCTTCCTGGCGAATCTGTAAAAAGTTCTTGCACCGCTCGGTCAAGGTGGGAAATCGCATCGGGCGCACGAAAGTGGACAATCGGTCAAAGATCTCGCCGTCGATCACCGAGACCAGACCCAGCTCGATGATCTCCGGCCGAAACTGTTCGGGCATCGATCGATCTTCCGGCATGGTGAACTCAAAATCAAGAAAGAGCAACTGTTCACTCAATCCTGTTCCCCCCGCTCCGTCACATCCCTCGACACCAGTCTACCACAGCCGGAAGAGATGGGGTGGATCCGGGCCGGCCAACGCAGCGCAAAGAGTATTCGCGCTCCCTTGCCGGTCCCTCCGTCCCGCCGAACCCCCGAGCCACCCAACTTCTCCTTCCGGCCTTCGTATCGAACGGTCGGTTGGCAATCCGAATCCCCTTGCTCATCCCCGGCGCCTAGAAGGGAGGGCCCCCCACTCTGTTCCTGCCTCTAGCCCTTCCGCCCCCTAATCTCCTGCTTCGCGATGGACATGCGGTGCACCTCGTCGGGACCGTCGGCGATGCGCAGCGTGCGGATGTTCGCCCACATCCGCGCCAAGGGCGTGTCGCTGGTCACCCCCGCCCCTCCGAAGGCCTGAATCGCCCGGTCAATCACCCGGAGAGCCGTGTTCGGGGCCACCACTTTAATCATGGCGATCTCCTTTCGGGCCGCCTTATTCCCGACGGTATCCATCATGTAGGCCGCCTTTAACGTCAGCAGCCGGGCTTGTTCGATCTCGATTCGAGAGTTCGCGATCCATTCCATAATGACCCCTTGTTCCACCAAGGGCTTCCCGAAAGCCACGCGATTTTTCACCCGGTCGATCATCAACTCCAGCGCCCGTTCCGCCGCTCCGATGGAACGCATACAGTGGTGAATCCGGCCGGGCCCCAGTCTCCCCTGGGCAATGGCAAACCCTTTCCCTTCTTCCCACAGGATGTTCGACGCCGGCACCCGCACATTTTCATAGGTGATCTCGGCGTGGCCGTGGGGAGCGTCGTCATACCCGAAAACCGGCAACTGACGCTCGATCTTCACCCCGGGGGCATCCAAGGGCACCAGAATCATCGACTGTTGCTCGTGTCTTGGCGCATTGGGGTTCGTCTTGCCCATGACGATGGCGATTTTACACCGGGGATCCCCCGCCCCGGATGACCACCATTTGCGCCCATTGATGACGTATTCGTCCCCGTCCCTGACAATGCTCGCCTGGATGTTCGTGGCGTCCGACGAGGCCACATCCGGCTCGGTCATACTAAAGCACGAGCGGATTTCCCCGTTCAACAGGGGGATCAGCCACTGCCGCTTCTGCTCCTCGCTTCCGTAGCGCACCAATACCTCCATGTTGCCCGTGTCCGGTGCAGAGCAATTGAAGACCTCCGGCCCAATGAACGAACGGCCCATGATCTCGGCCAGGGGCGCATACTCCAGGTTTGTCAGCCCTGCCCCGTACTCGCTGTCCGGCAAAAAGAGGTTCCACAGACCGGCCGCCTTGGCTTTCGCCTTCATCTCCTCCATAATCGGCGGGATCGTCCACCGGCTGGGCGCCTCCCGCAGCTGCTGCTCATACACCTCTTCCCCCGGATAAACGACCTCCTCCATGAACTCTGTCAATCGGCGCTGCAGTTGTTTCACCTTCTCGGAGTATTCAAAATCCACGGCCATCCCTCCCCGTATTGGTGCGCGGCCCCTGCCAAACGCCCGGTCCCCGCCCTACTCCCAGTCTAAAGTGAAAATACAGAACCGGCAACCGGTTCTATGGATGCTGACGATCAGGCCCTCACCGGCAAATTACGCCGTTTTCGAACCACCTGCGCCCTTTTGACATCGTACAGCCCCAAAGGCGTCAGGCGAAGCCCCGGGAGAAAATCACAGGTCAAAAAGAGCAGGGAATACAAAATGTCGTGAAAGGGAAATCCCCGATCGTGGACCGCCGCCAGAAGCCGGTCGTGGTCCCGCACCACCTGGGCAAAGGGCACGTCGGACATGATTCCGTACAGGGGCAAAGGAATATCCAGCTTGACCTCCCCGTCTTCGGCCAGGGCGATCCCGCCCCCCATCCGCCGCACCCGCTCCGCCGCAACGGCCATGGCCCCGGGATCCCTGCCGATGACGAGAAGCTCGGTGGTGGTGTTGTAGGTGGAGGCGAGCCCCGCGATCCGACCGCCGAACCCCTGGATCACCCCTTTGGCCACCCAGGTCCCATCCCGGGCTACCAAAGCGGCATAGGCCAGATCCGGCCGGCCGCTGATCGCCACGTATTCGCCGTCTGTCGACAGCGCGGTATCCGTACGCCGGGTGATGACATTACTGATAAATTCGATCACCGGCACCTTTTCCCCGTCTTTCGCCTCAAATCGGTACAGATCGGGATCCGCCAGTACCTCTGCGGAGACGGACAATGGTTTCATGGAAGGATAGCGGTCCCATGCAATCTCAGGTAGCGGCGCGATCAGCCGGCCATCCCGGGCGACTTCCCGTCCTCCCCTCACAACCCGATCCGGACGAAAACTCTCCAAATCCGGGAGGATCAGTACATCCGCCCGGCGCCCGGGTGCAATCCCGCCGATGTAGTCATCGAGCTTCAGGTACTGGGCCGCGTTGAGGGTCACCATCTGCACGGCGGTGACGGCCGGCACGCCCATCCGCACTGCCTGGCGAAGAAGCCCGTCCATAAACCCGTTCTCTGCAATAAAAGACGGATTCGGCCCGTCCGTGGTCATCAGGAGCCGCTGAGTGCTGATCTGCCCTTCTACCACCGGTTCGATCAACTCTTGCAGATCCGGGCGCAGTGAACTGTTGCGCAGCACCGTCCACAGCCCCAGGCGCAACCGGTCCAGCACCTCCAGGGCGGTGATCGCCTCGTGGCAGGCACTCAGCCCCCCGGCCGACAAGGCGTTTAATTTTTCAAAGGAACAGCCCGCGGTGTGGCCATCGGATACCTTCCCCAACCGTTTCGCGAATTCCATCGTGTCCACGATCAGGGGGTCGCCCTGGTACAACATGGGCCAGCGGGTCAGCTCCGCCGTTCCGATCACATCTTCGTGTTCGAGCAGCTTCCGCACGAAGACCGGGTCAAACCACTCCTCTTCTTCCGGATACCCCGCCTGGGCAACGATCCGGGCGAGCCACAGTTGATTGATGGGCACATCCCGCAGCGCCTCGATCAGCCGCACAGTCCCCTTGTAGCCTAAATGAAGGTAGAAAAAAAGGGTGTCGTGAACCACCGTGGTTGTCCCCAGAGGCACGATGCGCTCCGCCAGGCTCACCGGATTGTACAAAATCCAGGGATGCGAGTGGGTCTCGATATACCCCGGAACCACGAACATCCCCGCCGCATCCACCACCTGGGTCTCGTCCCCTACGGCGACCTCCCGGGGCCCGACATAGGCGATGCGATCTTTGTAGATCGCGACGTGGTGGGGCAACAACTCCCCAGAATAGACATTGACCACCGTACCACCCCGAATGAAGAGATCGGCCGGCCGATCCCCCCGGGCCACCTCAATCAATTCTCGTCGATTGGCTTCAAACTTTTGGATCCGCACCCCACCGCCTCCATTTCTTCCTCGATGGTTGGAAAACCACCATCTTTGCCATACTGTTATAGTAGACTGGTTGTGTCCCCGGACTCAAGAAAGGAGCGAGGGCTCTTGCACCTGGGCGTCCAATACTGGATCTCCCACTATGGATACATCGGTGTTTTTTTTATTTTGCTGATCGAAAATCTGGGAGTGCCGTTTCCCGCAGAAACCACGCTGGTGGTATCGGGCATCGAGTGGACCAAGGGGGCCTTTGCATTCCTGCCCCTTTTCATGGCGGCCTCCTTGGGCAATATCTTCGGCTCCACCGCCGCCTACGGAATCGGATATTTTTTGGGGCGTCCGATCGTCATGCGAATCGGACGATACCTGGGAATCCGGGAGGAAAAATGGGCGAAGGCCGAGGGGACCTTCGCCAAATATCGGGGCTTTGTGGTCCTGTTTGGGAAGTTCATCGCCGGAATTCGCGTTCTGGTGCCTTATCTCGCGGGCATTGAACGCATGCCCTTTTTGACCTTCAGCCTGTTCAACGCAGTGTCGGCCTTGGTGTGGGTGGCCGCCTTCACGACCCTCGGCCGCTTCGCCGGGGTGGCCTGGTCCCATTACCACCGGGTGATGCACCAGTACCTGGTGCCTGGTCTCATCGCCCTGGCCGTCCTGGTTGCCTTGTATGTTGCCCTCAAACGCAGGTACCGCCAGGCGTGAACATCAGAAAAAGCCATCGAGAAGACTTTCTCCTCCCGAGCACGTCAAATCTCCGGAGGAAACCTCCTAGATGGCCTCAATCGATGATGCGTGGTCATTTGTTCCTTTTTTGGGATATCCCAAGATCAACTATGGCCACAGCGATCTTCACGGCCGATGTCACCCCGTCAATAACCGGAATCCACCCACACCGCCTCCCCCCCGAATTCCTGATCGGCGCCCACGGTCCGCCATAAACCGGGAGCCTAATCCACCTCCGATGAAGCCTGGCTCAGTGCAACCACCGATTCCCTTGGCCGCATCAGAAAAACATAAACAATCAACCCGGCGCCCACCCCCAAAAACCATGAATAAGCGTAAAGGCCGCTCAATGCCGGGACGAACAACCCGATCAGAGAGAGGATCGTACCGATTCCCATCGCCACCAACGCTCGAAAGTTCCATCCGTTGCTGTAGGAATACGGACCGTTCCGACTATAGAAAGCGGCCATATCGTAGTTTCTCCGACGAACAAAATAGAAATCACCGATCATAATCCCCGCCACCGGCCCCAACGTGCCCCCGATCGCACCGAGGATCGCAAAAATCGTATTTGCGTTGTCAAACCAGAGCCAAGGGGCAAAGAACAGCGCAATGACAATGGACAGCATCCCGGCTTTTACAAAATTGAGTTTCTTGGGGAACAAATTGATCAAATCATATGCTGGGGAAACGACATTTGCCGCAACGTTCACCGACAGCGTCGCAACCAATAGGGAAAACGACCCGAGAATCAGGATGACCGGATTGTGGAACTGCTTTAACAGCTCCACCGGATCCCATATCGGTCGACCGAATACCACGATGGTCCCGGATGTAATGATAATGCTCATCACGGCAAAAACAATCGCCGTGCCGGGCAGCCCGATCGCCTGCCCGACCACCTGATCCTTTTGGCTCCGGGCAAACCGGGTAAAGTCAGGGATGTTGAGAACCAACGTCGCCCACACACCAATCAAACCGGTGACCGAGAGGAAGAACACGTGCCAAAACTGACCGTTCGTCAACTTGCTTGGTTCAGCAAAAAGGGGGCCGACCCCGTGCGCCGCGACCAAGGCCCAAGTGACCAAACCGAGGCCGAGCACAATCACCAATGGTCCCGCCCACAGTTCGAAAAATTTCACACGTTCCATTCCATGTGAAATCACGTACGCATGCAGCACCCAGAACACGGCATATGCTAGAGCGTCGTTCAGACCCATTCCAAGCACATGAACGTCACCCAGAGCCGCCCAACCGGGAATGAGAAGGCCGAGCACGGCGCCAACCGCCTTACTGCCCGCCCAGGACTGTACGGCAAACCAGAAAATCGCCACAAATGCCCGGATCAACACCGGGATCTGTGCCGCTTGATGACCAAACGACGCTCTCACCAACACCGGAAACGGAATCCCGTATTTGGCCCCAGCCACGCTGTTCACCCACATCGCAAGGATCAAGATCACATTCGCCACGACGACGGTGGCCAGAGCCTGCCACACACTCATCCCGAGTCCAAGCAGGCTGCCCGCCGTTTCGTAAGCCACGATATTGTGAACCATACCCATCCACACCGTCGATCGGCAGCGCCCACTCATCGGCGGCCCGGACCATCTCCGGAGGGGTCTCCGGAAGGAACCGCCGGATCTTGATCCCCAAGCCGGCGCAGCCTTTTTGCGCCATTTGGCGGACCAAATCCACCAGGGCACCGGGGTGATCTTTTAGGCCGTATCCGGTGGTGACCAAAAGTTCGTTTGGTTTGAGAAAATCGATAATATCCGGCGCATCCATCATGTTCACTGATTGAACATTTCGCGCAAGACCTGACGCCCCTGCTACAACCTTTGCATCGGCAAGAATCGGAATAGCCAACAAATCCCTCACATTCATCGCCTCATCACCTCCTATGCGTAATATTATATATCATAATAAGTCAGTAAGTTAGACAGTTGGATACCATACATAATTCGTGCCTGCGAAACCGGTGAACCTGACCAATGACAGGGGTCATCCCGAGGGGTAGGATACACCAACAGAGGTGTTGCCAATGTTCGAGATTCCTATCCGGATGGAACGGGTGCTCCACCGGCTCAAAGAACTGGCTCATTGCAGTGCAGGGAAACGAGGGGTTACGCGGTTGTCGTTCACATCCGAATTCCGCCAAGCCGGCCTCTTGGTTCGCAGGTGGATGAAAGAGACGGGGATGGTGGTCCGAGTCGATGCCCTGGGGAATATCATCGGCCACTATCCCCATCACCGGCGCGGTGGCCCCGCCTTCCTCATCGGATCCCACCTGGATTCTGTGATGGAAGGCGGAGCCTTTGATGGGACGCTGGGGGTGGTGGCGGCCCTGGAGGTCGTCCAGGCGCTGTTCGAATCTGGCTTCCAGACCGCTTTGCCCCTGGAGGTGGTGGTATTTTGCGACGAGGAAGGGGCTCGCTTCCACACCACGCTGCTGGGAAGCCGGGCCATGGCGGGGACGTTGCTGGGAGAGGATCTGAACGCCCGGGATGCCCGGGGCATCACGTTGGCTGAAGCCCTCCGCGAATTTGGCCTCGACCCTTTGGCGTTCCGCTCGGCCAAGCGGGATCCGGAACAGATCGCCGGCTACATGGAACTGCACATTGAACAAGGGCCCATCTTGGAAAATGAACATCTTCCGTGTGGAGTCGTCAGCGGCATCGCCGGTGCCGTACGCGGCCGATTCCAGGTTGAAGGTCTGGCCGGTCACGCCGGCACCGTACCCATGGATGCCCGGCGGGATGCTCTGGTCGGGGCGGCAGAAATCATCCTGGCCGTGGAGGAGGCCGCCCGAAAGTCCCCCTCCACGGTGGCCACCGTGGGGAATCTCCAGGTCTTTCCGGGATCGAGCAACGTGATTCCCGGCCGTGTCGAGGGAACGCTCGATGTCCGCAGCTTGGACGACGAAGAACGGCGGCGGGTGTTCAGGCAAATTTGCCAAAGAGCGGAGGGTATCGCTGAAAACGGGAGCCTTTCTTTTTGCTGTGAAGTCGTCCTGGACACCCCGGCGGTCCAGTGTTCTCCGCGGCTGATGGCGGCTGCGGCAGAGGCCATAACCCGTCATGGTTACCCGCCGCTTTTTATCCCGAGCGGAGCCGGACATGACGCACTGGCCATGGCCGACCTCACCGAAGTCGGGATGATATTCGTTCGCTGCCGCGGCGGCGTCAGTCACCACCCGGAGGAGTACGTGGAACCCGAGGACATCGAGATCGGCGTCTCAGTCTTCCTGGAAGCGGTATTGCGAGCCATGGACAGCCACCCTAAAGCAGGCTCAACGGGACAAACCGAAGAGGCGGAGGTGCCCTGAATGAAGCTGTCGACGCGAGAAGGCCCGAATGACGGTCACGCTCCGGGAAGCGCATGGGGGGACGGGAACCGGATATCCACGGGGTGCCTCTTTATACCGACGCCCGGCATTTTGCCGAAGCGGGGATTCCGGTGGTACTCTTTGGAGCGGGCCCGAGGACCCTGGCCGAGGCGGGCGGTCACCGGGCGGATGAACACGTGCGCATCGATGATATGGTCCTAGCCGCCAAAATCCTCACCATGACGTTGTACGATCTTCTTCGGAAAGGAGTCGGCGGGAATGAGAGATGAAGGTGATTTGGTGATTCGCGGGGGCACTGTGGTTTCACCGGAGGGCACTCGGCGAACGGATCTCCGGATTCGACACGGTACTGTGGTCGCTATGGAGAGTCAATTAACTCAGGCGTCCACATTGGACCGGGAAATCGACGCCACAGGCTTGTACATTTTCCCTGGACTCATCGACGCCCATGTCCACTTGAACGAACCTGGAAGGGCGGACTGGGAAGGGTTCACGACGGGAACCATGAGCTTGGCAGCCGGTGGGGTGACAACGTTTTTTGACATGCCCCTGAACAGCACCCCGCCCGTGACAGACAGGAGTCACTTTGAGGAAAAACGAAAGGTCGCCGAGGCGAAATCTTTCATCGATTACGGACTGTGGGGAGGGCTCATTCCCGGAAACACAGAGGAGTTAACCGAACTCAGCCAGTGCGGGGCGATTGGCTTCAAAGCCTTCATGACCGACGCTGGAACCGACGATTTTCCCGCTGTGGACAACGACTCCCTGTGGGCGGGGATGGACATTGCAGCCCGCCTGGGCGCCGTGGTCGCCGTCCATGCGGAAAGTTCCTGGATCACCCGACGCCTGACCGAATCTTTTCTGTCCCAGGGGCGGGTTTCAGCCCGAGATTACGAAGCCTCCCGCCCCGTGGTCTCCGAACTGGAAGCTGTCGAACGCGCCCTGGCCATCGCCCGTCTGACCGGGTGCCGCCTGCACGTCGTCCACGCGAGCAGCGCGGATGTGGTCCGCCGGATCCGGGCGGCGCGAGAGGCCGGAGTGGACGTGAGCGTGGAGACCTGCCCCCACTACCTATCCCTGACTGTCGCCGACCTGGAAGAACTCGGCGGCGTGGCCAAATGCGCTCCCCCCTTGCGAGGACGGGACGAAGTGGAAGCTCTCTGGCAGGCCGTTCGGGCGGGGCTGGTGGACACCGTGGGATCGGATCACTCCCCTTGCCCACCTTCTATGAAAGAGGATCCCGAAGGCAACCTTTTTCGCGTCTGGGGCGGCATTTCCGGCGCCCAAACCGCCCTCAACGTACTTCTCGAGGAAGGCTACCACAGGCGCGGAGTCCCCCTCGAGACCCTGACTGCCCTCACCGCCACCAACCCAGCAAAGCGGTTCGGCCTTTATCCCCGAAAAGGCACCATCGCGCCCGGCTCGGACGCCGACCTGGTTCTCGTGGAACTCGGCACCCCCTGGGCCCTCCGCCGGGAGGATCTCTATTATCGTCACCCGCACAGCCCCTTCATCGGTCGGACATTTCGAGGAAAGATTCTTGCCACCCTCTTGCGCGGAAAACCGGTTTACTGGGACCCGTCCCTGAACAAGCTCATGAGGGAATTCGGCTCGGGGCGCTTCCCGGACAAACCCTTCGGCCGGTTTGTCGCGGGACAGCATGGCTGACACGGGTACAAATCTCATGCCCGATCGGACGGAGCCGGCTCCACCCCCATGCCAAGCACCGGTTTCACCGGCTCAGGATCTTCGGCCGCGCCATGTCCCGGCCCCTCCGGCCAATTTGTAAACCGCTCCAGCTCATTGTACGCCGGAATGCCATGGAAGGCCAGGTCCAACCCCTGCTCCTCCAAGTCCGGCGCCACACGAAGCCCCATAATTTTATCGAGAAGAGTGCCAATTCCGAACATGGCCGCAAACCCCCACACCGCCGCCACCGCAGCGCCTAACCCTTGCACGAGCAGCAGATGGGCATCGCCGGTGGTCAACATCCCTTGGCGTACATCGAACAACCCCACCGCCACCGTACCCCAGAGGCCACCGAATCCGTGAACCGCCACCGCCCCCACCGGATCATCCACCTTCATCCGATCCACCCATCCCGTCGCCCAAACCACCAAGGCCCCGGCCACCGCGCCAATCATCACCGACGCACCCGTCCCCACAAAGGCACAACCCGCCGTGATCGCCACTAGTCCCGCCAGGGAACCATTGATCGCCATGCTCGGATCGGAAACCTTAAAGCGCGCCATGCTCACGAGGATCGCCGCCGCCCCGCCGGCCGACGCCGCTAGAAAGGTGTGAAGAGCAATCATGGGAAGCCGCACGTCCAGGGCGTTCAATGTACTGCCCGCGTTGAACCCGAACCACCCAAACCACAGAATAAACGCCCCCGCCGAAGCCAGGGGAATGTTACTTGGAGCAAAGACGTTGACCTCTCCATCCGAACCAAATCGCTGGCGCCTGGGCCCGAGCACCGCGGCCAGGGCCAGCGCGGAAAATCCCCCCATGGCGTGAATCGCCGCCGATCCGGCAAAATCCTCCATCCCGAGTCGAGATAACCAGCCCCCCGAAGACCAGATCCAGTGGCCGGACAACGGATAGATTAGACCGCAGACCAACATGGTCACCACGATATACGCCGAAAATTTCATCCGCTCGGCGACGGCCCCGGACACGATCGACGCCACCGCCATGGCGAAAGCGATCTGAAATAATGCATAAGCGGCAGTGGGAACTCCCTCGGGCCCCATCACCCCAGAGGGTAAAGCCAACCCGAACCAACCAAAGTGATCCGCACCAAACATAAGTCCGAGTCCCACCGCATAATAGGCCAAAGCCCCAAAGGTGAGATCCACAAAAATTTTCATCGTCACGTTTACGGCGTTTTTGGTCCGCACCAAACCCGCCTCCAAAAGGCTGAACCCGCCCTCCATGAACACAATCATCGCCGCCGCCAGCACGACCCACACAGTGTTCAACCCTTCCGGTACCGTCACATCTCTCCCCTCCAACGTCAGAGAAAATACGATGCCAGTATACGCGACCGAAAGGGGTATTCGCAAGCAGTTTTGTCATCTTTCATTACATGTTATCGATTATTTTGTGGACCGCATATCATCGATCGTTTCGTCGGGCGCACCGGTGCGAATGTTGTACGCTTCATACACCGGCAGGACAAAAATTTTCCCGTCTCCCGCCTCCCCGGTCTGCGCCGCCTGGACAATCGACTCCACCGCCCTCTGCGCATAGGCATCGGAGACGACCATCTCCACCTTCACCTTCGGGTGCAGGCTGATTTGATACACGTGCCCCCGATACACCCCTGCCGAACTGCGCTGTTGACCCCGGCCTTGAACCTGGCTGACCGTGAATCCAAAGATTCCAGCCGCATGCAGCTTTGCAATCACCGCCTGCAACTTTTCCGGACGAATAATCGCCTCAATCTTTTTCAATCCCATTCTTCCTTCCCGCCTGAAAATCGCCTTGATCGCCCCCATGATAACGAAAGGAGCAGGACTCGACAAATCCCGCTCCCCTTGCTCGTGCTCCATTCATGAATTCACGGCTTTCCACCGCTTCCCTCTCCTTTCGAAAAAAATACGGAGGGATAAAAACCTCCCGGGCTTTTATCCCTCCGTGTGACGCCGGCTTCGGCGCGAACTCCTCTCGGACCGGTCCGTTTGTCATCTTTCATGCCAAACGCGGAACCCTAGGAGTTCTCTATCGCCATTTTAACCGGACTATCTCCATTATGCAAGATATTTTTCTCATTCTACGTCATTTTTTATATCTCAAATATCCCTGATTCAGAAAGGTTTCTATCCTAAATCTGACCGCGGTCCTGTTCAAAGGCATAGGCGGCCCGAAGGACCACCTCATCCTCCCCGTGGCGCCCGATAAGCATCATCCCCACGGGAAGTCCGCCCGACCGCCCGCAGGGCACGTTCATCGCCGGGTGTCCGGTCACATCGAAGGGAGCGGTGTTGACGATCATCTCCAGCGCCCGGGCCACCCGCTCCTCCCGGCTGCTCTCCGGCCCGGGGATGGGCGTCGCTTTCATCGGCGTCGTGGGCATAATCAGTACATCGTAGGTTTTCAAGACGGCGTCATATTCCGCCCTCAACTGCCGCCCGAGATTCTGGGCTTTGGCATAATATCTTCCGTGATACATCTCCTGCATGTACTGGGCTGCCAGGATCACCATCTTCACAGTATCGGTGAGATCCACCGCCCGGGTCTTCAGACCCCGGGCATACACATCGAGAAGGCTGGTCTGATAAAAGCCCTTCCAGTTCGTTCCTTGACTGTGCCCGCGGATCATCATGTCCAAGGTGCCCTCGGTTCCGATCACGTTCCAGATGTGAAGCCCGTCCCGATGCATTGGAATCGAGATTTCCTCCACCGAGGCCCCGTACTGGACAAAGGCGTGCGCCGCCTCCCGGACCGCCTCATCCACGTCGGGCTCAGACAACGCTTCCCATCCAAAGCCTTCCCGCACCACGCCGATCCGCATCCCGCTCAGGTCTCCGCCGAGCAGTTGGCTGTACGGTTTTGCTTCCAGATCCCTCTGGCGTGGGTCGAGGCCATCAGGTCCGGCGATGACCTCGAGCAGGAGGGCCACGTCCGCCACGGTGCCGGCAATGGGACCCACGTGGTCGATGGTTTGCTCGATCGGAAACACCCCGGTGTAGGGCACGAGACCATAGGAGGGCTTTAGCCCATACACCCCGCACCAGGAACTGGGGATCCGAATCGATCCCCCCTGGTCGCCACCAATGGCCATGTCCACGTCCCCGGTGGCCACAAGTACGGCACTTCCGCTGGACGACCCCCCCGCTGACCGCGACGGGTCGTGAGGATTTCTCACCGGGCCAGTGTCAGACGTAAAACTGCTGCCGGAAAAGCACAGATGCTCACACACCGCTTTCCCGACGATCTCACCCCCGGCGTCGAGAATCCGGGTCACGATCGTCGCATCGACATCGGGCACATAGCCCTCCAACACCGAAGTCCCGTTCATCATCGGCACTCCGGCCAAACTCACGTTATCTTTCAGAACAATCCGCTTACCGGAGAGCTTCCCTTCCGACGCTCCCGGAACTTTCGTTTTCCAGTACCAGGCTCCAAGCGGATTTTCCTCCTCGCCTGGGCGATAGCCCACCGACCGCGAATAGGTGACTGGCGGCTTCGGTTCCACCATGTCGTGAACCCGGTCATAGGAAGCCAGCGCCGCCGACACCAGATTGCGAAACTCTATTAAATCCTCCGGTCCCAAGCCCAGCCCATACGCACGCGCGATGCGGTCCAATTGTTCCAGTGAAGGGCGTTGAATCACGAGGCATCCCCCTTATGCAGGCAGTTTTGAAAAATTTTCACTAAGATCAACGCTGGGGTGGTTCGTTCACGACAAGCCTGAATACGTCTGGACGGGAGTAGTGCCCAATGGGATCGAACTCCTAATGGACCTCATCCAACAAACCGAGATCTAAGTCCGCGTA
The DNA here is from genome assembly GCF_002804065.1 of Kyrpidia spormannii. Classification (NCBI taxonomy): domain Bacteria; kingdom Bacillati; phylum Bacillota; class Bacilli; order Caryophanales; family Alicyclobacillaceae; genus Kyrpidia; species Kyrpidia spormannii. The sequence continues at coordinate 1,252,849 of NZ_CP024955.1, read as the reverse complement.
CAAAATTCCTTCCCGGGAGTACAACGGGCCCTCGATGTATTGCCCGAACGGGTCAACAATTGCCGTCCCGCCCCGGGAAATCTCTTCAGGAAAATTCTCTAAATCGTCCTGGCCATACAGATCTTGAGGGTACATCTCTTTTGTGACGTACTGGCTCGTGGAAATCACAAAACACCCGTACCTGTGTTTTCTCTCGCAACCCGCTCCCTCCCGGTTAAACTTGGCGATGCCGCATCGGACGACACTCCGCCTAGATCCACTATACCGATTGGCGCATTTTTTGTACAATACAAATAGGGTAGGGGATACCAACTGTTGGAACGAATCCAAGTTTACCATGAAACAACCGGCCGGTCGTTATAACGAAGCAACCAGGTTGGAGTTCGGAAGGGGGCAATGCGATGGATTTCCAATTGACGAATGGTCCAACAGACGGTACGCCGGTTTGTCGAACGGGAACTGATCCCCCTTGAACAGCAGGTCTTGCGAAACGAACGGGAAGGGAAGCCAGGGATGTCCCGGTACGCCTCCATGGGGAAGCTCTACGGTTCCAACATGGGCAACCGCGTGGTGGATCGGGTGTTGCAGATTCATGGGGGAATGGGGTACACGAAGGAGTTGCCCATCGAACGATGGTACCGGGAGGCCCGGTTGTGGCGCATCTACGACGGCACGGATGAGATCCAGCGCCTCATCATCTCCCGAAATCTCCTGAAGGGACACGTCAAAGTGGATGATTTGCTAGGCAATGTCACGGAAGGAAGGTGTTCGCCTGTGCGAGCCTGGGTGGTGCATCAGCTTGGAAATCCGGAAGAAGTACTCCGCCTGGAAGAGAGGCCGGCGCCGGTCCCGCAAGCGGGAGAAGTGTTGATCGACGTCGAGGCCGCGGGAGTTAATTTTCTTGACCTCCTCCTGTGTGCCGGTACCTACCAAGAAAAGCCCCCGCTTCCCTTTACCCCCGGAGCCGAGGTGACCGGTCGCATCCGAGCCTCGGGAGAGGGGGTGGACCTGCCCGTCGGGAACCGGGTGATTGCCCTCCCCGCTTTGCCAGAGGGCGGCTACGCCGAACAGATCAAAGTACCGGCTGACCGCGTATACCCCGTGCCGGAATCGATGCCGCCGGCGGAAGCCGCCGCCTTTTTCATCAGCTTTCACACCGCTCATTACGCCTTGCATCGGCTGGCCCGGCTTCAGCGGGGCGAGGTGCTCCTGGTACACGCCGGAGCCGGCGGAGTCGGGTCGGCGGCGATCCAGCTCGGCAAGGCGGCAGGCGCCGGAGTGATCGCCACAGCGGGCGGCCGGGAGAAAGTGAACATTTGCCGAGAACTCGGCGCCGACTTGGCGATCGACTACAGAGAACATGATTTTGTCGAGGCCGTCAAAATGGCCACCCAAGGCAAGGGGGCAAACGTTATTTTCGACCCGGTGGGCGGGGATGTGTTCGACCAGTCCCGCCGCTGCATTGCCTTTGAAGGGCGGATCCTGGTGGTGGGATTCGCCGGCGGGCGCATCGCCCAGGCTCCCACCAACCACGCCCTGGTGAAAAACTACGCCATCTGGGGGGTGCACTGGGGACTCTTTCAGCGCCTCTTCCCCCAGGCGGTCCGGGAGGCGCACCGGGATCTAATCGCCCTCTACCAGCAGGGTTCCATCCGGCCCCTTGTCCACCACCGATTCCCCTTTGAGCAGCTGCCCGCAGCCCTCGCCCGCCTGGCCTCCCGACGGACTTGGGGAAAAGTGGTTCTGGAGCGATGACGCGCAGGGCCGGACCGGCTTCGGTCCGCCCCCTTCATGCAAAGGACTCCAGTACGATTTTTCCAATGCTGCGGCCTGAGCGAATTTCGGCGAAGGCTCTTTCCAGGTTGGCGGCGCTGATCGGGGACAAATAGCGATTCATCGTCGTCCGGATCTCTCCCGAGTCCACCAAGCCCGATACCTCCGCGAGGATGCGATGTTGTTCCTGCATATCCGGAGTTCGAAACCGGGCACGCGTGAACATGCCTTCCATGGCCCAGGTAAGACTCTTGTCAAACAGCGGCCGCAGATTGACCGGGGAGGTGGGCGGGAGGATGGTGCACAACTTCCCACCCGGCACCAAAACATCTAACATGGCATCCCAATTGGGCTCCACCACGTTAAGACAAAAGACCGCGTCGACCCCGGATATCCCCAGCGCCTCAAGCTGCGGCCGAAACGGTTCATAATGGTCGATCACATGGTGGGCGCCGTACTCCCTCACCCATTTGGTCGACTCCGGTCGGGATGCGGTGCCGATCACCTCAAGTCCCGCCCACCGCGCCAGCTGTACAGCCATGGAACCCACTCCACCCGCCGCCCCGACGATCAAAATCCTCTTGTCCGCTCCACCGTTCGCTTGCACACCTAATTTTTCAAACAGCCCCTCCCACGCGGTCAGGGTGGTCAGGGGCAGCGCCGCCGCCTGGGCAAAATCTGAGGTTCGGGGTTTAGGCCCCACCAGCCGCTCATCGACGACGTGATACTCACTGAAACCGCCAGGTCGGGTGATGTCCCCGGCGTAATAGACTTCGTCACCCGGGCGAAAGAGCGTACAGGCCGGACCCACCTCCCGGACGATACCCGCCACATCCCAACCCAGGATCCGGAGTTTCCCTTCTTCTGCCCGCTGTTTGGTATCCACGGGATTCACCGACACGGCGCGAACCTCCACCAAAAGATCGCGGTCCCCGGGCGCCGGTTTTGGCACTTCAGTTTCGATGAGATTTCCTGAAGACGTCAACACAATCGCTTTCATTTCGCCGGCCACGGCGATCACCTCCACAAGATCACAGCCCAAAACCCCGGGCCGGGATACGGGTTGTCGCTGACATCCCTTTGGAGTTTAGTGAAGCCTCTCCCGCCTTCGCTTTCGCTTAGAAGCGGGAGCTTCCTGGTTCATCGACCGTAGCCACATGGGTCTTACACAATCTCCGCAGGCGTAAGTTCGGGTGCTTCCAGCCCTACTCAGATCTTGCCTAATTCGCCCTTTGCAGGATGACCATCGCCGAGACCACGTCCCGGTCGGCGGTCAGCCCGCAATGCGGGCATTGGTGTATCCGGACGCTTAGGTCTTTGGGAACTGGATGCCCGCATACACAGGTTTGGGACGTGCCGGCTGGAGGAACTTTCACTAGAACCTTGCCGAACTTTTTGGCTTTATATTCGATGTAGCTGATGAACTTGCTCCAGCCAGCGTCGGCGATGCTCTTGCTGAAATGGTGATTCTTCATCATGTTCTTAACCGACAAATCCTCGACGGCGATCCAGTCATATTTTTGGACTATGCCGTGGGAAATCTTGTGCAAGAAGTCTTTCCGCTGATTGGCAATCTTATCATGCAGCCTGGTTACTTTCGCTTTAGCCTTCCCTCGGTTGTTTGAACCTTTTTTCTTGCGGGAAAGCCGTCTTTGCAACCTGGCCAATTTCTTTTCGGATTTACGAAAGTATTTCGGGTTGTCGATTTTCGTGCCGTCTGAGAGTGCGGCGAAGGTTAAAAGGCCAACATCAATACCCACCTTGTTAACAATGTCTACTCCTTCGGACTCTTGGATTTCCGAGGTCAGATTGACGTACCATTTGCCGCCGTGGTACTTGACATTGATTCGGCTGACCTTGGCCGGGTTAAATTCAAAGTGAGCTTTCATTTTGACGTACCCAATCTTAGGCAAATAAATATGGCCGATTTTTTTGAAATGGTCCTGCTTGTCCGCCTGCGGGTAGGTGAAAGAACGGTAATGGTTCTGATCTTTGTAGTGCGGATACCCGGCCAGGCCAGCAAAAAACCGCTGGAACGCATGGTCTAACCTCTGCAGGCAATCCTGCAGGACTTGAGCATTGACCTGTTTGTATTCCGGAAATTCTTTCTTAAATGCCGGTAGTTCATTTTTTTGTGCGGTGCAAGAAGGTGACTTGCCTCTTTGCCGATAACAAATTTCTCTTTGCTCCAGGGCTGCGTTGTATAGCTGGCGGCAAAGCTCCAGGGTCTGAAACAGCTTTTGCTCTTGCTCTTTAGTTGGCTCGATGTGAAACCGGTGTACGATGATCATTTTTCTCACCCTGGGACTCGATGTATTTTTTGATCACTTCCATCGGAGCTCCCCCGGTAGTCAAAAGGCAAAAACTGCGGGACCAGAAATATTCTTTCCAGAGGTGTTTCCTGATTTCCGGGAACTCCTTTTTCACCAACCGTGACGAGGCGCTTTTAAAAGCGTTGATATATTTCGACAGAGTGCTGTTGGGGTGGGCACTGAAGAGTATGTGCACGTGATCGCGGTCATGGTTAAATTCCAAGAACGTAATGTTGTACCTTGGTGCTATATATTCTCCGATTTCCCTAATGCGTGCGGCCACTTGATCGTTGATAACTTTTCGGCGGTACTTGACCACCAAGACGAGGTGATAAGTGAGCTTAAACACTGAATGATAATTGCTGTCCAATTTCATAGCAACACCAAGACCTTCGCTAATTAGTAACTGATTATATGTTACAGCAACTTTTGGTAAACTGCAATCGAGTAGGAGGGGGCGGCTAGCCCCCGTCCTCTCACACCACCGGACATGCGGGTCCGCATCCGGCGGTTCACCAAGCTTGACTGAGCCTTCGGTAACGTTCGGTTAAACTCATCAGACCTTGAGCCTGCCAGTAGGTGTTGTCCAGGGCTCGATTCATCGGCCCATGGGCCATTCGCCACGGCCCTTTGCGGGCATTGGCGAATGGGTGTACCACCCACTCCGGCAACCCCAGTGCGCGCAGTTCACGGTATCGCGTCCGCACCCGTTTCCACTGTTTCCAGAGACACATCCGCAGCCTCCGCCGGATCCATCCTTCGATTTCTTCGAATGTGCTCGGCGTTTCGGCCAGAGCAAAGTATCCGATCCAGCCGCCCAGATACGTGTTCAGCCGTCGGATTCGTTCCTCCATGGCGATCGGTGTGTTCCTCGCCGTGAGGGCTCGGATCTTGGTCTTGACCCGGTCGATCGACTGCCTGGCCAGGCGAATCCGGATTTCCCCGGCTTTGCGTTTGTACATGCTGAACCCCAGAAACTTGAGTTTCCACGGTCGGTCCACCGTGCTCTTCTGCTCGTTAAGCTTGAGTTTTAACCGCTCCTGCAGGAATTTCCGGATACTGGCCAGGACTCTCTCCCCCGCCCGTCTGCTTCGAACGTAGATGTTGGCATCATCCGCATACCGGACGAACCTGTGGCCCCTCTTTTCCAGTTCTTTATCCAGGTCATCCAGAAGGATATTCGCCAACAGTGGACGGGGCGGCCCGCCCTGTGGCGTCCCTTCCTCCCTTTCCATGACCACCCCGTTCACCATGATCCCTGCCTGGAGGTACCGGCGAATAACCTTGAGCACTCGTTTGTCCGTGATCTTCCGAGCGACCCGGGCCATCAGGATGTCATGATTCACCCGGTCAAAGAACTTTTCCAGGTCCATGTCCACGGCCCATTCGTATCCTTCTTCCACATACTGCCTCGCCTTCTTGACCGCGTCGTGGGCCTTTCTCCCGGGACGGAACCCATAGCTGGCCTCCGAAAATTGCGGATCAAAGATCGGCGTCAGCACTTGCAGGAGGGCCTGTTGGATCAGGCGGTCCATCACGGTGGGGATCCCCAGCATCCGCTTGCCTCCCCCGGGTTTCGGGATTTCGACCCGGCGCACGGGCTGCGGTCGGTAGGTCCCCGCGAGCAGTTCTTCCCGGATGCGCGGCCACTCGGCTCGGATCTGTTCCCGGAGGTTTTCCGTGGGAATGCCGTCCACGCCGGGGGCACCCTTGTTCTGCTCCACCCGCTTCAGGGCGGCCAGCATGTTATCCCTGGCCACCACCTTCTCCATCAGGCTGTCACCTTGATCCCCGCGAGGTGAGGTTCCGCTTTGTGCCGGAGAAGGGCTCGGCTCTCCCACGATCCCCCGTGGCTTCACCACTTCCTCCCGTGGGCAGTTCCTGTTCAGGGTTTTCGGCTGTCTTCGTCCTTCTCGCGAACGCACCGGTCTCACCTCTGACTTGATGTTCGGGCCTTCCTCTCAGGTTCATGATCCCCGGAGTACTATGCCCTCTGCTGACTCCTGCCGGTTCAGCCGAACCTCTCGGTTCGGGTTGCCAGTTTCTCTGGCGTGTCCGGCAGGCCTCCCCGGGTAAGAACGCTGACCTTCCCCCCGCGCCCGCCTCATATACTCCACCGCTCCTTGGCAGCCTTGGATTTCGCTGTGTTGCGCCAGCTCATCCGAACGGCGCAGCCTCGTATGAGGTTCTTGTTCATCGGACCGTGGGTTTGCCTCCGGCTTCCTTCGGATTCCGCCTCGCAGCGGACACCCTTGCCTTTGGCTAGCAGACTCGTGCTGCCTCGCCTGCAGTGGACTTTCACCACCAAGTCAACGCCCATGCCGGGCACACATCGAGTAGGAGGGGGCGGCTAGCCCCCGTCCTCTCACACCACCGGACATGCGGATCCGCATCCGGCGGTTCACCAAGCTTGACGAAGCCTTCGGTAACGTTCGGTTAAACTCATCAGACCTTGAGCCTGCCAGTAGGCGTTGCCCAGGGCTCTGTTCATCGGCCCATGGGCCATTCGCCACGGCCCTTTGCGGGCATTGGCAAATGGGTGCACCACCCACTCCGGCAACCCCAGTGCACGCAGTTCACGGTATCGCGTCCGCACCCGTTTCCACTGTTTCCAGAGACACATCCGCAGCCTCCGCCGTATCCATCCATCGATTTCTTCGAAGATGCTCGGCGTTTCCGCCAGGGCAAAATACCCGATCCATCCACCCAGATACGTGTTCAGCCGTCGGATTCGTTCCTCCATGGCGATCGGTGTGTTCCTCGCCGTGAGGGCTCGGATCTTGGTCTTGACCCGGTCGATCGACTGCCTCGCTAGGCGGATTCGGATTTCCCCGGCTTTGGGTTTATACATGCTGAACCCCAGAAACTTGAGTTTCCACGGTCGGTCCACCGTGCTCTTCTGCTCGTTGAGCTTGAGTTTTAACCTCTCCTGCAGGAATTTCCGGATACTGGCCAGGACTCTCTCCCCCGCCCGTCTGCTTCGAACGTAGATGTTGGCATCATCTGCATACCGGACGAACTTGTGGCCCCTCTTTTCCAGTTCTTTATCCAGGTCATCCAGAAGGATATTCGCCAACAGTGGACGGGGCGGCCCGCCCTGTGGCGTCCCTTCCTCCCTTTCCATGACCACCCCGTTCACCATGATCCCTGCCTGGAGGTACCGGCGAATAACCTTGAGCACTCGTTTGTCCGTGACCTTCCGGGCTACCCGGGCCATAAGGATGTCATGATTCACCCGGTCAAAGAACTTTTCCAGGTCCATGTCCACGCCCCATTCGTATCCTTCTTCCACATACTGCCTCGCCTTCTTGACCGCGTCGTGGGCCCTTCTTCCGGGGCGGAACCCGTAGCTGGCCTCCGAAAATTCCGGGTCAAAGATCGGCGTCAGCACTTGCAGGAGGGCCTGTTGGATCAGGCGGTCCATCACGGTGGGGATCCCCAGCATCCGCTTGCCTCCCCCGGGTTTCGGGATTTCGACCCGGCGCACGGGCTGCGGTCGGTAGGTCCCCGCGAGCAGTTCTTCCCGGATGCGCGGCCACTCGGCTCGGATCTGTTCCCGGAGGTTTTCCGTGGGAATGCCGTCCACGCCGGGGGCACCCTTGTTCTGCTCCACCCGCTTCAGGGCGGCCAGCATGTTATCCCTGGCCACCACCTTCTCCATCAGGCTGTCACCTTGATCCCCGCGAGGTGAGGTTCCGCTTTGTGCCGGAGAAGGGCTCGGCTCTCCCACGATCCCCCGTGGCTTCACCACTTCCTCCCGTGGGCAGTTCCTGTTCAGGGTTTTCGGCTGTCTTCGTCCTTCTCGCGAACGCATCGGTCTCACCTCTGACTTGATGTTCGGGCCTTCCCCCTGAATTCATGACCTCCTGGGTACTATGCCCTCTGCTGACTCCTGCCGGTTCAGCCGAACCTCTCGGTTCGGGTTGCCAGTTTTCCTGGTGTATCCGGCAGGCCTCCCCGGGTAAGAACGCTGACCTTCCCCCCGCGCCCGCCTCATATACTCCCCCGCCCCTTGGCAGCCTTGGATTTCGCTGTGTTGCGCCAGCTCATCCCAACGGTGCAGCCTCGTATGAGGTTCTTGTTCATCGGGCCGTGGGTTTGCCTCCGGCTTCCTTCGGATTCCGCCTCGCAGCGGACACCCTTGCCTTTGGCTAGCAGACTCGTGCTGCCTCGCCTGCAGTGGACTTTCACCACCCAGTCAACGCCCATGCCGGGCGCACACATCGAGTAGGAGGGGGCGGCTAGCCCCCGTCCTCTCACACCACCGGACATGCGGGTCCGCATCCAGCGGTTCACCAAGATTGACGAAGCCTTCGGTAACGTTCGGTTAAGCTCATGAGTCCTTGGGCCTGCCAATAGGCGTTCCCCAAGGCTCGATTCATCGGCCCATGGGCCATCCGCCACGGTCCTTTGCGGGCATTGGCAAATTGATGAACGACCCACTCCGGCAGCCCTAGCGCGCGCAGTTCACGGTATCGCGTCCGTACCCGTTTCCACTGTTTCCAGAGGCACATCCGCAGCCTCCGCCGGATCCATCCTTCGATTTCTTCGAAGGTGCTCGGCGTCTCCGCCAGGGCAAAGTATCCCATCCATCCGCCCAGATACGTGTTCAGCCGCCGGATGCGTTCCTCCATGGCGATCGGTGTGTTCCTCGCCGTGAGGGTTCGGATCTTGGCCTTGACCCGCTCGATCGACTGTCTGGCCAAGCGAATGCGGATTTCCCCGGCTTTGCGTTTGTACATGCTGAATCCCAGAAACTTCAGTTTCCACGGTCGGTCCACCGTGCTCTTCTGCTCGTTGAGTTTGAGTCTTAGCCGCTCCTGCAGGAATGTCCGGACACTGGCCAGGACTCTCTCCCCCGCCCGTTTGCTTCGAACGTAGATGTTAGCATCATCCGCATACCGGACGAACTTGTGACCTCTCTTTTCCAGTTCTTTGTCCAGGTCGTCCAGAAGGATATTCGCCAACAGGGGACTCAGCGGCCCGCCCTGTGGTGTCCCTTCCTCTCTTTCCATCACCACCCCATTCACCATGATCCCTGCCTGGAGGTACCGACGAATGACCTTGAGCACTCGTTTGTCCGTGACCTTCCGGGCTACCCGGGCCATAAGGATGTCATGATTCACTCGGTCAAAGAACTTTTCCAGGTCCATGTCCACGGCCCATTCGTATCCTTCTTCCACATACTGCCTCGCCTTCTTGACCGCCTCGTGTGCCCTTCTTCCGGGTCGGAACCCGTAGCTGGCCTCCGAAAATTGCGGGTCAAAGATGGGCGTCAGCACCTGCAGAAGTGCCTGCTGGATCAGGCGGTCCATCACGGTGGGGATCCCCAGCATCCGCTTGCCTCCCCCGGGTTTCGGGATTTCGACCCGGCGCACGGGCTGCGGTCGGTAGATCCCCGTGAGCAGCTCTTCCCGGATGCGCGACCACTCGGCTCGGATCTGTTCCCGGAGGTTTCCCGTGGGAATGCCGTCCACGCCGGGAGCCCCCTTGTTCTGCTCCACCCGCTTCAGGGCGGCCAGCATGTTCTGCCTGGCCACCACCTTCTCCATCAGGCCGTCACCTTGTTCTCCGCGAGGTGAAGCTCCGCTTTGTGCCGGAGAAGGGCTCGGCTCTCCCACGGTCCCCCGTGGCTTCACCACTTCCTCCCGTGGGTAGTCCCTGTTCAGGGTTTTCGGCTGTCTTCGTCCTTCTCGCGAACGCACCGGTTTCACCTCTGTCTTGATGTTCGGGCCTTCCCCCGGAGTTCATGACCTCCTGGGTACTATGCCCTCTGCTGACTCCTGCCGGTTCAACCGAACCTCTCGATCCGGGTTGCCAGTCCCCTGGCGTATCCGGCAGGCCTCCCCGGGTAAGAGCGTTGACCTTCCCCCCGCGCCCGCCTCATATACTCCGCCGCCCTTTGGCAGCCTTTGGATTTCGCTGTGTCTTGCCAGCTCATCCGAACGGCGTAGCCTCGTATGAGGTTCTTGTTCATCGGGCCGTGGGTTTGCCTCCAGCTTCCTTCGGATCCCACCTCACGATGGACACCCTTGCCTTTGGCTAGCAGACTCGTGCTGCCTCGCCTGCAGTGGACTTTCACCACCCAGTCAACGCCCATGCCGGGCGCACAAAAAAAATGCCGGGCTTTCGCCCGGCCGCCCATTCACCACGCACCTAAAGAGGCGGGAGTCCTCTGGGCGAATTTCGATAGAATAGTACCTGTTTTTATTTTATCTCATGGAGGATGTGCCATGGAAACGGGATTGAAAACGTTCCTGGCGGGTTTCAGCCCGTGCAACCGATTTCCCCCGTCGTCATTTTTTTCGCTATACTGGGGATAGACGAAGAACAACGTCCGCACAAAGGAGGCGGTAGGAATGAAAGCGGTGCTGATCGAGAACTACGGGGGCCCGGAGCAGCTCAAAATCGCCGATGTCCCCAAACCAGAACTCAGGGAAACGGATGTGCTCATCGAGGTCCATGCCGCTTCGGTGAACCCCGTGGACTGGAAAATCCGCCGGGGGTATTTACAAAGTCGGCTGAACCATCGCCTCCCCCTGATCCTCGGGTGGGACGCCGCCGGAACCGTGGTGGAGACGGGACCGAAAGTCACCCGTTTCCGGGTGGGGGACGAGGTCTTCACCCGGCCGGACATCGAGCGGGATGGCACGTACGCGGAGTACGTGGCGGTGGACCAATCACTGGTGGCTAAAAAGCCGGCCAATCTGTCTTTCGAAGAAGCAGCATCTGTACCCTTAGCGGCCTTGACCGCCCGGGAAGCACTGATCGATCATGCCGGCGTGAAACCTGGCGACACCGTGCTCATCCACGCCGGGGCGGGCGGAGTCGGCAGCTTTGCGATTCAGATTGCAAAACTCCTCGGTGCCCAGGTCATTACGACGGTCAGCACACGGAACGTCGATTTTGCAAAACAATTGGGCGCAGACCGGGTCATTGACTACACCCAGGAGGATTTTACCGCGACCCTTCGGGATCTGGATGTGGTGTTCGACACCCTCGGCGGCGAGGTGCAACTTCTCAGCATGAACGTCCTAAAAAAAGGGGGCATGTTGGTGTCTATCGTCATGCCGCCGGACTTGGCCCTGGCCGAACAAAAAGGCATCCGCCGGGCTTACTTTTTCCTGCAACCGGACGGAAAAAAGCTGGAGGAGATCGGGAAGTGGATCGAACAGGGACACATCAAACCCGCCATCGGCGCTGTGTTGCCATTGGAGGAGGTTGCCAAGGCCCACGAACTGAGCGAATCCGGTCACTCCCGGGGTAAAATCATCCTGAAAGTTCGCTAACACCGGGCCAGGCCTGGCCGGCCCCCTGGAGAGAGGAAGGATTCGAAGGATGAACCACGAAGACGCGGTGACGCTCTCAGACATCGAACAAGCGCGCCGGCGCATTGGGGAGCAGGTAACCACCACTCCCCTACTGTACGCCCCCCGCATCTCGGAGAAGGCCGGTGCGCCCGTCTATCTGAAATGCGAAAACCTGCAGCGCACAGGTTCGTTCAAACTTCGCGGGGCAACCAACAAGATCAAATCCCTACTTGAATCCGGGTCATCTCCCCTCGGAGTGATCACCGGTTCTTCAGGAAACCACGGCCAGGCCGTCGCCTTTGCTGCCAAGTCCCTGGGACTGGGCTGTACCGTCATCGTGCCGGAAAATGTAGCGCCGGTCAAAGAACAGGCCATTCTTCGCCACGGGGCCGAAGTGATCCGACACGGGAAAACATCAAACGAACGGATCGACCTGGCACAGAATTTGGCAAGAGAACGCGGGTTTATTTTTATTCCCCCTTATGACGACCCCCACGTCGTCGCCGGCCAGGGGACGATTGGTCTGGAAATCCTCGAACAGCTGCCCGAGGTACAGGCGGTATTCGTGCCCGTGGGCGGTGGCGGGCTGATCTCCGGCATTGCCACAGCGATCAAAAATCGGTCGCCCCGCACCCGGATCTACGGAGTGGAGCCGGAGCTCGCCAATGATACGTATCTTTCCCGCCGTGCGGGCCACATCGTGGATATTGGAGTGAGCACCACCGTCGCCGACGGCCTGCGGTCCAGCCACCCGGGAACTTTTACTTTCCCGATTGTCCAAAAATATGTAGACGAGTTGGTGCTGGTGGGTGATGCGGAGATTCACCGGACACTGCTCGAGCTGCTCGGGGAAGAAAAATTGCTCGTGGAACCTTCGGGTTGTGTATCTGTGGCCGCCGCGACCCAGGCCGGCACCTCGGCGGGCGGCGGCCCCATCGTCTGCGTGCTCAGCGGCGGAAACGTTGATCTCGACCTGGTGCGGCGCTGGATCGAGGAAGACCAGAAACCGGGACCGCAAAAGGAGGGAGACAGGACATGAGTTCGTACCGACTGGACGCTCACATGCACATCATGGCGGAAAAGCGGATGAAAAGCGGCATCCGCTGGGCGGTCAAAGCCGGTTTTAACATGGGTTTGGATCCGGAGACGACCACCGAGGAGGACCTGCTGCGGCACATCCGGGATACCGGAATTACGTATTTTTTTAACTTCTTTTTTCCCATCTTTCCCAAGACAAGTGTCGAGATTCTGGACTGGCAGACGGAGTTCGCCCTGCGAACCCCGGAAGCATTGCCCTTTGTGTCTGTCCACGTTCACGATGGCGATCCCCTACCGATCGTTCGGGAGGCCTTGGAGAACCGCCATTTTGTCGGTCTCAAGCTGCACCCGTACGCCCAGAGGCTGGAGTTGTCCCACCCCTTGCTCGAGCCGGTCTATCAGTACCTGGAGGACACGGGAGCCATCTTTTTCGTCCACACCGGTTACGATGCCTTTTATGGCCGCTCCGGCATCACCCCGGATTTGGAACAGATCCTCCAGCGGCACCCGAAGTTGATCACCGTCGCGGCCCACATGTTATATCCCGAGATCCCTAAGGCCTTTGATTGGCTGGAGAGGTTCCCGAATCTGTACTTGGACGGGACCGGGGCCGTGGCCTCCGCCGACGAGGACGGGCTCGGTGAGACCCTGTATCCCTTGATGGAGCGATATGCAGACCGGGTTCTGTACGGCAGCGATTACGCCATGGCCATCGAATCGGTAGGGGCTTCATGGAAACGATTCCAAGAGATGCCGATCTCCGACGAGGCGCAAAAGCGGATTGCCTGGGAAACGCCCCTGGAACTTCTTAAACGGCGCAACTGGCCCTTCTGCGGCGACCTTCCGGCCCGGTATCGGGACGTGGCCTACGACAAGCCCAAAGTTCAAAATCGGTTGTCCGAAGTCTGACGGTGCAGGCACTGGATCCCCTTACCGGCCCGGGGGCCGCGCCCATTCGGCGCCAATCAACCCCTGGCCGGTTTCGCCAGGCCGAGCTCGATCAGGCCCTCCAGGATACACTCCGCCATCGCCCGATAACCCGTTGGTAAAGGATGAACGCCGTCGTCACTGAGTAACTCCTGCAAGTCACCCTTTCGCTTGAATCGATTGCGCAGATCAATCCAAGATATATTTAAGTCGCTGATCAATCGCCGCAGGAAACGATTGTACATGCCATGCCAATGCTCAATCCCGCCGCAGAGGCCGATCCAATGCCCCAGTTTATCGCCGTAGAATCGAACCAAATGTCGGTAATACCGAACGGGGTCGAGGGGCAACAGGGTGAGAAGGACCGGCAAGGTTCCTCTCCCATCGATTTCCTTGACCAGCCTCGTCACATTTTCTAAATACTCCCTCAGTGGAACGATCGGTTCATGAACATCGTGGGGACTGGCTGCTACCTCGTCCCAGCGAAAATTACAATCGTTGCCCCCGATTTCGATGAGTACAAGATCCGGATCCAGGTCCAGGACATCGGCCTTGAGACGCTGTAAAAGATGGGTCGAGGTGTCATTCCACACCCCTTTATTGACCACCTGAATATCTCTTCCTTCCCCATCTAACCGTTCCTGAAGAAAATACGGGTAATTCTGTCGCTGGATGCGCAATCGGCCCCTAAAAAAGGAGATTCCCCGGGTCACGCTGTCCCCGAAACAAACAATTTTCACCGTTAACCCCTCTTTTTCCGCAAAATCTTGCCCTCTTATTAGCGCCCCGTTTAAGCATATCACAAACTGGACACAGGATTCGCGCCAATGGTCAACCGTAACACATGCCGATCCCATTTCGTCTGTATGATGTGGATAAAAGATATCTTCGAGGGATGAGGGGATTGGACAGTATGCCCGAACCGATGAGAAGCGGCGGCCGCTACATGCCCGGGCTGGATGGATTGCGAGCACTGGCGGTACTCGCGGTCCTTGCCTACCACCTGAACCCGGGCTGGGCCCCGGGTGGGATGTTGGGGGTAGGCGTTTTTTTCGTGTTGTCGGGGTACCTCATTACCGATCTTTTGGCAGAAGAATGGCGTCAAACAGGTCGGATTGATCTTCGGGATTTCTGGATGCGCCGCTTTCGCCGCCTCATCCCGGCACTGTGGCTGCTGCTGATCACCGTGATTCTCGTTTTGCTTGTCTCCGATCCCGGACGGCTGGGGAGCCTCTGGGGGGACTTGGTAGCGGCCTTCTTTTATGTGAGCAACTGGTGGTATATTTTTCATCACATCTCGTACTTTCAACAATTCGGGCCGCCCTCTCCTTTTGGACACCTGTGGTCCCTGGCCGTAGAGGAACAGTTCTACCTGCTGTGGCCCTTGCTGCTGGCCTTGGGACTCCGCCGCTTGTCCCGACGCTGGATGTTGACCGGGATTTTGACGGGGGCGATCCTCTCGGCCGGGGCGATGGCGTGGATTTATCAGCCGGGAGTTGACCCCAGTCGGGTCTATTACGGGACGGACACCCGGGCCTTTGCGCTGCTGTTCGGCGCGGCCCTGGCCCTGGTTTGGCCGAGCCGACATTTGGCAGCGGCCCTTTCCCGGGGGCGCCGGCGGCTGCTCTCCGCTGCGGGCATCGCGGGGCTCCTCGTGGTCTTGATTCTGATCTTGACGTCCGATGAGTACGGACCTTTTCTCTATCCGGGAGGGATGCTGCTGCTCTCCCTGGCCACCCTGGCAATGGTGGCCGCCGCCGCGCACCCCGGTGTGGCTTTCGGGCGCATCCTGGGATGGGCACCCCTGAGGTGGATCGGGGTGCGCAGTTACGGGATCTACCTTTGGCATTATCCCGTCATCGTCCTGACGACTCCTCTGAACACTGCCGGCCAGTGGGATGGAATCCGGGCGGGACTCCAGGTAGCGGCGAGCATCGGGTTGGCCGCCCTATCCTGGCGTTTTATCGAGAAGCCCATTTTACGCCGGGGAAAATCCGGGGGCCAAGTTGGCGGTGCGGCCCCCGCCCTTGGCTCTCTGGGCCGACTGTGGACAACCTTGCGCAAAGGCGGTCGAGTTCGAGTTGTGGGGCCCGCACGCCTGACCGGCGCGGCCGCGCTGTCGGCGGCGCTCCTGCTGATCGTTGCCGGATCGTGGCTTCACGCTCATGCGGGCGCGAATGTCCTGGGGTGGGGTCCATGGCGAGGTGGAGGAACTGCCGTTTCTGTCACGGCTCCCGTTCCGGGCATGGGCGGCACCCCGCCGGAGCCCACCTCTGTAGCGCCTACTTCACAGCCTGGAGGGAGCGCGGGCACTCGCCCGGGGACACCCCACCAGGGCTCAGGGGGCACCTGCCCTCCGCCGTCCACCCCGGGACCGTCAACCTCTACTGACGGATCCACGGAGGGCGCGGACGGGGCACCTTCTTCGGGCGGGGGTGAGCCGGGCACTGGAACCTCGCCTTCCGGTCCCTCGGACAATCCCCGATCCTCCGGGAATCAAGGCGGGAATCCCGGCCAGGATGGGAAAGTAGGCACGGGAATCACTGTGGTAGGCGATTCGGTCCTTCTCGACGCCGCACCGTACCTGCAGAACCTCTTGCCGGGAATTGTCGTGGATGGCAAGGTCGGTCGACAATTCATCCAGGCGGGTGACGTGGCCGCTGAATTGGAGCGCACCGGAAAGCTCGGAGACACCGTCATCATCGAGCTCGGCACCAATGGACCTTTCACAGACCGGCAACTGGACGATCTGTTAGCCCAACTGGCCCCCCGGCGGGTCCTGGCGATCAACGTCCGGGTCCCCCGTCCTTGGCAGGACGTGGTCAATCGTACCCTCGCCGAAGCCGCCGCCCGCCACCCGGATCTCACGGTCATTGACTGGTATCGCGCCAGTTCAGGGAAAACCGAATGGTTCTATTCCGACGGGGTCCATTTGACTCCCCAAGGATCCAGGGCATACGCCGAACTTGTCGCCGCCGCGATTCGGCCCAATAGGGCGTTATCACCCCTCCCTTCCCGAAGTGCTCTAGATGTGCAGGACTTCACCTTGTCCGTGCGGCATCCGGCATCTTCCGCGAAACGACCCGCGACCACGGACAGTACCATCAAGGCTTCACTCTCGGTCCCCCCGGCACCTGAAGATGAGTCACCGTTGCAACGGGGAGATGAACCGGGTGGGCGTCCATCCCCCACAACTATACCCAGTCCACATTGATCACCAACAAGCGGCCTTGGCAACTTTCCGGCCCGGCCAATGTCCCAAGGATGTTGGCCGGGTTTTCTCTACCGTCGGAGCCAGGCCCCCACGAACATGCGGCAGGGAAAACTTTTGCATACTCTTAGTTCCTTGGCCCATGGGCCCATGAACCGATTCCAAAAAATCGGACCAATGAATCCAAAAAATCGGACTATCCGTCGGATAGATGCCCAAGAGAATATGCCGTATACCCGAAAATACTTCTGTTTTTTGCATCTTTCGGATTGATTCTGACATGGCATCATTTTTGCTGAGCATGAGGGCGTACCACATTTCAATCATTGTAATGGAGGTTGATGGTGGATGAAGGCTGCTGTCGTTCACAGTTTCAGCGAACCGTTACGCATTGAGGACGTGCCGAAGCCCACACCCGGCGAAGGCGAGATTGTCGTAAAGATTGAAGCCTCCGGACTTTGCCACACGGATATCCACGCCGCCCACGGCGACTGGCCGATCAAGCCCAAGCTACCCTTCATTCCCGGTCACGAGGGCGTCGGGATCGTCGAAAGTGTCGGCAAAGGCGTGACCCGAGTCAAAGAAGGGGATCGGGTGGCCATTCCCTGGCTTGGGTATGCCTGCGGTCACTGCAAATACTGCGTAAGCGGATGGGAGACGCTGTGCCAGAGCCAGAAGCAGACCGGATACATCTTGGACGGCGCTTATGCGGAGTATGCCAAGGCGTATGCGGATTATGTCGGAATTGTTCCGAAAGGAGTGGATCCTTTCGACGCGGCACCGCTGACCTGCGCTGGGGTAACCACGTACAAAGCTGTTAAGATGTCGGGCGCTCGACCCTCCTCCCTGGTAGCGGTGTTCGGCATTGGTGGCCTTGGGCACTTGGCCATGCAGTACGCAAAAGTTGCCGGCGCGTCTGTGGTCGCGGTGGATCTGGTGGACGAAAAGTTGGATTTAGCCAAACAGCTCGGGGCGGATTTTGTCATCAACGGAAGAAAACAGGATGCCGTGGCGGAAATCCAGAAACTCGGTGGAGCGGACGCCGCCATCAGCGTGGCGGTGTCGCCGAAGGCCTTTGAGCAAGCATATCAGTGCCTCCATCCCGGCGGTACTGTGGTGTTTGTGGCGCTCCCGGCCGACAACTACGTTCAGATTCCGATTTTCGAAACAGTCCTCAACGCCATCCGGATTCAGGGATCGATTGTGGGAACCCGAGTGGATCTGCAGGAAGTGTTCGACATCCACGCCTCCGGCTTGACAAAAGTGATGTACGAAAAGCGCAACCTGGATGACGTCAACCAATGTTTCCACGAAGTTGAAAGCGCCCAAGCCAAGGCTCGGCTGGTGTTTGAAATCTGACAGCTCCACATTACGCAAAGGGGGAACCAACTTGCCCAAGTTCATCATCGAGCGTTCGATCCCCGGAGCGGGCAAGCTTTCCCGGGAAGAGCTTCACCAAATCGCGAAGAAGTCCAATCAGGTGCTGCAGGATCTGGGCCCAGGTATTCAATGGGTGCACAGTTATGTGACGAATGATAAGCTCTACTGTGTCTACCGAGCACAAACAGAAGAGCAGATCGCTGAACACGCCCGGAAAGGTGGATTCCCAGTCGATCGCATTGAGGTGATTCATGATATTATGGACCCTACAACCGGCGAGTGAAGTCTAAGACTTTATCATATCACGGCCCCTCCATGGGGCCTATTTATGTCGAATCTTTTCGGTATTCAGCTATTTGTTGAACTTTGTTGTATAATCATCGGTAAGACCTTCTGATTGGGAGGGGCCACTTTGCGACTCACGAAGTTTGTCGTTCCGGAGATTATTTTTGGAAATGGGGCTCTTCTGGAAGTCGGACGGGCTGTGATTCGCCTCGGAGGCAGTCGGGCCATGGTGGTGACGGATCCGGGAGTGGTCGAAGCAGGATGGACTAAGAAAGTCACTCAATGTTTGGACGAAGTGGATGTTCCGTGGTCCTTGTGGAGCGCGCTCACCCCAAACCCCAAGGATGTCGAGATCGACAGCGGGGTGAAGCAGTATCTACAAGAGCACTGTGATTGCTTGGTCGCCATTGGAGGGGGCTCGGTCATCGATGCAGCCAAAGCCATAGGAGCCGTGGTCGTACACGGCACCCGGGTACATGAATTCGAAGGGACGGACAGAGTGGGGCACCCGCTCCCTCCGCTCGTGGCTATCCCCACCACGGCCGGCACCGGGGCCGACGTTTCCCAGTTTGCGGTAATCGTAGATACGAGCAGAAGATCCAAGATGGTGATGATCTCAAAGTCATTTATTCCCGACATTTGTCTCAGCGATCCGACCACCTTGATGACAAAGTCAGCCGAACTGACGGCATACACGGGTATCGACGCCTTGACCCACGCCATCGAAGCTTATGTGTCCCGGGCTGCCACTCCTTTGACAGATGGTTACGCACTCCGGGCGATACGGCTGGTCGCCACCTCCCTTCGCCAGTCAGTGGCATCCCGCAGCAACAGCGGGGCCAAGGAGTCCATGATGATGGCGAGCCTGCAGGCGGGAATCGCCTTCTCCAATGCCGTGCTGGGAGCCGTACACGCAATGAGTCACGCCATCGGCGGGATGCTGGATCTGCCTCACGGCCTGATCAACGGAGTCCTGTTGCCCTATGTGACCGAATTCAACCTTCTCGCCTGTCCAGATCGATTCCGGGATGTGGCCGAAGCATTCGGCGAGCACATCGACCACGCCCATCCTATGGAGGCCGCCGAGAAAAGCATACGTGCCATTCAGCGACTGTGTACCGACATCGGTATACCGAGTCGACTTCGCGACTTGGAGATTCCGAGGGAGTTAATCGGCGAATACGCCTCCCGGGCCGTTCAAGACCCGTGTCTGGCCACCAATCCGAGGGACATGTCCCACACAGACCTCTTGGCATTGTTCGAAGCCGCTTGGTAAAATGTCGACCCGGCGTGGCACTCGTGTGGGGAATGGACGGTGAGTGCCTTGACGACACCCGAAAAATTGGATCAGTTACTGGAAAGACTGACGGGGGTTTATTCGTCCAAAAAAACATACTACCGAGAACTTCAGCAGACTGTGTACACCTTGGCCACACGCAATGTCCAGTTGGAATTGCTGAATCGCCTTGTCACCGAGTTTCACGTTCAGGCATCTCCTGTGGAATGGGTGGGATTTCTCGGTTCTCTTTTGGAGGGATGGCCGGGTTTAAACCGCATTATTCTAACTCTGCGAGAAATTGAGGATCAAACGACACTGACGATCTACGATACATCCGGTCGCAACGCCACCATGATACCGGTTCCGGGTGACCGGTGCACGACATTGGACAAAGACTTGCCGAGTGCCGAAGGGCTTGGGGGAGATTTTCGCGCCGAGGGGATCATGGAAGCAGACTTCCTGGCAGCCGAGGACGATCGCTTTTGGTTTCGCCTTTTGGGAAGGGCGAATGCCCGCTTCGGGGCGTTGATCCTTACATTCCACCCCCGATCTACAGCCTGGACGAAAGACGAACAGTTCCTGGCCCGCTTCACCGACCATCTCCAGGTATGCTTAGAAAATGCGCTCTTGTATCGACGGATTCAACGCTACCAACGTGAATTGCGCCAAATCAACCGGTTTGCCATCATGGGCGAAATCGCTGGCGAGGTGGCCCATGAGCTCAATGGCCCTCTCACCATTCTTCTCGGTAATGCTCAGTTGTTGATGAAGCAGTTGGATGAAGGAATGCTGCGGGAATTGGGGGAAGACATTCTGTCGGCCGGACTGCGGTGCAGGGATGCGGTGCAACGCTTGTTGGTGGTGGCCCGGGGCGGAGAGGTTCATCTGCAGCCTGAAGTGACCTCGTTGGAGCGGATCGTCGATGATGCGCTTCAAAGCCTTTATTGCGTGTTCAAAGAGCGGGCCATCGATGTTCGTTTGTTTTTCTCCCAAGGTCCGTTGTACACTTGGGGCGTCTCCTCGGAGTTGGTCCAAATGGTGACTCATCTCCTTTCGAATGCTTGCGATGCCATGCAAGATCAGCCCGTGCGTCGGTTGATCCTATCGGGCAACCGAAAAGACGGGAGCCTCTTGTTGAGATGCAGCGACACCGGGCCCGGAATTGATCCATCCATCTTGCCGGATTTGTTTAAACCATTCATCACCTCCAAGCCTCCCGGGAAGGGCACCGGACTGGGACTGAGCAGCGCTCGGCGCATTGCTCGAAAATACGGTGGGGATGTGCTCCTGGAAAACACGGGCCCCGAGGGCACTGTGTTTTCCGTCCTTCTTCCCGCCGTCCACTCAACCCAGGGAGGTGAGGTGACGCACAATGATCCACGTCCTGGTCGTTGATGACGATCCCGGGATCACCCGTTTTTTCCAACGCTTTTTTGCCCAACGCGGGGTCGCGACGTCTTCAGCACACACCGTGGAAGAGTTTAACCTCCAATTGGAGAAGGAGTTCCATCTCGCATTGGTGGACATTCGTTTCGGCCCGGTGGATGGGGTCCAGCTGATCAACCAGATCACCCGAAAGCACCCCCATTGTGCCGTCATAGCCATCACCGGATACGCCTCGGTGAAGACCGCCGTGCAGGCCATGAAAGCAGGAGCCCGGGATTTTATCGAAAAGCCCTTCACAGATATCGATCAACTGCAGCGCCAACTGGGTGTTTATTTAAAGCAACCCGACCCAAACCGGGACGAGGATGACCCCTGGCCGGATCTGTGTCCGATCCTCCGAAAGATTGGGATGATCTGCTCTGCGAATTCCCCGTTGCTGCCCATTCTGCGAATCGCCATGCGCATCGCCGATTCAGACATCCCGATTCTGATCCTGGGTGAGACCGGGGTGGGAAAAGAGCAGGTGGCGCGGTTTGTGCATGAGGCGAGTTCCCGGCAGAACAACCCCTTCTTGGCCATCAATTGCGCAGCTATTTCCGATACATTGCTGGAAAGTGAACTCTTCGGACACGAAAAGGGGTCGTTCACCGGGGCAACGGAAACCCGTCAGGGACTGCTGGAACTGGCCAACAAAGGGACCCTGCTGCTCGATGAGGTGGCAGACATGCCCGTCCGCCTCCAGACGGTACTGCTTCGGGTTCTGGAACAGAAAGAGTTTTTGCGAGTTGGCGGACGATCGCCCATTCGCAGCGACGCCCGGATCTTGTCCGCCACCAATCGCCCGGTGGATCAATTGGCCGCCGAGGGGACGTTTCGGGAAGATCTTTTGTACCGGTTGGATGGCATTCGTCTGGAAATTCCCCCGCTTCGGTATCGAAAGGACGACATTTTGCTCATGATGAGGGATTTCTTGAAGCGACAGGATTTTCCGGAAGACCACGTGTCACCAGACGTCGAACGGTATTTGACCGCCTACGCCTGGCCGGGAAACGTGCGAGAACTGAATCAGGCCCTTCGCCATGCCATGGCTCTGGCGGGCAAGGGGCCGATCACTCCGGAGCATCTCCCGGCCAGAATTCGGCACGCGGTGGAGGGCTGCAGGCAGGATCCGGATGGTTTCTCCTGGGATCAAGATCTCGATCAACTGACAAAAAGGATCCTTCAGGATTGGCTGCAAAAAAAGGACTGCACGTTGGAGGAACTCGAGCAAACCCTGAAACAATTGAATCGTGAAGTGTTATTCCGGGTTGTGGAACACCTGTGGTTTAAGTACCAAAAAGATAAAAGCAAAGTCTGCAAGGTGTTAGGTATCAACGAGCGCAAGTTCCGTTATATTCTGTATGAACTTCGCCCGGACCGCGGGGACTCACTGTAATTCCGAGGATCATTGGCATACCAAGAGTCCCCGTACGTTGCGGACGCGGACAACTCTCGACATTGTTTCTGCCCGGGAGCGGGCAAATCCGGGCAGACGCGAACCCGGCCGCCACAATTGGGCACCGGGCCCATGCGCCCGGTGTCCACATAAGATTTCCGTGGATCGATGGCCTCATCGTCCTCCCAACCTGCTGCCGTCTGCCTTTCCACCGGCTGCCGGCACGAGAACGACACTCAGCCGTTACCGATAATGCCTGTGGGGATGGCGGGCTGAAGGCGATACAGTTCCTCCACTTCCTTCCAGTGGTCGAGAAGAACGCGAACCATCTTAGGATCGAATTGGCGACCACTTTTGGTGCGCAAATACCTCTGTACCTGAGAGGCAGCCCAGGGAATTTTATAGGGACGGTGCGAAAAAAGGGCATCGGTCACGTCCGCCAGGGCGACGATCCGGGCGCTCTCGGGGATTTCTTCGCCACGGAGACCTTTCGGATATCCGCTGCCATCCACGTGTTCATGGTGACACTGGGCAATCTCCCGAGCCATTAATAGCGCCTCGTTGTAGCCGTAGATTTTCGCCATATTCTCACTGAAACGAGTCAGGAGTTCGGCGCCCTGGGTCGTGTGGGTTTCCACCAACCGCCGTTCCGCCGGGGTCAACGGACCGGGTTTGAACAAGATCTCCCGGGGAATGTACAGCTTTCCCACGTCGTGCAGGACCGATGCCATCCCCAACCACCTCGCCCGGGCCTCCGGCCATCCCAACCATTCCGCGAGGGACCGGGAGAGTCGGCCTACCCGATCCAAGTGCGGCTGCACCGACGGGTCACCGGTTTCAGCCAACTGTGCAATCAGCAAAAATAGCTGTTCGTAGGACTCGGAGATCGCCTGATACCTGAGTTCTTCTAGATCGCGGCACACCGCAAGGTAGTAAACCTGACCGAAAGCGCGCACCGGTGTCACCGTGAGGGAGAAATTCCATAACTCCCCGTCCGCCCGCTCGCAGGTTACGATCCCTTTCCATCCCTGTCCGCGTTCCACGTGTTCGCAGACAGATGCGGAGGTGCCGGGGATCAACCCTTTGGGTTTCGCATAGACCGCTTCCTTACCGGTCAAATCTTTGCACCTGAAGCCACTGGCCCGTTCATACGCCGGGTTCACGGCCAACACCCTGTGACGGGCATCGGCTACAATCACCGGATCATCGAGAAGCATATACGGGTCATACCAGTTTCCCATCTGTTGTTGACCTCCAGTACATCTACTGTTCCCGGCTGTTCAGGTGCGCCGCTACACTTTAAATCGATCTGTCACGTTCTGCAAAGTCGAGGCCGTATTCGACAGAGAGACCGCTGAGGCGGAAACCTGTCTGGGGAACGGAGGAATTGGCGCAGGGTATGGCGGAGAATGGTCAGAGTGGGGGTAAATATAATAAGATCCATATATTGTAATTAATGGGCCACTACCCCCCCCCCCCCCCCCCCCCGCACTATTTACATATATTTCCATATCGTGCGGCTCAGGAAAATGGTCGGAGGTTCCTCGCAGAGTAACTCGAGCCGTGGTCCCCATGAAAGTCCCTCCTCGACAATTCTTGTTTCTTATAGTTTCGTCGCCACGGATAATATTTCCTTCAACAGCTCTCTTGCCGCCGTCCGATCAACCGCCGGAATATTGCCCATGACCGGTCTCGACGCATGTGGTATCCTAGGCTTAAAAATCGAGCCCGTGAGCAACGGAGGTGGGGAGGCATATGCCGGACCTTTCCGATACAATCCGGCGCCGGTATGATCGCATCGCGCCCCTGTTTGACAAGATGGATCGGATGGTGAAGGATAAATACCGGGCCGAACTCCTCGACCAAGTTCGAGGTGAGGTGCTGGAAGTGGGCGTCGGAACCGGGGTGAATCTGCCACTTTATCCGGAAGGGCTCCACGTCACCGCTATCGATTTCAGCCCCCGCATGCTAAGATACGCAGAAGAGCGGGCAAAAAAAAGTCGGGCGAGGGTCCGCTTGCTTCACATGGACGTGCAACATCTACAATTTGAAGATGATACCTTTGACTCCGCGGTATCCACCTGTGTGTTTTGTTCCGTCCCCGACCCTGTGGCAGGCCTTCGCGAAATCCGCCGGGTCCTCAAGCCGGAGGGGCGCCTGTACATGATCGAACACATGCTGAGCGACCACCTTCTCATCGCCCTCCTGCTCCATGTGCTGAATCCCCTCGTCGTCCGAATGGTGGGAGCCAACGTCAACCGCAAAACGATGGAAAATCTCCGATTGGCGGGTTTTTCTATCGATCGCGTGCGGTTAATTGGTTTTGTGGATGTTTTTCGGATGATCGTCGCCTCTCCAAACAAAGCCGATCAGGCTCATGAATAGCCCTGAGCCCGTTCTGTCAACCTCGTATCCAGACGAGCCTTTTTCGATGTCCCTTTTTTCCCCGAACCTTCAGCAAGAATCCCATCGGCATGTTGAGTCCGACATGCCCATTATCTGGGTTATAACGTTCTGGACCCCTATCCGTGCCTGGAATACCTGTTCGAAGAGCATGGCATGGCAAACTGCCCCGTCGGGTTCCCTGGCGGGGTTGCTTGTTGTTTTTTCGGACCGCCTTTGTCATCAATTGATGATCCAACTCCCGACTCCACTTATCAACAGAAACTTGCTCGACTAAAGAAGAAAGCGAGTCCTCGGACATATTACCTTTCTTCATGATTCCTTCTATAAATGTTCATCGATGCGCAGGGTGGCCCCTTGATTGCCCGACGTTCTCACTATAGAGTAAGCGTGAAGTTGGATGTATGGACCAATTCTCTACATCTTATATGATTGGAGGCAATGAAAAACTGTCCGGAATTGGGCGCTTGACGCCCGAATGCTCACGACACCAAGCAAATCCGCGAAACGGCGTCAACGGCGGCCGACCACGCCGAAGGGACCAGCGCCGCCGCCCGACGGACACAGGAACGGTGGAACGGGCTGTCACCCTTTTTGGAGGAATCTTACCCACAGCGGCGTGTGCAAGAAAAAGTTTTTTTGCGGTTGCCCGGCAGGGACAGCGCATGATCTTGAAAGCAACAAGCATCTCAAGGCGGGGAAAACGAATGGCAACTTGGTATGATCCTTATCTGCTTCTCGGGGATCCAGTGATCGTCACCGACGCGGATCACCGAATTCTCACTGTGAACAACGCTTACGAAGAAGCAAGCGGCTATCGGCGCGAGGACATCATCGGCAAAGACGCGGGGTACATCAAATCCGGATTGACGCACCCTTCGGTATACCGGTCGATGAAAGAGTGCCTTGGAAACGCCCAAGTTTGGAAAGGCATCCTCACCAACCGCCGTCCGGACGGCCGTCTCTGGAACTCTTCTTTGACCATCACACCCGTGCATCGTCCTGACGGACTCTATTATCTCGGCGTTTGTCGGGACGTTCAGAACATCACCTCACAGGACATTTCAGATTCCTACCAGCAGTTGTTTTTCCTGATCGCCGAAATTGCCGAAGCCGGGGATCCTTCGGTGGCACCCCACCTGTTCCGGGTGAGACACATTTCTACATTCTTGACCCGATGGCTGGGATGGCCGGAGATTCAGGCGACATGGGTGGGCACAGCCTCGGTCCTGCACGACGTGGGAAAACTGTACATTCCCAGGGAACTTCTGTTCAGGCCGGGTCCCTTGACCCACCAGGAACGGCGCCTGGTCGAGACACACACCACCATGGGGGCTGAACTCCTGATGCGCCTCAATGACAACATGGCCAAAATCTACGGATACAACGAAGCTTTGGTCATGGCCAAGGACATTGCCGAGTGCCACCACGAACATGTGGACGGCGGCTATCCCAATGGCCTTCGAGGCGATGAAATCCCTGAAAGTGCGCGAATTGTGGCTGTCGCAGATGTGACGGACGCACTTTTGTCCCGTCGCCCGTATAAAACCCCTTGGAGCAGCTCAAGTGTCCAGGAGTACTTACGTGAAAAGCGCGGTCGGCAATTCGACCCCGCCATGGTCAATGTCCTTCTCGAGCACTGGGACGACGTCGAACAATTGTACAGTCAGAACGACAAGCGAGACAAGATATCTTCGAGTCCTATGTGAACCATCACCCGATGGTCGCATCATGAGGGGTGGAAGTTTTTCTATACCACAGCCGCACCTGCTTCGGGCCGTGCATGGAAGCCAGGTCAGACGCCATCCATGCGAATCTGTCGGTTGCCACGCAAAAATACTGGCTCTTCGCCGTTTGCGGTGGGTTGAGCTGTGAATGGATTCAAGAGTTGGGATTAAGGGGAAAGCCTCCCTGCGATCGGCTTCTCCTCGTGTTTGCCATGTCTTGGATTGCTTAACCTGAGAAAAATACAGGATGTATGCCCGCTGCCGTCCCGGCGTCAACGCTTCGAAGGCCGTTTTCGCACAGGCATCCTTTCCCTCAGAGAGGGAACTTTAGAAAGTTTACGCCGGAAACGCCCACCCCGAAACCTACTTTCGCACGATTGCCCGAATGAACTGACCAGGATGCATCTCGACAAGACTTTCGGGTGGATACTTTCGGCATACCTCCTCTCCTCTCTTGATGAGTTGCTGGACCATGTCATGACGCGCACGCCATGGAAGCGTTGCCATCTGTTCCTCAAAAACATCGACAATCCCCACAAAAAATTCCACGACCGTGCGCGGTGAAGTATAATGCATTTCCAAGTCGAGGCTTTGAAGATGGACAATCTCATAGTGCGGCTCCATCGCCGATGGGACAGTATCAGGTCCGGGCAGATTGTCCTGATTCCTGGGCGTGCCCCCCGTCTTTAGCAATGGTGCAAACCATTCTAAGAAGAACTCATTCCGAGCGGGAAAATGCAATGGATGCAATGTGATCAATGACCCGCCGGGTTTTAACACCCTGGCGATCTCCCTCAGCGCCTCGTCCATGTCAGTCAGGTGCAGAAAAGCGTATCCAATCACACTGTCAAACGTGTTCGCGGGAAAGGGCAGACGTTCGGCCTTCCCATGGACGACTTCCACCCAATGGGCGTTGTAAGATTCTCGTTTGCGCCTCACCGATGCCAGCATACTTGTGGACGGATCAGTTGCGACCAGACGGCCATCGGGTCCAACCCTTTGGAACAACCCGGCCTCAAATGTCAGTGCACCGGTGCCGCTGCCCAATTCGAGCACAGCCATGCCGGGCTGAATGCCGCTGAGTTCAACCACCGTTTTCCTGTGCTCACATGCAGTTGGAACCAGCGCTTCCATCATGGAAGCGATATCATCCACATGATTGAAATTATTGAGTCGAATCAGCTTGGATCGGGATGTGAAAAACCCGGATTCACGAAATATCCCTTCAATGTAATGCAACATTTCCTTGCCCCGAGAAGTCAGTCGCACAAGGTCGGCAGCAGTGTCGACTTCGACCGCCTCAGCAGAGACGGCGGCTTCAAGCTCCCCACTGAGCGTCTCCGTCCCCCAGGGTCTGTGCAAGTGTCCTCGGACAAAATCATTCGCTTGCATCGAGCCGTAGTACTCCAATGCTTGTAGGTCTTCATATATGACCGTCAGAAGGTAGAACGTCACAAAAACCTTTGGATCGGTTTGAGCGACAAAGTTTTCGGTTAACCTTTCTGCGACTTTTACCATTTCTTCGGTTACATTCAATTGGCCAAGCTCCAGATGACTCAAATACACCGCGGTGCTGGAAACCGTTTCTCGGTAAGCTTCCGCAACTCGGTTCCTGCTGATGGGATAACTCCCGGTAAGAGTGATCCGCCAGTCCGGACGCCAATGCAAATGCGCGAACCTCTCCGCAATCCCCTCAATGTCGCGCTGCAAATGGGTGGGGATTCGATTTTGTCCGTCCCCCCAAGTTAACCAAGGAGCAATGACAACGTCTTGCTTCATCATGTTTTTTGCGAAGTCGACAAATACATCCAAATTCTCCATGCCCCTCACCCCTATCATGTAAATGTCTTCGACTAAACGTGTCTCATTTCCCCCCATCCTCTCTCAGGGAACATCACTCTGACATTTGAATGAGAAATGAGCCTGGCTATCGGTTCCGGTAGACCTTATCGGCCAACACAGCCTCCGGATAGCAGCTGTACCGGTCTCGATAGGCTTCGACCGCGGCCTGCAAGGTATGGCCTTCATGGAACCCGTCCCACGCGAGTTGTTCGATCCGTGCGTACCCATCCACCAGGCGATCACCACTTTTGTGCGCTTCATCTCGGGTTCGCTTGGTGAAGCGCATGTGGAAAGCGAACGCGAGTCGAGCCCGGTCGGATTCCGCCCACTCATGCAAACCAAACCCATGCAAAAGCCGGGAACATCGTCTCATTTCGGCTTAATCGAAACCCAACCTTGAAAAATCCGTTCTTCGACTATCCTATTCTCCTCAGGCACATTTCTTCTCACATACAGGTTCAAAATTTGTACTCTCCATCAACTCAGGAAACTGTGTCCACAAGCTCGAGAAGGTTCCGTACAACGTAATCTGGCCGCACTCCCAACTCTTCATGCGGTTTACCTTGTCGATTGACCCATGCGACAGTGAATCCAAATGCTTTTCCCCCGGCTACATCCCAACCGTTCGACGAGACAAACAGAATTTGCTTTTTGACTACCCCTAATGTCGAAACCGCCAATTCATACACCCGTGGATCCGGTTTGTACGTTTGCAACTCGTCCACACTGAGAATATCGTTAAAATACGTCCGAAGTCCAGTATTCCGAACCACGGTTTCGAGCATGTTCGTAGTCCCATTCGACAAAATCGCCAACTTGTATGGCTGAAAAGCCTTAAGAGCCTGTGGCACTTCAGAATAATGTTCGAGTCGAAGGTAGGCATTCAATAGCCTTTCAACAATGCTATTGTCGAACTTCAACTTCAGTTGATGGAGCGTATACTTCAATGCATCTCGATTAACTTCTTCGAAGTTTGCGTACTGACGCATCAAGGCACGCAGCCAAGTGTATTCAAGCTGTTTCTGTCGCCAGATTTGGCTGATTTGCTCACCGTATCCAGGAAAGGAATCCTCGCATGCATCTACCACGGAATGCACATCAAACAACGTACCATAGGCGTCGAATACAACTGCTTCGATCACCCGAATCCCTCCTTAAGACGCTGTGTCGTTGCTAATGATACCATATTTTTACATTCAACGTCGATGATAGTGTTCCATCATCCAGCGCAGCACGACAGCTTGGACACGTCTTTGTCGAACGTGAGGGCCGCCAGTTTGAGTCCCTCTGCCGTGGTGAGATACGGTGCCATGGTGTTCCGCAGATCCTCAATGGTCAGGCCGAACTTTACAGCAAGAACTGCCGAATAGATGACTTCACCAGCGTTTTCTGCCACCACATGCGCACCGAGAATCTTCCCCGCGTTCGCATCCGCCACAAGTTTGAACACACCTGTTGTCTCGCGATTGACGAGTGCTCTTGGAACGGCATCCAGAGGCAACACCGATGTAATCACCTCGTATCCAGCAGACCTGGCTTGCACTTCTGTGAGCCCGACTGTCGCGATGGCCGGGTTCGTAAACGTCACAGCCGGGACAACAGTCAGATCGACTTTATGACTGCCGCCACCAACCGCATTTTCGGCTGCCACCCATCCCTCATACGCCGCCACGTAGACAAATTGCGGTCCCATGGTGACGTCGCCAGCAGCGTAGATGCGGGGATTGGTCGTCCGCAGGTATTCGTCCACGAGAACCTCGCCACGGTCGCCGACCTTCACGTTTGCAGCCTCGAGATTGAGTGCATCCGTGTTGGGAGTGCGTCCCGCGGCAACAAGAAGCTGCTCGGCCTCAATGATCCGCTCCTTCCCCTCCACCGTAATGTGAACTCGCTTGATGTCGCCCTCCTGCTCAACGCGTTGGAACAAGGCGCCCGGGATCAGTTGAATGCTTTGTTCAGTCAAAGCCTGTGTGACAGCTTCCGAAATTTCGGGATCGAAATCTTTGAGGATCCGATTGCTTCGCTGGACAAGCGTCACTTCGGTGCCAAGGTTATGGAAAAGCTGGCCCAGCTCCATTGCGATATAGCCGGAACCGATCACCGCAAGACGTTTTGGCACTTCCTGAAGCTCCAGTGCCGTGGTGCTTGTGAGATAGTCCACGTCTTTGAGTCCCGGAATATCCGGAACTGCCGGCGAAGCTCCTGTGGCAATAAGAAAGTTCCGGGCCGTGATCGGTCGCCCACCCACTTCTACCGTCCCTTCATTCACGAATCGGGCCTCTCCCCGGATGAGTTCAAAACCATAATCATCGATTAGATCAATATACTTGTGCTGGCGCAGTTCCTCGACGAGCTCGTTCTTCTGAGCGATCAATGCCTTCAAGTCCACTGGCCCGGCGTATGTTTGCAGTCCGGCAAATGAATGCTTTCCTGCCAGACGTTTGATCTCTCCAGCGCACAGCAGGGTTTTCGACGGCACGCAACCGATGTTCACGCAGGTTCCACCAATGGTGCCGCGTTCGATCATGCCCACCTTCGCACCGCGAGAAACGGCCTGGATCGCTGCCGAGAATGCGGCACCACCGGATCCGATGATAAGAAGATCATACTCGTCGCCACCGGTCCCATCGAGTTCCGAACCGCTTGCCATACGATTGAGAATCTCTGCGTCACCGGGTTCATAACCGATCTCGGTTACTGCTCGTTTTGCCGCCTCAATACCGGGCGCATCATCAACCTCAAATATCGCCTCTCCACGGCGAAAGTTGACGGATATCCTCTCAGCCCCAGCACTATCCAGGGCTTTGTGCACGTGTTCCGCGCAACCTGTACAAGTCATTCCTCGCACAGCAAGTCGTACCCGCAATTTATCACTCACGAATTCGGAACCCCTCTCTGTCGCAAAACTATGGAATCCAACTGACACACGGCAACCAGTAAAAAACCAGATAGATACCCGTAGCCAGAGTAATGAAGCAACTGGAGTTGTCCCGGGTTTCGTGGAAATTTGAAGGTGGCGGTCTCCTGAGCCCGTTTGGTATAACGGGATTGGGAACAACAAAGAAAGGAGAGCGCCACCTACAAGATCAAGAGTACACCAGATTGTCCTGAAAGACCAGAAGCAATTTTCCAGACTCGATGCTTCCGAGCATTTGGCCATTCAGCTATCCCCGTTGGATTGTGATGGAATCGACCAAAGAAGGGCTGATGGCTTTGGCGGTGCAAACGGGACTTCGAGTCATTCAGAAACAGAGAGACTGGGGCAAGCGGCAACTGCGGGAGGCCTGGCGTCAGGATACCGAGAAAGAGGGGGCTGGCGGCCCTGCGGCGATTGGCGGCGCAGCTTGAGAAGGCGCATCCAGGGGCTGCAACCAGCATGCGGGAAAGAATGGAAGAGACCGTGACCGTGATCCGAGTGGGTATTCCGGAACTGTTGCGGGGGACAATGCGTTCGACGAATGCGATTGAATCGGCACATGAATAGGTGCGCATGGGGAGTCGGTACGTGAAGCGCAGGCAGAATGGGGAACAGGTGCTGCGTTGGGCTGCCGCTGGTTTTCTCGAGGCGGAATTGAAGAAAAAAGCCGCCACGAAAATCTACGAGGAGCGGGACAACCCCGTCGCACAATTCCAGCCGATGGTATAACACATATCTGGCCCATTCTGCCCCACGCTCTTGAAAGCACCCGACGCCTTGGAAAGTGCTTTCGGATCTACTCGCAACGCCAAAACGGCCCCCATACCAGCAAACAAATCAGTCCATTGCGAATCGTTTGGTCCGCCGCTTCTTTGATTGTTCCATGATGCAGCCTGCTCGGAATGGCAAACAAACGAATCATCCCTCTCTCTCCAACAGAGAGCGAGTTATACCCCTATCGGTTAAGATTTTTTTGCGTCGGTTGAAATGGCATCTATTCGCCAAAATACGGATATTAAGGGAACTCGCTCCGCCGGGCCTTGCACCAGAGCCTCTGACGAGGTGGGAGCTCGTCAGAAGCCAGGCATTAAAACATCAATGCCTACGACCAACCCGACGATGCTCAGGACCACCGAGAGGAACGCCAGTACAACCATGACCAGGCGATATTCACGAGGTTCGATAGCTTAGCCTCCTTTCGGGAAACTTCCCGGCGGAGGCGAGCGTTTTTCTAATCCACCATCACCATTCTACCATACATCGCCCTTTTCCTGATAATCGGGAGAGGGCGATTGTTTTTGCCTCTTCACAAATCCACCGCCTCGCCCATCACGACAGCCCGAATCTCCGGGCGCAAGGAATCCTCGGCCACCACATGCGCCGGACATCCGAGCAAGTCCCCAAGGTCCTCCTGAAGGCCCGCCAAATCAAATAATGACACGTCCTTCTCGAACCGTACCAAAAAATCCACGCCGCTGAACTCGTCCACCTCGCCCCGGACCACCGAGCCGAACACCCGGACGTCCGCGGCGATATTGCCGCGCTATAGCGAGAACTTCCGGTTTCAGTTCACGCAGCCGTTCCAGAGTCACCTTGCGGTGCGGCAAGCCATCGTCCGCCACGTCATCCCCCGCCATCAAGGCTTCGCAAAACCGCTTCACCTTAAGCAAGTCCTTTATAGGCAACCGGTCCACAAGCGCATGTAACTCAGCCCGAGCTGTCTGCATTGGTTAGCACCTCCCAAGCAGTTGTGTAAGCATTCTGCTGACTTACGCTCGCCCAACAGCACTTTGGAGCGTCGCGGGATTTTCAAATTGATTCAATTTGCAAAACGGTGTATCATTCCATTCACAGGTGGTCCCATGCGCAAAATTCAACGAGCTATCCAGTTCGATCCCGACGTTCTCGTCTTTGACGCGGAATTCATCAGCGCAAAATTCGCGATCCCGCACGAGCCTTGAAGCGCGACTCTTGGGACTATTTTAGTCCCGAGTGGAAGAGAGGGATCATGGACAAATGGAAACGGGAAATCAAAACCTTTCATGAACAAATCTGGATTTGCCAGATGGAAATCCAACGCCGACAGCGAAAGAAGCCAGATTGATCTTCCAGCAGTGGATCTCCAATCTGCTGGAAGAAGCCCGGCACCACCGCGACGTGGCCAGGCGGCATCCCGAGGACAAGTTCGAGTCTGGAATCGCGTTCGCGTACTACGACATCCTAACCAGGTCGAAAAACGCTGCCATCAGACTGGACTTCGATCCGAAGGCCGTGGGTCTTGAAATCGACTTGGACCGCGAGTTTTTGCCCTGACGAGGCTCAGGATTGCACGCGCCTCCCACCCGGAAAGCGGTCGTTTTTGTCAAGTGTCGGTACAGTAATCGCTTCACAGGATAGCCGTCGGTACAATCGTCACTCCAATGTCGGTGAGAAAAACACCGCCAAATGAGCTCAGCGCCTACACCACAGCCGTCAAAATAGAGATGCTTCATTCTTGTAATTGGAGGGAGGAACTGCGAACTTATGTATTTTGAGGAGTTTTTCGTTGGCCAGCACTTCAAGCTAAATCCCATCATCTTAACCTCACAGGAAATCTACGAATTCGCTCATCGCTATGACCCGCAGCCCATACATATTGATCCTGAGTTTGCGAAAAATGGGATTTTCAAAGGGATCATCGCCTCCGGATTTCACACGTTGAGTATGGTTTGGAGTGAGTGGATCCGAACCAATCGATTCGGAACAGAAATCATCGGCGGTACCGGGCTGGACTTTGTACAGTGGACAGCGCCAGTTCGACCAGGCGATACGTTATACGCGGACGTTGAAGTAACCGAGACATTACCTTCATCCAAAGGAAATGGAGGATTGGTTGCCCTTAAATTTACTGTTACGAATCAAAAGGATGAAACTGTTCTTGTGACGCAGGGACGAGTCTATCTTAAGCGCAAGGGTGATTAACAGGTGATCACCCGAAAAGGTCTTTGACCACTTGGGCATTCATTGCCTGGCGCAGTATCCACAACGCCCTTCCCCTGACGTCCTTGGCGGTTCCCTACTCGATCGCTACACAAGCGATGCTCCGGGTATAATGGCCCCAAGAAACTGGACATCGAGTAGGAGGGGGCGGCCAGCCCCCGTCCTCTCACACCGCCGAACTTGCGGGTCCGCATCCGGAGGTTCACCAAGCTTGACGGAGCCTTCGGTAACGTTCGGTTAAACTCATCAAGCCTTGGGCCTGCCGGTAGGCGTTGCCCAGGGCCCTGTTTATCGGCCCGTGTGCCATTGCCATGGCCCTTTGCGGGCGTTGGCGAATGGGTGCACCACCCACTCCGGCAATCCCAGTGCGCAGTTCACGATATCGCGTCCGTACCCGGTTCCACTGTTTCCAGAGACACATCCGCAGCCTCCGCCGTATCCATCCTTCGATTTCTTCGAAGGTGCTCGGCGTTTCCGCCAGGGCAAAGTACCCCATCCAGCCGCCCAGATACGTGTTCAGCCGTCGGATTCGTTCCTCCATGGCGATCGGTGTGTTCCTCGCCGTGAGGGCTCGTATGAGGTTCTTGTTCATCGGGCCGAGGGTTTGCCTCCAGCTTCCTTCGCATGCCACCTCGCGATGGACACTCTTGCTCTTAGCTAACGGTGTGTCGCCAAGCCCCGTTCGGGACTTCCACCATAGAGACACCGCCCATGCCGGGCGTACCAATAAACCGGGCACCCGCCTGAGATGCCCGGTCAATTCTTCCAGGGACGTCACGTTTTCCTCAAAACTCCAGTGGCTCCGGCGCCGGCGACTGGCGAACCGGAAGTTCCTGCTGGGCGAGCCTCTCCAGCGCCCAGTCCGTGACCCTGTCGAGTGTGGTCCACCACACGCCGGGGTACTGACGGATGTGCCGGATGAGCCGCTCCACGACAGCCATGTACGCCCAGCGGCCGCTGATGAACGGGTGGAGTGTCAGAACGTAGCACCCACCAGAGGCGTAGTAGCCGTCGAATTCAGTGCTCCAGAGGCGAAACACCGCGTCAGGATCGGCAATGGCCTTGTCCCGGTTGGCGCGGGAGTGGTTCCAGTGCTCGGCGTCATCGAGCAGCCAGTGGATGGGGATCTCGATGAGCTGCCCGGCGGGCGTCTCAAGCGCATAGGGTTTCTCGTCGTCCATAAGACTGGAGTCGGACAGGACGCCGTGGCGCACGAGAAGTTCGGGGGTCCAGCGGTTGAGTTCCCACGACGGGGCGCGGAAGATACGGGGTACGGAGCCGGTGAGCTCGCGAAAGATCTGCTGCGAGTGAACGAGGATTTCCTCCTCTTGCTCTAGCGTCAGCACTTCCAGACTGTGATGCAGGTGGCCATGCAGACCGAGAGCATGCCCGTCCTTCTGGACCGCCTCGACGACGTCGGGGTGAAGCTTGGCGGTGTAAGTCGGGATGTAGAACGTGCCGGGGATGTCGTATTTGCGAAGTAGGTCAAGCACCTTCCAGATGCCCACCTGCGGACCGTACAGTCTCTGGTGCAGTTCGCTCAGCTGATTGGGGGCCCGGTCCGGAAACCGGACGTATTGCGCGGACTCCCCGTCCACATCCCAACTCAGGCAAACCGCCACGCGTGCTCCGTTGGGCCATGGTGCTGACATCTTTCTCATCCTCCTCGAGTTTTTGGGGTTGGGGCCTGACCGCAGCGAAGCCCTTCAAACTTTAGCACATCGCGCTCAAGCGTGCGCCTCCGGCAACTCGAACTCTCCCGCCGCGCTGCCACCGTCGACGACGAGGGTGGCGCCGGTGATGTAGGCGGCGTGATCAGAACACAGGTACAGGACGGCCGCACCCACGTCATCAGCGTTCGACGGGCGGCCAAGCGGGATCCGGCGCAACATCGTTGCGATATATTCGTCGGACAGCGCGTTCACCTCGCTACCCGGCGCAAGGCCGGGGCTCACCGCGTTGACACGGATGCCCAGCGGTGCGAGCTCGAGGGCAAAAGCCCGCGTCAACATCGCCAGTCCTGCCTTGGAGACTGCGTAAGGGCCGCCGCCTGGCCGAGGGCGGTGCGCGGATTTGGAGACGATGTTCACGAAACATCCAGTCACCTGCCGCGCTTGCATCAGGCGCGCAAAGGCTTGCGTAAGGAGAAACGGCGCGGTCAGGTTGACGGCCATCACCTCCGACCACTCCGCTGCGTCCACATCGAGCAGCCGCCGGCTCGGGTAGATGCCGGCGTTGTTGATCACGATGTCCGGCGCGCCCCACTGCCTCTCCACCGCGTCCACCAGTGCACCGATGGAGTCGGCGGACCGCAGGTCCGTCACGTGGTGCAGGGCAATGGCAGGGCCGATGTGCGGGTCGGCATGGAGAGCCGCTAGCGCGTCGGACCTCACGTCCGTCACGCAGAGGTGTGCCCGTTGCCGCGCAAAGGCCGTACATATCCACTTGCCAATAACGCCCGCCGCCCCCGTCACCACCACCTTCTTCGACTTAAACAATCTGTCCACCTCCTGAATGCACACCGCAGGGCGGCGGCGCGTCGGCAGCGCGGTGCACCGCCGCCCTTCACAACCACTTCGGATTCAGTTCAGCTCCTCACGGTAACGATCCTTGAGACCGAGCAACACGAGGAACGTGATGACGGCGCAAATGACCACGTACCAAGTCGGAGACAGCTTGTTGCCCGAAACTGAGATCAGGTAGGTCGCGATGAACGGCGCCGTGCCGCCGAAAAGCGCCACACCGATGTTGTAGCCGACGGACAGGGAGCTGTTGCGCACCCGCGTTGGGAAGATCTCCGCCAGCGCGGCCGGACCGGGAGCAGCGAAGAACGACTCGAATAGCGCGAGGATCAACTGCGGCAGAAGGATCATGAAGAAGCTGCCGCGGTTGATGAGCAGGAACATCGGATACGACAGGATGGCGAATCCCGCACACGAGAGCAGAAGCAGCGGCTTACGCCCAATTTTGTCGGACAGGGCACCGACGAAAGGAATGAGCAGGATGAAGAACGTTAGGATGATAACGTTCGACAGCATCGCGGCCCCGAACGACATGTGAACGACCGTCTTGACGTACGTCGGCAGATAGGTGAACGTGATGTAATAAGACACGGTCCAGGAGATGGTGAAACCGATGGCCTGCAGGACCTGCAGCGGGTGCTTGGTCACCATTTCCTTCAGCGGCTGTTTGGCGACGTTCTCCATCTGCTCCGCCTGGATGAACTTCGGCGTATCCTCCATCTTCATCCGCAGGTACAGACCCACCAAACCGAGCACGATGCCAATGAGGAACGCCACGCGCCACCCCCACGACTCCAGTGCAGTCGCCGGCAAGGAGAGGATGAGCAACGTGGACACGAGCGATCCCGACAACAACCCCGCCCCGGTGCTAAATTGCTGCCAACTGCCGTAAAATCCGCGGCGGTTGCGCGGCGCGTACTCGACCAGGAACGACGTCGAACTTCCCCACTCGGCGCCAGCCGAGAAGCCCTGGATCAGGCGCGCGATAACGAGCAGAATGGGTGCAGCCACGCCAATCTGTTCATAGGTCGGGATGACGCCAATCACGAACGTGCCGATGGCCATGAGGATGACGGCGAGGGCCAGCGCCTTGCGGCGACCCACGCGGTCACCGTACGGCCCGAACACCAGCGAACCCAGCGGCCGCATCACGAAGCCGAGCGCGAACACCAAAAACGTTGAAAGAAGCGACGCGACAGGGTCCTGGGATGGGAAAAAATGTTTGGAAATCACTGACGCGAAAAATCCGTAGATGGACCAGTCGTACCATTCCATGACGTTGCCGATGGAGCCGGCGATGATGGCCTTGCGCACCGCTCTCCCCTGCTGCAACGGGACATCTCCCGCGTTTACGCCCAGCACGGTTGACATCTTTCAGCCTGCCTCCTTCGTGTATCGTTTGAGTTCCTCCAAGTTGATCAAGGACAGTGGCCGCTGACCGGTTTCTGCCGCGCGGATCATATCGAGCAGCCGTTCAACCGCATCTCGTGTCGAGCCGGCGACCTTCCTGAATCACCGGCCCCAGATGCCACGGGACTTCCGTCTTCCCCCCGCGGACCGTCAAGCTCGCCGATGAAAAGGCTCCCCATGCCGCCGTATTCCACCACGCCCGGTTCGAAGCAATCCGCAAACAGGTTGACGAACGCGCCCACCGTGCGCTCCGGCTCGACGTAACGGGCGATGACGTCCTCGCACAGGCCGTTTTGCAGCAAGACCACGCAGGCCGTCTCCGGTAGACGATGGGAGAACGGGGCCACCGCATCCTCCGTATGCTGCGCCTTCACCGCGAGCAGCACCGCGTCCACGTCGTCCAGCGGCGTGGCCTCCGCCGCGAACGCGTCACTGGAGAGCGCATCCACGGGGATGTTAAACGTCTCCGACGCAGTACGGATGGAGAGACCCTGCTCCCGCAGCGCCCGCACGTGATCCGGATCCTTATCCACAAACAGCACCCGGTGTTCGGCCCGGGACAGATAGCCGCCGATCACGCCGCCAATCGCACCTGCACCCACCACGAGGAAGTTCATTCGCTCGCTCCCTCCTCCTGCCGCCGCGCATTCGTCAGTACGTCGGACCATTCGTCCGCCAGGCGGATGGCCTCCTTGAGCGTGTGGCATACCTCGTTCGAGCGACGGCGCAGCGCCGTTTGCAGCGCCCTGTGGCGGAGCGTGCCCGGCGCTTCGGCCGCCAGCCGATCGATGTCCGCCAGCTTCGGCAAGGGCGACTGAGACAGGGCGAGGTCATGATCAAACGGGCTGCCCTTCACGTAGTTGAGCGGCACAAGCAGGCGGCACATCCGCATGATCAGGCGGTTGCAGGTTTCGCGCGCGGCGGGGTCTTGCAGGTCCGGCATCTGTGCATCGATAGCCCGCAGCCGCTGTGTCAATTCGCGCGCACGGCGGATAGCTTCCGACAAATCCAGGTGTTCCCCGGCGCGGCTCTGCCAGCGCATCAGCGCGGACTCGACATCCAACGCCGCCTTTGAGCAGGTGATGGGCAGCAACGGATCGGTCAAAAAGCGCCAGATCACCAGCAGATAGATCTGCGTATCGCGCACGAGCAGATCCGGGTCAATCTTGTCCAGGGTGTCTTCCGTCGTGTGCCACCACCAACCGAAACCGCCCGTGTTGCCGCCGCCGAAGAGTTGAGCGAAGGCGCGCGCGGCGGGATCATCGGAGGCTGGTTGCTCCGACAGGCCCATGAACAGCGAGGGGACGCCGGGACCCCAGAACGACTGATCGCCGGATCGACCGTAGCGGGTGCCAACGAAGGACTGACCGGTGAGCGCCTCGATAACCTCGGCCGCCAGCGGCTTCGTTTCGGCCATCGCGTTTGCCTCGCTCAGCACGGTGGCGCCACGGCCGCCCACGGAATCGACGTTGATGTGTACCATGCAGTGCTCATGCAGCTCCTCCCAATGCGTATCGCAGTACCACGCGGATCCCGCATAACGGCCGTGGGAGTGCCCGGACCAGAAGGCGAGCCGAAGTGATCTGCGCAACTCGTACCGATGCGCCGCAACCACCCGCGCAACCTCCACCATGAGTGCGTTAGCGCTGGCGTTGTCCATCGCCCCGTAGTGCCACGAGTCGATATGGCCACTGAACAGGACAAAGTCCTCCGGCGTCTCGCGGCCGTTAATTTCCGCGGTGAGCACGGGGATGGGCCGAATGCCCGTGTCCACAACGGTCGTCATGACGCATTCCGCCGTACCGCCGCGCATCAGCTCGCGAATCCGCTCTCCCCCGTGCCGCGTCACCGATACCACCGGAATCGTCGGCAGTCTGTCCAGCGTCTCCGGCGTGGGATGGCCCCAGACGGGCGAGACAATCATCTCGTACGTCAAGTCCCCATTGACAAACACCATGCCCGCTGCGCCGCATTCCATCGCACGCACCACGAGGCCCGGCACCGCCAACCCGTCGGTCAACCCGACGCGCCCGGCAAGGATGTCTGCGGACCAGCGGTCGGGCGGCAACGGGGCGAGATCGACCAGGGATGCCTGAAGGTCCTGCACCGACGCGCTCATCGAGTGCGTGATACAGTCCACGGCTTCCCCGTTCACCTCGAGCGACGCGCGGATCGGCAGGCTGATGTACGCATCCGTTGACATCCGCTTCGTCGTAAAGCCCAGCCGCTCCAATTCGGCTTGCACCTCATCGAAGGCCCTGGCCTCCTCCGCTGATCCGGACAGCCGCACCTCGCGGACCAAACGCCGGTTCCACTCGACGAGCCGGACCCGGTCAACGGCGGCGATGAGCTCACGCTCTGATTTGTCGATAGATCTCACCGGCATCGCCTCCTTTGAAGCCTCAGATTCTGTCCAACACGCTCTGCATCTGCAGTTGAAAGGACGGGAACGTCTGGCCCGCGGTGTAACCCCCGTCGACAAACAGCGCCTGGCCCGTCACGTAGCCGCAGACCGCGTCGTCCGCCAGCATCCGTACCACATTCGCGATCTCGCCCGGCTCCGCCGCCCGCTGCATCGGTACCTTGGCGACCTTTTCCACATGCTCCTGCGTGAGCACGGGCGTGACGAGGCTGGCGAGTAGCGTGTCGGTCTCGACGAGGCCCGGACATACGGCGTTGACACGAATCCCGTACGGTGCCCACTCGAGCGCAAGCACTCGCGTGAGCATCACCAATCCGGCCTTGGACGCCGCGTAGTGCGCCACGCCGGGGCGCGCCGTGTGAGCCGCGGTGGAGGCGATGTTCACGATGGACCCCGTGATATTCGCCTGGATCATTCGCCCGGCCAGCTCACGGCAGAGGAGAAACGGCACCTTCAGGTTCAGGTCCAGCACCGCATCCCAGGCGCTCTCATCTATCACGAGGGCGGGGCTCGACGGATAGATGCCGGCACAGTTGACGAGGATGTGAACGGGCCCTTGCTGCCACAGGTCCTCCACCAAATGAGGAAGACGGTCAGTCTGATAGAGATCGAAGGCCACATCCGTGATATCAGATTCGGCTTCCTCCTGGACGCGCCTGTCCACGCTCGTCACGTCAGCACCCGCTGCCGCGAACGTTCGCGCGATGGCCCGCCCGATACCGCCATTGCCCCCGGTCACCAGCACGCGCTTGCCTTCGAGTGCCATTGCATCTTCACCCCCTTGAGTGTCTGTCACATGCGCGGCTCCAATTGCACGCCGGTATCCTGATCACGCTAGCAAGAGAAATGCCAAAGAGCCACGTTGCTGCGAAAAATAGAAATGGAGCGGTTTGTGGCTGGCAGACGTTCTGTCGAAGCTACCCACCGCACAGCTGTGTGGAGGATCACGGCTGAGCTCCAAACTTTAGGTTTCATTTTGGGTTTTCTTTTGGGTTGATTCAGGCGATTAGGAACGTCTCCAGCCGCCGACCCGTCATCATCAGTACGGTCATCCTTGGTGACCGCGGCGTCATGAGGGCATCACACAATGGTTGGCACTCTTCTTGCTAGCCATTCTCTGCGTGGAGTCCAAT
The DNA here is from genome assembly GCF_002804065.1 of Kyrpidia spormannii. Lineage (NCBI taxonomy): Bacteria > Bacillati > Bacillota > Bacilli > Caryophanales > Alicyclobacillaceae > Kyrpidia > Kyrpidia spormannii. The sequence goes on along the minus strand of NZ_CP024955.1, from coordinate 1,211,158 downwards.
GCGAGGAGTGGTCATAGGGTGTCCGACATCCATGAATACCTGCAATCCCAGCAGCAACGGATGATATCTTGCATCGAAGCGCTCGTCCGTGCGGAGTCCCCCACTTATGATAAGCAGCGCGTCGATGCGTGCGGCAAGGTCCTGGCCGAACAGTTCCGGGAGCACCTCGGCATTACACCGGAGGTGTACCGGCAGGATCAGGTTGGCAATCACATGAAATTCATTTTTGGCAAAGGTGAGGAGCAGGTGCTCATCGTGGGCCATTTCGATACTGTGTGGGAACCGGGGCGGCTGGCTTACCGTGTGGAAGAGAACAGGATCTACGGACCCGGCATCCTCGACATGAAGGCCGGACTGGTGCAGGCTCTGTGGGCCGCAAAAGCCCTGCGTGAGCTGGGGCTGCCGGTGAACAAGCGGATCGTCTTCCTCTGCAATTCGGACGAGGAGGTCGGCAGCATCACGTCACGCGCGCTCATCGAAGAGGAGGCGAAAAGGAGCAAGGCGGTGTTTGTCGTGGAGGCCGCCCAGGCGGTGACCGGTGCATTGAAGACCGCGCGCAAAGGTGTATCCATCTACAAAGTCCGCGTCCGCGGACGCGCTGCACACGCGGGCAATCACCACGAGGATGGCATCAGCGCTGTACGCGAGCTGGCGCGGTTGGTGGAGTATTTGGAGAGTCTGACGGATTACGATCGCGGTACCACGGTCAACGTCGGCGTCGTGCACGGCGGCACCCGCAGCAACGTGGTTCCCGAGGGGGCCGAGGCCGACGTGGACGTCCGCACCGTGACGTGGGATGAAGCGGACAGAATCCATCGCATCATGGAAGACCTAAAGCCGAGCCGCCCTGGCCTGAGCGTCACCGTCAGCGGAGGAATCAACCGCCCGCCGATGGAACGCACGGAAAAAACCGGGCAACTGTTCCGTCTGGCTCAGGACATCGCTCGCGAACTCGGTTTGCCGCTGCAGGAGGCGATGGTCGGCGGAGGCAGTGACGGTAACTTCACCGCCGCGGTCGGCGCGCCGACACTCGACGGTCTCGGCGCCGTGGGGGACGGGCCGCATGCCGAACACGAGCACATCCTCATCCCCTATATCACGCAGCGCGCGGCCCTGCTTGCGCATCTGCTCGAACGCGTTTGACTTTCCCACACGTCACCGGAGGGCGCGCTCCATCCGCGCTCTCCGACTTGCCCCGGGCCAAACCGGTTTGCCCTGTCGCGGCTCACCCCGTGTGACCTCGGCGCAGAACTTCCAGCACCTTCACACCCTTTTCCGTTAAGGCGGAGCCCTGCCGGCGGGTGCCCGTCCGGATGAGACCCAGGTTTCGCAACACCTCCATGCGGTGCCGAACTTGCGACTCACTCAGATGGACGGGGTATCCCTGAATGAAAGACGCGACAAAGCTACGTCCAACGGACTTCATACCGATCTCGCTCGCCCGCGACAGCGCTTCGAGGACGGCGGTGAACTGATCCAAGTCCCCGGATGTCCGCAGTGCGTCCACCATATCGTCTTCATCGTCAACATCGTCCGCCACATGTTCACGGAACTGCGGCGGCAAATCCTCTTCCCCGATCTCGCTGGCCTCGCACACGGTTACCATGTATTGGACCACGGACTCCAGCTCCCGAACGTTGCCCGGCCAGTCATAGTGCTGAAGACGACACATGACCGCGTCCGCCACGCGAATGCGGCGTCCACCGTAACGGATCAGGAAATGCTCCACGAGCAGCGGGATGTCCTCGCGCCGCTCGCGCAGCGGCGGAATGTATACCGGAAGTACGAACAGGCGGTAATACAGGTCCTCACGGAATTTGCCTTCGCGGATCAGTTGTTTGAGGTCCCGGTTCGTCGCGGCCACAATCCGGACATCCACCGGGATCATCCGGTCTCCACCGATGCGCATTACCTGCCGCTCCTGCAGCACGCGCAACAACAACGCCTGGATGCTGAACGGTGCATCGCCAATCTCGTCCAAAAACAACGTGCCGTTGTGCGCCAATTCGAACAACCCCGGCTTCCCGCCGCGGCGCGCGCCGGTGAACGCGCCCTCTTCGTAGCCGAACAGCTCGCTCTCAGCCAGTGTGGCAGGCAGCCCTGCGAAATTCACCGGCAAAAACGGTCCTTCTCTGCGCGCCGACAACTGGTGGATGGTATGCGCGATGAGTTCCTTGCCCGTCCCGCTCTCCCCCAAAATCAGGACCGTCCTGTCGGTACGCGCTATCTTCTCCACCACCTCCAGCACCTTGACCATCGACGGGCTGTGCGCCACGATGTGTTGCGTGGAGTAACGCGGCAACAATCCCTTGCTCTGTACCTTCCGGCGGAAATCCTGCTCCAGCTTCTGCAGGCGAGTCACATCCTGGAACGCGAGCACGGACCCGATATCCCCTTCACTTACATCCGTCCGGCTGATTACAAGAAACGACTCGTGGAAGGCGTAGATGTTCTCCTCCGACCTGATGTCGGTCAGCTCCGGGAAGGACGGCACCACATCCCATAAGCGGCGTCCGACAAGCGACTCCGTCCCCGGGTCCAACCCCAGAATGCGGTGCGCCGCGCGGTTCGCCTGTACGACTCTGCCGTCCTCCGCAAGCGCCACCAGACCCTCGTGGACCGTTTGGAAGATGGCATCCATCTGCCGGTTCAACATCCGCTCCACGCGAAGGGACTCCGACAGGTGAAGAGAAAGCTGAACAATCTGGCGAATATACGTCGACGAATAAAGCTGTGAGTTGCGGAACGGAATATCCAGGCGAAACGCGATCTCTAGCAGCGTGGTATAGTCGATGGGACGCAGCCCGATGTCCACCACCCTGTCGACGGTCGGCGGAACATATGCTCGACCTGTGGCCGCCACCAAGGCCACTTCAATCCCGTCTGACATCGGTGCGCCCGGATCATACGGATAGAGCCGTAAGTCCAGCCCCAAGTTCTCAAGGGATGCCACGGTCTCCAATGCCGTGTCGTAGCTGTTGTTTACCACCAGGCAACGCGTCCCCGGCGGTAGTTGCACGAGATTTGTCACCTTTGTCAGGTCCACCGTTCTTCGCGCCACGATAGTGCGTTCCTCCGGGAGGCCGTGTTCCCTCAGTGCCTCCCGATACGAACAGAGTGCAAGGTCAGCCTCCACACGAACACCAAGTTCCGCCGCATCGAGTAGTTCGATTGCATCGGAAAACATGTCATGCAACTGGCGGCAAAAAAGCTCATATACCTCGTGGCTTCGGGTCACGAGCAAAAGACAGGGTCTCGGCATGGGCCGGATCAGCTCCTTGTTTGAGAGGAACCTCTGGATGCAGAACTAACAATCCGCACCGCTCGCACCACCGTCGTCATTTTCGTTTCGGCAGTACATATTCTATAATGGACCTAAGAAAATGGACAACAAAGAAGGGAAGGCCGAGACTTCCGAAGTTGTTTCAGTACTCTGTGAATTCTGGACTTCACCGTACCCACGGGCATGCCCGTGATATCGGATATGTCCTGGATGGTGAAATCCTCCCCGTAACGCATCGCGAGCAGGTGTCTGTCCATCTCGGGCAGTGTAGCCAGCAATCCCTCAATGTCCAGCCTGTCATCAATCCGTTCGTAAGATTGGTCCATTTCAAGCACCGGCGTGTCATGTTCCAAACCACTCTCCCGGTTGGATCTCACTCGTTTCTGGTGATTGAGGAACACATTCCAAAGAATCTTGAAGAACCAGGCGTGCGAGCTCTCCGCGATCCTCGTCCTTGATTGCCAAGTCCGCAGGAACGCCTCCTGGACCACATCTTCGGCCATTTGGCGATTGCGCGTCCAACGAAACGCAAGACGCAGTGCGCGCGGCCCCACCTCCTCCGCAAAACGCGTGAGACTATCCTCATCTTCAATCGCGGCATTCTGCGATCTGTTGGCGTGCCGTTTCACCGCCCGCCCCCCTTCGTACTGTTCTATAATCATAAGACCACCGGCAAGCTGAAACGGTTGCACACCGATTCCTGTTCAGGCCCAACAGTGTCAAGGGCAGACAGGCCTCCTTCACCACGAACCCGTCCCTTTGCCGGATTGTTCGTTTATAATAAGCCAAATAATGGTAATAGTTTTAATACTATTTGTGGAATCATCCCTACACCCAAGTCATTTTGGGGTCTCGCCCAGTCACCGGTGGAACACTCCTTCCACTTCCGCATGAAGCATGGGCGTCATGAACAAGGCTTCGTAGTGGCGTCCGTTCACCTTGTACCACACCCGGACATCCATGGCCCGTCGTTCGGCCTCGATGATGGTGACGCCCTGGCTTTGCAGTTCCTGGCTTCACGGCCTTCATCTGGCGGGCCAGTTCCGCCTGCAAATATTCGAGTTGCAGCCGCCCGTGGTACAATATCCTTGCCACCAACCAATCGGAAGGAGCGAACTGCCAATGGCCGTCACCAAGGAAGAACTCCACAGGCTGGTCGACCAAATCACGGACCCCGAAGACCTGGAAATCGCCTACGAAGCGCTGCGGGCCGTCGTCGAAAGCGACCGGGACCAGTCGTGGTTCTGGACCGAATACTGGCAGGCAGGGGAACGGGAGGCCGACGAAGACAAGGCATCCGGGCGGATCAGCGGGCCGTTCGATACTGCCGATGAAGCTATGCGGCACCTTGACCGGGTGGCCGCCAAGGGCGACAGCGATGAAGATTGAGACCACCCGTCGGTTTGACCGGCAATACGCGAAACTTGTCCGGGCCAATCCTGACATCCGTCCCGCTGTCCTTAAGACCCTCACGCTTTTGGAACGCTTCCCACCCGCCCATCCCTCGCTGCGGTTCAAGCGGGTGCGCGGAACAGACGGCCTCTACGAGTGCTCCGTGAACATGGACATCAGGATAACGCTTGAATTCGTCGGAAACGACACCTTCCTGCTCCGCAACATCGACCATCACGACCCGGCTTTTCGACGCTAACCGAAAGGAGGAACCCACATGCCCCGCCGACGCCTCACCGCCGCCGTCACCAAAGAGGGCAAATGGTACGTGGCCCGCTGCCTCGAAGTGGAAGTGACCAGCCAGGGCGAGACCCTTGAAGAAGCTCTTGCCAACCTCCGTGAGGCCCTGGAACTCTATTTCGAGAACACGCCAACCACCGACCTGCCGGACACCGGCCCGATCATCGCACCCGTGGACATTGAGGTGAAGCAGGCTTGAGCCCGCGCCTGCCAATCGTGTCCGGGGCGGAATCCGTCACGGCGCTGGGCCGCGCCGGATTTATGAAGATTTATGAAAGTGAGCCAAAAGGGAAGCCGCGTGAAAGTCCGGCGCAAGGACGGCAGGCAGGCCATCGTTCCGTTGCATGACGAGCTGGCTCCGGAAACTCTGCGGTCGATACTCAGGCAGGCCGGGATCTCCGTGGAAGAGTTCCTGAGATTGTTGGAGAACTGAATCACACTCCTTCCAAGATTCTCACTTTATGCTGGAGGAGAGAGAAATCCTTACACCAGGTCAATCAAGTCAGGCAGATAACGCCGTACCGGAGCCGGCCCTCCGTGCAGGTGCACCTGGCTAAAGAACACTTCCTGCCCGTTGAGCTCCACCCCGTGCGGCACGCCGACGAAACTCGTGTAGCCACCCGAGCGCGTACTGTGCACCGCCTGCATCATCGATTCCTGCGTACCGACACACTCGAGCACAGAATCCGCACCGACACCATGCGTCAACTCCTTCACACGAGCCACTCCTTCGTCACCACGTTCAGGAATGATGTCGGTTGCGCCAAATTCCCGAGCCAAGTTCTGGCGGACCGGGTTGCGGCTCATCACGATGATCCGCTCCGCCCCCATTTCCTTGGCCGCGATCACGCCGCACAACCCAACCGCGCCGTCGCCCACGACTACAACCGTGGAGCCGGGCTTTACGCTGGCCGTGTCCGCAGCAACCCATCCGGTCCCCATCACGTCAGACAGTGTCAACAGACTGGGAATCAGATCCTCGGGTGGGTATTCTGGTGCCGGAACGAGCGTACCATCCGCCAGAGGTACACGCAACCGTCTGGCCTGCGCACCGCCAACCGGCTCCCTGTGCTGACACGAGGACGGGTACCCATGGTGGCAGATGACGCATGTGTTGTCGGAGGCAAAGAACGAGCCGATGACGAACTAGCCCGGTTTGACCAACTTGACTTCGCTGCCGACCTCTTCGACCACGCCACAGTACTCATGGCCCATCGGAGTCGGCCGTGTGACCGAGCTGATCCCCCGATACGGCCACAAGTCGGAACCACAAACGCAAGTCGCGACAATGCGAAGGATGGCATCTGTCGGTTTCTGGATGATTGGATCTGGCAAGTCTTCAAACCGTACATCCCCGGGAGCGTACATGACCGTACCTTTCACGCTACAACTTCCCCTTTCACTCGGATAACCTCAACGTTCATCCCGCCGCGTTTGCGCAAACGCACGGTGATGACCCTGCCCCAACCGGACAGGGCCATCTTTTGGTCAACGGTCGATCTGGCGCATCAAGTGTTCCGGATAACGGGGCCCAGACACCTTGTCCGGTGCCAGTGCCTGGTCCAAAACCGCCGTTTCATCCGCACTGAGGGTGATGTGCACCGCCCCAACATTCTCCTCCAGGTACTTGCGGCGCTTGGTGCCAGGGATGGGCACTATGTCCTCCCCCTTATGCAACAGCCACGCCAAGGCGATTTGCCCCGGAGTCGCTCCCTTTTGCGCCGCCAGCTCCCGGACGACCGCGGCCGCCCGCATGTTGGCGTCAAAATTCTCTCCTTGGAAGCGCGGGTCACCCCGGCGAAAGTCGCCTTCCGGGTACTCTTCAGCCCGTTTGGCTGTTCCGGTCAAAAATCCCCGCCCCAGCGGGCTGAAGGGCACCAGGCCGATGCCGAGTTCACGCAACAGCGGGATGATGCGCGGCTCCAGGTTCCGCTCCCAGAGGGAATACTCGCTCTGAAGCGCCGAGATGGGGTGGACGGCGTGCGCGCGCCGAATTGTGTTTTCCCCCGCCTCCGACAGGCCGAGGTAGCGCACCTTACCTTCACGCACCAGGTCAGCCATGGTGCCGACAACCTCCTCAATCGGTACATCGGGATCGACCCGATGCTGATACAGGAGGTCGATGTAATCCGTGCCCAACCTGCGCAGAGACGCATCAACGACTTCCCGAATGTGTTCGGGCCGGCTGTTCAACCCCACATTCTTGCCGTTCTCAATGCGAAAACCAAATTTCGTGGCAATCACCACTTGGTCGCGGCGTCCCTTCAAGGCACGCCCCAACAACTCCTCGTTGTGGAAAGGGCCGTAGACCTCTGCAGTGTCAAAGAACGTAACACCCAGTTCAATTGCGCGGTGAATCGTCGCCATGGACTCCACGTCGTCCGGCACACCATAGGACTGGCTCATGCCCATGCAACCAAGCCCAATCGCCGATACTTCGAGCCCTTGACGACCCAATTTTCTCTTTGGCAGCATGCTTTTCTCTCCTCCCATTGGGCATTCCATCCGTGCTTCCTAGGCCCGGACGAATTACAGCTCCTGGCGCGTCGGACGGAACAGGATCTCGTTGACGTCCACCTCTTCCGGCTCATTGATGGCATAGGCGACCGCCCGCGCGAACGAATCAGCGGGGATGGCGTACGTAGCGTAAAACTGGTGCATCTCGGCGGACACGTCCGGTTCCGTGATGCTGTCCGGCAGCTCCGTGTCGACCGCACCCGGAGAAATCACCGTCGTCCGGATGTTGTACGGTTTGACCTCCTGGCGCAACCCTTCCGTCAGGGCGCGCACGGCGTGCTTGGTCGCCGCGTAAACCACGCCTCCGGCGCGGACCTTGTGCCCCGCCACGGAGGAGACGTTGATGATGTGCCCGGACTTCTGCACCTTCATATAGGGAAGTGCCGCCGCGATGCCGTACAGCACCCCCTTGATGTTCACGTCGATGGTCCGGTTCCAATCCTCGATTTTCAGGCGCTCCAGCGGCGAATGAGGCATCAGCCCAGCGTTGTTGATCATCACGTCGATCCGCTGGTACGCCTCCACCGCGGAGTCGACCAGGTGCTTCACGTCCTCGTACCGCGTGACATCCGTTTTCACCGCGAGGGCCTGTCCACCCTGTGCCTTCAAATCATCGACCAGCGCCCGAAGGCGTGCCTCACGCCGTGCCCCCAACACCACGATGGCCCCCTGGGCCGACAGATGGCGCGCGGTGGCTTCGCCCAGCCCGCTGCTGGCGCCCGTGATGACGACGACCTTTCCATGGATTCGATTCTCCATGCAAAACACTCCCTTCCGACGTTGTTGACCACCTAAACCTCGCCTATCGTCTATACCTGCCAATCCATCGATGCAAGACGAACGCCACCAACAACGCTGCGGTCCCCGCTACTGCACCCATCCAACCGATGGCCATTATGGTCGAGCCATTGACCACCACGCCTCCGGCTGCTGCACCAGTGGCAAAACCGAACTGCACAAAGGAAATGTTCAAACTCAGGGCAATGCCGGACGCCTCAGGTGCAAGTGACAACAGGTTATAGTTCTGCACCGGCCCAAACGACCATGAACAAGATGTAGGCGCGCGCATACACCGGGTCACCGACGACGACTGACCAGATCCAGGTCGGGGCGCCTCAGGTAACTCCTTCCTCGCAAAAGGGTGAAATATGCAAGTCATCCGCCTCGGCGATTTTACGCAGCTCATCCTCAGACCAAGTGCTCATGTATCGACTCCTGATTTTCGCCCCGTTGATATCCGCTCGAGGCAGGGTTTACAAGTTCAAGTGGCTTGAACTACAACGAGCGTACAACATTCGAGTAACACGAAGTCAAGCTGGCGATCAAAATCTTGAGGTGTTGTACGATGTACACTGTGAAAGAAGTCGCTAGACTGCTTGGTCTGACGGAACATACCGTTCGCTTCTATACCGATAAGGGACTGGTCCCAAATGTACAGCGTGACAGCCATAATAACCGTCTTTTCGATAACCAGTCCTTAGATTGGCTGACGGCGTAAAATATTTGAAATAATGTGTAATGTCAGTAAAGAAGGCGGGTCGTCAATCTTTTGTTCCAGCCACTTGTAGAACCGCTTTCCCTCTTGCGCTCCCCATTTTGAAAGCTTCCATCCCGTCCGCCTCCCCACTTCGAAACCTTCACGCATTCTCCGCCGACCCCCGGGCGGTGTCGCGGATGAGTACATACCCGGCTCCGGCGGCGTTCCCTTCGCGCAGTTCGTCACCCATACGCCGGAGGGTTACGGTGGTCCCAGTTGTCAAGACAAAATTTCCGGCGTTGCTAAGCTATATCCTCGACTCTCCACCGACCCGTTCCCTCGTTGTTGGAGGAGCAGGAGGGGTGAATGGCCAAAGGCCAGAGGGGAGGAGCAAAGCGGCTTCCCCTTGTCTTTAAGCACTCTCCTTTCCACAATATGTATGTTCGGTAGAGACTTGAGGACGTATAGGGTCTTCTGGCCTCATTCCCTTCAGGTAAATCTCGGCAGGTGTGTGGTACCCCAGCGATTGGTGTGGCCGCTCATGATTGTAATGGTGAATGAACGTTCTGATGGACTCCCTCGCCTCCCTGGGGTTGGCGTACTCTTTCGTGTACACCTCTTCGTACTTGAGCGTCCGCCAGAACCGCTCGGTGAAGATGTTATCCACAGCCTGTTCCGGCCGTCCATGCTGATTTGCACACCCGCCTCTTTCAGCAATTTCATGTACTGTGGACTGGTGAAATGACTTCCTTGGTCGCTGTTCCAGATCTCCGGTTTCCCCTGTTCGAGAGCCGATTGAGCGGCGGCTAGGACAAACTGAATGTCCATGGTCTGTCCAGTCGCCAGCTCACAATGTACCGAGAATGCCAATCGATTACAGCCATTAGGTACATCCAGCCTTTTTTGAGCCGAATATAGGTGATATCAATCCCCCATACATGGTTGTTGTGACTGGCCCGAACGTTGCGCAGCAAGTACGGATAGACTTGATGCTGAACATTCCGTTTGCTGAGGTTCGGCCAGGGCATACTCCTGCAATTTCCATCTCTCGCATGCAGCGTTGTACACGTTTACGATTGACATCCCCCCTCACGGCGTAGTACGGCAGTCATCCGTCGAGACCCATACGCCGGGTGATCTGTGTATATCTCGTCGATCCGGTGCTTGAGGCGCACCTCCTCCCGCTTAGAGGTTGTCCCGGTCGTCGTGGATTTTCGTGACGGCCTTTTTCTTCGATTTACGCGGTGATGGATTTGTTTTCCTGCTGTGGTTGAGGATGTACACATTTGTGTAATGCATCAAGGAGCAGAGGGATTTGGCGAAATCCCTTGACGGTCCTGAACTTTTTCTCCGCCTCCAAAAATCCTGCAGCCGCCCAGCGCAGAACCTGTTCCCCATTCTGCCAGCGCTTGACGTTCCGACTCACCATCCCACCTTCTCATTGGCTGATTCGATCGCATTCGTCGAGCGCAGAGTTCCCCGAAGCAGTTCCGGAACTCCCAGCCGGATCACGGTCACGGTCTCTTCCATCCCCTCGCGCAAACTGGCTGCTGCTCCTGGATACGCCTTCTCAAGTTGTGCCGCCAAGCGCCGCAGGGCCGCCAGTGCCTCTTTTTCGGTCTCCTGGCGCCAGGCCTCCCGCAATTGCCTCTTGACCCAATCTCGCTGTTTCTCCGGCAGATGCTCCAGGACATTGCGCTCCTTGTGCACCTGACACCGCTGAACCAATGCCGTCTCTCCAAACACGTCCCGTACTGCGGCACGCAAAGCCTTACTCCCGTCGATGACGACCAGGATCCCATCATCGGGTTTCAGTCCCCGGTCCACAAGATCGGTCAGCAGTCCTTTACACACTGTCGCATTCTCTGTCGCTCCCTCCCAGACGCCCAGGATCTGCTTCTGTCCCCCTACGTCAATCCCTAATGCCGCCACTACGGTGTGGTCCGCCATGACGATCCCGTCAATAACTAGCGCCACGTACCGGCGGTCGTCCAGGCGCCGCTGCATGAGTTTTTCGAGCAGCTTCTTCGTGGCGGCAATGAAACGCCGGCTAACGGCGCTCTTGCTCGTGCCGGAGGTTTCCACCTCGTTTCCGACCGGCTCAAGACCAAACGCATAGTTTCGGGTCGACAAGCCATGAATCATCCGCTCCAACGCGGCCTGGGTCAGCAGCGTTGGATCCTGAAAAGCCTGGTAGGTCTCCAGCGGGATTTCATGACCGTCGACGCTGCGTACCCGAACTTTTTCCACAGCCACCTTCCGGCCCCCAAGCATCACGGAGCCCTTTTCCTTTCCGTGTCGCACAGCCTTGCGCTTTGGATTGTGTTTCCCTTTGGGGCCCACCAAAGCTTCGACTTCCTCTCGCATCATGAGTTGAATCACTCGAAGCCCGGTTTGAACCGCCAAGGCCATGAGTCCCTCTTTCGCGCTCTCCATCACGTCCAGTAGCGACAGTTGGAGGGTGAACTGCTGAGAAGGATCTAGTGTCGAAAAAAGGCTCTGGTCATTTCTCACAATTTGATGTACCCTTGATTTCATAGGTGGCGTTCTCCTTTCTTCGTTGTGCCCAATCCCGTTATACCAAACGGGTTTAGGAGACCGCCACCTTCAAATTTCCACGAAACCTGGGACAACGCCGCGACCCTGTCGCTTGTTCAGTTTCCTGGGACCACATGCTAACCACCACTGATGCAACTGGGGAATTTTCGATTGATCTTTTCGAGGAAATTTATTTCGGTCTTGACACCATGCCGGGCACACGAAAAACGGCCGACGAGAATCTCCTCTTGTCGGCCTTAACTGATCCTACAATGTATTCACGCAGGTCATTCTACCCATGTTTGGACAGGCAATCCCGTTAGCATTCGGGCATTATGGCATATCGATAACAGTTAAAGATCGGGTCTAAGATGACGCGTCGCCTCTGCTTCAGTACGAAACCATATCTCGCGAGCAATCGGTTGACCCATTTCTTCACGAATATGTCCAATCAACCCTACGGACCGAGCAATAACACCCAGCCCACGACAGACATTCCACGGTATCGCCATCTCGCTAGCAATAGCCCCAATCGCGCCAGTTACATTAACCGGCAACGTCTTTGAATAGTGCTCAGACGCAACACGCGACACAAGCCACATCAGCTGAACGTATCTTCCTGAAAACCCACAATCTGTAGCAATCTCTAATAATCGTTCAGCACGAGGATCAATCGGTTTATGAATAGGATGACCAATTCCGGGTATCTTTTGGTTTGCCTGTCGATGCCGCGCCACAATCTCTTTCGCAATAGTATCAAGAGGTTCTTCCGAAGGGACTCCCTCTAGCGCCTCCTGTAACATCCGGGCTGAACCCTCCACTGTGCCAACAAACACCGTACCAAGCCCCAAAATACCAGCCGCGATAGCAGCCTGAAATGACTCAGGAGCTCCTAAATAGGTAAGGCGCGTTACTAAGGCGCTGGGAGTCAAGCCATGTTCAACAAAACTAACCAAAAGTGCATTTAACATAACGGACTCATCCGAGGTCGGCAATCGATCAAAAATTTCAATAAACGCCATATCTCCTAGGTTTATTTGTCCTAAAAGATCTTTCGCGAGGTCGAAACCTTTGACAACTACGCGGTCTGCAGTACTCCAGGCAATATCTGATCGCAACTCCTTTGAGGTACTCATGATACGTTTCTGCCATTTCTCCTTTCGTTAGTCATTTCATACGTGACTCTCTGTCCTAGTCGCAGATTTATCGCACACTTTGCCCTTTGATATGAACGAGGCTTGTCAACTTCCTAGTCCCGTAGGTTTTTATTTTGCGAGGAAGAGCCTTGGCCCGAAAACCTGTATATAGACCACGGCCAGCAGGCTGATATGCGTAAGATTGGCACCGGATTAACTCCTATAGATTGGACACACGCTCCCGATATTGCGCGATGTCGCATTCATGCTACGGCCTTTGCCCTCGTCTATAAATTGCGATCGGTCGTCGGGCTGTAAGGGCCGCTGACGCTGGACCTTTGGTCCCTTCCTTGACAACTGCTCCTCCCTCTGGCAGAGGGGGAGCCGGATTTGCTTGCCGACAAGTAAACCGCGAAATAGCGCAGCGGTACGATGATATTCTGCGCAAGTCTTGATGGAATCAAAGTCCCATAACCATAGACAGAAAGTCATCTGGCCAAATGGGTAAATTCCGTTAACGGGACACCATCCTAAGTCCCCCCACCGAATTTCACACCCTCATCACACCTCGAAATTCCTCTCCAAGGCAGGAAAGGCCCTTCACACTATCAAAGGCTCCTTCGTCCTGCCTTTCGCTAACCTTTTCTTCATGTGGCAAGGCGATGAAACAGAGGGACCTCCGATGGAACGTGCGGAGATCGAACTTCGCGGACATGGGCTCATTTCGATTCAGGGTAACCTTTCTGCTCTTTCCGTAAGTTCCTCTACTTCTGGAAAATAACCTCCCATTTCACGAGTCACCCGCATCGCGATTTCCTTCAGTCGTTCTCCACATTCGTTCATCTTATCTGTCGGAAACTGATCCGCGATTCCGATGCAGGCAATAGCCAGCAACACCCGGCCCGAGGAATCAAAAACCGGTGCTGCCACCCCGTTGATCCCTTTGACCTGTTCCTGGTAACTCAAGGCGTATCCCTGACGTCGGATTTGATCCAATTCCGATATGAACACTTCTCCATAACGCTCTGCAGCAACATCCCGTAACTCCTTGTCGTCCATATAAGCACAGAAACATTTTCCGAAAGATCCGCGATCGATAGGAAACTGTTGCCCCAGGGACACGGTGACGTGTACATTGCTGATACTGTCTTCTTTGACCACATAAGTCAACCGGTCTTTGCGGATCCTCTGAGCGGCCACCGTCGTCAAACCTGTCTTCCTGGCAACCTCGGTGACTGCGAACTTGGTTATCTCCAGATAATCTAAGGACTCTGCTGCCCGCGCACCAAGCACCACGAGATAGGGTCCAAGATTATATCGACGAGTCCGCTCGTCATAATGAACTAACCCTTGGGCGACCAACGTCTTCAACAGACGTAGGCACGTGGTTCGCGGGGTTTGCAGCAGTTTGCATATTTCCCCGAAGGTCTTGTTCCTGTGTTGCATCCGGCTGAGCAGATGCAGGAGTCGACAGGCTTGGTCTACCGATGGAATAATATATTTTTCGTCCAAGATTTAACCCTCCTGTATCTTCCCCCTAGGTTGACTGTCTATATAGCACTTCGCAACCACACCAATGCCTTTGGCCGCAATCAGTCGACCACCTCGGGAAGCATCTACACCATCCAAAATAATCGTTTTGGGAATCAGACATTTATAAATTTTATTCTAGACAAACCGGAAAAGATACTAAGATGCATAGCAACCACAATGATAAATATACTGATCCCACATGTGCGTTTTTTAAGTTGCTATTATTTTTATATACAATTATATTCACTATAGATCTTCCTAGAGTGAACAAGTTCCTATCCAGGTCATAATCCGGACATAGTTCATTAAATACTGACTAACCTGTCCGATTCCTCCAGCGCAATACCCCGGTTACCCGTGCTGGCCATCGATGGCAGCCTTGATCGCCGTGATTGCCTGTGGGTTGTCCAATGAGGACAAATCTCCCGTTACTTCACCCATGTAGAGTTGACGTACCACTCGTCGCATCAGCTTTCCGGTGCGAGTCTTAGGTAACTGAGAAACTAGAATAACTCGCTCCGGTCGAAAAGACTTGCCTAAACGCTCCTCAACAAGTCTCGACACGGCAACCGAAAGTTCCTCAGGATTTTCCTCTCCCCTGGGAACCACAAACACCAGAAGCTGCTCACCCTTCTGAGGGTGAGGTATCCCCACCGCAACGGCTTCGGTTACGTGTGGCAACGTAGTAACCAAGTCCTCCACCTCCGCCGGGCCAAGCCGCTTACCGGCAATTTTCAAAGTATCATCACTACGGCCCAAAATGAAGAACTGTCCATCGTCGTCTTGAAAGGCCAAGTCCCCATGTACCCAGATATCGTTGAACCGACCCCAGTAGGTCTCTAGATAACGGTCTGGCTCCTTCCAAAACCCCTGGGTCATTCCCACAAACGGCTCAAGGACCGATAATTCGCCTGTCTGATTGCAGACGGGGCGTCCCATCTCGTCACAAATAGCGGCCTTAATTCCAAGTGCCACGGAGTTGAAACCACCCACCTTAATAGGCCGATAGATTACGTTGCCTAGGATACCACCGGAAATCTCTGTTCCACCTGAGAAGTTGATGATGGGTAGTTTTCCTCCACCGAACTCATTGAAAAACCAAAGGTAAGATTCAGAGTCCCATACCTCACCGGTGCTAAGCAACATTCGTAACGAGCTTAGGTCACCAGAAAGCGCCTCATCATGTTGCATTAAAGCGCGTACTAACGTTGGGGATACCCCCAAATGAGTAACCTGATGATGCTCTATAATACGAGCCAGGCGATGCCACCCAGGGTAATCCGGCGCTCCCTCATACATCACCAGCGTAGCCCCAAGAGTAAGCGCTGCACTCACTATCATAGGACCTACAAGCCAGCCCATGTCGGTGAGCCAAAAAAGAGTTTCGCCCTCTCGAAGGTCGAAAAACTGGGCGGTATCGAGAGTAGCTTTAAGGGGTAAACCACCGTGGTAGTGGACAGTCCCTTTGGGCTTCCCAGTGGTACCAGAGGTATATATGATCAAAAAGGGATCATTGGCGTCCATTGGCTGGATAGTGACAGGTTCGGCCGTCTTTAAAAGTTCATCCCAAGCCCAGTCCCTGCCTTCTCTCCATGACACCTCAACTCCGAGCCGACGAACCACCACAATGCTTTCCAGGCTTCCGTATCCTTCGGCGGCCTTGTCGACTACCTCTTTCATCGACACTACCCTTCCCCGTCGGTAGAAACCGTCGGCGGTGACAATAAGTTTGACCCCTGCGTCTTTAAGGCGAATCAGGACCGCCTCGACCCCATATCCGGAAAACATGGGCACTGAGATGGCACCAATGCGTGCAATGGCCAGGTGGGCAATGGCTGCCTCCGGAATCATCGGCATGTAAAGGCCCACTCGATCTCCTTTACCCACTCCCAGCATCTGCAACACTCCAGCAAAGCGGGCCACTTGCTCCTCCATTTCCGCGTAACTGAGAGTTCGTACCGTTCCGTCCTCTCCCTCCCAGCGAAGGATGACCCGGTCTCGGACTCCGGGGTCCTGAGCACGGCGCAGTGCATTGTACGTTAGATTGATTTTCCCTCCCACGAACCAGTAAGGCCATGGTTTTCCCCGTTCAAGATCCACAAATACCTTATAAGGTTCGAACCACTCTATGCCAAGTTCTTCGAGGGTGGATTTCCAGAATTCATCTGTGTTCTCTATTGAAAAACGGTAAAGTGCATCGTAACTCTCAATATTAAGCTTTTGCATAAATCGTTGTAAATGAGATCCATTTGTGTAAGCATCAGAAGGTTGCCATATAATAGGAGCTCGCATCGGTTATTCCTCCTGTCGCAAATTCCGGAAAAGGCTAAAATCTGATTTCCTCTTTTCCATAAAGGCTTGGTGCCCCTCTTTGGACTCCAAAGTAGTGTAGTACAAGCCCAATGCTCCGAACGCCAACTGTGTAAGGCCGGAGATGTGCTCAGTCTCGGCGTTGAAGGATGCCTTAGTGATCTTAAGGGCTGTAGGGCTCAGTGCAAGGATTTCTTCGGCCCATTGCCGCACGGTGGGCATGAGTTGTTCAGGTTCGACTACAGCATTCACCAAGCCCATGCTCAAGGCCTCCTCAGCGGAGTAACGGCGACACAGCATCCATACCTCCCGCGCCTTTCGCTCACCTACTAGACGTGCTAGATAGGCAGTACCAAAGCCAGCATCGAAACTCCCGACGCGGGGACCAACCTGTCCAAACACTGCAGTCTTTGAGGCAACTGCCAGATCGCAAACCACCTGCAGAACGTTTCCACCTCCAATAGCATAGCCATTGACCGCAGCAATCACGGGCTGAGGCACACTACGTATGGTCCGATGTAGCCGATCAATTGGAAGCCCGATCCCGACCCAAGAAGCCCCAGTATACCCCACACCACTTTTCCATTCTTTAGTGTCACCTCCGACGCAGAATGCCCTATCTCCAGCTCCGGTCAAGATGATTACGCCCACCTCAGGATTATCTCCAGCTTGTTCAAAGGCATGGATCAACTCATTCACTGTTCTGGGTCGGAAAGCGTTGAGTACTTCGGGTCGGTTGATTGTGATAGTAACAACACCACCGTGTTTATCAAACAAAATATCCATATATTCCATGAATCCTTCCTCCTTTAAAGGATTTGTTTTTTGAGGATACTACGAATGGGTCCCAATCCTACACTATGAAACCCGAACCCCTGTCCTCCTGCGTATTTATTGCTAAATTCAGGTAGTTACTAAGCACATCTTCAATGGATTCCCGATAGTATGATAGCTAGATCTTCACCCCCAATCCAAACTTGCCAATTCCCCAGATATTCTCAGCACATTGTGAGCCCGCCTGAAGCGCTGACAACTTGACCCGTTATTGCACCATTGGTCCAAGAGGCTAAGTAAACAACCAGAGAGGCTACCTCCTCCGCCTTGGGTAAACGATGTAATGGTACGCTTCGTTCCATAGCGAGACTGATTTTTTCCGCAAAAGGACTTTTGACTTTTTCCTTTTCCCATAGTTCACTTTCCGTAGGACCAGGAGCTACTACGTTGACTAGTACCCCATTTCGTGCAACTTCCCGAGCTATGGATTTTGCGAAGGCATTAACTGCCCCTCTGCAACCTGCCGAAACGGCCATACCCAGATTACCAACTTTGCCTGAATCTGACCCAACCAGCACGATCCGTCCTTGGGCTTTAATAACATGGGGGAGAACTGAACGAACCAAGTAGACCGTTCCTAAATACTCCACCTCTACTGTACGACGCAAAGAGTCCATATCCATTTGAAGAAAGGGTTGGATAGAGTGTTCGAAACCAATAGTATTTATCAGAACATCCAATCTTCCCCATCGATCAATCACCTGTCCCGCCGCCTGTTCACATTCCTCTAAGTTGGTTATGTCAAACCGAACAGGTAATACCTGCTCGAACGCAATGTGCCTAAAACGCTGGACAACCTCTTCACGATTGCGATAACCGATTGCAACTTGAGCGCCCTCCTGAAGCAACTGGTGAATAATTGCTTGGCCAATTGAGCCAAGTCCCCCAACGAAAACAATTTTATCCTTCAAACCTAAGTCCATGTGTCCGCGCACCCCCAATTGTGTCAACGGGCTATTCGATACAACCATTGAAACTGTATTATACACCATTCAAATGCCCACAATCTCACAAGGATGCGGAGCGCCCAGAAGGTTATAGGCGAGGTTGTCCCGGTCGTCGTGGATTTTCGTGACGGCCTTTTTCTTCAATTTACGCGGTGATGGATTTGTTTTCCTGCTGTGGTTGCGGATGTACACATTTGTGTAATGCATCAAGAAGCAGAGGGATTTGGCGAAATCCCTTGACGGTCCTGAACTTTTTCTCCGCCTCCAAAAATCCTGCAGCCGCCCAGCGCAGCACCTGTTCCCCATTCTGCCAGCGCTTGACGTTCCGACTCACCATCCGCACCTTCTCATTGGCTGATTCGATCGCATTCGTCGAGCGCAGAGTTCCCCGAAGCAGTTCCGGAACTCCCAGCCGGATCACGGTCACGGTCTCTTCCATCCCCTCGCGCAAACTGGCTGCTGCTCCTGGATGCGACTTCTCAAGTTGTGCCGCCAAGCGCCGCAGGGCCGCCAGTGCCTCTTTTTCGGTTTCCTGGCGCCAGGCCTCCCGCAATTGCCTCTTGACCCAATCTCGCTGTTTCTCCGGCAGATGCTCCAGGACATTGCGCTCCTTGTGCACCTGACACCGCTGAACCAATGCCGTCTCTCCAAACACGTCCCGTACTGCGGCACGCAAAGCCTTACTCCCGTCGATGACGACCAGGATCCCATCATCGGTTTTCAGTCCCCGGTCCACAAGATCGGTCAGCAGTCCTTTACACACTGTCGCATTCTCTGTCGCTCCCTCCCAGATGCCCAGGATCTGCTTCTGTCCCCCTACGTCAATCCCTAATGCCGCCACTACGGTGTGGTCCGCCATGACGATCCCGTCAATAACTAGCGCCACGTACCGGCGGTCGTCCAGGCGCCGCTGCATGAGTTTTTCGAGCAGCTTCTTCGTGGCGGCAATGAAACGCCGGCTAACGGCGCTCTTGCTCGTGCCGGAGGTTTCCACCTCGTTTCCGACCGGCTCAAGACCAAACGCATAGTTTCGGGTCGACAAGCCATGAATCATCCGCTCCAACGCGGCCTGGGTCAGCAGCGTTGGATCCTGAAAAGCCTGGTAGGTCTCCAGCGGGATTTCATGACCGTCGACGCTGCGTACCCGAACTTTTTCCACAGCCACCTTCCGGCCCCCAAGCATCACGGAGCCCTTTTCCTTTCCGTGTCGCACAGCCTTGCGCTTTGGATTGTGTTTCCCTTTGGGGCCCACCAAAGCTTCGACTTCCTCTCGCATCATGAGTTGAATCACTCGAAGCCCGGTTTGAACCGCCAAGGCCATGAGTCCCTCTTTCGCGCTCTCCATCACGTCCAGTAGCGACAGTTGGAGGGTGAACTGCTGAAAAGGATCTAGTGTCGAAAACAGGCTCTGGTCATTTCTCACAATTTGATGTACCCTTGATTTCATAGGTGGCGTTCTCCTTTCTTGTTGTGCCCAATCCCGTTATACCAAACGGGTTCAGGAGACCGCCACCTTCAAATTTCCACGAAACCTGGGACAACGCCTTATAGGCGCCCCGCGTTACTTGTCAGACCGTAGCCTTTCGATAATGCATTACAAGGAAACGATCGAATGCGACTTCGTATTTCGGAGGGATAACTACAGTCGTCATGGGATCACGAATGATGGCTGGTCCCCGCACGATGTTCCCCGCTTTAAGCGTTTCCATCTGCCAGACGTCAAACTGCTGCCATCTTCCCCCGTAGAAGACCTGTCGTGTGCCAACAAAGGCGGAATCGTCCGGCTTCTCGCCTGCTACAATGTGCTCCCGGAGTTCAGGACGTGGACGAGGGACTACGGCATGAATGTAGATTTCAGTCACCGCGTAGCCTGTCTCAGGGAAACGAGCCCCCTCCGGGTAGATCTTTGTGTAGACTTCCTCAAATCGATCCACTATCCGGTCAAGATCCCGAACAGTCCGGGGCCGGAAATTTAGAGGGGTATCAAAGCTTTCCAATTGTCCAATGTAACGAGCATATACGCCGTAACGAAACATGACAGTCTTCGGATCGATCCCGCTGTCCTTCAATTCGGCAATGGCTCGTTCCTCCAATTGTCGAAATCCACTATTAATATTTTCTGCGAGACCTTGCTTGTCCTCGAGACTGAGACCTGGGGGCAACAATGTCACGTGACTTCTTTCATACCGCTGGTAGTGTTCGGCACACGCAGCCCCGTAAGCGGAGAACGCTGCAGCCCAAGGCACCGTAATAACTTCCGCCAGACCTACCCCCTCGGTGAAGCCACGCATGTGTACTGGTCCGGCCCCACCGTAACAAAGAGCCGTGAATTCACTAGGGTTATATCCTTTCGATAGTAGCATGCTTCGCATAAGATCACGCATTTGACTATGAATAACCTCAAGAACTCCTTCACCCGCAAAAAAGGGATCAAGACCGAGCGGACGTGCCACGCGTTCTTCTAATCCCGCCAGAGCACGGTCACGATCTAGTTTAATCTTCCCCCCTAAAAAATAATCCGGATCCACAAAACCAAGCGCCACGTTGATGTCTGTTATAGTAAGATCAGGATATTGATAGCAGAGTCCTACTTTATATCCAGCGCTTTCTGGACCAACATGCAACCTCTTGTATTGATCAACTCGAACAACCGATCCAGCTCCTGAGCCAACCGAGTCAATTGCTACCATAGGGGTTGCTAAACGGTGTCGTGCAAAGTCTGCATACCGTCGAACTTCAATCAAATGGTCTACTACAAGTCCGACATCGAAACTTGTACCGCCCATGTCGGCAGTAACCAAATTTTTAATGCCAAGCGTATTGCCGACCACCTGCGCGCCTGTAAGTCCCCCTATCGGACCAGAAATAACAGTTTCATATAGCCGAGGATAATCAACAGTCACTGCCCCCCCATAAGAAAGAAGCGTATAAAGAGGGCTTTCTAATCCTTCTTCTTGCGCGGCCCTTTCTACCCTCTTTAACTGGGTACGAACCTTTTCAGCAGCATGTGCTTGGAAAATTAAACTTTTCACCCTATAGTTTTCCTTCATAACCGGAGCCACTTCACTCGACGTTACTACGTCTACCCTAGTCCCGCGTTCACGGGCCACTTCCTCGACTATTTCTTTGGCCGTCAACTCATGATTAGGATTTACATATGAGTTGACAAACATGATACCGATGATTTCAACACCTTGAGTAATGAGACGCTCAGCAGCTTGTCTTACTTCTTCGCGATTCAAAGGTATAAGAACCTCTCCAGGCTTAACATCACGACCAGGAAACATGTTATTCCCCGCAATCCTTTCACTCACACCTATGACGTTGCCGGGATCAACAAGCGGCGGGGTGTGACGACGTAATTGTTGGTGTAGAAGGTGCTCTTGGGGTTCCCCAACCCAGGTCAAACCAGCTTCCATAACCGTGATGTGTTCAAACCCGCGCGTGACGATTAGACCCACTACAGCGCCCGAACGGGTCAAAATCGTATTTAAAATCGCAGTACCCGTGTAGACACTTGAATCTGCCGACTTGTGTACATCATTAGACGATAGGCCCAGGAAAGAAGCCGCATCTCGTACCGATTCAAGGTAACTTGAAGCCTCGTCCTCACGATTGCTCAAGGCTTTACCAACGGCAAATTCTCCATCAGGTTGAACCAGGATGCAATCGGTCATGGTACCCCCGGCATCAATCGCAATAATAAACTCTTTGGACGGCACTGATAAATCACCTCCTAAAATTAGCAACCACATCCATGGTTCGATCACGAAACCAATCTTCGCTCTCGTCCTCCAGCGGTCGCCCCAATTCCCGGTACAACCGGTCCAAATCAGGCAACAAATCGAAAATCGGGGGATAGCCTGGAGGAACTACCTCTACCGCCAATTGAGCAGCACATCCTGGGCAAAAGTACTCTCTAATAGTCATCCAACCTGGCTCTGGAATAGCTTGATCAGGAGTGTACACCTCTTTAAATTCCTCAGCTGTTCGTCGGACGCGTACCCTGGATGCTATTTTCCAGTTGACTCTATAGTCGCCAAACTCATGGCCGCAATCACATTTCACAACCCTTGCACCGTTTCCATTTCGCACGATATATAGGTGGTCAGTCAGGCGTAGCAAGATTTTGTCATTCCACTGAACACGTTCTTGAAGAACCTCGAGATACTTCCAAAACCGATCGGCGTCTTTCTCATGCATGCGTTGCAACTGTTCAACGTCGCTGTCAGCCAACCGTCCGTCCAACAGATTTGAAATGATCTCTTTTGTGATTTCCATGGTGCCACCTCATCCTCTCACCAAGAAAAATCTTCCGGTAGTTGCCAGAATTCCTTAACTTCCTTATCGAAATCGTAAATTTCACTAACTGTATGGGTGTACATATACCGCACAGGCTCAATGATATTATGCGTAAGAAGTAAATTTCTTTCTTCCTCCCAGAATTCTTCGAAAGGAACGCTGTCGTCAAGACGTTTTTTATATATACTCTTACGTAGTACCGTTGTTAACTCTTGGTCTATCGTCCAACCCTCATTCGTTTTCTCCAATACCACCCCATAAACCTTTTTTGCTGTATCGGGTTGAAGCCAGCCTTGACATACGTCATCCAGAACTAGATTTGGATCACGTTCAATAGGATCGCCCCATCCACCCGAAGAACCATTACATGTCGCTACCAGATCGCCATCTTGAAGTCGAATTGGTGGCATATCGTAGCGCCAAATATCCAGTTGATCAACTTTAAGCGTTCCTTCTTCAGCCATTTGGATGAGTTCTATTCCATCACGTGGTACTGGTTTACCTGCTGAAATGAGATCATAAATATTTGTGCCGCGAGCCGAAATGTGAAAATTCGCTGGAGCCGGGTAAGCCCCGCTCATACCTTGGGCCACAAATGTACAGTAAGCCACACCCGCTCCACCACGACTTAGGTACAGCTCCCCTGGTCGTACTACCCAATGAAGAATGGCTTGACCAGGGCCGCCCCGGTATTTTCCGTGACCGAAGAAATCCGGCAAAAGCTTGCGCCCCAGATAGAAAGTCGCAGGAATCAGGTATTCGAATTCCTCTGCGTTTCCAATATTAGCCAATTGAGTCCACTCGGCCCAAGCGATAGGTTGGCCATCACGAAAGCAAAAAGCACCCATGGCAGTACCGCCCACATTTTCAAAGTTTGTAACCCCATAAGGCGTACCATCAGGTAGTACCCCCGCTCCTTGGATGCCCTCCCAGTCTCCCTCAGCCTGGAAAGATTCTTCAAGATATCCTATTGCGAATCTCCCTCGGTTTACAGAGTTAAAACCTATGCTGTTAAGAGCCATTGATTGTGCCCAGATATTAGAGAAGCTTGCAACATTCACTCCAGGATTGTAAATCGAATGTTTCGGATAGTGGGTTTTCATAACCCAAGATACGGCAGAGGTAGGCTTCGTGTTATAAGCAAAATTATTAATCATGCTAAGATAAAAGGCTACGTCGGCCCCACCAGGATATCCATTCCAGGCGTGATAGTCCCAGTGAGAGCTGCCGTCATGGTACGCATCTATTGTTCCATCACCATTAACAACAAGCCGTTGACGTATGGATATAATCTGATCTTTATCCGCATGCTCCCATATTGATTGTAACCCCTTATACTTAACAGCTCGGAATGCAGCACCATCATATCTTCCGGGTACCATGGTCCTTCGAACATTGTCTGTTATCATCTGCCGACTTTCTTCAATTATTTCGCGAATGGCACGCTTATAGTAGTCAAGACCGAATTCACTAATGATTTTATGGATTTCTCTGTGGATCATGGCACAACCAGCAAGCCGCATCTTGTCATCTAGATTGTTTAGTGTCCCCGCACGGGTACGTCGTAGCCACATTTGCTCCCACCAAGTAAATTGGCGTAAATTCTCCCCCGTCTTGATCGGTGGTACAACAAATCCATCCATAAATGTGTCCACAGCAAACCCCGGCCAGCTACCAGCAATTGGGGCCCCGGCCTCCATAATATGGTTTATTCCCATAGCCCAAGCAACTAATTCATCTCCAACCATGATCGGCACGTAAGTGTAAGTATCTCCAGGATGTGGGGCGCCACCTGACTCGCCATCGTCTGTAACGAAAACATCGCCATCACGGATACCGGGATTTTGATCGTAGTGATGCTCTGCCATAAAACGAATAGCATACTTTCCCGAATTAATGTGACTGAAGAAACCTGCCGAAATCGCCAACGCATCTCCCTCAGGAGTAAGTAGTCCCCAAAGAACCTCACCCATTTCTCGTGCGCCGGGAGACGCCGTAACGTACCGCGAAACTTCGTATGCCGCCACCATAGTTGCATGAAGACGTGAGTAAAAACGTTCGTATTTAACCGGATCATTCTCTTTTAGCGTTAACTCATGAACCCCGTAGTATTTGCCCGTTTCTTCGGTCAATCTATCCCGTTGTTCAACTAGTTCAAGCAAGGACGTTTTCACAAACCAACCCTCCCCTTCAGTTCATTTTAATCCTTTGTTTAGTCAGAATAAGACCACGTGACAAATTCCCGCTCAAGTTCCACCCCCTTTTAAAGTAATGAAAGGTCACAATGGAACTGTATTCATATTTGAAACTCTAGTTCCTATTTATAAATTATAGGTTACTTTATCTGTTTGTCAAGCAAATAGTTACAAGTAAAAAATTCTAAAATAACGGTCATCATAGTTTAATCTTATCCCCAACTTCACTTCTGACAGATTCGCACTTCAGTTGTGCCGCAATGATATTGCGTGTTGATCGTCAAGTAGAATTGACCCCGGTTTGGCACTGAATTTTGACCCCCCTCAGAAAACGGAAGTCATTGCTTGCCATGTCGTGTCGTCACTCAGGGTTCATCGTCGTCGGCCGTTGTCCCAACGGGCCGAGTGTATCGGCCCTGGCCGCTCCGTCAAGGGACGCTTCGCTCGCCCAAGGGCGCCCTTGACCTCGCGGCTGCGGGCCGATGGGGGGCCCTTAGGGGACAACGGCCACGTGTGCGTGTCGCACACGCACGGACAACATGGGGTACCAAGTCCGCCGGGCTGGTGATTAGGCGGAGGCATCGGCCTTGAGCTTGTCCTTCATCCGGTAACTGTGACCCTGAATGTGAAAAATGTGACTGTGATGCACCAGACGATCAATGATGGCGGCAGAAGCAATTGTATCGCCAAACACCTTGTCCCACTCGTCAAAAGGCATGTTGGTCGTCAGGATGATTGATCCCGTCTCATAGCGCTTGCTGACGAGCTGGAAAAAGAGGTTCGCCCGTTGCTTGTCCATGGGCATGTAGCCCAACTCGTCGATGATCAGCAGGTGGTAGCGGCTCAGCGACGCCAGCTTTTGGGGCGTGGAACGATCCGCTAAACTGGCATACAAGAGATCCGCCAGTTCAGAGGCGGTGAAAAACGCGACCCGGAGTCTGGCCGTGCACGCTTTGACCCCAAGGGCAATCGCTAAGTGCGTTTTTCCAACCCCTGGAGGACCTAGGAAAATAACGTTTTCTTTTCGGTGGATAAAGCCGAGTTCTCCCAATTCCCGAATCTCCGCGGCATGGAGCGAAGGTTGAAACGAGAAATCGAACTCCTCCAATGTACAGATCCGCGGGAATCGCGCCAGATGAATCTTCGTGGCAATGGACCGGTTGGTCTTCTGCAACACTTCCGCTTCCACGAGCCGCGTGAGAAAAGCTTGGTAAGTCAGCTTCATTTTCACCGCGTTCTCAATTTCCCGTTCCACCACCTCCCGCATATACGGCAGTTGGAGCGTTTTGAGATGTTGTTTCAGGGTCTCCATCGCATCTTCGGTCACGGGAACTCCCCCTTGTTAATGCAACAGTTGACTGTAGTAGGACAACGGGCGAATGGTGTCGGCGCGCCGAGATAACGCCTGGACCTCGACGTTTCTCGAAGAGGCGGCCGGTTTTGTCGGGTAGTTGGCCAGCAGTTTCAACACGACCTTCTCGTCCGTGGCTCCGTAAGCCAAGGCCTCCTTCAGGGCCATTTCAATAGACTCGTCGCTATAGGTGCTGCGCATGTCCAGGATGCGGGCGGCATGGTACCGAGCGTTGTGGGCATACCGACGGGTGAGCCCTTGGTAGAATGCCGCACCGCTGGGAAACACCTCGCAGAATCGCTGACGAACCGAGACACGCTCCCGGTGAGGCGCCTGGTGTTCGGGCAGCGTGTGGATCGAGCCGGTGTCTCTCGATTTGACGTGCCGACACAAGAAGGTGCCGTCTGGGCCGTACATCTCGACATATGCCCCCCTGGGTTGCGTCACCCACACCTCCCGGCCGAGGTAGGAGGGCGGGACCGAGTATTCCACGTGATCGACGGAGATGTATCCGTCTCTGCTGACGCGGCGCAAGACGCGCACACTGTCGACATACCTGCGCTCGGGGAGGGGCCGTAAAGCCGCCCGGTCCGCCTCAAACCGCTCCAACGGGGTTTGTCCCAACCGGCGGTGCACCCGCTGATTCTCCGATTCGTCAAAGGACTTCCCTTGGGTAATGAGGTCCTCAAAGTCTTTGAACTCCGTCCCTTTGAGGAAATGCTGTTCCAGCATATAGAAGGCCCGTTCCACTTTCCCCTTCGTTTGGGCGCGGTACGGGGCGCATGCATACGGGTCCATCCGGTACAGTCCCATGACCTTGAGAAATTCCGGGTGGTACCGTACAGCTCCATCCGGCCGATGATCCACGACCATTTGACCGGCATTGTCGATCAGCACCCTCTCAGGCACACCGCCAAAGTGGCGAATCCCGCACTCCAGAGCTTCCAGGACCGTCTCCAGCGTTTGATTCAGCGCAAAGTGCGTGTATCGCATTCGACTATAACTGAGAATGTAACGGTACGCGTATACCTTGACCTCCTTGCCTCCTATCTTTACTGAGTACTCCGACCAGTCGAACTGGGCTTGTTCACCTGGAGCCGTCTCCATCCGCTGAACCCGCACTTCGGTGTGCGGCTGTTCTTTCTTCAGCCGCTGCAGACACCGGTGAACCGCAGAAAGTGAACCTTGGTACCCCATCTTCTGCAACTCCGCATAGATTCGTGTTCCGATCAATTGTTTTTCCACGTACATCTGTCGAATGTGCTCCAGGAATGGGTCTGTTGCCCGAGCCGACGGCTTCTTTCGCACATACTTGGGTGGATCGTCTCCCCGCAAGGCACGACGCACAGTGTTGCGCGAAATTCCCAGTTGCCGCGCAATCGCCTTAATACTGACACCGCGGGCATGGAGTGCTCGAATCGCAGTCCAATCCTCGATAGAGATCAACCCTTTCTCCCCCGCTCCCACTCAGATTAGTAGGAGCGTACCAGTCTATCTGGTGGGGGTCAATTTTCACTGACGATCTGGGGTCCATTTTCAGTGTATATCAACAGATATTGCGCTGAATTTCTGACGTTCCCTAGTAAATCCGGGTAATCCGGGCATCCCGGTAAAACCGTTCCACCGGCACCTCCCGCATGTACCCCATCCCACCGAAGATTTGTACCGCCCGGTCGGCGATCCGGTTATAGACCTCCGAGGCGTAAAGTTTGACAATAGCCGACTCTTTGATCGTGTTCTCCCCCCGGTCGACCATGGCGGTCACCCGATACAAGACGCTTCTCAGGGTTTCGATCTCTACGGCCATGTCGGCGAGCATGTGTGCCACGGCCTGATTCCCAATGATCGGTTTGCCGAATTGCACCCGCTGAAGTGCCTGATCGGTGGACAACTCCAACAGTTTTTCGCAGGACCCCAGACACCGCGCCCCGAGAGACGCCCGGCCGTTCGTGAGGATTTTCAGGGCATTGACATATCCTTCCCCTTCCTCCCCTAGTCGATTTTCCACCGGTACCTAGCAATCCTCAAAAAACAGCTCGCAGATGTGGGAACCCCGAAGACCCATTTTGCGATCCGCCAGTCCTTTGCGAAATCCCGGGAAACCCGCCTCGACCAAGAAAGAAGTAATGCCGCGAATCCCCTTGGATGGATCGGTCACCGCCATGACCGTCACGACGTCTGCCTCAGGACCGTTGGTGATAAAATGCTTTATGCCATTCAGAATACACCGGTCTCGCTTGCGGACCGCCGTGGTCCGCAGATTAGCCGCATCGGAACCGGCTTCGGGTTCGGTGAGGGCGAAGGCCCCGATCTTCTCCCCTGCCGCCATGGCCGGCAGAAACGTCAAGCGTTGTTCCTCGTTGCCGAGTTCAATGATTCCGACGCTTCCGATCCCGCTGTGGGCCCCGATAAAGCTGGTGAACCCGTTGTGGGTCTTGCCCAGCTCCTCAAGGATCACACATTTCTCGGTCATGTTGAGGCCGAAGCCGCCAGGAATCGACAGTCCGAAAAGCCCCAGCTGTTTGGCCTGTTGCACCAGCTCCTCAGGAATGCGGTCCTCATCTTCGATGACGCCGGCCGCCGGTTCCACGACCCGATTGACAAAATCCCGGACCACGAGTCGGAATTGTTCGATCTCCTTCGACAGTTCCACATCCACTACAACAATCCCCTTGTTTACATCAGTCCCTCGGCCTTTCACACCGCCGATTGGCCGTCACTCGTCCGAGTGCACCCCGGCCCGGCCCCGGTTTCTTCCATCCCCCGGCGCCCCATCACGACGTCTCAAGCTGCTGGCGGAGCCGGGTATCCTGCGCCCCTGCTCGTCGTACTCGTACACCCCCCGGCCGACCTTCTTCCCCAACCGGCCGGCACGCACGTACTGAACCAACAGAGGACACGGGCGGAATTTTTCCCCGAGGCTCTGATGGAGGTATTCCAGCACATGAAGCCGGGTATCCCAGCCCACCAAATCACCAAGCTCAAAGGGACCCATGGGAAAATGCAATCCCTGCTTAATAGCCTTGTCGATCTCCTCCGCCGAACTGACGCCTTCCATCAACATATAGAACGCCTCATTGCCGACCAAGGCACTGATCCGACTGGTGACAACCCCTGGGCGCTCGTTCACCCGAATCGTCTCCTTGCCCAAGCGGCGGCCAACGGCCTCGGTTTGTTCCACCGCCCAGTCGGCAGACTCCAGCCCCTGGACCACCTCCACCAACTCCATGCGGTGGACGGGGTTGAAAAAATGCATGCCCACCACCCGTTCCGGTCTGGTGGCTGCGGCAGAGATCTCGGTGATGCTTTTGGCCGAGGTGTTAGTCGCCAATACCACGTCCGGGGCGCACACCGCGTCCAGTTCCTGAAACACACTGTGTTTCACCGCAAGATCCTCGGTCACCGCCTCAATGATAAAATCGCAGGAGCACAGATCCCCGAGAACGCCTACAGTTCTTAACCGTTCCAGTATATTTGCAAGATCCCCTAAGATTCGGCCTCTGTCACTCTGCTGTTTAACCAATCTTGCGATTTTCTCGACTGCTTGTTCCAGAGTCTCCACCTGAACGTCATATAGCCATGCTTCAAATTCGTTCATTATTGCCTGATAAGCAATCCCCTCCCCCATCGTACCAGTTCCTACTATACCGATCCGTTTTACATCCCGCACTTTCTAGCTCTCCTTTCACAAAACCCTAATCACTACTCGGCTCATCACAATCATAGCAAGAATTTTATTAAACAAACTTTTATCAAAAACCAGGATATTTCTTCTTATCCGATCATCCGCCAATTAACATCGCAGTTTCAAATAGAGATATACTATTTCATATACGGAATCATAGCAATAATTTCTTGGATATGTCAAGACATATAGCATGACTGATTTCCCACTTTTACGATTTCGACTTGCAGAACTTCGGTGTCAGCCTCTTTGCCAGCACACGCCCATCCTCCGTCACCTCGTACCACCGCGGCACCAGCCTCTTCCCTCTGTGTTGCACTTTCACCACTCCCTTTTTCACCCGGACGTTCGCCGCCACCCGCAACTCCAACTGCGTCACCCCCCTTGCCGGGAAGGCTCCCACCCGGCTGTCCTCGACGAGCGCGACCTTCGCCCGCCACGAGACCGGCTCCGGCCGCCCCTTCGGGCTTGGCCTGGCATCCCAACCGTCATGCACCTTCGGGCGCGTCAGGTATTTCGCGAGATCCCACAAGAATGCCACCACGGTCTTGCCCGCCGGGTCCAGTTTGCTTAATTGGTATCCGATAAGACCGGCGGCGCACACCCCGAGGAACCAGGAGGGAAGCGGGATCCATGCGGACACGAGTTGCCCCACAATGACCCATGAAGGCATCCACAGGACAATCGCCAGGATCACGGTGTCCGCCGTAATCTGAACTCCCCTCGGCAACCGCAGGCGGTACCGCCCCTGGCCTATTGAGGACACGGACGGCCGGATCCGGTACAGGTTACGATAGGTTCTGTACGCCATTGCTCACATCCCCGACCCGCCGCTTCCGCCGCCACCGCCGATCTTGCCCCCGGCGGAACTGACGATGGACTTGAAAATATTCAAGATGCTGTTGGGGTCGGTGGTGAACCAGAAGGCGATGCCGAAGAGCAAGATCGTGGCAATCAATTGCCGTATTCATGACGGTGGAGCATCCGCAGCATCCGGGCACCCATCATCACGAAAAGGATTAGGCTTAACAAGAGATGCACAAAATTGTCAATCGGTCCAATTGAGCAATCACCTCGTTTTAACGGATTAGTGCCTGAATGGACGCCGGAAACAACCGGATCAACCCGTCCGACGCCGCCGCTAACGCCGGCCCCGCGAACGGGACCTGCCTGAGGGCCGGACGGACGTAGCCGGCAAACAGGAGCGCGCTGAAGGCCGCCATCACCCTCCTCAAGACGGTTTCCCGGAACGACTCAACCGGAATGGCCAGCGGGTTCGGCAGCAATTTCACCCGGAACCTCCACGGCCAAAGAAGCTCCACCCCCTCTTCGTTCAGGGGGTCAATCGCCGGGTGACTGGCATATCCGATCCAGACCGCCCAGCGCACGACGTCCGGCACGGGCAGGAATCGCAGGGGCGCCCATAGCGTTGCCAGGAACAGCAGCGAGTGGGTCAGCCTCCTGTGGCGCATCCCGACCACGCTCAGAAGAACCGCCAGGGGCCAGACACGCTGGCCGACGTAGGATTGCGGCTGGTCCACGTCGGCAATGGGACCGGCGAAATACGCTCCAAGGAGCGCCGCGGCCGTGGGCCACGTGAGGACCGGCTGGTGCACGTGCATCAGC
Organism: Kyrpidia spormannii; assembly: GCF_002804065.1. Taxonomy (NCBI): domain Bacteria; kingdom Bacillati; phylum Bacillota; class Bacilli; order Caryophanales; family Alicyclobacillaceae; genus Kyrpidia; species Kyrpidia spormannii. The sequence continues at coordinate 1,179,732 of NZ_CP024955.1, read as the reverse complement.
CACAGTTCGGCACCAATCAGAGCGGCGACATGGATGCGTCTTGTATGTCCCCCCTTCTCACCCCCTCCAAAAAGAAAGAGGCCCGGGAGAAACCTACCGTCCCGTGGACTGATCGACAGGTGTGCAGGGGTCCGGAAAGGTTAATGCGAGGGGAAATCCGTGGGGCGGCAATGCAGGCGAGTAAGCAGGTGGTACAGGATACCATCCGGGAGCAGGGTGATCAGTACCCGTGATCGACTAGAATACACCTGCACGGCATAAACGAATAGTGTTCGCAAATGTGGTTGCCATCCGGAAGGCAGAGCGCATGAGGACGACATCATGACTGAATCCGGCTTCCTGCACAACGGACTTTTTCATGTAGGGGGAAAAAGAAACGCGGGGCGCGAACACGCCCCTTCTTAGCGTCCATACCATGCATGCTATCACGGCATTGGTGTTTGCAGAGCTCGCCGCGACAGCGGGCCGCAGTGGAAGCCGAATGGCAATTCTTCACTGAGTCCATATCCCATGACTGCCAAGGTTTCCTGCTCTCGCCGAGGGGTTACCTGGCTCTGCTGTCAAAACGTCCGTCATGAAGGTTGACTGACTGGCGTGCGCAGTTTGCTCAGCGTTTCGCGGATGAACGCCGGTTCGTCAGCCGGCATACGCGACGTAATATAGTTGCCGTCAACGACTACCTCTTGATCGACGTATGTCGCGCCTGCGTTAATCAAGTCATCCCTTAAGGGAGGGTAGCAGGTCATCTTCTTACCTTTGGTAAGACCTGCGCTGATCAAAATTTGCGGTCCATGGCAAATTGCTGCGATCACTTTGCCTTGCCGATCCATGTCTTTCACGAACTGTAGTACCTGTTGATTCAGCCGCAGGTTTTCCGGTGACGAGCCGCCCGGAATGACAACCGCGTCAAACTGGTCTGCTCGCACTTCGTCAATCGATGCATCAACCGTATACCTCGCTTGCCTGTTCTTGCCTACAAGTTGTTCGCCCTTCTTCAACCCAACAATCACTGTTTCGTAACCCGCACTTTTGATGGCTTCGTACGGTGTTTTTATTTCGGAGTCCTCGTAATCATTCGCCAACAGAAAGGCAACTCTCTTCATCTCTCCTGTATACCCCCTTCATCACGGATATTTCCACGTCGTCCTTTAGACTGCCCGCCGATCTGCCCTTAAATTCGTGGCCTGCGATACACTTGTGTACGCCAAGCAACATCTTGAACGTGCTCGCCACGTGTGGCGCCTTCACCATGAAGCTGCCCTCCGGCGCGCCGCCCCGTGCGCTGAAGATAGATCCTCCGCACCGCTTTCGGCTCAGAGGCCAGCCACGGGAAGACAATCTCAGTACCCGCCGCACTGGCTCGGCCAACAAGTAGCACTGTAACCGTACTCCTGTTCCAGCAAGAGGTTGTCCCGGTCGTCGTGGATTTTCGTGACGGCCTTTTTCTTCAATTTACGCGGTGATGGATTTGTTTTCCTGCTGTGGTTGAGGATGTACACATTTGTGTAATGCATCAAGGAGCAGAGGGATTTGGCGAAATCCCTTGACGGTCCTGAACTTTTTCTCCGCCTCCAAAAATCCTGCAGCCGCCCAGCGCAGAACCTGTTCCCCATTCTGCCAGCGCTTGACGTTCCGACTCACCATCCGCACCTTCTCATTGGCTGATTCGATCGCATTCGTCGAGCGCAGAGTTCCCCGAAGCAGTTCCGGAACTCCCAGCCGGATCACGGTCACGGTCTCTTCCATCCCCTCGCGCAAACTGGCTGCTGCTCCTGGATACGCCTTCTCAAGTTGTGCCGCCAAGCGCCGCAGGGCCGCCAGTGCCTCTTTTTCGGTCTCCTGGCGCCAGGCCTCCCGCAATTGCCTCTTGACCCAATCTCGCTGTTTCTCCGGCAGATGCTCCAGGACATTGCGCTCCTTGTGCACCTGACACCGCTGAACCAATGCCGTCTCTCCAAACACGTCCCGTACTGCGGCACGCAAAGCCTTACTCCCGTCGATGACGACCAGGATCCCATCATCGGGTTTCAGTCCCCGGTCCACAAGATCGGTCAGCAGTCCTTTACACACTGTCGCATTCTCTGTCGCTCCCTCCCAGACGCCCAGGATCTGCTTCTGTCCCCCTACGTCAATCCCTAATGCCGCCACTACGGTGTGGTCCGCCATGACGATCCCGTCAATAACTAGCGCCACGTACCGGCGGTCGTCCAGGCGCCGCTGCATGAGTTTTTCGAGCAGCTTCTTCGTGGCGGCAATGAAACGCCGGCTAACGGCGCTCTTGCTCGTGCCGGAGGTTTCCACCTCGTTTCCGACCGGCTCAAGACCAAACGCATAGTTTCGGGTCGACAAGCCATGAATCATCCGCTCCAACGCGGCCTGGGTCAGCAGCGTTGGATCCTGAAAAGCCTGGTAGGTCTCCAGCGGGATTTCATGACCGTCGACGCTGCGTACCCGAACTTTTTCCACAGCCACCTTCCGGCCCCCAAGCATCACGGAGCCCTTTTCCTTTCCGTGTCGCACAGCCTTGCGCTTTGGATTGTGTTTCCCTTTGGGGCCCACCAAAGCTTCGACTTCCTCTCGCATCATGAGTTGAATCACTCGAAGCCCGGTTTGAACCGCCAAGGCCATGAGTCCCTCTTTCGCGCTCTCCATCACGTCCAGTAGCGACAGTTGGAGGGTGAACTGCTGAGAAGGATCTAGTGTCGAAAAAAGGCTCTGGTCATTTCTCACAATTTGATGTACCCTTGATTTCATAGGTGGCGTTCTCCTTTCTTGTTGTGCCCAATCCCGTTATACCAAACGGGTTCAGGAGACCGCCACCTTCAAATTTCCACGAAACCTGGGACAACGCCTCCAGCAACCGGGCCGTGGTTGTCTTCCCTACCCCCCATTGCACCAATCAACAGCACGGAACCAACAAATCGACTTAGTGCAACCCCACCTTTGCAACCTCCAAATGCCCTTTATCGTCTTTCAGGAAATCCACCAAAAACGGCTCCGGCAACACTGCCTCCGCCCATTGGTTGAAGCGTGATCCCCGCCGCTGCCATGTTGGCCAAATCAGCGGGGTTCGAGGACGTGAGAAACGTCCGTAAGAAATCACTCACGAACGGCGTGGCCATGTCGTACACGTCCTGCTGCGCGTCCTTGGCTGTGGAAGCCGGTTTCTGCCGTTGCAAGCCCCAGGGCCAGCGGCGGCAAGATCGTCGGCGGCGCCGTGGTCACGTCCCCCGTGTCAACCCGCAGAACTGGCCCGTTGAGGACCAGATGACGGCTCCGGGTCTTCTGCCCGTCCGACACGTCACACCAAGCGTCTACCGAGGCCTCAGCGAAGCCCGGACCGGACCGGGACACGTCCCGCACGTACATTTCCCGCGGCGTTTGGTCTTGAACAGGCGGCGTCCAGCCCTGGGGTTCAAACCCCGGCCAGAGGTCGGCAACGTCCGCCTTTCGCTCGTCGGCCGACTCCCCTTTGTGCAGGGTCAGCCAGACCTTGGCCGGTGGAGGGCGATCGCCGACACCTGGTGGTCATCCGCGGCCCCGCCGTGTCCGCCTGGGCCGGGGCGAGCATCCGGGCGACAGTGCCGACGCCGCCGAGGGCGCCCAGGGTGAGAAGGATCCAGAGAAAAACACTGGTCAACTTTCTCAACAAAAAACCCCTTTCATTAGTAAGGGGGAGCGGGAGAAAAATACGTCGGTCGACGCCGTCGGCAATTAAAATAGAATCCAGTATAAATTTGTATCGGAACGTTATTCGTGGAGCACTCGCAGTCCAGAATTTCCCGCTTTCTATCAATGGTGAAAGTACCTGCGTAACAGCGCCCAGAGAATCACCCATGCAACACCGATACCCACCACGACCCGGCTGCGCCAGCGCGCCGCCGCCACGCGCAACGACCACGGATCTACGATTTGTTGTTGTGTGATCGGGACCTCATACAAGGGATGAATGCGGATGCCCCACCACTCGTAAAACAAGAACACACAAAAGCCAAAATAGATCCATTTGATCCAGGCTTGCGAGCCGATCGTCAGGGTGCCGGTCGCGACAACGGTAAAAAACATGAGATCGCGAAGCATACCTTTCCGCCGCAGTGTCCGGAGTAAAAGGATCCAGATCACCGGGTGCATTTGCCGGTGAAACAGATTCTCGGTCCATCGGACAAGCCATGCGGAAATCCGGCGCATCCGAAATTGAATGTTCGAGACGGCGTCGGGATCGGCCGGCAACACTGCGGAGACGAGGAAACTTTGCCGCACTTGAAACAAACCATCCCACTCCGTCCGGGAGATGTACCTAACCGCCAATGCCGACACCGTGCCACCCACACCAAGAAGCACCCCCCACCCGGCGCCCGGCCGGCCGAGGATCTGCCGCGTCAAACCGATGCCCACGGGGAGGTATGACAGGTACCGGCCGGCATGGTACGCGATCCATTGTTGCCAGGTCATGCGATCGCGATCATTCAACAGTTGACTTGCGATTCGAATGACCGCTTCATACCCTGACAACAAGACCAGCATTCCAAACCAAGTGTCCAGGGGAATCCGGCAAATCCGGACGAAGGGAACGGATAGGATCCCGATCACCGCGACCGGCATAAGACTGAAAATCAACCCTTCAACCCACAAGGTCGCCAGCAGCCATGACCGCCGCACCGGGGACAGCAACAGGAACAAGCGGTCTCCGCTCTCTAGAGGAATCGGAAGACTTCCATACAACATCACGTGAACCGCCATCATGACCACGAACATCGCCACAGCCACGACGATGCGGAAAGGAACCCCGAGCCATAACTCGGTATCCGCCGTCAAGCCTGACGTTAGATCACCTCGGTAATATCGTCCCAACCACCAAACGGCAAAGATCGTTCCGGGAATGAGCAAGTACAGCGTCGTCACCCAGTCGGAGACCAGGCGCAAGACCTGGAGCCGTACTTTCCACCAGGAGCGCATTCGGCGACCCGTCCACACCGCCAGCAACGCAATCCGCTTCACTCCGCGACCACCCTTTTATGGAGAAAAGCAATGAACAAATCCTCCAAAGTCGCCGCATCATCCCCATGGACGACCCGCAATTCCGCCAGGGAGCCAACGGCGAAAACTTCCCCGTCCGCCATAAAACCGAACCGCCGGCACATCCGTTCGGCCGAATCCAACACATGGGTCGAAATGAGGATGGCTGCACCGCCCTGCCGCGCTGACTCGAACAGCTCGCGAAGTTGGCGAATGGCGATCACATCCAGCCCGATAAACGGCTCGTCCACCAGGAGCACGTCAAAGGGAAACATGAACGCCGAGACGACCATCATTTTCTGAAGCGTTCCCTTTGAACATTGGTGAGGAAACTTCACCAGATGGGGCTCAAGTTGAAACCGCTGAATCAAGGTTGCCAGGCGGTCGCGCACCGCCTCATCCTGTGCGGACGACATCTCCCGCAACCGCATTTTCCATTCCAGGTGCTCTGCCAAGGTGAGATCGGCATAGTACATCGGCTGTTCGGGAATATAGGCCCACCTTTGCTTGACCTCGAACGGTATGTCTTTGCCGGCGCCGAACGTCCATTCCCGGAAGTTGACCGTCCCGCCGCTGATCGGATAGTAACCCAGCAACCCGCCGATCAGTGTACTTTTCCCCGCACCGTTAGGGCCGATAAGTCCGAGGATCTCACCGGCCCGGATGTCGAAACAGGCCTTGCGGACAATGGTCGTCCCGCCTCGGGCGACGGAGAGATCGGCCACCGACAAGATTGCGGACATCGTAAAACCCCTCCTCGGATTACCGCCTTCGATTCTCCCCCCGAGAATTCCAGGGATCTTCCGAACAAACAACTGTAAATCCGGGCACACAATTGCAAATGGGGTAAACTCAGGCGGCCGCTCACGGGCCGATACCCACGGGCTACCTCCGGTGAATGGGAAAAACATGGGGTTCACCCCGGCCATAAATCGGCGCACTTCGGCGATCCGCTTCGGCATGTCGAACTCAACACACCGATGGGATTCGTGCTGAAGCTTCGGGGACAAAGGAACATCGAAAAAGGCTGTGAACTAAAGGCTGACTTTACAATCAGGTTTGCCTTTGTAACCGCTCAACCCTGCACCAAACATCTTCCATGAGCATCAACTGATTGAGGGACCGGCTTCCGATCCAGAAACATAAAAGCCCAAGGGGAAGTCCGATTCCGGCCAACATCCCGAGCCTATGCCAAAGCCCCGGCCCCTGTCCGCCCGCGACTGTCCACTTGACCAGCCATCCGAATTCTCCGTACACCGAAGCATATAGCAGCACCAAGAACACACTCAACACCCGATGTCGAAAAAGTGCGGGAGTGATCTGTAACAAGAGTAAATTCAGCGTGAACAACAGGGTGATGACCAGCCAGATTTCTCCGATGCTCCGCCACCCGTCGGCAAGGGAAGCCCAGGACCCGCCGATCATCCCGCGTATCGTGATCCCGATCCCCAGGCTCATCAGAGCGAGGGACATTAGCTCGACCAGGGTGGTCCACACCGCCAACCCCCTCGCGGCCAAGAGCATCCACCGGGGACGGGGGATGGCCAGCCACCAGGATCCCCACCCCTGCCTGAAAGGTTCGGTGGGAAACCCGACCACCCGAAAGATGGCGTAAGCGTACACCCCGGCGCCGACAAACGACGGTCCGTGAAGCCAGATCTCCTGCCTGCCCATCAGGACATAGCCCTCCACCGCCGCACCGGCCATCGCCGCGGCGAAGAGCCACCGGTACAGCGGCGGGGCCCCGGCGCCCCACCATCGCTGCCGGGCCCGCTCCAGCGAAAACAGACTCCAAAAAGGAGAACGGCTCGCGCGAACCTCCCAGGTCCCGGCCGGTGCTGCCGACGTCTGCAGCCGGAATCCCCACCCGGTTTCGGCCAAACGCATGTCCCCCAATCGACAGAGACCCACTCCGGCCGTAAGGCGAACCAGGAACCACGACAGCGGCCAGCCGATCACCGCGATCCCCAGAATGATCATCAAGTATTTGGAAACGAGTGGTGCGCCATTCCACAGTTGATTGAAAACGTTCCCTCCGTTAAACAATCCGAACAGAAGGATGAAGTACAGAAGGATGAAGTAAATGAACCCGCCCACCCGGGCCCATCCCCTGGAAAACACCACGCGAATCAGGCCCACCCCCACGGCGGGAAACAGCGCCACCAAATCCAGCATGGTAAAGGTAGCCGCCACCACGGCGAATTGGGACACTGATGTGCCTGGAACCCAGTGAAGAAAAAACGCCGTCGCGTAATGCAGGATCACCGTCGCTTCCATGTAAAGGGCTAGGTGCAACCCCATCCGTAGGCATCCTAGGGCCCTGCCCAACACCAGGTGCATGCGCGGGCGCGGAATCGTGAGCCACCACTCGATTCCCCCCGATGTGGACCATAGAGACCCGCTGAAGATGATCACTGCGAAAAGATGAAAGATCGTCCATTCGGCGTACAGTTGACCCAGGTCCGTCCAGCCACGAAAGAACCACAAGCTGATCAGCAAAAAAACGGCCTGATTCAACATGAACACTCTCGGCCGACTCCCCGGGGCAAAAGGCATCCACATTCGAAACCGACTGAATTCCAGATCGGCAAGGGCCAAGATATCCTTCATGAAAAAACCTCCCGGTACCGGGATTCCACCGACTGACCGCGGGCCCGCAGGGCCTCCACATCCTCAACTCCAAGAATTCGGCCGTCGCCGATAAGGATGATTTGATTAAAGAGATTTTCCATCTCCCGAATGTCGTGGGTAGCGATGATGAAGGTGCGGGAACCGCCGGCAAAATCGGAGATCACCGAGGAGGCGATCTGCTCCCGGGAAATCATGTCCACCCCGGCACAGGGTTCGTCCAGGACCACCAGGGGCGACCGCCGGGCCAGGCAGGTCAAAAGCTGGACCCGGGCCTCTTCGCCCCGGGAGAGTGTGGACATGCGGGCGGTACGCCTGACCTTGAGAAATTCGGCCAGTTCCTCCGCATGGCCGGAGTCCCAATCCGGATAGATGTCCCGGGCAAAGCGGAGCCACTCCCCCACCGTGACCCATCCGGGCATTTTCCCCCGGTCGGGTAAAAAGGCAAGGTAACGCAGCGTCGACACCCCGGCCGACTCCCCGAACAGCTCCACCGTGCCGGCGGTGGGCGGCGTCAGCCCGGCCACCAGGCGCAGGAGAGTGGATTTTCCCGCCCCGTTGGGCCCGAGAAGCCCAACGATCTGCCCTTGATCCACGCGGAAGGTGACGTCGTGGAGGATCTCCTTGTTTCGGATCTTCATGAACACCCCGCGGCAGACCACTGCGGGCCGGTCCGCCGGAGTTGTTCCTGTTGGCCCTGGTGCCGACAGCGTCATCTTCCCATCCATTTACTCATCCTCCTCCGTCTCGGCATGGGCAAGGTCGATCAGTTGTTGAACGGTCAGACCCAGGGACTGCGCCGTCTCCCGAAGCCGCACCACCGCTTCCCGGGCCAAGGCCCTCCGGCTGGCCTCGACCGCCCCGGCATCCCGGGTCACGAACGTGCCCTGGCCCCGGAAGGAGACAATCAGCCGTTCCCGTTCCAATTCCTGATAGGTGCGCTGAATCGTCGTCGGATTGACCCGGATCGCCGCGGCCAACTCCCTGACCGAAGGGAGGCGCGCACCGGGCTCAAGGTCTCCCCGGGCAATCGCGGCCCGGATCCGTTCCACAAACTGTTCATACAGCGGCCGGGAGGGATCCACAGGGAATTTCAAAATCTCCAGGGCGACGTCCACCTCCAACTGACCGCCTCCTTTGCATGGAGTGTACGATTTCAAACCATACAATCTGCATGATGGATTGTATGATAACACACCATGCATGTCAAGTACAAACATGCGAGGCCCGCGCAGTATGGTAATGCCGCCTATATCCTTGCTCCCGGATCTCGCCAAAGATTCGCTCCGCATTGAGGACGCCGATACACATGCGCTGCTCCACATAGGCCTTGTATGGCTCCAGCTTCTGGCCTTTCACCCTCCGGCCGCGCGACTTCACCATCCCCTCCTCCTGCTGCCTAGGTTCACTCACAGCCTTGCGGATGGTTTTGCGGTCATGGCCGTATCTTCTGGCCAGTTGCGAGATGCTGACGCCCTCCTCATACAGCTTCCTGATTTCCATCTTCTCACTCTCCCTCATGACTGGCACCTCCCCAGACGTGATGTGTTACCGCTATTCCATAATGGCCGAATGCTGACGGGATTGCCGGTCCAGAAATTGACGGATACAATGTCCATAAGTCTGGGAAAGGAAAAGGGTGTTGATATACCCTGAAAATGGACCCCAGATCGTCAGTGAAAATTGACCCCCACCAGATAGGATCGCGAGATGCTCGAGGAAGTCCGGTTTCTGCTGAACTTCAAGATGGACGCGCAAAGTCCCATGGCCCTGATTTTGGTGGGTCAGAGCGAACTGCAGGAGCGGTTACATTTGCAGGCATACGCTGCGATCCGCGGGCGGATCGACGTGCAGTGCAGGCTGCCCCATTACGACCGGGCCCAGGTCGGTGAGTACATCCGCTGTCACCTCACCTATGCGGGAGCGCAGCACGAGATTTTCTCGGATAAGGCGATGGATGAAATCGATCGATTCTCGGGCGGGGCGGCGCGGCTGGTGAACAAAGTGTGCACACATGCGCTGATTTACGGCGCCCAAAATGGCCACCGCATCATTGATGATCACATGATTCGGCGCGTGGTGGCCAAAGAAAGCAACAGCAAGAATGATTGGCAAGGGTCCCACATATCCAATCCACTGAGCAAACTCGAAGGTTCCCGATGTGTACTTTATTGAGGTAATGCTATAAAGATCTGCAGTCAGATAATCAGTAGGATGAGGGGATGGGATACTCTTCCACACGAACGTGCTTTCCCCTCAACATCTTGGACAATTTGACTAAAGCCTGAGTTCCCGAGATAATTAATCCGTAATGGTGATGAGTGTTCAATCGACATTGTAAAAAGGGGGGGAGCAGATGGATAAGCCGAGAGCTTATGGAGTGTTCATAAAAAATGGGACTCATACGTGTAGGACTGCAGCGTACATCCAGTGGGCGACATCAAAGGTATCAATAGGAAGTTGTCTACTGCTTAATCCAGGGTCGGCAGATTTAATCGACTCACATAATAAAGATAAGTTGAACTTTAACGGCGAAGTACGGGGAGAGATTCGACTCGATCATACCATGAATCAACTCATTCGTTTTGTAGAACAGATTTTTAAGCCGTCCGAACCAGACGGACGGTTTTACATCTACAATTTGTTCTCCATTCAGCAAACTTCATCATCAAGTGCCTTCGAGGAGTTTAAAAGCCTTGTGGAAACCGGGTACTATGACCCAACATCATCCCTTGTCGACAAACAAGAGTTAAAGAAACACCCCTGGATCTTGTTGGGATGGGGGTGTGACGAAGAGTCATTTCCGGTTGAACTGCGCGCCGTAAAGGACAGATGGCTAGAACTCATCTCGCATGCTAATATCCCATGTTTTGGAAAGAAACATCCGGAAGGCAAGGGGTATTACCATCCTAGCTATGCTCTGTATCATCCGGAACTCATTGATGAGTTAGTATCAATCTACAAATTGTGTGTTAGTGATTCATGACTGATTTACAATGGGCCAGATTCAACGGTTATATCTGGGGATTCGCCGTGTGACTGGACGATGGACTTGGCTGGAAAACAAGCTTCCCGCGCCCAGTCTGGAAGAAAGGCCGGTGCTGGTCGATTTCACAAAGGTGATTTCCTGCCGGCCGTTCTGGCTAAGCTTCTGGGTTTGAGCCGATCCTGGCTCTATTACAGACCGGCCAGCCCATCTCACTAGATGGGGCGCAAGCAACAGGATCGAATTGGCGACAATCCGTGCAATACACTTCTTTCGGCTTGGGGCGAATGGCGGTGATATTACGCAACGAACACTGGCCCGTGAATCGAAAGGCCGTCCAGCGTCATATGCGAGAAATGGGAATCGCCGGGATCACACCGGGCCCAAATCCAAGCCAACGTTCTCAAGCACACCGGGTCTACCCGTATCTCTTGCGCGGCATGAAGATTGAGTCCAAATCATCTAATGGGCACCGACATCACATATATCCGGATGGCCAGTGGTTGGATGTTCTGGTCGCAGTTCTAGACTGGTATACCCGGCGTGGTCAGGTATGAGTTGTATCAGACTTTATACCTCGACTTTGTCCTCGAGCCTGACATTCTATAATCACTCGGCCACTGTATTTGGCATCCAAGGAACGCAAAGAGGGTTTCCCGCCAAAAAAGGATTTACCATAGCTTCGGAACTGGAATAGGTCCGGGGTCTATATCTAGAATGCAGCAAAGCAACAAACCTCAAGAACAGCCGAAAAAATGTCTTGACAGTGGGGTTACCTCAGTTGAGGAGGGATAGGGTGTGAAGTATAGAATTTCACCACTTTTGATGCCGTTTTTTTTGTTACTTAGCGGTTGTGGCAATTCGGCCATATCGAACGCAGATTTGAAGAATCTGGATGTTGGATCTTACTTTCCGGAAGACTCTTCGACAGCGACCTATGATACATACAATGCCCCAAGTAACAATGTAGTTGTCGAAGAAACAAACATCACTCATCAGGTGTCACAGAATAAGTTTGTTATCTTGACTACTGCAACAGGACAGGCCGCAAATGTTGGAGATAGACAAGTCGCTTATGCTGTCAACAGAAACGAGATTATCCAAATTGGAGTTAGTAATTCTCTCATTGGAACAAGCAATAACCAGAAAATTATTTTAGCTAACACTTCACAGTGGACTGCTGAACCGTCAGAGACCGACACAATTACTGGCATCAATAAAACCATCACTGTAAAAGCTGGAACATTTAATAACTGCATTGAGGTCACAAGTGAGGTCAAGTTTGGAAACGATAAGGTTTTCAACAAATCTTATTACGCACCTCATGTTGGATTAATTCTTAAAGAAATTAAAGACAAAAATAACCATCAATATGTAAAATTTGTAGAACTAGTGAAGTTTAGTTCTGTGCAAAGTCGGGATAGCTTAACAAACGAAGACTCTTCCGCCACCCCCACGAATTCTAAAAAACCTTTAACAGACTTGCAGATAGCAGCTGGTTCCGGAAATGTGGAACTGGTAAAAGCTTTGCTCAGCCAAGGTGCCGATCCTAATGTAACAGATTCAAGCGGGGCAACTCCTCTTATTGATTGTGCGCACTCAGCTGCTAACCCACACGCTAATACGCAGGCCTACAATGAAATAGCAAGGATTTTATTGGAACACGGGGCAAATCCAAATGTTCAGGATGCCAGCGGAGACACAGCATTGTCCTTTGCTGTGTTCGCGAATGATCTAGAAATGGTTAAGCTTTTATTGAACGCCGGAGCAAATCCAAATCTCAAGAATACGAGTGGACTTTCGGCGATGTCGGGAATTGATCCAAATTCGGCGATAGGAAAATTGTTGATTCAATTTAGCACATCCGCTAATTCTAATAATTAACTCGAGCTTCGCACCCTCAGCAAGCCAGCTTTGGTTTGATTGTATTGAGTAAATGGTCGATGAATCGCTATACAATCTGCTCAATCATGTCTTGTTCCTGGGTGACTATCCCATATTGGGCGACTCTGAGTCACTCCAAAATAAGTCTCAGTCTTTTATAAACCGGAAGTCGTCCAGTTCATTACAGCAATCGTACAACAGACCGCCAATAGTTCGAGGATCCTGGCCGTTTCTGGAAGTCACGGACAAGATGATATAGCGGACGAAAACGATGGTTGTATGTGTAAACATTTTGTCATACGTGCGCCCCTGGAGTTCTTTCGCCAGTCTCAGATAGGACTTACTGGCCTTGAAGAACGTCTCGATGTCCCATCGCTTACCGTAGATCTGAACGATCTCTTCTCTTCGTCGGCCAGGCGGGTGTCGGTACACAGGAGCGTTAGCCATCTACAGGAACGACCTCGATCTCGGACGAACACGATCTTGGCGGGCACCAGCCATATTCTTCAGCATACACACGACGTGCGGAGAACGGCGCGCGGCCTGCGTAATCGTCGATGGGTATGCGAACCAGCTATCGAACAACAGGTACTTTGCTGAGATGCCCAAGTCCTGAGCCTGTGCCAGCAGTTCGAAGATGACCTCCGTGGCTTTCCGCAGGGGCTCCTGCCCCGCTTGTACCCACAGGTGCACTTGTCGACGGATTCGGTAACGCTGCACAGCCTGTGTCCTCGTGTTCAGAACTCAACAGGGAAAAGCATAAAGGCACAAACGAGTTGCCATCCGACCAACCCAGTGTCAGTAGTTGGAAGGCTCGTACGAAAGTATAAGAGACGTAGTTCAATTTTTTACCTGTAATCCCTGAATTAGAAAAATTGACGTTTTTCGTAATACATCATATAATAGGCGTAAGCATATCCAACCATCGACCAGCATCCTTCTAAATTTTCACAAATCAACTGGAGCAATGCGAAGTCTTTAATGCAAGAAGGTTACACCGATAGTGTTGCGTTTGATCTTACGGCAGCAATGGGAATAGCGGCAGATGTACAAGTGAATGGCTCGACGATGGGTTCTATTTGGCTCGGAACAGATAATCCTGCAGTGGATAATCCTGAACTCCGGGCATTAGCTCTGGATTTAAGAGCAAATCTGAGTTACCTAGATGAGAATTGTAAACAACTGTATTCCGTTTTAACGAAGAAAGGTAACCCTAACTCCATCGACGAACTATCCTCTCATATTTCTAATGACCTCGCAAAACTTCAGTCTTACGAAGATGACCTTTTGCATGGCCATCAGCAAGTAGGTGCCCTTCCTGAACCGCTTAATCCGGCGGCAGATTGTTTTTGTCAAGCACACCAAATCCCCTGTTAAATGAAAGCACAACCTCAGAGTCGGTCCCACACATCTTGCGCCTATCCCAGGAAGACATTGCGCGAAAAAACCATCCTCAGCCGACCGCCGATGCCCGGCAGCTCCCCATCCATGCCCGCCGAGGCCATGTAGAGAATGCGACGTACGGAATGTTGTTCATCCCGGCAATGAGATTCCGGGCCATCTCCGTGAGAACAGCACTGGGCCGGCCGACTTGCTTGGCTCCAAGGCACGACACCGCCGCATCAAAAGCGGAGGACACTCACGAACAATCCCCCTTTTCAGTCCAACGCCTCCCGCCGAATCTCCTCAACCTCTTTGTAAGGCGCATTCCCCCGATGGCTCCACACCATTCCTCATCCGGCTTCACGATTCCTCCTGGCTTTGATCCGATAGAGTGCATCAACCAACCAGACCTTATCATGTGCGGAATCAATGGGCTAACTTTGATGATCCATCCCTCCGCGACCCCCCTTTATGAAACGGAACAGAAACTTGCCCGACTAAAGACGAAAGCGAGCCCTCGGAGGCATTGTCTTCAAAAATATTTCACAATTTCTTCTATAAATATTCGTCGATGTGAAGAATGGCGTACCTTGATTGACCAAGATTGTCACTATAGAGTAAACATGAAGCTAGCTGGATGTGTGGACCAATCTTATACATCCTATATGGTTGGAGGCAATGAAAGACTGTCTGAAATTGGGCGCTTGGACAGTTTGGAGCCAGTAGCGCAACCGGCCAATGTCCTTCGGGGGATATTGGCCGTTTTTTGTGGTCCCAAATACCTCAAATGGAGGGATCCCATTGATGCCGGAACTCTTGGGATTGAAAAAAGGAAACAAAGAAATGATTGTGGAACCGATCACACAGACGGATATCGAATCGACGCCCCGCATGAAGGACAAGTTGACCTTTTTGCAGTTGTTCAAGCGAGATCTGGAGACGATTCGGCAAATTAAAGACGACATGGACCAGATCATCGAAAAAGTTGCCGTGCGCCATTACGACATGATTGAGCGGTTCCCCGGTTTGCAAGGCATTGTGGATCGGCACAGCAGTCGCCATCGGCTGACAGAAACATTCATCCATTATTTTCAGACGCTATGCGCCATTGAGGATGTGGACGCGGAATTTATTCACAGCCGCGTGAAAATTGGACAGATACATAGTCGCATTCACCTGACGCCCGAATGGTACCTTGGCTCTTATGTAAGGGTGTACGAATATCTCATCCCTTGCCTTGTTCGGAAATATGCGAAAGAGCCCGAGAAGTTGGGGAACATTCTGTTGTCGTTCCTGAAGGTCATTACCATGGATATGCAACTCATTATTGAGGCGTATCAGGAAGAGAACGACTTCAAACTGATCGACAACATCTCGGGGATTATGGAATCCATCCTGGGCATGGACGGCACCAAAGAAATCCTCGACGCGGCGTCGACGGCAGCCGACCACGCCGAAGGGATCAGCGCCGCCGCACAACAGCTCACCGCTTCGGTTAAAGAAGTGGCCCATCAGGCCGTCCGGGTCGCCGAACATTCCGATCGCGCCGTCCAGGACGTGGAGACGGGCCGTCGGGTGATCGAAGATTCCCTGCAGGGGATATTGTCCCTCGGAGACTCCTTTGAGAGCATGCAGACAAAAGCCGATTCCCTGTCCTCAGCAACCGAGGACATTTCGCACGTGACCGATTTCATCCGCAACATCGCCGACGAGACGAACCTGTTGGCGCTCAACGCCGCCATTGAAGCGGCGCGGGCCGGCGAGCACGGCCGGGGGTTCGCCGTCGTCGCCTCCGAGGTCCGTTCCCTGGCCGACCAAACCAAACGATCCGTTCATAAGATTGCCGCCACCATTGAGCAAGTGCAGCAAGAAGCCCGGTCGATGCGGGATCTCACCGGCCACGTGGTGGAGGAGCTCCATGTTCGAGTCGAGCAGTCCCAAGAGGCCATCCAAACGCTCGGGGGGATGGTCGAGCAAGTGACACGGATGGGGGAACTGACCGCCGGGATCGCCGCGACTACGGAGCAGCAGTCGGCGGCCACCGAAGAAATCACCACACGCATCAGTCATGTGTTAAGCGACACCCAGCGGACAAAGGAACGGGTGAACGCCATGGGGGCTCAAATCCACCAAACCAGCGTCCAGGCGAATGGGCTGCGCCTGGCGCTCATTGAAAATCTCAGCCACCTACAGGACAAGCAGGTGGTGCGCGTGGCCAAAACCGAGCATCTGTTGTGGAAGTGGCGGCTGCACAACATGACGCTCGGTTTTGACGTCGCCGATGAGAAGGAGTTGGTCGATCACCGGCAGTGCCGCTTGGGGCAGTGGTACGAGCAGGCTCGGGGGCGGGCGTCTCTCTCTTCCCTGGATTCGTTTCAGGCGATCGAGGAACCACACCGGCGGCTTCACCATCTGGCAAGGCAAATCTACCGGCTGCTTCTCGAAGGGGAACGAACGGAAGCGGAAAAACGCTTGATTGAGCTCGAACAAGCTTCCCATCAGGTTGTGGAAGATCTGGATCGTCTGTTGGCGGATTTGGAACGGGGGCCCCAGACGTGAAAGACGGGGTTGGAGATTACGAAGCAATACAAGACCTTACGGAACTAGCCTGTTGGGCCAAAAAGGATCCGGACGCCTTTGCGGAGCTATCCCGGCGGTTTCACCCGTTGATGGCGAGCATCGCAAAGAAATACTGGTTGCCGAACGATACCGAGGACGAAACGATGCAAATTTTGCGGATTGAACTGTGGAACGCGGTGAAGAAGTTCCGTCCGGAACGGTCTTTCGAGGGATTCGTCAAGATGTTTTTGAGAAACCGGATGAAAACGGTAATTACCAGAAAGGCGTTCGGCGAAGAAAACCGATTTTGGCAGTCTGTCGATCGGCTCACCTGGGCGCCGGACCGCATTCATCACCAAGCCTATCCATCACCGGAGGATGAGGTCGTCCACAAGCTGGCGACAGCGTCCCTGCGGAAGGGATTGTGCCAAGCGCTACAACAGGCGCTTAGGATCTGGAACGACAATGTTTCATCGGCCGATACATCTACGGGCACTCCTACCGTCAGATACAGGACCGACTAAAACTGAAAAGCACCAAGGCTGTTGATAACGCACTCACGCGGGTGAGGAAAAAGCTGGCGAAACATCCGAAAGTGATAGAGCTTTGGAAGAACCTTGCGAGGTAGGGAGCGGAATTGGTGAATACGGTTTTGGCTGCAACTCAAGGAGGGGGAAACGAATGGCAACTTGGTATGATCCTTATCTGCTTCTTGGGGATCCAGTGATCGTCACCGATGCGGATCACCGAATTCTCACTGTAAACAACGCTTACGAAGAAGCAAGCGGCTATCGGCGCGAGGACATCATCGGCAAGGACGCGGGGTACATCAAATCCGGATTGACACCGCATTATCTCGGTGTTTGTCGGGACGTTCAGGACATCACCTCCCAGGACGTTGCGGATGCCTACCAGCAGTTGTTTTTTCTGATCGCCGAAATTGCCGAAGCCGGGGATCCCTCTGTGAAACCCCACCTGTTCCGGGTGAGACAGATCTGCACATCCCTGGCCCGATGGCTGGGATGGCCGGAGATTCAGGTGACGTGGCTGGGCACTGCCTCGGTCCTCCATGACGTCGGTAAGCTCTACATTCCCAGGGAGATCCTGTTCAAACCGGGTCCCTTGACCCACCAGGAACGGCGCCTGGTCGAGACACACACCACCATGGGGGCTGAACTCCTGATGCGCCTCAATGAAAACATGGCCAAAATTTACGGATACAACGAAGCTTTGGTCATGGCCAAGGACATTGCCGAGTGCCACCACGAACATGTGGACGGCGGTGGATATCCCAAAGGTCTTCGGGGCGATGAAATCCCTGAAAGTGCACGAATTGTGGCTCTGGCCGATGTAACGGACGCACTTTTATCCCATCGCCCATACAAAACCCCTTGGAGCAGCCCGAGTGTTCAAGAGTACCTGCGTCAAAAACGCGGCCGGCAATTTGACCCCGCCATGGTCAATGTCCTTCTCGAGCACTGGGAGGACATCGAACAACTGTACCGACAAGAGGACCGGCGGGACAAGATGTCGTCATGAGTTCGTTGTGAACCATCAGGCCGCCCCACGTTTCTTCAAATCCCAATTGTTGCAAGATGTCTCGAACACCTTGGAGCTTTGATACCGACAGAATCATCGTGTGTCCCCTTTTGCTTGTGGATGTCGGTCAACAGACGTTCCGGTCAAATGAACTCAACCCCATCTATCCCCTCCTTTTGAAGTCACCCCTCCTTCTTGTTCGCCCACAATTCTGGGAAAGGTTACAAACGAAATACAAGCGCGACACAAAGTTGCACAATTTTATGCCACATCTTCGGTCTTTCTCACAGATCTCTGAAAATGTTGTCAACGCCATGCCGAAGCCGATTCGAAGTTGTCCCCGACTATAACCACAAGGGGGCAGACAAAACACAGAGCACGTTACGTCATTTGGACAAACATGGTTCGAGAACATCAAACCGGTTCACGGGGACTATTCTGCCTTTTTACAGCTTATCCGCCCTGGTCTTTTTTCGCGCCTTTCTATCTCATGAGGACCGTTTTGCCTTGGAACCCGCGTCTTTTCTTGGTCGCAAAAACGCTGGAATTGTATGAGCCCAGCCGCAAGGAACGGCTCCCGATGGAACCTTCGGATCAGCAAGGGAAATGGGTCACCATCACGCCACAATCGACCCATCCCGAATCCCTTGGGGAAAAGTGAGCTCAAAAGACACTTCCGCAGCAAACATACGGTGGGGATCAAGCCACGATTCAAGTCGCACAAGGGTCGTGGTGTTCGACGTGGACGCCGTGCGTCAACCGACAGAAGCCGATGGTGAGACCGTCATGCGTGTCCGGCATACCACGCAGGCGTTGGTCGTGGTCATGAAGCGCCATCACCTGGAGCCGCATGTCTCAGCAGCGGCGGAAAAAGGTACCGTGTGTCTCTGTTCTTTGATCAGACCATTAACCATTCCATTCGGGATATTCGGGAGAAACTCGGAATTCCAAAGGTAGTGAAAACAATATTTCCATCGGACCGGTTTTAGAAAATCAAAAACGAATGAATACTGCCTGACGGAGATGCCAGGTGGTGACGGAGAGGTTGACACCCCCCTTGCCACCATCACTTCCGAAACCTGGACCCAGGATTTGTGGTATCGTTTGCTTCTTAGACTATTTACCCCAGAACAACTAAAAACGGATTATCCCTTTGCCTATCACCGCATTCTGGCCGTTTCAGCACAGAGCATGGCCGTTTAGTTCCATACGGCAACACAAAAGGGCCTTCCCCTTTTTGGGGAGGTACAGATCTGTTGCACCCAACCCCCGACTTGCCTGTCCCCGCGATGTTTCACTCCTGATTCCTCGGCCCGACGCTGCCAGCCGACCGTTCCTCTCGGTCACAACCTTTCACTTGTTTAGCCAGACCACATCGTCATTCCCCTGTTACCATCTATCGTCTTGATACCAAAGGTCTGGCGACGCCATCCAGACTCCTCCATTGCCCGGAGCCCAGGATGTATCCACCCCCACAGGCGACGCCCCGTCCAAGCGAGAATCTCTAATTAAATTCGCTACGGGACCGTACTGGCCGACGTCAACCATTCGAACTGCGTCGGCGACGTGGCGCTGCACCTTCTCGAGACCCGCCGGCTCAATCAGCGGGCCGACCGACACCCCATCCTCCATACCGTTGCCGACCTGCATGCAGCCCATTCTCTCAGCCAAGTGCTGTACAAACCGATCATAAACAGAGCGCTGCACATAGATCCGGTTGGGGGATACGCACGTCTCGCCCATGCCACGCATCTTGCATGTCACCGCACCTGCGACCGCCGCGTCCAAGTCCGCGTCCTCGAACACGGTGAACGGCGCATGGCCGCCCAACTCCAACCACACCCGCTTAGCCGTGTCGGCCGCCTGGTGCATGAGAATCTTGCCGACCTCGGTTGACCCAGTAAACGACACCTTGCGCACTCGGAAGTCGTCCATAGCATCTCGGCTGAAGACTTAGACCGTACTGTGCATCGAACGCTAAGAGAAAGTGGTGGCACGGAATTTTCAAATAAAAACTGAAGAGAATGAGTCGACTCCCATGCGTTTGGTTCCAGGCACATATAAAAACCCCTGACGAGACGGCATCTCCTCAGGGGCTAGCGAATTGATGACGAAAACCTGGGCTGACGCTACCGACCATCAGGGAGGTCTGCCTAACAGGCGGTACTCTCTCAGCCCCCGAACATTTCGGGGACGCGGAAGAATTCCTGCCACGTATCGCGATCCCAACATCACGGCCACCCGTTCCATCGACAACACGCGAATGCGCCGCAGGAGAGCCTGCCGAAGCCAAAGGACCTGCTCATAAGTCATTTGTCATTCCTGCAGCTTTATTCATTGATGAGTCGAAAACGAAGCGAACGATTTCCCGCTGTTGTAGGGAAGATCCGTCGACACCAATGGACCGTCGTACGGGATGTTTTTCATGCCGGGCGGCATCATCTTGGGGAAAAGGGGAGTACGTGGTGCACGCGCCCCCTGGCAAATAGTGTTGGTCCAACACCAACACCTTCGCGCCGCGTTTCGCGACTTCAACGGCGGTAACCAGTCCGCCGATGCCGCGCCCCGCGCCCACGACGCCGGGGGGCCGCAGGTCTTTGGGTGGGATACCCGGTTTCCATTGCGTCTCTTTCGTTTCGGATTTGTACAATTGTGTCAGGTAGAATCTCTGCATCCGGGCTGGCAAAATCATCATCGCCGCGACGCCCAACACGTTCCACACGTTCGTCAGGATATACCCCAAACTTCGGATAGAACGTAAAGCGCGATCAGGACCGCAAAGAACAGGGACAGGGAAAACAACGCCGCCCACAGGATGTATCCATAGCCTTTAAGATGTTGTCGAGACTTTGAGATGAATTGACAACCGGCAGTTTCCCCGTAAAGTATTCGTTCTGCACATCAATGACCAAGAGAGCCTTTTTCATCATGATCCCCCTGTTGGATCAACATGTCCGATCGGCACGGAGATGTGCCATGTTTCCAGGCTCGCGAAGAGCGGCGGTGAGCAGAGCGCCCATGATCAGAGCGACGGCACTGGTTAAAAACGACAGATGGTAATTCCCCGTGGCAGACCTCAGATATCCTCCGACAAAAACTCCAATAGCGGCGAAGATTTGGTGCAACAACCACGTGGAGCCGAGTATGCTTCCCAGTGCGTTGGCCCCGAAGCGTTCGCTGATCATGCCTGTCACCAGTGGAATGATCGGCATGGAAGAAATCCCGTACAGGACTGCGACAACGTATAGCTGCCAAAGGTGTGCGGAAACGGCAAGAAAGAAAAGTGCCATGGCCCGGATTGCATATAACCAAATCAGCAATATTTTCTTTCTGTGGGTCTTGGACAGTTGCCCGGTGATCCACATCGATACAGCGCTGGCAGCCGCCGCTATTCCGAGGAGCCTTCCTCCAAGGTCAAGCGCTCCGCCCAGATCCACGGCGTATTTCGGAAGATGGATGGTGACCATGTACAGGGAGTATCCGCACGTGACAAACGCCAAGCTGGCCAACCAGAACACCCGGCTTTGCAGCGCTTCTGAGAGTGGAGCGCTCCGGGGAGGCGTGAAGGTGGATGTCGGATCTCCATCCGGGGCCTGCCCGATGCTTTGAGGGGTATTTTTTGTCAACAATAGGAACGCGGGGACGATGATCAAAAGCATCATGAACCCCAGCACAAGAAAAGCAATTCGAAAATTAGTATAGGCGATCAACATTCCCGCAAGAGGCAAGAGCACCAATTGACCAACATTCATCCCCATGGAACTTCGCGCCAACATCACGGCCCGATTTCGGACGTACCAGCGAGAGACGAGAACAGAATTGGCCATTGAACCACAGCCGGCAAAGCCCACCGCGGTGAGAATTCCGTAATACACAAAAAACTGCCAGATTTGTGTGATTGTCGAGGAAAGCAAAAAAGCAATCCCCATCAAAGCTGCACTTCCGGCAATAACGGGCTTTGGGCCGAACCTGTCAATGAGCCGGCCCATCACCGGTTGGAAAATCCCCCATGTCAACATGTTCAGGGAAACCGCTAGACTGAGGGTCGTCAAACTCCAACCGTAGATCCCGTGCAGGGGCGAAAAGAATTGACCGGCTGTGAGATTCAGACCAAAAGCACCGATCAAGGTCAAAAATGAGACGAAAACAACGCGGGGACCAAGAAACGGTCGATTCACAGGCACGCCTCCTTCAACTAACCCTTTGAATATATTTTTTATGGTTAGGATAATATCCGATTTTATTTAACCTGTCAACGCGCTAAAATAGAGTTAGATGTGTTTCGGGGTTGTTATCAATCCCAGTGTGGAGGTATGAAAATGGTCCACAAAAAAGAATTTCCGCTTATTTCGGGACACCTTTCCCTTGATCTTGTCAACACGGAGGTGGTTCGGCGGGGTGTCCGACATGATTTGCTGGTCACTTCCGAAGATCTGGTTCATTGGGTTGAGAAGATGGAACAGGTTGGGAGTCTGGATCCTGCCGTTCTTCCCGAGGGATATGATTCGCCTGAAGCCTTGAGTAGACTGCGAACGGTCCGGAATTGGTTGAGAAAGAATTTTGAGGAGATCGCAGACGGAGGGAACCCCTCCGATGGCTTGAAAGACTCGTTAGAGGGGTTGATTGAGAGGTCTCCGTTTTCTTATAGAATCATCGGCACATCCTTGGTTCCTGTTCCGATGGGTTCTCCCGCCGATGCTCTGGCATCTTTGGTCGCTTTGGATGCCCTCCGTCTGCTTGCAGGCGGAGATCTACGGACTCTGCATCGGTGTGCGAACCCTGATTGTGTGTTATTGTATATGGATGCGACCGGGCGACGAAAATGGTGTTCCATGAAAATTTGCGGGAACCGGGCCAAGGTGGCCCGGCATCAGGCTCAGGCGAAGAACAAAGCGGTCGAGACCACCGACCCTCCGCACCAGGGCGCCGGGATGAACGGCTCCATCTAAAGGCACACCGCCTTACCGGTTGCGACAAGAATGATGATCGAGCGAATCTGAACCCGCCTGTGTCCAGTATGTGCTCGGCAATGTGCCGATCGTTTTAGCACCGATTTCTTGCAGCCGAGTGTTCATGCCATCCACGGAACCATATAGACTAACAATAGACTATTTGCACAAATACTGTTTGTGGGGTGATGCAAATGAACAGTATTGACACTTTTGACGGTAGCGAATATGATGGAGACAGGGAGCGTGATAAACCGATGAGACAAACGGCAGCAGTGGAACAAACAACAAAACTGGGTGGCAATTGGGTGACTACTGGAGAAGCGAAGAAAATGTTGGGCGTCAGTTCCGTGAATACGGTGAAACGCTGGGTGGCAGAGGGAAAACTTGAGGCCCGAAAGTTTGGAGAGACTGGCTGGATGCGGATTTCCGTTGAGTCGATTCAACGCTTGTTGCGGTCCGGAGATAAAAATGTCCAAGCGTTCCAAAACTTGAAACGGCGTGCAGATGCTATGGCGGACTTGGATTTTGACCTGACTGAGGAAGATTTGGATGCAATGTCCGATCGTCAAATGGGACAATTGCCCTGGAAAGAAGAGAAAAAAGAGACGGAGAAGTGACCCGCTTGGTTCTACCTATAGCTGTTGTTGATGCTTCAGTGTTGGTCTCAAACTCGAATAGAGAGCACCTTGTTACCGCTGCCTATGAGGGATTGTATCGTCCAATATGGTCGCCGTGGATTATCGCTGAACTTAATCGTGCTTTGACGTGGAATTGGATTCGAAATAAAGGTGGCCTAAGAGAGCGGACGCAGCTTTCAAAACGGTATAACGACATGATGTCTTTTCTTGCTTCTGTTTTTGACTGCGTCGATCCAAAACCACCATGGTATCCTGCATGGCCTAAATTGGCTGACGAAAATGATTTGCCTATTTGGTCCACTGCAAAATTCGCAAAGGCTGATTACATCGTTTCAGCCAACGTGCGGGACTTTCCCCCTCAAAATGATGAAGGCAAACATGTGTGGGAGGGAGTTGAGTACATAATGGTTCCAGATTTTTTTAGACGCATTGGATATGAATGCTAACCATCTTTTTACAGAACCCCAACGAAGGAATATGGAGGAATTTCGCCGGCTTGGTACCAACAACATCAAGGGAGAAGGGATAAATTCTCTTGGTGAAGAGCGTCTACAACAGATTTCATATTATCCAAACAGACTGAATATCCACCAAATGAACGCCCCGATGAATACGCGTTTGCGTTCTTCTCGGGTTTTCGGTTTTCCGCGAAAAAAGATCTCCATGGCATAACTCATTCCAAATGACAGGAGGAAAAACACGACAACGACAATCATGGTAAGCAGCGTCCTATTCATCGAATCACCTTCTGGTATCCATTCCCGTTCATGCGGGATTAAGGTTCCCTGTGCACCCTCATAATATACAAAACTTAGGAAAAATCGGCAAGAGGAGAGACGATTACAATTTTGATCGATCCCATTTTTCGCATATCGAAGAATGTCGAAACATGGAATTGATCATCTGCCTATTTCGACAAAATTCGACGTTGTACCCACAAACGAAGACCTCTCTGAGGATTCAGTTGTCGCATCATGTCGAAGACCCCCCGCCGAGAGGTCGATTACCCGCTTTCCGCCGGTGGCAAAGAAGCTCCCATCAAGAGGTTATCCGTCCGGATCCGAATCCATCGAAGAATCTGCATCCCTGTTTCGGTGAGTCCTTGAAGATGATGATGGGTGACCGTCCCATCCGGCAGACACACGATCACATGGGTTAACCCGTCAAACTCTTTCAGTAATGTACGGGTGGTCGGAGAGCGAACTTCGCACCCGCGATTGCCAGTGCCGTTTGTTGATCCTCCCACATCCCTTGGCGCACCCGGTGTTGAATGATCGCGTACAAGAGCAGCCCCAGTAAAAAGACGTATGCCAACGCCAAAACGCGTTTGGGCGTCTTGACGAAGATTCCGTACACAAAATAGGGCTACTTCAAGGCCCGAAACAGGTTTTCTACCTCAATCTGGCCTTTGTAATCCCGGAGCAGGTCGGCATCGTGGGCCCGACGCGTCCGTGGGACGTTACTGATCAGGATAAACGTCCGGTCCCGCCGCCGTCTCTGTTCAATGGCCTCCGTGTCGGGTTCCACCGTGAAGGTCACTCGCCACCGAACAACCTCTACGTTTCCTGGGTCGGGATCGTTTTTCCGAGGGCGTCCCACCCGCCGTTTGACGGCCGTTTCCTGAACGACCTGGCCTGTTACGTGATGAAATCCCCAGCGGCTATGACTCCGCCGCCAATCCTCCAGGACCACCTTGGCATCGGCTTCGCAGTGGTAGCTCAGCCGCTCCTGCTGGGCCACCGCCTTCTCAATCGCCTGAGCCTCCTCCGCCACAAGTTTCTCCAGTCGCTTGGCTTTGCGCTGATCGAGCGCCGAGGACTCCACCACCACAAACCGATAGGTCCTCCCGTACAACTCGTCTTCAAACCCCTGAATCCGGTAGCTCGCTGCCTCTTTTCCCTCCTGAGACACCGAACCGACCTCGATCCACTGGCTCTCATCGGCAAAAGCCCGGTCCTTGAGCGTCTCACATAGACGATACGTTTCCGGCATCCGGCTAATGAACCACCGCTTCTCGTAGGTGTTCAGGTTTTCCTCGGTGACAAAGGCCGAATCGGCCACGACGATCAGGGTGTTCCAGACCTCTGGCGACAACAGTTCCGTGATGCGCTCTGTCCATGGCCCGTACCACGTTTCCCGCTCATCACATCCGCGAATAAGGGAAGACCGCCGTAGCTCCCCAGCCCAAACAAAAACTGCTTGAGGTCCGGACGCAGGTCCTTGCTGTACCCTCGGGTGATCCGAAAAGGCGCATCCTCGAAGTCGGCGGGATCGTAGCTACCTTGTACGGAAAAGGACGTGGTGTCCAACCGGATGACATCCAGAACCAGGGACCGGGCATCCGGAGATCCCAAGGCAATCTCGTGATAAATGCGCCAAGGATCGGCGTCGGCGAACTTGTCCAAGGCCCGTGCCAGCCGGTCGTCATTGAAGTGGCCGGCCTCGATGCCATTGCCGAACAATGCCTCCA
Organism: Kyrpidia spormannii; assembly: GCF_002804065.1. Lineage (NCBI taxonomy): Bacteria > Bacillati > Bacillota > Bacilli > Caryophanales > Alicyclobacillaceae > Kyrpidia > Kyrpidia spormannii. Next base: position 1,153,677 of record NZ_CP024955.1, on the reverse strand, counting down.
CATCCATGTCCCGGAAGAACCACTCGATCCGGGTACAACGGTTCTCGACGTACGAGAAGATTGACCAAGAGAGCCGTGATGGCGGTGCCGGGGCTCACCTCGGTCCGGAGGCGGTTCCACGTCACGTGGGCATCGATGATCTCAGCCACCCGAAGCTCCCGACACAAGTACGCCACCAGCGGTGCTGCTTCCAGCTTGTGAACTTCCACCGTAACACCCGGAAGTTGCATGTCTCTCCCCTCCGAATCCTAATACAAGGACAATTCGGAGTTGGATAGGCATTCTCCTCCTGAGACTCCTCGAAATGCCGTCATTCGACAAATCTGACATGCGAAAAATGGGATCGATTACACCCCCGCCATCCATTTGGCAGGCGGAAAACGGCTCCACGGGCCACGGGTGGGACGTATCCGTGGGAGATGCCGTGGGAGGCGCGTCATCAGTAGGGGAAAGTGTCCCTGACAATCCGGGCTGACAAAGATGAAAATGTGCATGTCACACAGACGCCCCGACGTGGGGCGACATGATACGAGGAGGTGATTTCAGGTGACCACAAACGGGTACAAACAGGAGAAAGACACAGCGGCTCCGGAGGGGAAGGAGACAATCACGCGGCTGGCGTCTCAGTCGGATTCCCGGAAACTCCAGATCCGAGCCATTGCACACAAAATATGTGACCGTTACGACGGCATGATGAGAAGACTATCGGAAAATTGAATGTCCATCGTTGGTGGACACAACCCTAGTAGGCCAGCGCCACAGACTTTTTCACGTAATCCGTCTCGCCGAGCGCCTCGAGTAAAAAGTGGGCCACATCCGCTCGGGAAATTTTCCGGCCTCCATGTGGAATCCCCTCAAGCGCGATCCGGTATCTCCCCGTCAAAGAGGCGTTTTCCAATCGGAGAGGCCGGGCCACCGTCCAGCCCAATCCACTTTCCGCCAACACGCCCGCAACCCGGCGATGATCCAGGAAGACGTTGCGCAATAAAACCATTGTCAACCGACCGCCGATGCCCGACAGTTCCCCATAAATACCCGCCGAGGCCATGTACAACATGCGACGTACGGAATGTTGATTCATCCCGGCAATGAGATTCCGGGCCATCTCCGTGAGAACGGCACTGGGCCGGCCGCCTTGCTTGGCTCCAAGGCACGAAACCACTGCATCATCTCCTGCGATGGCATAAAGCACCGCTTCACGGTCCGGTGCATTTCCCTGTACAACACGCAAATGGGGATGGCTAATGTTTAAACGGGACATGTCCCGAACCAACGCCGTCAACCAGCACCTGCCCGACGAACCCCCGTCCCGTACCGCCGCTGGCTCCGAAAACGATGATGTTCATACCACCCACCTCCCAACAGGGTGGCTTTGGTCGGTCGCTCTTGTGATTGACTCTTCAGAACTGTTCTACCTGAGACTTTAACTTCCTCTTTGGAAAACGCCATTTTAGGTGTTCACAGAAAAGTATCGGATCTGCGACCGATGGTGCGGATGGATGCGGGCAACGACAGCGTCGAGAATCTGAAGGTCTGTCGGTCAAGATGACCAAGCATGCCCGGCAAATGCGGCAGCGACTGGGGCGAGGGAATCGGTTGCTGCCTGTGTTTCGACGTTTGTATCAAGCCTTTGGCTGAAAGGGGGCTGATCGCTGGCTTCCGAATGTCTCAAGGGGGATCTGTGGCCCGCAGGGCGGCTTCTCCGCCAAGACACCACGGATTCAGGCTCACAAACGCTCATCCCCTTACGTCAACTTGAGTTGGCCCGGCAATGTATCACGGCGACCAAGAATCCCGAATCAAAAGTGATTTGGACGCTCATCGACAGCCGGAGACGGTACCACACCGGCCCATCGAGGACAGAGACGGTCGGATCCGGTACAAGTTGCGCTAGTTACGGCAGCCATTCGCATTCCCCCTCTCTCAAGAAAATCATTGTTTTCTCCGTTTTTCCCACTCAATCGGACGATCTCGCATTTGACTTAGGAGCCATTGGACTACACACTTGCTCATGAGAGCCCCTTGGATCACCTTTTTCCATGGAACAAGGGCAAACGAAAAAGGGCTAATTCTTTCATCCATCACTTTTCCCCGAAAACCTCCGGAAACCCGGCTAAGAATTCCCGCTTTACAGACTCACTATACCGCGCATCCGGGAGGGAAAACAGCTTGTCCACCAATACGCAAAATTCCTTCGGGGTGATGTGGCCCCGCCGATATGATAAGGCCAAGACACCGAGCGTACCGGTCCGCCGAATCCCGTACATCTCGCAGGTCTTGATCATCGGCCCGTCACTGGTGCAACAGACCAGGGACCGTTGAGCGGCAATCGCAATCATTTCGGCGTCGTTACGGCTTAACGCCTTTCGTTTCCTCATGATCTCCGCCCAAAACCCGATCTCTTCCTCCGTCTCCGCCGCAATCCGAACCGGGGCCAATTCCGCCAACGCCTTGTTGGCTCCCGGAAAACGCGCTTCCACCCGAATCATGTTTTCCGCCATGTACACGCGGCTGAAAACCCCGTTGAGCAACCTCACGGATCCGAGACTCGCCAATTCGTTTAGGACACTGTTGTCGACAATGGCCGATGTCCCATACAGATCATCAGAAGTCACCGGCACTATCTTCCCGTTCCCACCCGGCCAGCAGCCGGTTGGCTTCGTCATAGGGGATGCCCAGCACGGCCGCCGCTTTCGACGTACTGACGCCTTCTTCGCCGTGCAGCCGCCTAAGCATCATCTTGGCCCGACCGTTCTTCTCCACATAGGGCATCGGGTTCGGCTCCCGAATGCCGTACCGCTGTTCAATTTCCCGCTTCAGGTAGCCGTATTCCCTACCGGTGAGAATCCCGACATCTTTCAAGGCAAGGATCAAGGCTTGGGCGCTGACACCAAACTCGCGTTTCAGTTGGAGAATGTCGCGCAGTTTGTTGCGGGACCGCGCCAGGACCATCTCACACTCCGTCAGGCGGCTCCGGGGAATCAAAAAATGGCTCGCGAACTGGCTGGCTACCATCTCGTCCCGGTTCCCGCGCGATTTGGCATACGCTCCGCCGTTCTCCCGGTACTGATCGCGATGAAAGAGGAGATGACCCAACTCATGGGCAACGCTGAAAATTTTGCGTTCCTCCGGGATATCACGGTCATCGTTCACGATGATGAAAGCACCCCGTCGCTCGGTATACGCGGAAAGCGCGTCAAACCCGCTGCCAAGCGGCCAAGCGAGAACATGGATGTGCCAATCCTCAAGCATCTGGAAAATCAAGTGCCCCACGTAGCCCTCGACGCCAAGGGCGCTGCGGACACGATCGGCGACGTCCCGGATCTGTGCCTTCATCACGTGATCCAGCTCCCCTTCCAGCCGGTAGCTGGGCGGAACCATGACCACGCGGTTCTCACCCAGGGCCTCCACAACGCTCCAATACTCATCCAGCCGCTCAAGCAGGGTGTGCCGCAACTCCTGGGTAAAATTCTCTTTCGGGTTGTCCGCCCGAAAAAGAAACGTAAACATTTCCACCTCTTCCGACAAAATCTGCCGGACAGACACACCCAGCGCTTCGCAGAGCTTTTCCAGTTTTGCGCTGTCGATTGGCTGTTCGCCGCGCAGGTACTTGTACATCGTCGGCCGGGTAACGCCGACAGCCTTCGCCAACTGCTCGACACTCATACGCCGTTCCCCGCGGATGCGTTCAAGGTTCCGGGCAATGGTTTTTACCGACACGTTCCCCACCCCCTTTTAAGCATATTATACACTATGCGGTTTGTTTAACACACATATCGTAAATTATATTTTACGTTCGGCATTTGGTTTTTCTTTTTTCCAAACGGGCTCCGCGAAAAAACCGGAGGCCTCCTGGGCGCATTCCCCTACCTGGACCCGCATGGCCATCGGCGCAAGGTATGGTGCTTTGCCATGGTACTCGCCTACTCCCGCATGCTCTACCTGGAGTTTATCAGAGCGGCGGACCAACTGCATATCCTCCAGGCACTTCGGAACGCGCTGGAGTTCTTCGGCGGGGTTCCAAAGGTCATTCTCAGCGACAACTGCTCCCCGCTGGTTGTGGCCAACGACGGTCATGGACACGTAGACTGGCAGCCGGCGTACATGGACTTCGCTAAGCACTACGGATTCGTGCCCAAGGCCTGTCAGCCCTACCGAAGTCGTACAAAGGGGAAGATTGAACGGCCCATCGGGTATATCCGGTCCAGCTTCTGGCCGGTATCGTTCGTGGACTATGACGACCTGAACCGGCAAGGTGCCATCTGGCGGGATACGGTGGCCAATGTTCGCATCCACGGCACAACGCGGGAGCAGCCGGTGGTGCGGTTTCAGGCAGAGACGCTGCAGCCCCTGCCTAAGAGCCGGTACACGCTGGCGTACGCCGATATGCGCAAGGTCATGAGCGATTGCCGCGTCTCGTGGAACACGAACATGTACACCGTTCCGTGGCGGTATGTGGGGCACACCGTGCTGGTCAGGGAGTTTGAGTCAGGCAGCCTGCAGATCGAGTACGGCGGGCAGGTCATTGCCGAACACCGCGTGCTCACAGGCAGGCACCAGGTCTCAACCAACCCTGAGCACTTCAAGGGGATCCCGGCTGGGACATCCCATCCGGATCGAGGCAAGGTACCAGGGTTGCAAATCGGGCCGGACGTGGAGCAGCGGGAGCTGTCCGTCTATGAGCAGATTGCAATGGGAGGTCAGGTGCAATGAGTGAGGCGTTGGTTCTGGCCAAGGCCGAGGAGCAGCTGCTGGAGCTGGGATTAAAGCGCGCCGCGGCGGTGCTGTCGGCGTGCGTGGAGTGGGCAGCGGGGCACCAGGCGACCTATGCGGAGTTCCTGCACAGACTGCTAGAGGCTGAGCAGGAGGAGCGATACAGCCGTTACATGCATGCCAGACTCCGCATGGCCAACTTCCCGTATCACAAGACCCTTGCAGATTTCGATTTCTCGTTCCAGCCGTCCGTCGATGAGCGACAAATACGAGAACTAGCCAGCTTGACGTTCATCCAGGAGGGCAGCAACGTTATCTTCCTGGGACCACCGGGGGTGGGCAAGACCCACCTTGCGGTGGCCCTGGGGATGGAGGCGATTCGACAGCGCATGAGCGTCTACTTCGTGACCATGCAGAAGCTGGTCGCCGACTTACGACGGGCGTACCAAGAGGGACGGCTGGACAAGCGCCTGCGCATCTACACCCAGCCGAAGCTGCTGATCTGCGACGAAGTCGGCTACTTGCCGCTTGACGCCTTGGACGCCGCGAACTTCTTCCGGCTCGTGTCGGAGCGCTACGAGCACGGGTCCCTGATCATCACGTCCAACACCAGCTTTACCAACTGGGGGACACTCTTCGGTGACCAGGTGCTGGCCTCTGCCTTGCTCGACCGGCTCCTACACCACGCCACCACCATCAACATCCGCGGCAACAGCTACCGGATGAAGGACAAGCTGCGCGCAGGGGTGACACATGCGCTGAAGGAGGAGGTGACCGCGTAAACCGAACATATGTCTGGGGAATGATGCGCGATGATATTGGGGAACTGAATCCGCTGTTTGTGGGGAATCGAGCACGATTTTTTTGGGGAGTTTTAATCCGCTATTGACAATTGCTGCTTGAACCTGAATTGTGCTCGCCAGGATCCGAGGCTTGGCTGGTCCAGTTGGAAGATTGGTGATAGCGAGTGGTTTCAGTATAAGTGTTCCCGGAATGATAAATTGAAGTGGACTGATCTGTATGAATATCATTCCTCCATGAAACATTTTCTTCGGCAAATACAGGAACAGGAGTTAAAAAAATAAGGAATCCCAGAAATAGTATTTGAAAAATACGAGCCATCTTCATAACTAATTCACCCCCTTTCAAGCCACCTTTAAAAGAAGAGGTGGTATGTAAGAAAAGAACCCATGCTCACTTTTTTTGAAATTGAGATGGGTCCTGCATATTATCAATCAGGAATTTTCCGTCAAGCTGTTTAGTTACTGTAAAAATAGCATCAAAAGTCTTTGGGTTTTGATCTTTACCATCCATATCGCTATTAACAGCAACTTCTGTTTTAGCGTCAAATAAATAGGAATTTCCATCTTTTTTGATAAAATTAACTGTGATAGGACCATGAGTTAAGTAACCTCTGTGCTCCACCAAAACCTGATTTCTATGTGCAGAATTCTCATCCAGAATCTTTGCTAACCCAGGCACCAAATATTGATCTTGCATTGTAAAAGACTTCGGATCCTTATAAGTTGCCGAATTCCACGCATCCACAAACTTCCTCACCACATCTGCTGCCCGGTCCTGCTCAGACAACTGAGGTTCAGCTTGTTTATGAATAAACGGCACACTGCATCCCGAAAGCGTCACAGCCGCTACCATTGCCGCCACAATAAACCCCAGTTTTTTCATGGTCATACGCCTCCTTAAATGAACACATGCACTTTTATATGAGCAAGAGTTGGGATGGATTTGCAAGAGGAACCAAAACAAATTTCGCCTTTGGCGTGTTTGATTCCTTGTCGCTACTATGTACAAAATCAAAAACGGCTCCAACATGGGGAGTCGGCGTTTGTTGTTCCTCGGGCATGTCGTGCCCGTTGGGAGCTATGCACGAAAGAAGTGCAAGTTAACACTCCCACGCTTAAAGGCGTGGGATTCCCCGATGATTCAACACCGTGCATCTCCATCATGATACCTAACCTTCCTAGTTATCTCTGTGACTCCTTTCATGGAACCGGAAACGCCTCAATCCCGAGGACGCTCCATGACCGTCAAAAACCCCGGACAATCCAAGCATGTTTGGCACTTGCCGTCCGCAGAACAGGTCAAACCCTTTCAGAAGCCCTGGTGCCAAAACGATTGTGTCTTCCTTCTTACTGTCACTCCTGCGGAGTTGATTGACCATCCTCGGGTCCACTCGACGCACGCGGCCCTGCGCCCACTTCTCCCGCCACCGGGTGGGCGTCCATATTTTTCCTCAAACGTGTCAAGTCGAAACCTGCAAACTCATACAAACCTGAAAGAGTGGGTTTTCCGCCAGAAAGCTATAACCTATAACATTGTAATTTTCTATCAAATCCGCCCAGAAGACTTTAAGCGGGTGGTGAATGGGGGGCATTTTTGTTGCGGTTTGCCCAAAGTTGCTGTAACATAGAATCAGCTACTAAGTAGGGCTGGAAGCACCTAAACTTACGCCTGCGGAGATTGTGTAAGACCCACGTGGCTGCGGTCGATGAACCAGGATGCTTCCGCCTCTAAGCGAAAGCATGGGTACAAACCTACCCCTGCCTTAGCAAGCAGGCACTCTCCGCACATCTTCCCGAATAAACATGGGAATAATGCCATGTGGGGAGGTGTGGTGGATGAGCAAATATACTGGTGGGGAGGAGAAGGAAATGGCTATCCCGAAAGAGAAAGAGCAGATCAGGCCATCTACACCAGTGGATGTCCGGAGAAAGCGGTTGATTCGCAAAATTACCAGAGAAATCTGCGCTCGCAATGATGAGGCAATGAGGAGACTGGCAAAGAGTTGAATATCAACCACTTGACTGCCGAAGATATCCGGGAAATACATGTCGAAGCACTGAGATTGTATGGTGGAACACCAGGGGAACATGAACCAGGGTCTATTGAGTTGATGGCGGAGAAACCGGCTATGGAACTCTTCGGCCACGAACAATACCCTGGTTTGTTTTTGAAAGCTGCTGTATATTTTGAAGGATTTGCTACACGCCAGTTTTTCGTTGATGGAAACAAGCGAACTGCTTATCTGTGTGCTGCTACATTTTTACGGTTGAATGGATATTGCATTATAGTTTCCGATGATGAACTCTATCATTTTTCATTGGATGTCGCCAACAAGAAAGTGAATCTGGACGACATTGCCCGCTGGCTGGAAACACATAGTGAGCCATGTAGTAATCCTCTTCCTGACGAGTGATTACTAGATGTAAATTATATTGACACCGTTGAATCATCGCCGAGGCAACAAAAAAACGGCTCCAACATGGGAAGCCGGCATTTGTCGTTCCTCGGTCGTTTCTCGGGTATGCCCTACCGGTTGGATTGGCACACGGTTCACGAACCTAAATCTCCGGTAGCCTGAATCGCCGGGGATGCCCCGAATTCATTCGGGGGAGGACGTCACGTGCTCAAGCAATCTCTGCTTTTGTTCCTCAAGCTCTTTCCATTCCTTTATATCCACCGCTTCTGGCATTCCATCGATTTCTTTGTCACTCAAATGACCAAACAGACGATAAAAAATCCCCTTATACTCTTTTTCAAACTCCTCAATCTGCCTGTTAATCCTATCAAGCTTATCATCGACACTTTGCCTTCTCTCTCTTAATTTGATAAATCCATTGCATTTGCACCGCTACAGCGGGATTTTTCCATGCATCAAGCATGAACTTTGGGATTTTTTGTCTCCCTTTTTCTCCGACGACTTCCAGCCCCCGATCAATGTACTTGTATATCATCGTTCTGGACACGCCCAATTGTTCGGACGCCTCTGAAATACTTACCAAGATGTCTGGATTGTAGGCATATTCCAAAAAACCATCTGCCGTTATCCTGTAAAACCAAGAGTCAAAAGACAGCTTGAGCGCTGCCACATCCGTTTGTTCATCAAAGATTCTCTCGGAGTAATTCAACATCTGCTTCAACGAAGAAATGTACTGCTCGTTGAAAAGAAAACTTGGCTCCTTTCTGAGTTTCACTCGTACCGGTTTTAAAGATGAAAAAATATGTGAATACCCAACCGATAAATTGACCACAAAATTGTTCAAAACAAACACGGTTTCCTATGCCCATGCTGCTAAATCCAATACCCAATAACAAAAGAAGATGAGAAAACCTTGCACCAGAGGTTCCAACGGGGTTCTCCATCGGAAGGATATCCGGAAGAATTTATACAGAGCGGAAATACGGTTTCGCGCCTACCAACACGTATCCGGGTACAAAGAAGCCGGTTTCACAGGCCACGATGGAGCGCATCTGTGGGAATCCCAAAGTTGCCGGACAGTTGTCCACAACAATTATGGAGAAATGTCCTAGCAACCCGGTGACAGAGAAACGCACCTTGACATCTCTCACGAACACACCTTGCTGTACAGAAATGTCACCAGTACGCGATTGGCAATGGCCGGTATGGGCTTTAACAGAGGAAAGCCTCCGCCGTCTCGGAGGCGGGGGAGCAGTCACTCGGGCGGTGGCTGCGCTCTGCAGAATCCGCAACGAGGGAGCGGCGGACAACGAGTGGATGATCACATTCGGAGGCAGGAAAGAACAAATCGGCGGTGTCGTATCATTCAAAATCAATCGGCCAGCATGATTTCCATACACCCACCACTTTGGTCATAAAAAACAGCGCGGAGGCCCTTTTAACTTGTTCTGGGCCTCCGCTCAAATCATTATTTCGCCACTTGTTGCACAGTTTCCACGTCCAACCTGTGTTCCTGCACTCCGCTTGGAACTGTCCATGTCTTCCTGATCTCCCACTCGGACAGGTAGAAGTCCGTCAGATACCTCCACGAATAAAGATACCCCTCTTCCCAACTCACATGATGCCACACGCGACCGTTGTCTGTTTCCTCCCAGTATCCAGTTTCCCACCGGGCATATTCATGATAGTACACATACCAGTGGCCTGGATCCCCAAAGTATTGATCGATGGAATAGAGCGGCTGCTGCATCTTGGTAATCAGATTTCCGTCCGTGACATTTTGGAATTTCCAGTCCCAATACAATGGGGTATAATTCCGAATCTCCAGTCCGTCCGAAGTTGTCATGTTATCAATAGGAGTCTCCGTCTGTTTGTCAGGAGTCTGGGTGTGGTTCAGTTGACTCGTCCCGGAAACAGAGTCCGGGGGAATATACCGAATTGTATCCGGTGCGGTCACATTCCAATAATCCGATTGATTGGTGCCAGGCAATTGATTGAAAGCCGTCAATCCATCCAAAAACGCTTCGTCCGGTCCTGGTCCTGATCCATTCCCCCCATAAGATCCTCCAGCTTGACCGTTCCAACTTCCAGGAACCCCGGTCCCAGGCGTGATGGAAGGGGAGTCATTGGAACTCCCTGGTGTGGTTTGGCGTTGTGAACTTGAATTTGAAGTTGGATTGGACCTTGGGCTCGAACTGGATCCGCCAGAATCTCGGGCTTGACCGGTACCTTGAGCGACTTGTTGGACCGTGGTGACTGAGGTGTAGGTCGTTGAGCCGTCGGTGTTAGCGGATTGATAAAAATTTGTATTTCTAATCTCATCATACTTAACATTAAAATCGGCTGTATCAGCTAACGTTGGGACAGAAGATAGACACAAAAATCCTCCAATAGCCACAGTTGCAAAAATTATCCTTTTCATTTCCACATCACCCCCTTTACACTCCACCTCTTACAGAGGTGGTATGTAGAAAGGGGGCCCATCCTCAATTCTTCGGATATTTGGATGGGTCCTGGACACCGGTAATAAGAAACTTGCCATCCGGTTGTTTGACAACCGTAAAAATTAATCTCGCCCTCGACCGGTTTGATTCCTTACCTCCGACAGACCTAAAAATCGAAGGCAACCAAAAACGGCTCCAACATGAAGGGTTGGCCTTGGGCGTGTTCTCCAGGCGTATTTTTCCAGTTGGAGGCTATACGTACGAAGAAAGCAGCAAAGGCAGGTTATCTTGGCTATGGTTCTCTCGTGAGAGAAGGAGACTTTTGGTAGAAAAACTTGTCCCAGCATGCAAAAGAGAAAAGCCCTCGCTCCGGCAAAAAAGACGAGGGCCAAGCCACCACTCGCGGGAGGAAGAGGTTTTTGCCCGTCCCGCCATTTCAAGGAAATTCTAGCACACCCGTTTTCATGCGTCCAGTGAGGGCAGAGGCTCACGCGGTACAATCTTCCATCTGCTATGCGCAAAAATCGCAAGCAACTTGAAGATGTTTCCAAACAGACGTATGATGAACGCAATTTTTCGATCAAGATCCACAAAATGTCACAAGACAAAAATGAGCAAAAAGAAAAAAACGGTGGGGGGAATGGCTAATGAGCTCTGATCGCGATTATCGAAGGCTGATGTATACCTATTGGGGATCTTATCTGGAAGAGCCCTACAAGGACGTCGGCATCGCCGTGGCGCAGACGCTCATGAAACACTGGGGGACGGTGAAGCTGCTCAGCAACAGCACGGTGCCCAACCTGTTGGCGAAGACGGAAGAGGAAAAAGATTATCTAGAAGACATTGAGACGCCGGAGGCGCTGGAGCAAATCGTCAAAGGCCACAGGCTGGTGAAGGACTCCTTGATGTTTGCCGCCGATTTCGTCAATTCCGCCGTCACCGTCGGAAAGTACTGGGTCTCTCTTATCATCAGTTTTGCTTATATGCGCCTGATCGAGTACGACCGTTTAAAGTTTTACCGGACAAAAGATCCGGCGGTCAATGCGGCTCGAACAGAGGCGTTGCTCGCGGTATGCAAGGACGTGGCGCGTCTGCCGGCAATCCGGGAACTGTGGATGGGGGACTCGTGGAACGCCTTCCTGGGCGAGCCGGCGTTTTTGTACCGCCCAAATAAGCTGTATTACCGGGTGCAGAACACCAGCCAAACGTTACAGACCAAAGAAAAGGTGCTGCGTCTCGCGGCCCGGTTTGAGGAACTTGTACCACGGGGGTGGGTGCTGGACTACCTGCGCAAGCGTTTGGGCCCGGAAGCGGTTGAGGAGTTGGACAACAAGAAGATTGTGGTCAGGTTTTATGACCGTTCGCTGACAAAACCAAAAGTTCGCGGGTGGGGATTCCTGAAGGAATTCGAGCGGGATGTAAACGCATATGTGGCTGGGCGTGGGGTGAAATTATAGCTTTCCGGCGAGAAAACCCACCGCCAAAGAAGTAGGTTTTTCCGCCGGAAAGCTGTAAAAGTTGGTGGGGGAGCTCACAAACACTTCTTTTTCACTGCAGCGCTTCCCTCCGAATCGCCTCAACCTCTTTCTCCGGCATTCCCGTAAGCTTCACGATGTCCGTTACCGACGCACCCCGTCTCAGCATCTGCTCAAAACACCCCCTTTAGGCGCTCCGTCTGTTCTTTTGTCAAAATTCGACTGCTGAATCCCAGAATCAGTGCCGCTAGATAGTTTTGATCATCGCGATTGGGCAAATACTGGATCAACTCGACAATCTCTGAAAATGCTTCCTCTCGCGTACACTTCGTGAAGCGCATGTGAAACGCGAACGCGAGTCGTACCCGGTCGGATTCCGCCTACTCATGTAGACCAATACCAATGCAAAGGCCAGGAACATCGTCTCATCGCGGCTTAAGTTACAGCCCTTTCCATATTCGTTTTAATTCCTCATAGAAATTCTCCCGCGTCCCAACAAGCAAAATGAGAACAAAAGGCTCTGTGTCCCCGTCTTCGACGACCGTGTAAGCCACACGGTGTTCGCCATCCACGTATCGAAACCCAACAGTAAAAAGTCCGTCCAAATCGCCAACTTTTGGGTCTCCCTCAAACGGCCTTTCGCAGATATCTCGCATCGTCGCCTGGTATCGGCGAAGCAGTGCCTTGTCCTTGATTTTCTTCAATACCTGCTTTGCTCTTGACGACAACTTGTACCGGTACTCACTCATCGCCTTTGATCAACTCTTCCATAAAGGCGTCCCCGTCCGTCTCTGAGCCGTCCAGCGCCTCCTTGCGGGCTTCTGCAATCACTTCCTTCATGGCCGCCAACAGGCCCTCCCGACGCCGCGCAAACTCCCTTTTTAATTCCTCACCAGTCAAACCTTCGTCAGCCAAGTCGTTGATAATTTCCTGCGAAAAGTCCATCGGATCTTCCACCCGAACCGGTTCCAGCACAAGACGCCCTCGCTCGATATACGCACGCAGAATGTTTCCCATGCCAAGCTGATCAAAGAACTCCTTTGGAATCGTCACTTGACGCTTCCCCGTGATCCGCACATACTTTTCCACTGCCGTGTGTCTCCTTTCCTGCACACTGACAGCATACGCCGACTTCGTCATCTTTAGACGGTCTCCTTTCATCCTTGATTCAAGGATACAACGAAAGGGCAAATACGTAAAGAGAAAATTTGCCAAAAACAGGGGACCGAAGGTGGCCCCGTTTACAGCCCTCGGGCGGGAAAGCCGCCCTTCAGCCGCTTAGAGTGTCAAAAGAAGCTCCGAGCTGAAAGGGTAACACCTGCATGACAAGCCACGAAACACCGCTCGCTCTACACGTGAGCCGGGAGAAAAAAGAAAGAGGACCGAAGTCCTCTCGCCATTTTTCATTCAGCGCTCAACGTCTCGGCTTCCTGTAAAAACCCCGTGATAACCACAGTCCTTCCGAAGCCGCCGAAAGCTCCCTCCCGGCTTCCTCCGGGACCAGTTTCAGCCGCAGATCCAGCGCATCCGCAATGCGAATCAGGGTATCCAAGCGCGGCACTGCGTTCCCGGTCTCCAGCCTGGCGATCGCCGATTGCTTGACCCCGGCCTTTTCTGCCAGTTGCTCCTGCGTCAGGCCGAGCTGTCGCCGGCGCAAAACCATCGCCCCGATCAGCTCCGCCAGGAAGTCGTTCAGCCGTTGCTCCTCTTTGGTGTAGAACTGGTCGCGAAGGTCCCGCCAATGCAGCAAACCGTCGGGGCCTCTGGCGAGGCCCTTCTTTTCGTCCATCTCGGCCCCCTCCTCTGGAGTTCTCGGCTTTAACCTTGATTCTGTTCATTACAGACCGTGACGTGCAACCCAGTCCTCATATTCCCGTCTTGCTTTCTCGATCACACGTCTCGGCGTTTTCTGCGTCTTTTTCATGAACTGATGAAGCAGGACAAATTTGTTTCCTCTCCATCCCACAGAAGGCACCCTGTACCGACCCGGACGCAATTCCCAAATCGGGCCTTCGACATGATCCACATAGGGCTTTCCCAACCGGGTGCCTTGTTTGGACAAAAGGTGCAAATACATGTCCAGCTTCCGCTTTAGCACAACCGCGCCTCTCTTTCCCGCTCCAGCATCTACGCTGATTCGGGCGAGAAAGTCAGCAATTTCACTTTTGCCGCGGCATCTCTATACACGACAATTTCATACACGAGGACACCACTTTCGTATTGTTTGCGTTGCTATCACCACAGATTATAACGCATTCGTTATAAACCTGCAATCCCATGCCAGCAGTTTACCTCCCCACCCAATGCAGCGGGTAATCACTAAGATATGGACGTCGGAGATTTCTGGTTTTCTCAGGCAGGTCAACCTGAGTGTAGCGGCAAAATTCGGCGTTCAGATAATCGAGCAGAAAAGGAACGTCTCCGGGAGATACATTCCCAAGTAGCCCAGGAAGTGCTGTTTAAGGTCGAGAGGGCCTTGGCCGCTTTCTTCAGCCGGGTCAAGAACGGGGAAAACCCCGGCCTATCCCCGGTTCAAGGGAAGAGGGCCGTTTGATTTCAACAATAGTAATCGATTGATAATTTGCACAAATGATACAATATATCGTCTCTCACCCGTTTTAACACACTCAAAACCGTGACTAAACACCGAATGTCTTTGCGTGGCCTGGGCTTGTCCCGGTCGTCGTAAATTTTCGTGACGGCCTTTTTCCTCAATTTACGCGGTTATGGATGTTTCTTCCTGCTGCGACTGAAGGTGTACACACTTGTGTAATGCGTCGATCAGCAACGGGATTTGGCGATATCTCTTGACGGTCTGGAATTTCTTCTCCGCTTCAAGAAAACCCGCGGCAGCCCAGCGCAGCACCTGTCCCCCATTCTGCCAGCGCTCCGATATGTTTGGTCACATCCTCGTCCCCCAAAACCTTCTTATCTCAGCCGTTGTAATTGCCGTTTCTGCCATCCTTTGATTTTTGGCTCTATATCCAGCCCACTGATCAAGCGTACATTGTTAGCCTCTGCAAGTGTGCGTGCGGATGGCTGAAAAGAATTGCTCGTCGTCACCACCCACGCCCCAAGGCACGAATAGCGCCGCCGGCCGCCCACAACCTGTTGCACGGCTTCCAAGTTGACGGGCTTCTTCCAATGCTTGACCTGCACTGCGATTTTCATGCCGTCCTTGGGATCCGTCAAAATCAGATCCACCCCGAGATCCCCGCTGGCCGGCGTGAGTTGTACCTTGTAGCCCTGGTCCTCATAGTAGTATTTGAGCAATTGCTCGAATGCCTGGCCGGAAAGCTTGTCCAAATCAGAGACACGAAGAGCTTCCTCTCGGGTGAGCGTCGTGATTTTCTTGGCCTTTGTGTTGCCGGAAGGCCTTTTTCCGGAGGCCAAAGAACGTTGCCGTGCCCTTAGATTCCTTACCACCAGGACTAAAAGGAGCAAAAGCCCAGCTACAACAAGTGCTCCGACGCCGAACCGGTACTGGCGGAAATAAAAGGCGATTGCCGCCAATCCCACTAACCCGGTCTCCACCGATACAAATTCATTGCGTTGCCGTTTGCCCAATGATTCTGCTCCCCACCTGAATGTTTTATCCCAATACGAAGTCTACCATGTCGTTTTTTCGCAAGACAACTTCTTGGATACCCAAGAAATGTAATTATTGCTAACCTTTAGCATGTTTTGACGTGGATTTGGATCTGAAGCAAAAGAGAGAAGGGCTGGTGTTCACGGTTTCAACCAGGGAAGGGCGTCGGGATCACACAGTCGGTAGAGCATCCGCAACGGAGGTTAGCCGGACAAACCGATAACCACCAGAGCAACTCAGAGATAAAGACGCGGTTTAAACATGTGATCACTCCACCCATCCATGTCAAGACGTACAAACAGGAACACCTCGAACACAAGGACGTGCGGTGCTGCAGTGCGGGTTTCGACGATGATGGGTAGCCCGACAGCCACTTCCGCTCTGCATGCCCCTCCCTTTCGTCAGCCGGCTCCCCACCCGGCCTTCGCTGCCGGCACCACGTCCCAACGAGCAAAATGAGAACAAAAGGCTCTGTGTCCCCGTCTTCAACAATCGTGTAGGCCACGCGATGTTCGCCGTCCACATATCGTGAAACCGCCGGCAGAAATCGAGCGATCGACTACCGGCAGGTCCGGGAGCTCATCGAAACCTTGCCGGATGAACTATTCTCAAGGGTTGGACAGTGCGTCATCATGGCGTCCGACATTCCGAAGCACAATGGTGTCTGTTTTTTCATCGTGAAACGTGATACGGATGTCCATGTTGGCGCTTGCTTCAAATGCCCCTTCGTATCCCTCCATCTTCCGTGTTCGTAACGAAGGATGTGGGGGTTCTCCAACAACAACTCCATTGCTTTCTTGACAGCCTTGCGTGAGTTGGGGTCGAGTTTCGCAAGGCTTTTCGTGAATCGTCGGGTTGGCCCAACACCAAAAGATCCTTGTCTCCGGTGACTAGGAAATCCGCTTTATAGAACCGGGCGGCCGCCAAAATCGGTCCATCTTTGGGGTCGCGAAGTTCCTTAATCGCTTGTTCGATGTGGAGGTCAGGCGGTGGTTCCTGTACTATCAGTCGAGTGCGGGTTGGAAACGCACCCGCCCAATCAACATCAACCGTTCCAAATTTCCTTGCCAATACCTCCTGGACTTCATTCTCAATTGTGGGAAACCACAATACGGGTTCTTGACGATCTTGTAACCGTCGAAGAAGCGAGTGCTCAGGCCCTCGAAACACCAATCCCGAAATCAGCACGTTCGTGTCCAGGCACCAAAGTCGAGCCATTATTCATGTTTCACGTCCGTTCGTTTGTCGAAAAACTCCTGTCGGACACTCTCCACTTCCGCAACCAAGTCTTCCGGTGACATCCCCCGAATCTTTGCCTCCTGTTCAAGTTTACGGGTGAGACGATCTAGACCGGAAAGTGGCTCAATGATGATCCGCGTTCCTTCTTGGCGGATGACAAGTGGTGTATCCGCCGAGATACGCAACGCCTCCCGGATACTCTTCGGGATTGTTATCTGTCCGCGTTCCGTCGGATGTACGATACGCTCCACACGGTTCGCCCCCTTTGCTTTGTGTCGTTCTTATTTTCTTATTTTCTTACTTTCTTGTCAAGAGGGCTTACCATCGAACAATAGCGGTCAGGGAGTCATCGGAGGCAGTGATTTTTGTTGCCTCAAGTAAAATCATGAATAGACACGACCCCGCCCTGGTGTAAAATGATACCAGGAGTGATTTGTGATGACGAACAACGGGCTCAAACAGACGAAAGGCATCGCAGCTCCAGTGGTGAGGGAGGTGCAACAAGCGTTCGAGTCCGCTTTGACCTACGTTTTCGGCCCGCAAGTAGCCCTAATCCATGAAAAAACCGCGCAGCAGCGCGGAATTGCCATCACATCAGGGGTCCCCAACTGTCAAACTTGAGGTTCAGCATAGGGAGGCCAGCGTGCGCACCACATCGCGCAACAAGTCAGAATCGTAACCGGGCCTGACCTTGATGAGTGCGGGGCCAACGCGAACACAAAGAAGCTTGCCCGGCCACCCGCATGTATTGGGGATTCAGGTCATTTTGATTATATCTTTCACTCTGGAGGGTTGGAGCTTCGCGCTATATCCGCCACATCTCTCAATTTAAGGGTTGGTGGGACTTTCAACATCTCCCTGGCATTATTGAATTCCTCCAAACTTCGATACTCGTAAATTTTTAACGCCAGAGTATCAAAAATGTAATACACAGCTTTTTGTTCGTCTGGAATTTCATAACTATTGTTGCTTCCTGGGTACGCCGCTCTTAGTTCATATCGTTTCGCCAAAATGTATCGTTGATCAAAAGCCACTTCGACTACCTTAGCCGGTATCAGAGGTGGTGGATTTCGTGGGTCCCATCCATCCTTTGGGACGATTTTTACATCATGAGCAGAAGTTCTGACTAATTGATATCCTCCCGGTAAGTCAAAAGCATAATCCGAGGGGCCAGGGCCAAAACCACTGAGGCCGATTAAAAAAGTTGGTAATAGGAATATCAGAATAACAGCAAGTCCTATAATCAATATAATCAACAAGACTTTCATAAACCTCTTCTTTGCCAGCTCTATTTTTACCCCTCCCTTTACGCTAGTGTTAATTAAAGATTGTACCTCTCATCCATTTTAATGTGATAGACGGCTGACTTCTCCATATACTGGATCAAAGCCCTTAGAAGTATATATGTATGTGATTACGGTCTAAACGACTCCTGCATAAAGATCCAAATTTTGTAGGGGACTACTGCCCCAATACTTTGAGCGTATGCACCGTAGTTATTCAGAATAGTTACCACGTTCCCGTAAATGCCCGGTGCACCCATCCAGTTCTGATATTCAAAATTATATGTATCATAAACTACCACAGAAATAGTCCATGTTCCATTGCTTTTAGACGCACCTATTGAGTAGTTTACCTTATTCAGGGACAAAAATAAATCTTTTGGGTTGTTAAGTGTCATAGAACCGTATGTAGAATATGAAGAGTATGGGTAGTTTTTCAACTGATTTCTGACTGAGCCAATCATGCTTTGATATACTGGGCTACTTTTAACAAGATTACTCTGCCACGAACCGGAAGAGTAGATTACTTCACTTGGCGAATCTTGTAACGAATGGTCTAGACATTCCGCTGCCAGTTTATACCCCGCTACCCGCCCAGCAGCAACAACGGTTTTCATGCTTGCTCTCACCAACTCCTTGGTGAGGTTCAACTTTGCCACTTGTGTGTTCTCAATAATACCATTTTTAGCAGCGTAATCTACAAACTGCTGTATGTCGGACAAAGTAGGCACATATGTTGCTGAATGTGTGCTACTTACTTTGTTGGAAAGAAACTTCTCGAATTCTCTGTTTATCTTTGGATCAAGATGGAGTTCAGTTGTTGTAACCTGTAAAGTGGGAAATGACACAGAACTTTCTTGGCTTGAACTAGCCAAAGCAGGTGAGACACAGGTAAAGATAAGAGTTGTAAAAAGAGAACCAATAACGAGCTTATTGTTCATAACATTTTCTCTGGCGTTGTCCCAGGTTTCGTGGAAATTTGAAGGTGGCGGTCTCCTAAACCCGTTTGGTATAACGGGATTGGGCACAACGAAGAAAGGAGAACGCCACCTATGAAATCAAGGGTACATCAAATTGTGAGAAATGACCAGAGCCTGTTTTCGACACTGGATCCCTCTCAGCAGTTCACCCTCCAACTGTCGCTACTGGACGTGATGGAGAGCGCGAAAGAGGGACTCATGGCCTTGGCGGTTCAAACCGGGCTTCGAGTGATTCAACTCATGATGCGAGAGGAAGTCGAAGCTTTGGTGGGCCCCAAAGGGAAACACAATCCAAAGCGCAAGGCTGTGCGACACGGAAAGGAAAAGGGCTCCGTGATGCTTGGGGGCCGGAAGGTGGCTGTGGAAAAAGTTCGGGTACGCAGCGTCGACGGTCATGAAATCCCGCTGGAGACCTACCAGGCTTTTCAGGATCCAACGCTGCTGACCCAGGCCGCGTTGGAGCGGATGATTCATGGCTTGTCGACCCGAAACTATGCGTTTGGTCTTGAGCCGGTCGGAAACGAGGTGGAAACCTCCGGCACGAGCAAGAGCGCCGTCAGCCGGCGTTTCATTGCCGCCACGAAGAAGCTGTTCGAAAAACTCATGCAGCGGCGCCTAGACGACCGCCGGTACGTGGCGCTAGTTATTGACGGGATCGTCATGGCGGACCACACCGTAGTGGCGGCATTAGGGATTGACGTAGGGGGACAGAAGCAGATCCTGGGCGTCTGGGAGGGAGCGACAGAGAATGCGACAGTGTGCAAAGGACTGCTGACCGATCTTGTGGACCGGGGACTGAAAACCGATGATGGGATCCTGGTCGTCATCGACGGGAGTAAGGCTTTGCGTGCCGCAGTACGGGACGTGTTTGGAGAGACGGCATTGGTTCAGCGGTGTCAGGTGCACAAGGAGCGCAATGTCCTGGAGCATCTGCCGGAGAAACAGCGAGATTGGGTCAAGAGGCAATTGCGGGAGGCCTGGCGCCAGGAGACCGAAAAAGAGGCACTGGCGGCCCTGCGGCGCTTGGCGGCACAACTTGAGAAGGCGTATCCAGGGGCAGCAGCCAGTTTGCGCGAGGGGATGGAAGAGACCGTGACCGTGATCCGGCTGGGAGTTCCGGAACTGCTTCGGGGAACTCTGCGCTCGACGAATGCGATCGAATCAGCCAATGAGAAGGTGCGGATGGTGAGTCGGAACGTCAAGCGCTGGCAGAATGGGGAACAGGTGCTGCGCTGGGCGGCTGCAGGATTTTTGGAGGTGGAGAAAAAGTTCAGGACCGTCAAGGGATTTCGCCAAATCCCTCTGCTCCTTGATGCATTACACAAATGTGTACATCCGCAACCACAGCAGGAAAACAAATCCATCACCGCGTAAATTGAAGAAAAAGGCCATCACGAAAATCCACGACGACCGGGACAACCTCTTTTCTCTCCCTTCCGTTTGTAAAGCAAAGAAGGTCTTCCTCAATTTTTGTCACCCAATCGCGCAACTTCCCACGCGACCATCCCAGACCGGTAACTCTCCAAACCTCCCTTTGCCCCTTGCTCTCCATCCGCCTTTATCTACAGTTCCTACCTCCTCGACGTTTGGTACATAACATAATCTATCCCCATCTCCGGACCCAGACAATAGTAAAAAAGGGCTATTGTATCGACAATTCTCGACGTTTGATTCGGCAATTATCGACCCTTACTAAGTCTCCCTCGCTTGACATCCAGCATAAATTTCCCATTCTCTTGTTTTTGCAAACATACCTTTACAAAAGATAAACCAATAGTTCAAAGTACTAGGTCTTTAGTCTCAGTTCATGTCGAAAAATAGTTTAGCCCTTCTTTAACTTCAGCGGCAGCAGCTTCGTCACCACCCGGCCGTCCTCCGTCACCACGTACCATCCCGCTGGCAAGCATTTCCCCCAAGGCGTCACCTCACCTCGCTCTTCCTGACCTTGACGCTCACCGGCACCAGCAACTCCAAGTACAGTTTGATGAGGCTGGATGTGCCGGACCGCCCCGCTTTGTCGGCCTCCACTTGCCGATCACCGCATTCTGGCCGTTTCAGCCCACAGCATGGCCGTCTAATTCCACCCGGCGGCACATGGCCCTCCCCTTTTTGGGGAACTACATACCTGAGGCACTCAACCCCCGGCTTGCTTGTCCCTGCGATCTTTCACCTCAAATGCTTCGGCCCGATGCCCCGGCCGACCGTTCCTCATTGAATTCGCTACGGAGAGGCAATGTTAGGCAACGAACGGCAGATATATGGTCAGCTTTCCAGCTCGATCAAACTCTTGGACCAACCGAAATCCTCCCCGCCAACTGCTCCCTTCCCCTCGGTGATTTTCGATGATCGAGCGACAATCACACTGGTTTCCTGAACCGCTACACTCCTGACCGCCTCCAGAAAACTATAGAAACCAGAGTCTAGTAACCATCAAAGCGAATTGTGTTGTGATATCTACGAATTTCTCGTTTTATCTGCGTTTTTCACCCATATATTCCCCGTTCCTCCCTAACAAGCAGTCCGGATTTCAAAATCGCTCCGACATGAAAATCGTGCGCTGCGGATTTCGTGATGGGAATATCGGACAGTCGCTTTAGGGAGGCCCCCGACGAAAAACCTGCAGGCTCTTGTCCTACCGCGACGCTGCGGAACAACTTCGCGTCATGATGACTTGCATCTCTGCAATGTCCTGTTCCATGATCATCACCGTCAACCCCATCATCACTCTTGAATGATGGAAGAAAGGACGGTGGTTCACATGCAACCCACGAACCCGATCACCCTTGCACAAGAGGCACAGATGCACACCCGTGCTGTGGAGCAATCCGCGCAAACGAGTCCCGACACACAAACGGAATGGCAACAGTCCTCGACAGTGTTCCACTGCAAAGAAGGTGACCACTGGGTCCCCATCGAACAGGCACAATACCCACGGGCTCAACACCCGGCCATGTGCAAAGACTGTGCAGCGAAACGCCGGGCGGAAAAGCGCCAACAGGCACAAGCACAACGCACCAAACAACAAGAATCGCTCGATCAAATCCCACCCAAGGACCGACGCGGCGGCACGAAACGGTGCACGTTTTCACTCAGCCGTTACACCGTCACAGCCCTCAACGTCCTGGCGGTGGGGCATTCGCCATCCGAGATTGTGGAAGAAGCGATCATCGAACTCTTGAAGCGGCAGGATCCCCGTACGATTTCGTTCGTCGGGTTCCGCTTCCGGGAATCGGAAAATGCATGAATCCTATCGTAAGCGCCACACGGCCTGGGGATCAGCCGTATGAAACGGGACACACCGCGTTCACGCCAGTGCGGAGCCGCTGAAAAAACCGATTCTTAGGTCGCCGTGTGGCCGTCTCGCCCTTTAGATGTCGCAACAGGCATCCATCCTGTCCATGCCCGGCTGGCCCGGCTGACGATCTGTCACTCTTTGGGAATGGGGCTGTTCGATCACTTCCATGTATGTGTGGGTGTAGGTTGCGAGCTTTATCCGGGAAGACCGAATCCGGCGATATCATGCTTGGTGGGGTTCCTTGTATGAAAGGGGATTTACGAAAACAGTCTCACCACTACTTGAAACTCATGCGTTTCGGTAAAAGGAGTCACATCACAAAATAAATGATCGTTCCAGTTGCGATACCTATCCATTGAATAGAATGCAACAGAAGGATACTGAAAATGGTTCCGCACACGGCAAATGGCACCAATGACTGTATCCCGTAATCTTTTCAAGACATAACACCTCACCGCCGACTTGAGTACCGCCAAG
Organism: Kyrpidia spormannii; assembly: GCF_002804065.1. Taxonomy (NCBI): domain Bacteria; kingdom Bacillati; phylum Bacillota; class Bacilli; order Caryophanales; family Alicyclobacillaceae; genus Kyrpidia; species Kyrpidia spormannii. Next base: position 1,130,962 of record NZ_CP024955.1, on the reverse strand, counting down.
GAAAAAACCTCTTGCTCCTGTTAAAATACAGAATCCAGATTGCCGCCGAAACGAAGCCCTTGCCGTTCGCTGCCACACCGCCGCCCGGACCTGTTGTCCGTCAAGTACAATTGACCCCACTCGTCACCGAAGGTTGACCCCCTGAAAACACGTGGTCACGAACCATGCCGTGTGGCCCCTCGGGGCCTTTGTCCCTACGGGTTGAGACCCTTGCCGCTTAGCGGCATCCGTTCCCTGCCCTCATGTATGGCATTGTATGCGCCAACTTCCAGACAGTCCATCCCGTCAGCAACCGCCCATCACGGTGTGACGCTAACAAGATCTCTTTATGGGTGGGCTCTCCCGCCGGGCATGTGTAACTCGTCCTGACTGAGAAACTCCAGCATCTTCGCCTTTTTGATCGCCGGGTCCATCTCCGCCAATTCCTCCAGTTGCTCTTTGGATTTGTTGTGATTTTGGGCCAAGATTACGACCCCTTATAGCGGCCGGTGACGAGCAATAGCCCCACGTCACAACCTACGGGCAAACATTCTTTCCAAGAATTCCTCGCAGCGATCTTTCCAACCCCCATCCCGAATGGCTTCAACCAGCTCAAGGGGTAAATCTGTAATCTCAGAAATATCCAATATATTAAGTCCTTCTTTCAGCATCCTCTCAGCAACTTCCACCTTGACAGGTATCGTTTCTCCCTTTCTAACGTCTTCACATAACCAGCGTTTTGCTTCGTCCAGTTCTTTCTCCGAAAGATGCAGCATGTCCATGATTTCGTCTGCCGGGATTCCTTGTTCTAAGTAAACTCTTGCTTGAATAGTCTCAGTGATAAAATCAAGCATGGTGTATTCCCGAACGGCATCGCTAGGCAGTGTTCCAGCTTCGAACACAATATGCTTTTGAGAAGTGTGATAAGTGAACCAAACCTTCACACGCCCGGACTGAATGATGGGCTCATCGCCGTGTTGCTCCGGATGAAAATCCAGGATGGCGACTTCGTCGACAAATTCCTTGCCGTGCTTCGCATACGCACCGATGGGAATGACCGCAATCCATTGATTCGGGAACATTTCACGGACTTCGGCCCACCTCAAATCACGGGCACCTCCATGCTGCCATGGCCCAAATCTTTGCATCTCAACTGCGGCGGTCTATTCAACAAACCTGCATAAGAACACACCAATGAAGACCACATCGACCGCGTCATAATTTGGCGAACTACTGCTCTTTTGTCGATGTCATTCAAAATTTTAGAAAGAGGATGATGGCTTGTACGAAATAAGAACCGGACGTCCGAATGCCAACCAGCCATTGGAAACCCCGCTGCCACGACAACTGCAATTCCTGACTATCCAGAGCAGGTCCAACTGCTTGGCCTCATTATAGCCGATTAGTGCCGTTTTGATAAATATCTGTCATCCCTGAATGCCCCCATCCATCTTCAATCTCCTTGCGCCCCACCAACGGTGACAGCGGTCGCCGCCGTTCGAGAAGTCGCCGCAAGCATCACCCCCGCCACCATTTCCGGGCTTGGAGGCGTCCCGACCGCCCTTTGTACGCCACGCCCGGCTTCATCTCGATATGCCGGGAGCCCCCTCTTCTCCCTTCGGGTCGGGCCATACTCCATGCGGTTCCAGCCCCGCTCCCCGACCCGACGCCCCTTGGTTCGAAAATCCCTTGGGCAAAGACCTACTGCTGTATCTTTATTGACTATAGAAACTATAGAAACTAAAAACTAGTTTCTAGAAACCAATGAACGAGATGACCTCCGTTCCTCTCTTACATACAACCTGAAATCACATTTGTACCGAAAATCGCGAGACGAAGATTGCTTCATGGAACAGCCGGGTTATTGTTCCAGCAAACCACCCAAGAATCTCTATGCATCCCCTCTCAAACACACCCGCCAGGTGCTGTTATGCAGATTTGTTCAACGGCTACTTGCATTTCCGTGCTGTCTTGTTCCATGATCATCACCGTCAACCCGATCATCACTTTTGAATGATGGAAGAAAGGACAGTGGTTCACATGCAACCCACGAACCCGATCACACCCTTGCGCAAGATGCACAGATGCACACCCGTGCTGTGGAGCAATCCACGCAAACGAGTCCCGACACACAAACGGAACGGCAACAGTCCTCGACAGTGTTCCACTGCAAAGAAGGTGACCACTGGGTCCCCATCAACCGGGCACAATACCCGCGTGCTCAACACCCGGCCATGTGCAAAGAATGTGCAGCGAAACGCCGGGCGGAAAAGCGCCAACAGGCAGAAGCACAACGCGCCAAACAACAGGAATCGCTCGATCAAATTCCACCCAAGGACCGACGCGGCGGCACGAAACGATGCACGTTTTCACTCAGCCGCTATAGCATCACGGCCCTCAACGTCCTGGCGGTGGGACATTCGCCATCCGAGATTGTGGAAGAGGCGATCATCGAACTCTTGAAGCGGCAGGATCCTCAGACCATTTAGTTCATCGGGTTCCGCTTCCGGGAATCGGAAAACCTATGAACCTCATTCGTGAGCGGCACACGGGTTTTGGGCAGCCATATGAATTGGGCGGGTTGCACTCATGCAGGCCGCACTCGTATGACTGCTGAAAATGGTCGTCGTGTATCCCTCTTCCTATTTCGTGCGTGAGACGCCGCAAGAGGAATCAACCTGGTCCTTGTTTCTAAGCCTGGCCGCCCAAACATCACGCGGCACCCAAAAACTATGGCCATATAGTATAATTCTGTTACAAGCTCTTCTAGATGTTGTCCTGGAATCCGCCCGGCATGTCATCACAGGATGGAGGATTCCGCCAAGCAGTGACACGACTGACGATTTGTCACCCTGTGGGAAGGGGGCCAGTGTTCGAGGGCCATGGAACTTAAAGCAGCATCCAAGAACTCCAATCCATTTCGCGCCTATGCCGATGCCAGTTTCGACTTGTCCGGGCGTTGCGGTCTCGCAATCTTGGTCACCACACCCGACGGCCAGGAACTGCGTTACTCGGCCTCCCTGCCATCAGCCGGCAGCCATGAAGCAGAAAAAGAGGCGGTTCTGGAAGCCGCGAGACGCCTGCAGTGGATGAACGCAGCATCCGCGGTCATCTTCACGGACTGTACGGGAGCGATCGTCACGGACCTCCCCTATCCGGTCGTTTGGATCCCGCGGGAAGAAAATCGGGCGGCCGATGCATTGTCCAGGATTGCCCGTGTTGGCTGGGATACGGTGGTGGGAAAAGCTCCCCGTCCCCGGATTGAGATTGCAAAACCTCTCAAACAAGGAATGGAGTCTCCCGGTCCAACGGCAATCATCCACCCTTTTGAATTTAACCCCCGCGACAAAGTATCGGCCAATATCGAACGTTTTTTTCGTGCAAACCCCACGGCTTCCCTGGACGATTTGATGCGGGCGATGCCACTGCCGGAAATCCGTGTCGCCAATGCTTTGATGTTCAAGGCGCCCACGTGGTTTCGGTTCAATGAGAAAGGGGAAATTCGCTACAACCCGGACGGATCCAAAAACAGGGATCCGATTCAAGTGGTTGCGGCCATTCGCCGCTGGTGCGTAGGAAGGGGCCTCAAAATCGGGGGAAATCCGGCGAACCTCGTTCTGGCCGCCAATAACACCCTCAGACATTCCCTTTCCCAGAGGATTGGAACCCTTGCAAAGGAAACGACTCAACCTGTCGTGGCCATTTCGGAAGTCCTGGAACGGCTCACACCGGAACAACGCGACACCTGGGCAACATACCCAAATCAGCAGTTGGAATGGCTGTCGAAGCATTTTGCCGGCTGGTGGAAGGTCGGCGGATTGCTGGTAAACCCCAAGGCAGTGCTCTCCAAGGACATTTTGGAACGGCTCTGGTCGGAGTTAGGCCTGCCCGTGAACGTAACACGACCTTCCCGGTGGCCCACGCAAGCCCGAAAACACCTGCTCTCCAGCAAATCGCCGGAAGATCAGATGTTTCGTCATCAGTATGAATCGCCTCCATTGAAACGACTCAAAGTAAAAAATCTGGCTGACAGCTCCGAGAAATTTTGGTGGATCACCGATACAGAGGCTCGGAAACAGTGGCAAGAGGAGAAGGACAAAAAGAAACGGGAGTCCTTGGACTGGAAGAGAGAGCGGCGCAAACAACAGATTCGGAAGGCCCGGTGGTTGCTGTGTGAAGCACGTCGGTTGCCAGGAAGGCGGAAAGACCTTGGCTTGCCCCCGCTGCGCGCTCCGTGGTCGCGAACGTTGACTGAGGAGGAACGGGAGTGCCTGGTGTCGAAAGAAGAAGCACGCAGGCTCTTCTCTTACCCGCCGGCGTACCTGGAAGAAGCGGTCAGACGCGGGCTGTGGAGATCGGTGGCCATCGAAAACAGCCTGTACGTGCTTGCTCCCGACGTTTGGTTCACCAAAACCCATGCCGAATCCTGGGAGCCTATCCTGAACGACTGTGTGTACGTGCCGGTGGACGCGGTCCGGCGAATCCTTGGCATGGACCGGAAAGAACTCCTGAAAATTCTTCAGGAACAGCGCATCCAAACCTTTGCCAAGCACGGCCGTGAATGGGTGGTCCGCGGGGGATTTCTGAAACGCGGGGATGTCTTGCGCTTGATTCAACAATATGCGCTGGGAGCACGAATTTCCGGTTCGGCGTTGCGGTTGTTGGACATTTCCGAGGCAAAATAGCTGAGCAAAGGGTTATATAGACTGCGGGCTTAGTATTCGCATCGATTCAGTCACTGATCATGGCAGATATGCTTCAAGAGAACTCGGAGGAGAAGATTCGGAGGAGAAAGTGTGTGATCCGCATCCTTTCCCAACCGGGAGTTGGCGCTACGCCATCACCTGGGGCGGGTGGGGTCTATTTGGCGTGCTCAAAAAGCCTACAGCCACCGGCCTCGTTTGACGCTTACAAAAAAATGTCTTGAAAATGGGGTCCACCTCATCCGCCAGTCCGTTGTACCCCGCATACCCGTCCACATGCAGGTACCCTTTAAACCCGTTCAGAAACGCCTTCGGATGTTCCGCCGCCCGAGTCCTCTGGTACTCATACAGGACGATGGGCGGACTGTAGCGTCCGGTGCGGTACAGCCACAGGTACGACGTCGTCTCTGCCGCCCGCCCCGGCTCCCGCAACACCTGCAGTGTGGTCTCGTCCGCGTGCAGGATGTCTTGGTTCAAAAGCTCCCGGTGCATCCGCTCGTACAAGGGCTCCAGCCAATGCTCCGCGCTGTACACGATCCAATTCGCCAGGGTTTGCCGGGAGAGGGCAAGACCCTGGCGTTCAAACTGTTGCTCCTGCCGGTACAGCGGCATCCCCTCGACGTATTTTTGCGTCATCACGTAGGCTACCGCCGAGGGGGAGGCCAGACTCCCCGGTTGGACCGGCTTCGGCATGGGGGCCTTGACAACCGGGGTCTGGATGTCTTCGCGTTCGCAACGGCGGCAGGAGTACAACTGCCGCACGTGCTCCACCACTTTCACCTGCGCCGGGATGATCTTGAGCTCCCGCCGAACCTCGGTGCTCATCTCGTGGAGCGCATCCCCACACTGCGGGCAAACCTGTTCCTCTTCGGCCAGGCGGTGCTCGATCCGTTCCACCGGCAGCTCCTTCAGCTTTTCCTCCCGCTGGCCCGGCTTTTTCACCCGGCGCACCATCACCGTTTCCACCGTCGGCTCCGGTGGGGGTGTCTGTGCCTCCACTTCGGCCTCGTTAAACAGTTCCAACTGCTCGGAGGTCGTCTTGGAGCGCTCGCTGGAGGCGGCAAACCGGCGGCGTTGACTCAGGCGAAACTGCTCCTCATACCAGGCCACCTTGGCCGCCAACTCGGCATTTTCCTGCTCCAGGCGCTGGATTCTTTTCTCAAGGGATTCGATTGTCTCCGCAGCAACCACGATGGTGTTCATGCTTATTGATTTCGGCACAAACGCTTCTTTTCCTGCCACATCCCACCACGACAGGAAAAGAAGCTTGGAGGCTTACAGGACGGTGCGCGCCGTCACCTCCCGATGGGCTTGGCTCTGATTCAGGGAAAGCCCGTCGAGCAGCCACTGCAGCTGCCGGCGATTGATTTTCAGGGTTCCCGACGGATTCTCGTCGGGCCACTGAAAGGTGCCCCGTTCCAAGCGCCGGTAATGGAGCCAGAACCCATTGTGGTCCCACTGGAGGATCTTGAGTTTATCCCGTTTGCGATTACAGAAGACGAAGAGACACGGCGAAAACGGGTCCAGTTCGAACTGCTCTTTGACCAGTACAGCGAGCCCGTCGATGGACTTGCGCAGGTCGGTGCTTCCGCAGGCGAGATGGACCCGTTGTCCGGGATTCTCTAACACCGGGACATCAGGGCCCGCACGAGGTCGGCGAGCCACTCGGGAGAACAGCCGGGCCGGGCTTCCAAGACGATTTGGTGAACCCGGATCACCACAGAGGCCTCTGCGTCCGTTGAAGTTTCGTCGATCTCAAGGGGAAGCCACTGGGGCAACAGAAAAGTGCTGGGGGTCTGGGGCTTCTCCGAGGCTCGCAGTTTCCGCCGCCAATAGTACAATTGATGGGGTTGAATGTGGTGGGCGGCACACCAGGCGGTGGCGCTTTGGCCGCTGGCCTCGAAGTGGGCCACACGGTCGGCCCAAGTTTTCCGCAACTCGGTCCTTGTCATGGCGATGATCTCCTCCTCCTGCACTCAGGTGGTGTATGAGAGAATCATCGCATGCGGCTGATTGCTCGGCCAGGTGTGTCGGATTTGACGCTTACTTCTCAAGGTGCTCCGCCGGCGGTATCACCGCTCTGAACGGCTGTATGTGGTCTTGGATAATTTTTCACCTCACAAGCATCGTGCGGTGACGAAGTGGGCTGCAGAAAACGACGTGGAACTGGTTTTCACACCGACCCAGGCCTCATGGTTGAACCGCATCGAAAGCCACTTTGCACCCTTGCGATCCTTTGTGTTGCGTGGGAGTCACTATCCCAATCACGAGGCGTTGGCCACAGCGATTCGGTCGTACCTGCGTTGGCGAAACAAGCACAGCCGCCATGCCAGACTTCTACGTGAGCAAAAGAAGATCAAGGTTGTCTGAAACGGCACTAGCATCCCATCAGGGGCCCCCAACTGTCAAACTTGACATTTAACCTGTTAACATTCGCGCTGGTCTGCAAGGACGTACCAAGCGATGTTCAGGCTCAGTATGAGTATTTGAGTACACTTTCCAGTCGAGCTATCCCTTCTTCTATTTGCTCTAAACCCAAGTTTCCATAGCCCAGTATTATCTTATTAGAATGGGCGGATTTTTGAATTGTATGAAGTTCTACGGGATAAACCTTTACCCTGTGAGCATCAATATTTCTCATGGTCTCATCTGAAAATGTAATTCCTTTGAATTCTGCAACAAGGTGTAGACCTGTAGAATCACCGTGGATCGAGACCGTATTAGAAAAACGTTTATTTAGACAGTCGATCAGCTTTTCCCGACGTTTTCTATAAATTTTTTTCATTTTCGAAATGTGCTTTTCAAGATGCCCTTCCTTCATGAATTGAGCGAGTACGAGTTGTTCGAAAGTTGAGGAATGCAGGTCACTGAACCACTTCAGATCTCTACATTTTTTGGTGAGATCAGGCGGTAGGACCAAATATCCTAAACGAAGAGCAGGTGAAAGTATTTTGCTAAAAGTGCCTATGTAAACCACGCGCTCCGGATCCAGTCCTTGCATGCAGCTTACAGGAGTGCCGTGGTAACGAAACTCACTGTCATAATCATCTTCGACAATGTAACAACCTGTTTGACGTGCAAAATGAATGAGTTGAATCCGTCGTTGAATTGTGAGTACCCCTCCCAAGGGAAACTGGTGTGAAGGAGTGACGAATATAAACGCCGGATTTTGAGCTGAAATGTGTTCTGTTTTCATGCCGTAGTCATCCACTGGTACCGGGTGAAATCTGAATCCCGCAGACGAGAATATCGTCTGAATTTCATGAGTTACTGGATCTTCAATTACAACCTCTGAATTCCGGGAACCAAGCAATCTTGCTATGAGTCCAAACGCCTGTGTAGCTCCGGAAGTAATAATGAGTTGATCAGGATGACATTTAACTCCGCGTGTACGGGATAAATACTGCGACAAGGTATGTCGTAATATAAATTCCCCTTCTGGATGTCGATAGCCAAAGACTTCCGGGGGAGCGTCTCGATACACTCTTCTGGCAATGAATCCCCACGTTTTCCTAGGGAACATGTCCAAAGCAGGTATCCCAGACCGGAAGTCTATTACATCTTCTTCGGCAACCAGATGTTCGCCGAAAACACTATATTCGTCTGAATCAAAGGACCTTTCCAGATACGCCCCTTTTGCAACGTAGGTTCCCGAACCAGCTTTGGTTTCTAGATAGCCTTCGGAAACAAGCTGCTCATAGACTTCAACGATCAGATTACGTGATATGTGCAATTCATCGGCCAATTCACGAGAAGAGGGCAATTTGTCTCCAAAGGCCAACTCACCCTTAATAATCTTCTTTCTGATCTGATCGTAAAGTTGCTGTTTGATCGGCGTCCCAGTTCCCCGGCCTATCGTGATCAATACAGACGTCATGTACACCCGCCTCCCAACGAAGTGGCCCATTCAAACTTGATCAAAAGTGGCTCTTATGAATGCCATTTTACTATGCTAATATGCCTCCTGGAACGTGATATTTCAGTGCTGTTGTTAAAACGGATGGCATTTTTCAGTGCTGGAAAGTCATTGATGCATCTTTCATACACATTGCATGGACACTCCTGGTCTAGAAAAGAAGAAGGGAGTGAGGTCTATATCATTGTGTAAAAAAAGATCGGTACCACAAGTCGCAAAATAAGCCATCTCGTCTCTCTTTGGTATCATGGAATTCGCCCCAACCCATTCACGAGGGGGAATGGTAATGGCTCTTTATCGGATTAACCCAGGAAACGCGTTTTTCCACGTGCTCTTACAAACAAGGATTGGGGTGTGGCCGACTTCTTAAACCGGATTTTTCTCAATCGGGAGCCGACGTCGTATTTGTCGGGTCCTTTGTTGACGGACATGGACCAGGAATGGAAAACGTATAATGGACCCAAGAAACTGGACAACAAGAAGGGAGATTTTAAGGTAGGTCCATGCCGCGAAAAAAGTATGATACTGACTTCAAAACCAAAGTTGTCCTGGAAATTCTCAAAGAGGAAAAGACGCTCTCGCAATTGGCGTCTGAATATGGCGTTCACGTCAATCAACTCCGCCAGTGGCGGGATATCGCCTTGGAAAACTGGCCACGAGCGTTTGAACCCGAGAATAAACAGCTGGCCAAAATTCGTGCAGAATATGAAGACAAGATCCAAGAATTGTATGCGGAGGTCGGTCGCCTGAGCACACAATTGTCTTGGTTGGAAAAAAAATCTCGCCTCGCTCAGTCGAGAGGACAGGCTGGCTCTCATCGACTTCCAAGAACGTGAACTCCCGCTCTCCGTTCAGGCCAAGCTTCTGGGCTTAAACCGGTCCAGCCTGTACTACAAGCCAGTCGGACCATCCGAGGAGGAGGTGAGGCTCAAACACCGGATTGACCAAATCTACACGGATCATCTTTTTTGTGGCTCCCGGCGCATCACGGTCATTTTACGCAGCGAACATTGGATCGTCAACCGCAAGGCCGTCCAGCGTCATATGCGGGAGATGGGGATTGCCGGCATTACTCCGGGTCCGGGCCTTCGCCGACGCGCTCAGGCACACCGGGTGTATCCCTACCTGTTGCGGGGTTTGAAGGTCGAGCGTCCGAATCAGGTCTGGGGCATCGACATCACGTATATCCGCATGGCGCATGGCTGGATGTATCTGGTGGCGATCCTGGACTGGTACTCCCGTTATGTGGTCAGCTATGAGCTGGATCAGACCTTGCACATGGACTTCGTTCTGAAGGCCTTGGATCGGGCCCTGCGGCAGTGGACGCCGGAGATCATGAATAGCGACCAGGGAAGTCACTTTACCAGCCCGAAGTACACGGACGTACTGCTAAATCATGGGATTCAGATCAGCATGGACGGTCGGGGTCGAGCCCTGGACAACATCTTCACCGAGCGCCTTTGGCGGAGTCTGAAGCAGGAAGAGGTGTATCTTCGCGACTACCAAACGCCGAGACAGGCTCGGGAAGGGATTGCCAGATACCTGGAGTTCTACAACCACAGGCGTCCGCATCAGTCCCTGGGATATGTGACGCCGGCCTCCGTGTTCGGCCTCTAGGGGGGCCCCTCCACAAAGGGGGGATCCTCCTGCCAAGAACGAGCACCAACGACGAAGGGGGGCTCCTCCACCAGAATGATCGAGGGATGATCCAGAAATGGCGAAAAAAAAGAACGAGTGCATGGAGAATATACAAAGCGCTCGGAATATGCAGAAATAGGGAAGGGATCGGGAGTGACGAGGAATGTGAAGGGTCGGTTTTTTGGACTGAATGTAATCGATTATAGAAATATGTTCAAAGAAGGTTTCAAAAAGTGAACATTGCCGGAAGCATTCGGAAGATCGCGGTGAGTCTCCTAAGTGGAGCCGGGCGAGCCGTCGGTCGTAATCTTGCCGAACAGATAACTGCGACATACCAGTGCGAAGAACGAGTCGGGCGCGATCAATCGCTGGGCTCCACGGTGTTGTCGAAGTGCCTAACAACTTCTGCGTAGGTAACTCTGACGAAAGTGGCAGCCCGGTCCTTTTGGAGGACATACCGCCGCCGCGGCGGTGGCCAGTTCCTTAAGTAACTTGGGGGGGTAAATATGAGTTCGCGACGGTATGTCCTTTTTGGTTGGATATTTTTGGGCATGGTCGCGTTGTGGGTCTATGTCTTTATGTTAGGCATCCACCGTGGTTTACCATTCAGCGTTGTTCCGGATCTTCCATTGGAGCCACGTCTCTTTGTTGAACAGTGGTTTCCACAGGGATGGGGTTTTTACAGTAAGAATCCAAGAGATTCTTATTTTTACGTCGTGAGAATGCCAGACCACCAACTTCCTGTAGGGTGGCCTAATAATTCCCTGAGCAATATTTTTGGGATTAGCAGATTTGGCAGGGCACAAGGTATTGAAGCGGGGTTGATTGCTTCAGAGATCCCTAACTCCGCCTATGTATTCACGAATGTCAATCCTTTGTGGAAGTTGGATGAGCTAAAGCCAGAATTGGTGATCAAGAACCCCTCTCCGTCCCCCACTATACTTGGTGATATCGGTATTATATATCAACCACCAGTACCGTGGGCATGGACCAAGGAGGCGGACAAAATAATTATGCCCTCACGAGTGGCTAGGGTGATTGTGAAATGATGACACGACTTGGACGCGTAGCGTTCGATTGGGTAAGCCAGGGTAATCCATGGACAAATGTATATGGCTTTTCGCGAAGCCTAATAGCCCTGGCCACCGCAATGACTTTGGCTTTTAATGACGCTAGTGTATTTTTTCGTCCGGCGGCAGGAATTCTTACCTATCCAAACCGTGGCGCATTGCCTGGTATATTTAACATGGTGCCGGCCTCGTACACATATTTAAACGTGGTTAGGTGGGTTTGTGTGGTTATTCTTCTTTTGGTCGCTTCTGGATGGCGGCCACGAATTACCTGTGTCCTGCATTGGTGGATTTCGTATAGTCTCTTTACTTCCGCGATAACCATTGATGGGGGAGAACAGGTTGCGACAGTGATGACACTCTTACTTTTGCCGATAGCGCTTACAGATAACCGAAAGTGGCATTGGCAAACGCCCGCCGATACGCTTACCATAAGGAACGACGAAGTACTTCGCAGAATTGTCGCATATGTCACTTTGACCGCCATCAGGGTTCAGGTAGCGATTATCTACTTTAACTCTACTGTTGCAAAACTGGCTCAACCAGAATGGATTGATGGAACGGCTGTCTATTACTATTTGAACGATCCAATGCTAGGACTACCATCCTTGCTAAAAAATGCTTTAAATCCTATCTTAACATCTTCTGCTGTCGTAATTCCTACATGGGGCACTCTGATTCTTCAAACATGCTTATTTGCTGCACTCTTTGCTCCAAAGTCTACTTGGAAGTATTTTCTGCGTGCAGCATTGCTCTTCCATGAGTCAATTGCACTAATGCTTGGCTTGGTCAGCTTTTCCTTGATAATGGTCGCTTCATTGGTGCTATTTCTCCATCCTGCGGAGAAACCTTTTCTCTGGCCTGACCGTTTTTGGAGCCTGCTATTAAGGCGTACTAACTTGATCTTTCGGAGATCAGAGCACGCTGAATCTTCTATGTGAAAGCGGGGTGATACGTTAGAAAAGTAAAATTTTAACATTCAAGCGGTGTGTAGGTCAGGCAATTAAATTCACAAGAGAAAGGAAAGAGCAAATGAAACGGATAAAATGGTTTATAGTAGCACTACTGAGCATCACGGTTGTTGCTGTTTACTCTGGTTTTGAATTTCCGGGGGTTGTGAAGGCCTTTGTACTCCCTAATGTTGAACCCCAGCCAAAATCATCCGCGCACGTCAAGACGCATTATGACGGGAAGGCGATTTTCCAAGGTGTTGTATTTGGCCAAGGCCCGGTTGCGCAATTGTTCCCACAATACTGGCCACCTACGATTACTAAGCAGGCTAACACGCCGGCAGCAAAGGAAATCGTCAACAGTTTGCTAATTCAGATGGAGAAGGAAGATCCGAATTATTTTCGAAATTTGGAGGCGGCGGTTTACAGTGGGAATCCACAGGCTATCGATGCTGCATTCGTGTCCGGCTCGAACCTTTTGACAAGTGCCATGAATACCATGAAGGTCGAAGCGAATAGCGGTAGTGTGGCGAACCGTGCCGTAGGTCAATGTGTCACCTTGTATGTAGGATATGCAGTGGCCGCCTTGACCGTTGCGGGTGCTATTAACTATGCGGTACTGATTAATGCTGCTGGAGGTATAAATGCCTATCTTGTTGTTTTTGCCCAGCAGTATTTCTGGCCGAAGAGTGCCCAGCCAGTAGATAATGCTACGAAGAAAGAGATGTTCATCCAGCAGATGATTGACACCTTAGACAAGTGATCACAGGTAAGGGAATCAAATGCCGGTTCATAGGATATGCCTGTGTACCGGCATCGTCTATCCCACAACGTTCTATGCTTAAGCATTTCCACGAGGTTGGCGGGTTTTCGCCGCCTGTTCCACCTGCCTGCTGGCAAACCGACATCGGTGAAAGTATGTGGATAGTCGAAATAATTTTGAGGTCTGTCACCACTCCTTAAGCCGTTGCGCTGACGAGGGTCTCTGGAATATTATCCATAAAAGTGGCAATAAGGAAGGAAGTGCAGTGATGAAACGGTTTTCAAGTAGAAGGGATGTCCTGTTCTATGGGCTTGTTATACCGATTTTTGTGTGTTGCATTGCGCTTACTGTTATATTTGCGTTAAAGAGGGCATATCTCCCCTGGATCGGCTTCCTGCTCCTTGATGGGTTTATTCTGTGGATCTCTCTGTGTACTTACTACGAATTTAGTGCTGATTCCTTGGCAATTATTTCAGGACCATTCAAGAGGAAAGTGGAATACTGGGAAATTCATGCAGTGTTTCGTACTCGTGATGCGACGGCGGCGCCCGCACTTGCACGAAACAGACTTTCGATTGTGCTCAAAAGCGGTCGACGTGTTCTTGTCTCACCATCGAATGAGCCGGAATTCCTCAACGAATTGCGAAAGAGAAACGAAGATATAGAGTTTAGTGGAGTTTTATAATCCGCTAACTTGAGATGGCCCGTTGGCAAAAAATTTTGTACCATTTTTCCTTTTGCGGTAAAGGATTCCTCAGTTTGAATTTGAGCGCCGGTCCTGTTTTCCATATCTGTACTATCTCTCGATTATTTTCGCGAGGGGCACCACTAGTAGATCGTTTCCGAAAAACTGTTCACCGCATAATTCGACATGCTTGAAAGGTTTTGTCACTCTCTGACCATTTGAAGCCCATAGCGCCATCGGAATGGAACGGGGTGTTTGTTGAGTTCATCCAAGTACTGTTCAATCCGTTCCCGCAGTTCCTCCTTCGAGTTCACCCGGATGTGCCGCAGAACAGTCCGGCTCATTTGGGCGAAAAAAGATTCGATGATGTTGAGCCAAGAACCGTGTTTCGGTGTGAACACAAATGTAAAACGGCCCGGCACGCTTTCCAAATAGCTTCGGGTCTGCTTGGACGTATGAGCAGAGTGGTTATCCAAAATGATGTGGATCTCTACACCGGGCGGATAGTACGCATCGACCACCTTCAAAAACTCAATGAACTCCGCACTCCGGTGTCGTTCGCACAACGAATGATGCACATGGCCCGTTACAAGATCAATCCCGCTGAGAACACTGAGCGTCCCCAACCGGACGTATTCGTGATCCCGCTGAAGCGTTCCTCCCACTCCCGGTTTAGGGAGTCGGTCAGGTGCCGTGTTCGCGATGGCCTGGATGCCTGGCTTTTCGTCATATGACAGAATGGCTTTCAGAGGAGCTTGCGGGTCGCCGGCCTCCCGTAAGATCTCCACCTCTTGGTAGACCGCCAGTACCTCAGCCATCTTGGCGTCAAATTCAGGGTCGCGTTTTTCCAGATAGTATTCGATGCGGTGAGGGTGGATGTCCTGTGCTCTCAGAATTTTTGAGATGGTTCCTTTCGCCAGGCGAGCCAAGGACGGGTGTCCCGCCTCCTCACAATGTGCACGGACATGTTGCGCCAGCAGGCTGTACGTCCACACTTCGTGCGGGTATCCAAGGGCCGTCGGCTTTTGGCAAGCCAAGGAGATCAGCCAAGCCTTCGCTTCCGGGGTGATGACCTCCGGATGACCGGAGCGGGGCAGATCATCCAAGGCTTGCAAGACGCCCACTTTCCGAGCGCGGCGGATTGTTCCGTTGACCGCAACGAGGCTCATGCCCAAGTCCCGTGCAATGGCTGCCTTGTTCTGTCCGTCCGCACACAGGAGAAGGATGCTCGCTCTTTGGACATGGCGAACACTTTCCGAGCGGGATTGGCGAATGCGTTCCAACTGCATTCGTTCCTCTTCCGTCAGTGTAATTTCTGGATGCAACTTTCGATAGACACGCCCCGGCATTCTGCTCCCTCATTTCTACACGTATCGTCACCTTACCCTATCATATGTCGATTGCAAATGCTGTCGAAACAAGGGAAACGATCTACTAGGTAGGGACAAATTTCAGCGAGGTGGGTGGTTTGGTGTTTGATCTGATGGGTTTTCTAGGTGTTGGCAATTGGGTTGCTCAACAGATTGTTTCGTTGATTAACCAGTTTGGTTGGGCGATTATCACGATGAGTATTATTACTACCATTCTATCCGGGGGTAGCCTATCGGTTTGGACGGCCTCAGCAGACTACATTGTTGCGGTCGTATTGAACTACCTCAAGAGGAATCTTTGGCTTCAAGCAATAGCGTGGTAGTAATCTCATGGAAGTAGGCTCGGCAGCTTGTCCGACGGTGGGGTAGCCAGACGTGCAACAGGGACGTCGAACTGCCTGACTGTCGGACGCAACCTGCCGAATCAGTTACTCGGGGAGGCAGCCTAACAAAAAGTGATGTTGCAAGAGAAGAGTGCTCGGTTAACTTTGGATAAGGGGGCACCTATGAAGTGGGTGCGCTGGGAAATCGTACGGATAATGGTCCTGAATCAGACGCGCCAGGAATTTGCCACTGTGGTGTTAAAGCTCAAAGAGATCTTTGGTATCGCTGTACCGGCTTGGGTAGTTTGGACAGTCGCCGTTGTGCTGCAAAACTCGGTTTTTGTCATGATTGCATACCTCGTACTCGGATCCCGTGGCATTCCAGGTTGGTGGGTTCTAGCCGGTCTTGCACTGTTGTTTAATTTGTACATGCCAAGTACTATGGCTAGAAGGGATGTGGAGCGACTAAGGAATGATCCGTTGCGGGATATCCTCAAACAATCACCTTGGCCTGATGAAGACTTGACGATAACGTGGCTGCTGGGCGAAACGGCGTGTTTCTGGATACGTCATATTGGGCTTCAATTTGTGTCGGTTGCAATTATTCTGGACGTTACTGGAAATCTGGTTTTGGGATTCGGGATCGCAATTTTATGGATTGCAGTTGTTTCCGGAGTTTATCTTTGGACGTTGTACCGTCATGTGTATGGGCCAGCAGCGAATCCTTATCGAATGCCTCCGGTCTTGTACATAATCAGTTTGACAGTCGTAACAGGTTTGTTGTGGTTTGTTTCCGATCAAGTCTTGACGGATTTTGCGGATCATCCTATTTCCGTATCTATTTTTCGGTCCGATCATGCATGGTTGATTCTTCCACAAGCTTTGAGAGCCAGGTTTAGCAGTTCCCTATCCGGCATCTGGGAGATGTTTATTCACCACAAATGGCTTGGCTGGCTATCAGTTGCGTTTTTCTGCACTTTCCTTGCTTTGTACATCGTAGTTGGCATTCGTTACAGAATGAGGGCGGCTCAGAGCGATGTGGTGACTGTCGGTGATCCCGATGTTCTGTTCAGGTTGTATCATCTGTTGGCACGGCATTTATTCCCTCGGAATCCGTTTATCTGGCGAGATTTATTGTGGATACAACGGTTCCAAAATCGGACCCAGTTTCCACTGCGGACGGAATTATGGTTGCCTCCATCTATCAGTTCAGCGGTGGCAGTTTCGGTAGTATCCTGGTCTCTAAAGGATCTGTCAGCGTTTGTGCTGATTTTCTGGGCCATTTCATTATATGCGGTTTACCAAAGCCTGTGGTTTATGCTGTGGAGTTTTCCAATTCTTTACCCCTCCAGTGAACTGCGACAAGTTGATTTATTAAACCTCTCGCCAAATACGAGCGTAAGGCAAATGAAGATTGCCAAAATCGCGTTACTGGGAGTACTGGGCTTCCCGTTGCTCCTTGAGCTGAGTCTGATTTTCCTGATCGGTGCCTTCTCGGTAGGATTCGAATGGTTGCACGCCATAACCGGGCTGATCGGGCTGTGGCTCATTTATCTCCTTGTGACCGTGCTCTCGGGTGCATGGATGTTCGTTTTGAACCGAGTTGACTATCCAAATATATTTTCTATCCAATTGGTTACGATGGAAACCAAATTCTTCCAATTTTTGTACCAAGTCCCCAGGCGGTTGCTTTCTACCGTGTTTGTATTGTTATTTCTCACGGCATATTTGTTCAATGATCATCACCTGAATGCTACTTTAGAATACTCGACATTTCTGGGGGTGATGCTGTTATCGGCTGGTTTACTAGCAGTTATTTTGCCAAAAGGGGAACGCTACACTTATAGTTCTGCTTTGGGAGACCATCTATACGGTCGAATGGGTTCCATATGGCTTGCGCAAAAGAGCAAGATTTTCATCATGATAGGTATATATATAAGTTCCTTCTTGATTGGGATGCTGGTTGAGCGAAAGTGGACCCCGCCAGAAATACGTAATCCTGGGATAACCGCTCTAACCTATCTCGTACATAACTTGGAGACGATGGCGTTAATGATTGTGCTGGGTAGTTTAAGTTACGGTGTGGTCAGTTTGCTTCTGCTCGGGTTGAATGGTGCTGTCGCCGGTATAGCAGTTGAAATCCTGGAACAAAAGGATCGCCTGGATCTCATCTGGAAGGCTTTTCTTCCTCACGCCATATTCGAGATTCCTGCAACGCTGTTGTCCGCTGTCATACCCTTTATGGTATGGTCTGCAATCCTGCATGCGAAACGGACACGGTCGTTGCAAGCATTGCGTTCTATGGTAACTCAAGAAGTGGTTCCTATGATTGTGATCGCTGTCATACTGTTTGTGATTGCAGCGTTCATGGAAGCCCAGTTCGGCTTATAAGGTGTTGAATCGATTTAAAGCGGAGGAGAAACTTTCGCTATCAGGGGGCGCGTGGCACATGATGTTGCAACTACGGGGGGTCTCTTTTGAATACGAACCCAATCAACCAGTGCTGCAGAATGTTTCTCTTGATGTCCAGGAAGGGGATATTCTCTGGATACAAGGGGCAAATGGCAGCGGAAAAACCACTCTTTTTCGCTTGATTGCCCAGCTATTGATGCCCAAGGAGGGAGAAGTCCTGTATCATTCACAGCCTATTATCGGCCCGAAGCGAAAAGAATGGCTGGCTGATCTCGTATATTTGCAGGCAAACCCGTATTTATTTGATTACCTGACCGGCAAGGAGAACGTTCGTTTTTTTCGGCATCTCTTTGCTATGCCTGAAGATCAGTTTTGTCCTTACTTTGCTCAGACTGCGGAGAGATTTCGGTTAAACGACGCGTTGGATATCCTTGTTCAGGACTATTCGTTAGGCATGCGATATAAATTGTTCTGGGCTTGTATGTTCGGCCGCGAGGCCCGAGTGTTTCTTCTTGATGAACCATTTGCCCCACTGGACGAAGCTTCATTAAATGTGGCTATAGAGATGGTTCGAACACGTGCAGAAAACGGTGCCGCCGTGCTTTTTACCTCCCATGTACGTGATGTTAGCACTCAGATTGCCACTCGGACGATGCTTTTGGAAAATGGACGGTTGGCGCAGCAACCCATTTGATAAGGCATAAAGCAGGCCTTATCAGAACCACTGTCTATGAACAAGCGGCAGAAGCAGTTTCAAGGCCATTACTCAAAAGGTTGCACGCTAAGGAGAGAGATTATTTTTTACTTGAGGAGGTACAATTCCGTGCAGGATTATCGCACGTTGGCCGCAATTGGTGTAGGTCTGGTTGCTCTTGGTTGTGTGGCAGCTGGACTCAAAATTGGCTCAAACACGTTTTTGGGACAAATGCTTTTCCTGCACGACCATCCGATGATGTACAAAATCACCGTTGCGGGTATATTCGTTGTGTTCTATTGGATCCTCATCAACGTCTCGAAATCCGTTTCTAATCTTTGGGTACGGCGGATCAAGGTATTCATCACACTTGCCATGTTGATAGACCTTGTCTCTTATTTTCTAGTGCGTTGATGGGGGGGCTGCTGGGCGCTTGGCGTTGTCCCAGGTTTCGTGGAAATTTGAAGGTGGCGGTCTCCTGAACCCGTTTGGTATAACGGGATTGGGCACAACAAGAAAGGAGAACGCCACCTATGAAATCAAGGGTACATCAAATTGTGAGAAATGACCAGAGCCTGTTTTCGACACTAGATCCTTCTCAGCAGTTCACCCTCCAACTGTCGCTACTGGACGTGATGGAGAGCGCGAAAGAGGGACTCATGGCCTTGGCGGTTCAAACCGGGCTTCGAGTGATTCAACTCATGATGCGAGAGGAAGTCGAAGCTTTGGTGGGCCCCAAAGGGAAACACAATCCAAAGCGCAAGGCTGTGCGACACGGAAAGGAAAAGGGCTCCGTGATGCTTGGGGCCGGAAGGTGGCTGTGGAAAAAGTTCGGGTACGCAGCGTCGACGGTCATGAAATCCCGCTGGAGACCTACCAGGCTTTTCAGGATCCAACGCTGCTGACCCAGGCCGCGTTGGAGCGGATGATTCATGGCTTGTCGACCCGAAACTATGCGTTTGGTCTTGAGCCGGTCGGAAACGAGGTGGAAACCTCCGGCACGAGCAAGAGCGCCGTTAGCCGGCGTTTCATTGCCGCCACGAAGAAGCTGCTCGAAAAACTCATGCAGCGGCGCCTGGACGACCGCCGGTACGTGGCGCTAGTTATTGACGGGATCGTCATGGCGGACCACACCGTAGTGGCGGCATTAGGGATTGACGTAGGGGGACAGAAGCAGATCCTGGGCGTCTGGGAGGGAGCGACAGAGAATGCGACAGTGTGCAAAGGACTGCTGACCGATCTTGTGGACCGGGGACTGAAAACCGATGATGGGATCCTGGTCGTCATCGACGGAGTAAGGCTTTGCGTGCCGCAGTACGGGACGTGTTTGGAGAGACGGCATTGGTTCAGCGGTGTCAGGTGCACAAGGAGCGCAATGTCCTGGAGCATCTGCCGGAGAAACAGCGAGATTGGGTCAAGAGGCAATTGCGGGAGGCCTGGCGCCAGGAGACCGAAAAAGAGGCACTGGCGGCCCTGCGGCGCTTGGCGGCACAACTTGAGAAGGCGTATCCAGGGGCAGCAGCCAGTTTGCGCGAGGGGATGGAAGAGACCGTGACCGTGATCCGGCTGGGAGTTCCGGAACTGCTTCGGGGAACTCTGCGCTCGACGAATGCGATCGAATCAGCCAATGAGAAGGTGCGGATGGTGAGTCGGAACGTCAAGCGCTGGCAGAATGGGGAACAGGTGCTGCGCTGGGCGGCTGCAGGATTTTTGGAGGCGGAGAAAAAGTTCAGGACCGTCAAGGGATTTCGCCAAATCCCTCTGCTCCTCGATGCATTACACAAATGTGTACATCCGCAACCACAGCAGGAAAACAAATCCATCACCGCGTAAATTGAAGAAAAAGGCCGTCACGAAAATCCACGACGACCGGGACAACCTCTACTCCGTCATCCTCCTGAAACAAATCAGCCTACGTACGAGTTTGGTTCATCTTTCAATGAGCATCTTGCAGTACAGCTTAAAAAATGTAGCCACATCATTAGTAGGTGGTATATCCTGTCTAAGAAGACTAAACCCCCCTGCCGCATAACGGTTCAATAAATCTATACCGTCCACACTAAGCCTTGTTGAAGAATAAGGACTAAGAATTCTTCTCATTAACCTTTCAACGCCTTGAACATCGGATAACATAAGTCCTTGCCTGTCCAACTCCGCCTCGATGAGCAACGCTGCAATTATGTCCGCTTGCGTTGCATACGGACCCGGATATGAGTCAACAAAATAACCACTTTCAACATCGCTTTCATCACCGAGAATGCGCTCCTGAAGTCCGAGAAGAAGACACATATAATACTTGTCAAATTTCGGTGTGCTACTAATTAACTTAAGTCGAGAAAAATATGCTTCTGCTCCTTTAGGTTCCTTAAATCTACCTATTCGAATTTGCGGAATTTCCGTTGTTCCCTCTGTCATAATATCTTCACCCCTCAACAGTTGTTTGAAATTTGGAGAATATCTCCCGTCCCTCGTAGTTGAACACTTCTCCGTTATTGCCACGATATATGGTAAGGAACTGTACGCCCCCTTCCATTTCATAAAAGCTCTCTACAAAGCCCTCTCGTTCACTTGATATAAGAAATACAACTACCTGCTTAAATATTTGAGGAAGTATAGGGGCAACATGTCTTCGAACTTCAAGATCTAACGAGTTCGCTGGTGAATCCACGACAAAGGGGAACTCATATGAGGACTCTTCGAAAAGAGATGCCAGGAATGCATAAGCGATTGAAAGTGTTTGCCCGACACTTGCTCCGGACTTATTTTCCAGCATTAGATATCGATTTATGCTCTTTATTCTGAGAGAATCGTTTTTAATTATTTGATCAATCTTATTGTTTGTTCGATTCTTCACTTTCTCTTTAAGTTTTTCAAGCGCGAAACGCTTAATAGAGTCGACGTAGTCCTTAAGGAGATTCGCTTGAGACACTAATCGAGCTGTGTCGGTCACCACTCTAAGGCGGCGCTGTGCCTCCTCCAACTCGTCCCGGCAAATCGGTATGTTGTTTTTCCAATTCAAATCATTCCCGTGCTGTTTCGATGGATCGTTTGTAGTTAATAATTCTAAATCGTGATTTATATCTTTGATTCTGTCCTCTAGATGCGTCTGTTCGACAATATATTCCCTTATTTGGTCGTCACCTGATTTCTCCAACCACGTACGATTTTGAACCCATTGTCTATCTAATTCTTCACGGCGCTCAAGTAAACCGGATAGACGATTTACAAGATCCGGAAGTAACGCTTCTTGCTTAGTCAGGTCATTTATGGAGGATTTTATAGCATTCATAACGCCGAATTCATCTTCTCCTAAATACTCTTCGGCTTGGGTCAGAATTACCTTCTTCTCTTGTTCTCCAATAGGCCTTCCGCACACACAGTATTTTTGTTCAGCGAGTTCTGCAAAAAACTGCTTAGAAGTCGATTTTGGTAGCCTAAGCTCCCTCATACTTGAAGCGAGGAAATTCAATCTTTTTGAAAACAGTTCACTAACTAAATGAGGTTGTCTCAAAATTTCTAGCGTTTGTTGCACAGTGTTTGATAAAGCTAAGCTCAGAGCATCCCGTTCATTCTTAATTCTCTCCTCCTCTTTTTTTAACTCTTGATTTTTAGAGAGATACTCTTGGATATAGTCCTCCAACTCGTTTACTCGTACTTCCATTTGTTCAAGTTCTTCTCTTAACTTAGATTCCTTCGTTTGTAACTGTTGCAAAGTACCTCTTAGACTGTCAACATTGTTTCGTAGTCTAGAAATGTGATGGGAGGTTCCCTTCGATTCCTTCTCTTGCTGCTTCCTACTAACCAACTTGTCTACCTCTGTTTTAAATTCATCCAACTTATTTAGATGGTATAGATCCGAAATAGCCCCTTCTGCGTCGTTCTTTTTGTTGTCTAGAATGTCTGAAGCAACCTCACCATCAAATATAAACATTCTTACGAACTCTTTCGTCAACAATGGTTTCAACAAATTTGGAGGATCCCAACCGTCTCTCAACCCGCCACTTTCTCCAGTTGTAGAAGTCATGTACCGAGCAATGCCATTACTATAGTCTAACTTTAGCGATACCACATATCTTTTTATCTTGTTTTCATCTGCCACAGACCACGCTACTCGAAACTCACCATTTTGAAATTCCGGTCCAGGGCTAAAGTCACGTACCTGTTGAGGACTCCACTGCTCAGCTTCACCAGAAAAGATAGCTCGTAACAAGCTCATGGTCGTAGTCTTACCTGTACCATTTGGCATCATCAGAAGGGTAATTGGGTAAACTTCGTTAGGCTGTCTCTCCAAATTGACTTCCAGCGATCCGATACCTCGGATATTAGTGTACCTCCATTCATGTAGTCGAATTTGCATTTCTGGACACCTCGTCTTCCCATGTCGCAATACTCTCTATAACATCTAAGATATCAGCATCGGTACAATTATTTACAATATAGTTTTCCAACAGCTTGTATAACCGAAAACAAAATTCCTCAGATTGTCCTGCGCCGCTTAACACCTGTTCAACAACAGCACGAAGATCAAATGCCAAACTCATCAGCGACCCTCCCACCTAATTTTCGACAATTCACTTAGCCACTGCATTCGTCGGAAGTCCGTGTTATCGTCCTTGCGGTCAGTACATATGAAGTCCACAACTCCGGCTCGCTTGTCAGGAGCATTCGGATTTATTCGGAGGCTTCTACCAATGCGCTGAATGGTCGTTAGTCTTGATCGGTCAGCCGTAAATAGCACGATGTTGTCCACAGACTGAATGTCGATTCCTTCAGAAATCCTTTGGCTTGTTAGCAAACAATCGATCTCTCCCCTCGCGAACCTTTGAAGATTTATCCGATCGTCTTCGGCAAAATAAGTGTGATATTCCGGTTTGTATCGAATCAATAGATCTTGTACCCGTGTTCCAAATTCATGGGTCTCAACAAAAATGATACAACGATCCAAAATGTGGTGCCTCGACCTAATAAATCGCTCGAAGATAGGTATTTTAGCTAATGAATTTTTTCGAACCTGAGCTAATTGCCTGTAGAGCTCCTCATCCGAAACAAGTTCTCCCGACTTTTTCCGAGCGTTGTGAGCCGCAATCAGCCTATGAATTCTGTCGCGATCCTCATCGGTTAACTCGTATAATAGGGGAAAATAATCAAACTCACAAAGTATCCCACGCTTGATTGCATCTTCGAGTCTAAATTCAAAGATAACCGGCCCAATTTCTTCCATAATGAACTTATTGCCTTCTTCGTCATACTCTCTCTCGGGTGTTGCACTTAATCCGAGCCGATATTTAAACGGACGGATTCGACCTTTAAGCGCTTTGACGGTGCTACTCGAACCAAAACCGTGAATTTCATCGCAAATAATGATTGTGGTTTCTGGATTTATCCCACCGGCAATATAGTGGATATTTTCTATCAAGAAATCAGTTGATATAACTAATACACTGTTGCCCGAGCTTGCTATAAATCTCGCTATGTCCCTGAAACTCTCGTAATGCCGATAGACCGCAAGATTTGTTTCTAGGACCAACTGACTGCTCCATTGATCCAATAAATCAGTACCACGAACAGTAACAATAGCCTTTTCAATTTCTTGCTTACTGTGTAATTGGTTCAAGATTCCGATGGCAGTCTTTGTCTTCCCTGTGCCCGTTGCCATCTCCAAGATACCGTTACGCGAAGACAAGAATTTAGCAATTGCCTCTTCCTGATGACGCCATTTATTATTTACAAATGTAAACCAAGACTGCGAGCTGCCTTTTGATGCCCATTGGAATTCAGGTGGAGCGATCGCTATAAGTTTGTTTTTATATGCATCCGGGAACTCGAAAGTTCGAACGCCAGGTAGAGTGCCTTCCCACAGACGTTCAAAATACTTGTGACGTTCGAACGCTCGCGCTGAAACAGATGTATCCCAGCTACAGTATACCTCAAATGACTCTATGTTTCTGGCCCAACCATTTATAGACTCATTATTCGAACCAAGAAAGACTACATAATCTCCCGATGCATCTGAAATGATTCCAATCTTATCGTGGAATATACCAGGTGCTATTAGCTCTCCAATTCGCTCCTCCAAATAAGCAACATTAGGAACTGAAATTCGAATATCCAAAATGTCATTCTTAATCAACCAACATAGATTAGCTATGTCAGGATCATGCTCGACACGTTCTTGTAGCTCAGTATAAATCTTGTCGAGGTGAGCATTCAGAATTTCTCGTTCATGATATCCTTT
This sequence comes from Kyrpidia spormannii, assembly GCF_002804065.1. Classification (NCBI taxonomy): domain Bacteria; kingdom Bacillati; phylum Bacillota; class Bacilli; order Caryophanales; family Alicyclobacillaceae; genus Kyrpidia; species Kyrpidia spormannii. The sequence continues at coordinate 1,106,224 of NZ_CP024955.1, read as the reverse complement.
ACGTATTTCCGAAATATCTTCTTCTGTCAATTGCGCACCTGCCATAATGCGTATCTTACCACTCCTCTTAACAATAGCCTCCAATCCAGGTTTGATCGGTATTAGAATGGATGAATTAAAATACCCGACTGCTCTATCGTAGTTACTTGCTAACCTAAGACAGGGAAGATAAAACTCATTCAGTAGGTCGTGCTGACCACTGGCGTAATAAGTGCGATACTCCAGATCCCTAAGTCTCTGCTTATCCATACCATACCCCCTCGCTAGTTTCTACACCCACCTGCTCTGCAACCTACGGCAACATCTTTTCACAGATTTCATAGCTCTTATTAAATACATTACCATGCTCCAAGATTGAACAACCTGTTGACAACGGACTGCTGAATGTCGTCCTAGACCCGGAAAACTGTCATCTCGGTAAATGCAGGGAACTTTGAGGTGGACCCCATTGTCAAGACATTTTTTTGGCCCTTTTTAAAGTGTGTTGGGATTCCTGAATTTGGATATGGACGCCGGACCTGTTTTCCATTTCTGGATCATCCCTCGATTGGAGGAGCCCCCCTTCGTCGTTGGTGCTCGTTCTTGGCAGGAGGATCCCCCCCTTTTGTGGAGGGGCCCCCCTAGAGGCCGAACACGGAGGCCGGCGTCATATATCCCAGGGACTGGTGCGGACGCCTGTGGTTGTAGAACTCCAGGTATCTGGCGATCCCTTCCCGAGCCTGTTTCGGCGTTTGGTAGTCGTGAAGATACACCTCTTCCTGCTTCAGACTCCGCCACAGGCGCTCGGTGAAGATGTTGTCCAGGGCTCGACCCCGACCGTCCATGCTGATCTGAATCCCATGATTCACCAGTACGTCCGTGTACTTCGGGCTGGTAAAGTGACTTCCCTGGTCGCTATTCATGATCTCCGGCGTCCACTGCCCGAGGGCCTGATCCAAGGCCTTCAGAACAAAATCCATATGCAGGGTTTGATCCAGCTCATAGCTGACCACGTAACGGGAGTACCAGTCCAGGATCGCCACCAGATACATCCAGCCATGCGCCATGCGGATATACGTGATGTCGATGCCCCAGACCTGATTCGGACGCTCGATCTTCAAGCCGCGTAACAGGTAGGGATACACCCGGTGTGCCTGGGCGCGCCGGCTCAAATTGGGACCCGGAGTGATGCCGGCAATCCCCATCTCCCGCATATGACGCTGGACGGCCTTGCGGTTGACGGTCCAATGTTCGCTGCGTAAAATGGCCGTGATGCGTCGGGATCCATAAAAAGGATGCTCCGTGTAGATTTGGTCAATCCGGTGTTTGAGCCTCACCTCCTCCTCGGACGGTCCGACCGGCCTGTAGTACAGGCTGGACCGGTTCAAGCCCAGAAGCTTGGCCTGAACGGCGAGGGGGAGTTCACGTTCTTGGAAGTCGATGAGAGCCAACTTGTCCTCTCGACTGAGCGAGGCGAGATTTTTTTTCCAACCAAGACAATTGTGTGCTCAGGCGACCGACCTCCGCATACAACTCTTGGATCTTGTCTTCATATTCTGCACGAATTTTGGCCAGCTGTTTATTCTCGGGTTCAAACGCTCGTGGCCAGTTTTCCAAGGCGATATCCCGCCATTGGCGGAGTTGATTGACGTGAACGCCATATTCGGATGCCAATTGCGAGAGCGTCTTTTCCTCTTTGAGAATTTCCAGGACAACTTTGGTTTTGAAGTCAGTATCATACTTTTTTCGCGTCATGGACCTACCTTAAAATCTCCCTTCTTATTGTCCAGTTTCTTGGGTCCATTATACTTGATGGTAGACTATAAGGAAACGTATTCGGTCACTCTAAGACTTGTGTTAGAAGTATCATCCATATTATATTACACTTTGCTTCGAAAGGAATTTAATAAATCATGAACAGAGCATGCAAAGGTCTAATGACCCCATGCCGCAGGAACGGCACCATCTGAAGGATGAAAATAGGTTTGTGTTGAACAGTTACTCTAGTCATAATGAACGAAGCTGGCCCCGCTTCGTCGGTATAAAACGCGTTCAACTCAAGTTTGACAATACCCTTGATTTGACGCGGGTTCGCAAGCTCCAGTTTGTACCACACGCGCTTTAGCCCCGCATGCCTGCGGGGCCGGAAATCGTATATCGCTGGCCATGTGTCTATTGTCCGGGGCTAGTCCATCTTCCGCACACGCCCAGATTCCGAAACCCAGATCGTTTTGGACGGCATTGGAATACCCAGGCTGGCAACGATGCTCCTCACCCTCTCACTGGCCTTGGTCACGCTCAGAAATCCTTTACCCAGGTGTTACCGCTATTCCATAATGGCCGAATGCTGACGGGATTACCGGTCCAGAAGTTGACGGATACAATGTCTATTAATCCGGGAAAGGAAAAGGGTATCTCTGTCTATCAGGATACTGCGGTCAACAGCATCCTCAGAGGTACCCAATCATCATCACCTGTGATCATTGCATCAGATTTTGAGCTCGCAGAGGCGGAAGCGGGACTTCTGGCCCTGGCGGAGCGGTTGATACAGACAAGGCGCGGGCGCAAGCCGGCGAATAAAGGCGTCATGCTCAAGGTGGCGGATCTGTTGACGAAAAAAGGGTCAAGGCGTTTTTCCACGTGCCTACCAGGACGGCGTACTGACGTACGCACGGGGCGAAGGGGCCCTTGCCAAGGAGGCTCTGCGGGACGGGAAGTTCCTGATTCGGACGAACACGACCTTCCCGGCCGGGGACGTGGTGTTGTCCTACAAAACGCTGATGGGGATTGAGCGGGCGTTTTGACAGATCAAGAACTTCCTCGACGTGGGGCCTGTCTATCACTGGAACGAGAAGCGGGTACGAGGCCACATTTTTGTCTGTGTGTTGGTATGCGGACAGGACTATCAGGAAACCAACATGTATACCGTAACATTTCAAGAGCCTGTCCAACCTGGAGATACAGTTATTTTCCGACTCATAAAACTGTGGTGAAATCTGATGGGCGCATATACGGGCCAGACATTAATCAGCATTGGGGAGGACCGAAAACTCCTCACCTGGAACCCATCTCCATCCCCTGACACGAGGGGATACGAGATTTATTATGGGACCGTTGTCCCAAACCAAAAACTAAATGTCGGCATCATCAGCCAAAATCAATATACACTGGATCTTCCACCTGGATCCTACCAAATCTTTATTCGTACCTGGGACACCAACGAAAACTACAGTGATAGCGAAATCGTGACCATCACGATTTAAATCCCAGATAATTCATGTAGGATTTTTTAATTTGTGATAAACTTACGGAGAACAAACATAGGGAGGAGATGTCATGAGAAAGATCACGGCTGTCATTCTGGTTTGGATCATCACAGTATGTTTTGGCAGTTCAGTACCCGTTAAAGCCGATAATGGCGCTCCCCAACTGGATCAATCCAGTACGGTCTGGAAGGTGCCGGCTACCTGGCCCTGGCGCGTCATCATGGGAGACGGCCATTATTATGGGATTGATGAAACCCGTCTGGTCCAACTTGACGGAGGAAAAGAGCAGGTCTTGGCCGATGTACAGAACCTTGATTGGCCGCCGAGCATCGACCCGCATACATATCGACCCGGATACATGGCCTATGACAATGGGACGATTTACTTTGGCGGATATGTATTCGCGCCGGAGGATACCCATGGACGGGGAAAAGGCTACGCAGTCATGATGAGCTACAATGTGCAGGAGGGACAACTGAAACTCCTCTACAAATCCTATGCCTTCCTCCGACTGGATCTCGGGGATCCAAATTATTTCTTTAACGATCCTCAGGACTATCCGCTCATTACATACAATGGCCAAACGTTATACAACTACGTAATGAACGCGGCTGTCCCCAATCCGGTTGTGAAGGGGGATTACATCTATTTTGCCCGTGACAGCAAAGATCCCTATACTGGAGCACCGACTGACCACTGGGAAGCCATTGTGCGGATCAACAAGTATACTGGACAAGAGGAAATTTTGGATGTAGGCAATGGTCTTGGGGTTATGGCAGAAGTGGATAGCCGTCTAACCGACTGGTATGAGAAAGGAAGTGAAATTCTCGTCTATCCTATATCTGACTCCAAATTTCTCATTCCCGATGGACATTTCCGAATCTATGGTATGGATCTAAATGGTATCGATAAACAGAGACTCCCAGCAGAGAATGTCAAGCCCGCCGTCCCATTCACGCCTCGGAAGTTGTACGTGGACAAGAGCATTGCGTACTTTCAGTTCTGGCACCCGAAGGTATATAATGGAACCTTCTGGTATCTCTACTCGGATGGGATTTTTAAAGACACAGGAGATGGCATTCAGAAAATGTACGATCAAACCCAGTTCCCGGATGTTCAAGGAATCCTGGATTGGGCCATGAGTGATAACGAAATTCTTTATGCTGATTTGTATAACCACGCCTTTATCCTAAAGACGAAACCGGCTTCCATCCCAGCCACTCCGTCGAATTTCAACCGATACCTTACAGACTTCGACCGCTATCATCCTTGGGACTGGAGCCAATATAAACCCGAAGACTATCAATAAAATCAATCCCCCGGTCTCTTATGGACCGGGGGTCTTTCTTCCGGATGAATATACATGATCTAAAGCACCTCCTTGACTCAATCCAAGAAGAGCAGGTACAATGCGCTTCCGCCAGGGAGTCAGATCCTTTCCCTTGAAGAGGTAGGAAAAGAAAACAAGCCATTTCTCTTTCTCACAAATACGAACAAAGCCTTCAAACCCAATCACAAGGGGTTCGAGGAACAATATTGGCGTTGTCCCAGGTTTCGTGGAAATTTGAAGGTGGCGGTCTCCTGAGCCCGTTTGGTATAACGGGATTGGGAACAACAAAGAAAGGAGAGCGCCACCTATGAAATCAAGGGTACACCAAATTGTGCGAGATGACCAGGGACTGTTTTCTGCACTCGACGCCTCTCAGCAGTTGACCATCCAACTGTCTCTTCTGGACGTGATGGAAACAGCGAGGGAAGGACTCATGGCCCTAGGGGTTCAAACCGGATTTCGAGTCATTCAGTTGATGATGCGGGAGGAAGTCGAAGCATTGGTGGGCCCCAAGGGCAAACATCATCCGGAGCGCAAGGCCGTTTGACACGGCAAGGAGAAAGGCTCGGTGATCCTGGGAGGCCGGAAGGTGGCTGTGGAGAAAATTCGAGTACGTAGTGTCGAAGGCCATGAAATCCCTTTTGAGACCTACCAGGCGTTTCAGGATCCAATGCTCCTGACCCAGGCTGCCTTGGAGCGGATGATCCACGGGCCTGTCGACCCGAAAATTATGCGTGGGGTCTATTTGGCGTGCCCAAAAGCCTACCGCCACCGGCGTCGTTTGACGCTTACCCTATTTCTAAGTGCTTGGCAGTGAGAGAAAAACGGCCAAAGAAACCATCATAGAATATGACCACGGAAGGGTGGGTGAGCAGTGTCGGAATTTGAAGTATTTGAAAAAGAACGCAGGATGGAATTAGCTTTGCAGGCTACATACAATGAATGGTGGCGGCGGATGTTTCGTGCCGTCAAATCACTTGACGAACAGGATATTCGAAAGTTGTCCAATCCTTTCGTGATTAAATGTCTGCCTGCATATCGGAAAGCAAGGAGAAAGGTATTCATCGTCGGGAAAGAAACGAACGGGTGGGGATCATTCTACGAGACCCTGGATCACTTTCGTTACGCAGATACTGATGTTCAGCGGGAGGAAATAATCCAGTATCTCCAGTGGATGTATGAGGACTTTCGTCTGAACCGCAAATGGGATCATACACCGTTTTGGAGAGGGAGCCGAGAACTATTTCGAGCAGTTGCACCTGATGACGGTGACGATGCCTTTTTAAATGCACAACTCATCCCGTTCGACTATATGAATGGTCGTCCACCGTCAAATCTGGAAGAGTTACTGCATAGCGAGTTCAATGTATTGCCGATGACGATTGAAGCAATTCAGCCCGATGTCGTTCTCTTTTTAACAGGATACGCCTATGACGAACGAATCAAAAAAACCTTTCGGAATCAGAGATTATTGGGGGATACACTGGCGTTTCACCCGATTGACGGATTTCACCAAAACCAATTGGTTCGTTTGTCTCATCAAGTTCTTCCGTATCATACATACCGTACCTATCATCCAGGCTACTCACTGTTACATAGAGATACAGCGTTTGATCCTGTGAAAGAGAAACTTAAGGAGCTGGTAGAGGTATGAGGAGCCTTTATCGGGAGGAGATGGGTGGGTGCGTGCTCGAGACAGATTTGATGTTAGATTAGTATACGTTTGGATTCTGACGGTGGTTACATGGCTTTTCACATTGATGGCGGCGTTTGCTGTTCGGGGGATTGAAGCGGCAAGTGGGCGTTGTCACAAGTTTCGTGGAAATTTGAAGGTGGCGGTCTCCTGGACCCGTTTGGTATAACGGGATTGGGCACAACGAAGAAAGGAGAACGCCACTTATGAAATCAAGGGTACACCAAATTGTGCGAGATGATGCTAGGAGGAAGTCGAGGCATTGGTGGAAAGGCAAACATAATCCGGAGCGCATGGCCGTTCGACACGGCAAGGAGAAAGGCTCGGTGATCCTGGGAGGCCGGAAGGTGGCTGTGGAGAAAATTCGAGTACGCAGTGTCGACGGCCACGAAATCCCGCTTGAGACCTACCAGGCGTTTCAGGTGTGTTTGCTATCTTCGTTTTGAGCCATTCTGATTACCTGAAGGTGAGCCACTTTAGGGAAAGCTTGATCCACATATGGGCGCCCTTGACATGGAGCCTCCAGGGGCATGATTCATTGCGAAAGCGCGATCTCCAAGGGATTTCGCAAGGCAAAGAGCCTATCATGCCCCTTTCTCCATGTAAAGGGCGCCAGCCCAGCTGGAAGCTTGACGGCTCCCTCTCAAGCGATCGGAGTGGCTCAAACAGAGTCGAGCGAAAACATCAGGATCCAACGCTCCTGACCCAGGCTGCCTTGGAACGATGATCCATGGCCTGTCGACCCGAAACTAAGCGTTTGGTCTTGAACCGGTGGGTAGCGAGGTGGAAACGTCCGGCACGAGCAAGAGTGCCGTCAGCCGCCGTTTCATCGCCGCCACGAAGAAGCTGTTGGAAAAGCTCATGCAGCGGCGCCTGGATGACCGCCGGTACGTGGCCCTGGTCATCGACGGGATCGTCATGGCGGAACACACCGTGGTGGCTGCATGGGGCATTGACGCAGAAGGAAAGAAGCAAATCCTGGGCGTCTGGGAGGGAGCGACCGAGAACGCGGCTGTGTGCAAGGCGCTGCTGACAGACCTTGTGGACCGGGGACTGAGGACCGACGAGGGGATCCTGGTGGTGATCGACGGAAGTAAGGCCTTGCGTGCAGCGGTGCGGGACGTGTTTGGAGAGACGGCGCTGGTTCAGCGGTGTCAGGTGCATAAAGAGCGCAATGTCCTGGAGCACCTGCCGGAGAAACAGCGAGATTGGGTCAAGAGGCAACTGCGGGAGGCGTGGCGTCAGGAGACTGAGAAAGAGGCGCTGGCGGCCCTGTAGCGATTGGCGGCGCAACTTGAGAAGGCGTATCCAGGGGCTGCAGCCAGTTTGCGGGAGGGAATGGAAGAGACCGTGACCGTGATCCGACTGGGTATTCCGGAACTCTTGCTGGGGGCACTGCGATCGACGAATGCGATTGAATCGGCACATGAAAAGGTGCGTATGGCGAGTCGGAACGTGAAGCGCTGGCAGAATGGGGAACAGGTGCTGCGCTGGGCAGCTGCGGGTTTTCTCGAGGCGGAGAAGAAATTCCGGACCGTCAAGGGATTTCGCCAAATCCCGCTGCTCATCGACGCATTACACAAATGTCTACACCCCCAACCACAGCAGGAAGAAACATCCATAACCGCGTAAATTGCAGAAAAAGGCCGTCACGAAAATCTACGACGACCGGGACAAGCCCGCACACCATGCGGCTCCGGTCTGCCCGCTGGCGCGGAAATCGGCCACGCGGGTCTGCCACAGCTCACGAAGTTCTGCCAACTCCGCCTTGGTCATGTGATTCCCTCCCTGATTAGCCTGTGGGAGGATTATCTCGCACAACAGGGGGGAGTAGCTACGTGTGTGCCATTTTACGCTTACCCGGAAGTTGCATGTCTCTCCCCTCCGAATCCTGGTACAGAGAGAATTCGGAGGTTCTTGTGCGTTTTCCTCCTATACTGCTTAAAAAACCATCATTCGACAAAATATGACATGCGGAAAATAGGATTCAACATCGGGACGCCAGTGTGCGCACCACATCACGCAACAAGTCAGAATCGTAACCGGGCCTGACCTCGATGATGGCGGGCCCAACACGGACTGACAGGGCCATCTCCGCGCACTCGGGAACATCCTGGACACGGACCGGGATAAAATGGGGTTGTGATTGCGGGGGTGCCTCTGTCTTAAACTTGCTCACCCAATACCAAAGCTGATGCTCTTTGATTTGGTGAGCCGCACACCATGCGGCTCCGGTCTGCCCGCTGGCGCGGAAATCGGCCACGCGGGTGCGCCACAGCTCACGAAGTTCCGCCAACTCCGCCTTGGTCATGTGACTCCCTCCCTGATTAGCCTGTGGGAGGATTATCTCGCACAACAGGGGGGAGTAGCTACGGTAGAGTGAAGGGCTGGGGGACCCAGCCCCTCCTCATCAAACCGTACGTGCAGTTTTCCCGCATACGGCTTTCCGATGTTCTTCACCTTGCGCTGTTATAGCCCCTGCCCATACCCGCTTACCGTTTTCAGCCCAATGGACCGGAAGAACTGAACGATTTCCGTCGGCGTCATCCGGTTGCGTTTGTGCTTCTTGCGCCAGTACAGAATCAGTCGCCGATTGATGTGCCAGTCCACCTTGCTCAGAAACCTGCGGCTCATGCCTGGGTCGACACTCCCATAATAGTTCCTCCATCCTTGGATGATGGGATTCAGGTTTGCCACCACCTGTGCTGGACTCCAATACAGCCGATTCCGTGGCGCTAACTCCTCCCGTACCTTGGCCCGCATCTTCTTCATGGCCTTCTTGGACGGGTAGCTGCGCAGAACGTGCGCTACCTTGCCTCCCTTACGGAGTACCGGTATGCGTTGGTGATGGAACCCGAGGAAATCGAACCCTGGCTTGCCAATCCACAGATCCACCAGCTTAGATTTGTCCTTGTTTATGCTTAGCTCAAGCCTGTTGAACACGGCTTTCAGCACCTTCACCGATTCCAGTGCGTGGGCCTTCTTCTCGCACAGAATGACCAGGTCATCGGCGTACCGCACCAGGGTGCCCAAGTGGGTAAAGCGCTTCTCCCATATCGTGTCCAGGTAGTTCAGGTAGATGTTCGCCAGCAGCGGCGAGATCACCCCGCCCTGCGGGCTGCCGATCTCCGTTTCATGGAACAGGCCTTCTTCCATGTATCCGGCTTTTAGCCACTTCCGAATCAGCTTCAGCACCCGCCTGTCACTGATCCTCTGCTCCACGAGCTTGAGCAGTTTGTCGTGTGGGATGTTGTTGAAGTAGCCCGTGATATCCACGTCTACCACCCAGTACACTTTTCCCCAGTTCACCGCCCGATGGATCCGATCGATGGCCCCTTTGGCGCTACGCTTGGGTCGGAACCCAAACGAGCAGTCCTTGAAGTCCGCTTCGAAGATGGGTTCAAGCACGATTTTTGCCGCCATCTGTGCGACCCGGTCGCGAATGGTCGGAATCCCAAGCGGTCGGGTCTTGCCGTCCGCCTTGGGTATCTCCTTCCTTCGCACCGGCATCGGCCGGTATTTACCTTTCATGAGGAGCTCCTGGATCTCCCTCACAAACCGAATCTCGCCGTACCCCTGGACGATATGACGGATGGTGACGCCGTCCACCCCGGCACTGCCCCGGTTGGCCTTCACTCGTCTCCATGCTTCCCACAGCACATCGATTCTGTATACCTTGTCGTACAGGGCATGAAACCTACGTTTGGGATTCGCCTTCGCAGCAAGGTAGAGGGTCCTCTGGAGTTCTCGAACTTTGTCTTTGGTGTAGTTAGCAGTGTTTTCTGCATTCACTCGCTCTTACCTCCATTGAACCCGCGAACAAAGTAAGGGTGCTTTCCTCCTGCAGGTTGTGTTGTCCTGCGTTCCTTGGTACTACCACCCTCTCCGACTCCCTCCCCGCGGTTCACCATTTCACCTTGTAGGGCTTATAGGGTCACCGTTTACGGCATTCGCCGTGCGGGGTAGGGCCTCCCTAGTTCCAGGCACAACTGTCACTACATGCCGCTTCCTCTACACCGGAGGATTTTTCCGTGCTGCCCTTCCAGATTCTTCACACGTTCCATGGCCTTCGCCGGTGCACACGCGGCTCGGCTTCCTCTTGTCCCTTTCGGGTCTAAATTAACGATGCGGCAGGATTCACTTCATGTTACGGCCTGCAGTTTTGCTTCACCCATCCGGGCTTTTCGCAGGGCTTCACCCTTAGGCTCTCACCACCAGATGCCTGCTAGCTACGAGGCGGTCTGGCCCCTACCTCGGCCGGACTTGCACCGGCAAGTTGTGCCTAGCTTTGCTAGGCACGCTGTGCGCCATTTCACGCTTACCATGCCGGAAGAAAGACGTTAAGGACGCCAAATAGATTGACAGGATTAGCCCGCCATGGTCTAAAGTTGCGTCATTTGACGTACAAATGTTATGATAGGCTCCAAGTCAACAGAGTCTATCTGTGGTCCCCAAGATAAACGAACTGCAGACTCGGCAAGCGCCCCCATTGCTTCCAAGACGTGACTCGGGCGATATTTTGATGAAGTACAGGCCGACCCGTTAGATATAGCAATTTCAGTCCTAGTCGCCAACATTAGAGCTTCTGAATCTATTCCTGGAAAACTTACATTTACGCAATTAGGAAGGCAGTGAGTTTGGTCTCCGTTGATGACGTGCTTAATAACTCTCAGTTGGTCTAAAACATCCTGCTTAATACGAGCCTCTTGTCTTAACCACTTTTCCCCATGGAGCTGTGCAAGTTCCGCTGCCTTACCGAACCCCGCAATCAACGCTACTGGGAGAGTGCCCGGTCGTAGTCCGTTTTCTTGTCCTCCTCCATGGAGAAGAGGTGTTAGCGGTGGTCGTACGTAGTTGCGGTGGCGTAATATCAGTGCTCCGATTCCTTGAGGCCCATAGACCTTATGTGCAGTAATGCTCATTAAATCGTAATCAAGTGATAATATCTCTTTTGATAGTTTTCCAAACGTCTGAGATGCATCAACATGGAATAAAACCCCCATTTCCTTAAGCCGCGTACCGATTACGTCAACCGGCTGTAGTACCCCCGTTTCATTGTTGGCATGCATAACAGTTACCAACAGCGTGTCAGTCCTTACCCTTCGAAGTAAATCTTCCGCATCAATAAGCCCTGCCGAATCTACAGGGCACAATTCGATATCAAATCCTCTACGAGAAAGTACTTTTAATGGTTCTAAAATTGAATTATGCTCAATATTAGTTGATATGATGTGCAGTTTCCTTTGTTTCCGACCATAATCCTCGAGCCCCAAAATCGCTAAATTGTTACTTTCTGTTGCTCCACTTGTAAAGACGACTTCAGTTGGGCTAATGCCTAACAGGTTTGCGATCTTGGCTCGACTTTCATCTACAATTCTCTTTGCCTCCTGTCCATAAATATGAGTTCGGCTACTGGCGTTTCCGAATTGTGATCGATAAACGTGGATCATTAGTTCTAAAACCTCAGGATGAACAGGGGTCGTTGCATTGAAGTCCAAGTACACAGGCATCAGTCATTCACTCCTCTGACTGTGTTTCGTCAGAACTGGACAACTTCAGCAGATCTCCGATGTTCTTAATGAAATTCGTCGCTGCCAGATAACTTATTCCCCTATGCAAATGAAGTCTGAACTGCTTAGCCAATATATCTGGACTCGTTCCAAGGCCATCACTAATGCAACGTTCGATAATGAGCGCTTCATAAATATCCTGATATTCCCCACCAAACACCTGCCAGGTCATTTCAACGTTGCTATCAGCTGGATGCTCAACATCAGGCGGTGGTGTTGGCTCTTTAAGCGATAAACAGAGAGCCCAGCGGCACAAGACATTCCATTGCTGTATCCCTGTTTTAGATTTTAGACGAATCAGTTGCTCCTTGGCTCTATTGGACAATCGTATCTGTTTCACGATCATGCCACAAGGATTCCCTTTCATTTGAGTTTGTATTGAAATATCCTTCCACTATACGGGTGGACTTATCCAATTCGTCATATACGAGTGTGTACCGACGATTAATAAAAGGTTCAATGGCTCTTAAGTAATCCCCTTCAATTTCCTTATCAGTTGATAATACTATTACTTGGTGACTTGCATTTGGAAGATACTTGCTAACGAAGTTAAACCGATGAAGCGAATCCAGGCGTCCCATAGGCGTGTCTATGATCACAGGGAGTTGCTTCCCAGAAACTTTACCTAATCCCCACAGAATCGCTATAGCTAACATTTGCCGCTCGCCAGCGGACAGCTTAGATTTCTGTATAATATTTGAACGTTCGTCTTTTAAAGATATCCTAAATGTAACAGGATCTACATTAACTTCCTCAGCTAGCGACTTTTTGTGTGTGAGTAAACTGTACTGCTTAGTGATTGCTTGAGCTAGCTTGCCAACTTTTTGCTGTATTAGACGATTCCTGAACACCCTCATCTTCTCTTGCGCCTTAATCGAGTACTTTATGATTCTCTCTGCATCATCAGATTCGGCTATCCGATTTCCAATATGTAAAATTCGAGTTTCAACCGCTCGTTTCTCAGCTTCGAGCCGAGCTTTCTGCGATCGAATATTATCGTATTCCTTCCGATATTCTTCTATTTTAATTTTCTTTTTTGTCTTCTGCTCAATTAAGAACTCAAACTGTTTAGGATCTATATCCAATGTGAGGTTAGTCTCAATTTGCTTTAACTCAGTTTCTACCTTATCCAACTCGATAATTAGCTCACGCGAACGAGACGTTTGATGCGAAATTACCTCTAGTACCTGCTGTACCTGAGCTGGACTCAAATTATAATTGATATCCTCATTAGCGACCTGTGACAATTCCCGGTACCGTGCTTCAATCGTACGATTGACAAGTTCTTGTATCCCTTCATCCTTTGTTGAGAGTTGTTTAATCAGCATACTTTGTAGATTCTCAATTTCAGGAAGTATGTATCTCGCTTTCTGGATCAACTCTTCATGGCGGGAGACTAATAAAAGCCGCTCTACACGTTCCCGGACCAGAGTCAACGGAAGTGCTCCCGATGCCAAAGCAACCATCTCAGCACGGAGATCAAGCGATCTCTTTGTTAAATCTTGATGATTAGTGACATACCTTTCCCTATCTTCATAGAGGTTTCCGCCCAACTTGTAGTATTGGGCCTCCAAATCCTCTAGTTGTTTTTCCGCTTGCTCTATTCGCGTGTATAGACTTACTTGCTCCTGGTTCAATCGAGCAATCTCATTATCCAGCTCATCCAATCTAGAATGTGCTTCCTTGAATTCTTCATAAAGATCACTGTTTTTGATTGCCCTCTCCTTACTACGAACAAGTGTTCCTAGTTCTTTGATTAAACGATCGACTGTATCTATACCTAACAGTGATCGAATTGCAGTTTGCAAAGACTCTATAGTTTCTTCCGACTCCGCAAGTGCAGAAATCCTTTCGCCATCAAAAAAGAACAGCTCTGAAATGGCCACAGGAATCTGTTCTTCTATAAATGCGTCCCAGCCTTCAGCGAAGTATGCATTTAAATGACCATCTTGCCACACTGACAGGCGATCCGTTACTCTAACCTGTCTTTCCTTCCAAGACCTTCTGACTCTTAAAGCTGTGAAATCGTTACCATCAGGCACTTCCATGACTAATTCTACCCATGACTCTTCCTGTTTCCCATCAATCCCAACACTAATGAGACTTCGCAGGTAATCTGAATAACTCTCTCCCCGAGGTAAGCGAGGCGATCGCTTGCCATAAAGGTTCAAGAAAATAGCATCAAGAATGGTCGTCTTTCCACAGCCATTAAGGCCTCCAATCAAAGTGACAGGTTTACCATCGCCACGTCCGTTATAAAGCTCAATAGTCTGTTTCCCAAGAAACACCCCAAAATTATTAAGTGTAATTGATTTAATTACCATTTCACTCACCTACTTCAATCTCCGAGCAATGTGCTCGGAAGATCCATTTCGCAAGTTTGTTTGTTGCTTCTTGTACTCTAATGCATCTTCTACGTCAGCGTAATAGCATTTACGTATAAAATGTTCGATGTCATCTATAATGTTCTTTTTTCGATTGAGAAGTGTGTGTTTCTCAGTAAGCATGAGAAGGGATGAACACATTTCGCGTTCAATACTGTCCCCTTCAGTGATTTCTGTTAAAATGGACCATTCTTCCTGACCAAAGTTACTTAGGATGGTATTCTCTGGCCACACCCGGCCCGTGACTTCTGAATAAATTCGGGGTACAGCATCATCAAACTCGAATTTTTCCTCAACCCAAATCCTGCGTATTTCCCTTAACTCGTCTAACGTAACTAACTGGAATTCGCCTATGTAGCTCGGCATTAGAGCCTGGACTTGCTTTTCGACCTCGAGAAGGCGTCGCAGCAAATATTCCCGATATTCCTTTGTGTAAGGTCCAGGAATCGTCCCCTCGCGACTTTCGTAAAGCTTTATGCTACCGTCCATCCTACGGAAATCCCTAAATGAATGGTCATCAATCTTACCGTTTTCATCGAGCTTCCCAATTTCATTTCTAAACTCAAGCATTGGGGTCATCCATATTTTTTCTTCATCATTTTGTATCATTGCCTCCATAGATTTATCCTGGCTTACAAGGGTACAAACCCAGCAGCCAAACCGACTATTACCGCAACTTGGTGTTGTATTATCAACAACCAATGGACACTCATTGTCACTGCTAGCCTCACGATACATACTCATCAAGTCCTTGTTTGAAATACCCCAAGGGTTATTAACTTGCATTAAATACAGCCACACATCATCACTTGACCAGTCTTCAATCGGAGAGAACACCCATGAATTTTGGAGGCTACCATTTGGACTCAGCACTTGCCTGGTACGTTTCGTTTCATATTTCGCCATTGTAGCCGCTCGAGCCGAACTCTCGGATTTTCGAGTACCCAATACAAGGATGGTTTCACCATACTTCTTGACCATATTCCTAATGAATTTGTTAGAAGGATCGATCTTTAGCCGGCTAGTGCACCATCGGAAACCCTGTCGTGGGACGGGATACCCACGCCCAATAAGATTTACCCAGTATGAATTGTGTACATCTGGTGTAAGTCGATGTACCTTTATAGGCATCTTCTGCTGCGTGGCTGCAACTTTCATCAACGTTAACGAACGGTTCACCCAAGCTGCTACGATCGGTTGTTCCACTAGTGTGTCCGTGCTAATTACATGTATTTCTTTTTGGCTCCTTTTTTCGGGGGAAAGATCTGCTATAGCTGTCCATACCAGTTGTAGGGTTGCTGTAGAATCCTTACCACCGCTATAACCCACGACCCAAGGTATGTAATCTGATAGATACAGCTCTTGTATACTCTTCTTCAACTCATCGAGGATTTGTCTGGTAATACGTATCTGCAATTTCAATGAGATATCCTCCCTGCTATTGACAGACCTTTCTTATGTGCAGCTTCAGCTTCAAGTTCTTCGTTACTTAACTCAACACCCATGATGTGTTTCAACTCATTCGTCAACAAGACAAGATTGTTGCGAGAGTATGAAATTCGACCGCCGATAGTGACACGCCCCTCCCACCTTGGGTTTGACCTGTGCCAGTCAACTGAACCTATTCTACAAATCATATTTGTCCATTCATCCGGATGTTGTTGCACTAGTGAGGCGCCTAACCGTCCTAAGGCAACCAGTGCGATGGTATGAACATTTATGTAGTCCCTTCTAAGTTCCGAAGCCCGAACTCGTCCTTCTTTAGCCAGGTTCCACTCGCGAAGGTAACGACTTATGGTATTCCAGTAGTTATATGCAAGTTTATGCTGGTCTTCTAAGTCTTCTTCATCACCAATCGCAGTTAACAATTCACAAGTCGCACGGTAGATGCCACTCAAAGTGAACAATTTGGTTGAACGATTAGATATGGTCGATCTCTCAAGCTCCGTCAAACCCTCAAAAACAGGAACTTGGTGAGTCAGGCTTCTTGCAATTTCGGCAATTGGATCCCTATGGTCATATAAAATGTTTAAAGACTCTGTTGGCCGAACTGCGTGCCGATTCAAATCTGCAAACATCTGCTGGCACCTTTTTAAACCACGATCAATAAAGAAGACTATTGCTATCGTTTCATTCCCTAATTCTGGACGTTCTTTCAGAGCCGCTTCGATCCCTGCTCGACGGTGCTGTCCGTCATTAACTATGAATTTTGCGTCCATAGGAACTCTTATCGTACCTAAGTTGTAGTAATTTAAATCGTCCGATATAGGGTGAAACTCGACATCACCATCAATCGAAACAGTAATTGCCGAGAAGACATATCCATTCGGATTATCGATCATATACTTTGCCAGAACAGGGATCCGGGCTTTGTTAAGAACACGTTGAGACCTTAAGTTCGGTTCGAGATCTTCTTCGTCAAACACAAGTAAGCGCGGAACCAAGCGTAAAGGACACATAGAAACATAGTACTCTCTACCAGCCTGAATACCCCTTATTACTGGAAACGTATAGAACATCGGAAGCTTCACGTTCGTCATCCCCGTAACGGAAGTATAGTTTGTAACAATGGAAGTACGTTCAATCACAATGATACATTCCACGGCTCATCCGGTCAACCCCTATGCATGAGTATGCATACCTCTGACATACGGTCTTGACTGAGTAGAGAATAGATACGCATATTCGCAAAATAACAGATACCGATCACAAGAAACTCGACCAAAATGGTCTATATTTATCTCTATTAACCTCTTATACAAATTTTGGTACTACGCATCACACAAAACGAGACACTAGCACGGTTTAATGAAGTTAAGCTGGAAGTGTGAAAAGCATCTTTCAAACGGGCGTCCGTATGTATGGGCTCTCACTATAGGGGTATGCAGAATGCGTAAGACATTCTAATCAATTAGACCCAACAGGTGATGCCAAGACCAACATAAACTTCCTCAAAAAGATCAATCGAAAATTCCCCAGGAATACCATTGGTAGCTCCCCCAAGATAGACGAAAATCCCATCATCGGGGACCAAAAAGACAAGGAAGAGCACCGGTACAGTTTCGTGCCGATTGCTCTTCCCCCTAAAGCGAAGACGTTTCCCTTTATTGACGTTTTAAACCCCTTGATGACTCTCTCGCGTACAAGCAGATCTTACCTGCTCGTCACCTTCTCTCCCGATTCTCCACCTATCAAATCGAACGGGGCCATTACCGAGCAGACAAAGTGCCAGAATCCAGCCGAATCGGGGGCAGCCAGGCCGACACAGACTCATACACTCTTTGTGTCTCGTGTCTTGGTCGCTTTGCATACCACCGATTCAGCGTGTCGGGCGATCGGTGGCCAAAATAGTTCTGGAGCGTCACGAGATCAAATTCTCGGGACAGTTCGGACCCCATCCGCGTCCGAAAATGCTTCGGAAGCAGATCGGGTAGGCCAATGATTTCCCCGTACTTCTTCACGAGTTTCAGAAGTCCGGTTTCACTGAATTGGCACCGTTTTTGGCTGATAAACATCGGTTCGTCCGCCCGCAAGCCGTACCTTTTCTGCACCTCGTACAACAGTTCGCACAAGTCCGGTTCCAGCCGGTACACACCCTCTACATTGTGTTTGCACCGGGGAATGATTAAAACGTCTTCCTGCAAATGGAACCACTTCAATCCCCGAAGTTCGGACGAACGGGGCATAAACCTCACCAGCACCACAAACAAGGCGTAATCCCGAAGCCCCCAATAGCCCCCTATAGCCTGGAAATCCAACGACAGGAGGGCCCTTAATTTCTCCATGGTCAATGGACTTTCCTCTGTCGGATCGGCGGCGACCCGAGCGCGGCGATCCGCTGCGGAGTCGATATCCGCCACCGGATTGGACTTCACATATCCGAGCTCCTTCATGACGTTGAAGAACGCCCGAAGGGAGTCCAGATGAAGTTGGATTGTACGGGGAGATAGCGGTTCCCCTTTGGCGGTTTTCCGAACGTGTAAGAAGTAGCGATACTTAGCCATAAATGTCCTGTCCAATTTATCGATCGTTCGCGGATTGTGCAAGGCTATATCGGTAAACTCGGCAAAATCCTTGAGATGTCGCCGATAGGTGTCGATATGTTTGGCTTTGCCCTTGGCTTTCCATGCGTTGACCGCCATCGATATGGCTTTATGAACCGTTAGGCCCCCCTCTGTATCCTGCCACTCATCTTGAGTAGAAGAGAGGAACTCGACCACCTGAGTCCCGAGGTTATTGTCCATTGGATCAGCCCCCTTATGAAACGCATATTCGGACTTATCGCCCGGTGCTGCAAATCCTAGAAAAAGACTCTCCGCAAAATCAAGTCAAGGGAGGCCATTCAAAAAAATTCACAAGCCTATAACCCCACTGATAACCAACCGCCGCAACAGCCTATAACACCCTTGCCAAAATGGGTATTTTGGAGCACAATAACCCCGAGGATGGAGAAGTCGAGGACGATGGTCTCCGGACAAAGTCTCCATAAGTATCCAGGGGGCTACAGTACAAAGTTTCCATAAGTTGAAAACCCACAGGGAAAAATCCCCTGTGGGTTCTGGGTCGCGGAAAGGCAACCTATAAGCCGAGTTCTGTCCTCCCGGTGGTGCCGGCGCGCCCGCGGCGCTCCCACCGATCTGGAGGGGCAATCATCTATCTAGGCCGACCGTTGCCGGCCGGCTCCAGCGACCTACCCGAGCGCGCGGCGGGCCACCGCATTGCGCTCCTATCCGGTCTTGCTCCGGGTGGGGTTTACCTAGCCGATGCGTCTCCGCACCGCTGGTGCGCTCTTACCGCACCGTTGCATCCTTGCCCGATCCCGCCCGGGAACCACCCGGCCGGGCCGTCGGCGGTCTACATTTCTGTGGCACTTTCCTTAGGATCGCTCCCACTGGGTGTTACCCAGCACCCTGCCCTGCGGAGCTCGGACTTTCCTCGCATGCGGCCTTTCGGCACTGCACGCGCGATTGCCCGGTTGCCTTCCCGCGTGGTTGAAAGAGGATCGCAGACTTTTATTATAAGCTATCGACTCCCGGTTCGCAATGGAGTAATTTTCCACGCACAAAAGTGACATCGGCCGCCGCTCCCAGGCGCGTGCGTTCCCGACTCCAACCCATCGAGATTGCGACCGCAAAGCGGGCATTTTTGCTCAAAGGCCATCATCGCGTGAATGCAGGTCAGCCCAATGGCAAACAGCACCGCCGCCGCCCCATCGACCCCCCATGCCAACACACCCCGCGCCATGGTCGATCGCTCCTCCCGTCGCCGAAGCCTCCTAAACCTATCCTATGACCCGGGAGATCTCCTCATGACACGCGGGTTTGTATTACACAAAAGCAAACGGTTCTCGAATGCGATCGCTCGGAAATACCTCCACAAGAGCCCCGCGGGCTGCGGCCCTCGCCTGCAGGTAGGCGACGATCACGGGAACGATCCACCGTTCGGTGCTGTAGTGTCCGGCGTCGATAACAGGCAGACCCGCCGCCAGGGCATCCAGGGCGTCGTGATGTTTGACGTCCCCGGTGAGAAAGGCGTCAGCACCCTTCTTCCTCGCCTCCTCGGCCCATGCCATACCCGACCCACCGAGGACGGCCAAACGGGAGACCCGTTGGGAAGCATCCCCACAAAACCGCACCCCGGGTGCATCCAGCCGATCTTTGATGAATACGGCCAACTCCTTTAAGGCCATAGGCTTTGCCAAGGTGCCGATGCGCCCGATCCCGAAGGTTTTGACCGGCCGCTCCAATGGGTAGACATCATAAGCCACCTCCTCGTAGGGATGGGCAGCCAACATGGCATCCACCACCGCATTCAGTCGGTCGGCAGGAACCACCGTTTCCAAGCGGATTTCGTCCACCTCTTCCAGCTTCCCCACCGATCCTATGTACGGATTCGCGCCTTCCTCCGGCTTAAACGTCCCTTTTCCGGGAATGTTAAACGTACAGGAACTGTACCCCCCGATCCACCCCGCCCCTGCCGAGCAGACGGCATCGAGCACCTGGCGGTGGTGATCCACGGGCACGAAAACGGCCAGCTTGAACATGCGCTCGTGCCGCGTGGGAGCGAGCACCTCGACGTCCACCAGCCCCAGACGCTCCACCAGTTGATCGTTCACGCCGCCCGGAGCAACATCGAGGTTTGTGTGGGCATTGTACACCGCAACGTCGGCTTGAATCAGCCGGCGTAACATCCGGCCGGCGGGGTCGTCTTCCCGAATGCGATCCGCAGGGCGATAGAGAACGGCGTGATGAGAGACCACCAGTTGGGCTCCCCGGGCCACCGCCTCCTCGGCCACGGCCGGGGTCAATTCCAGGGTTGCCAAAACCTTTGTCACCGGTTTCGCGGGATCCCCGAGCTGCAGCCCCACTGGATCGCCGTCGATGGCCAGTGCCGGTCGGGCCCACTCGTCCATCCACGCGACGATATCTCCGACTTTGACCATTGCTAAACCTCCTGTGCATCTCCGAGCGCTTCGTTCACCGGGATTCGGCTCTGCAACGAAAAGAACGGAAGAACGACTCGCCGGGGGCATCCGGTTTCATCGCCGCCATGACTTCATACCGTCGCCCCCGGTCTTCAACCTGCCCTTCCTCTGTCACCCGCCATCCAGATTCCTGCCACCACCGCCGAAGAGCGTCCGCATGTTTCATCGGCTGGGCCACCACCAAGGTATTCGGCCCCAGCTTGTCCATGCCCCGGCGGAGGATATCCATGATCGTGAGACCCCCCATCCCCGCCAGCACCACGACTTCCACCTCGCCAGGCTCCAAAGGATCCAGACCGTCACCGAGCCTCACCGACACCGGAGCCTCCCCACCCAGGCGCGCCCGGACACAGGCGCGGGTTCTGGCGTAAGGGCCGGGCCGCTTTTCCACGGCGATCACCTGCTGGGCTCTGCCCGTTTCGATCAAGCGGCAGGCGAGCATCCCGTGATCACTGCCGATATCCGCCACGATACGGCACCTTGGAACCATCTGTTCCACCCTTGCAAGCCTCGAACCATAGCGAATCGCCCATCAGCTCCTCAAGCCCCATCCACGACCTCGTCCACCATCCAAGGCCCCACAGGGGATGGTCGCCCCGAAGAACATCACTGCCCTCGGCCTCCATCCGGACCCGTCCGCCCCCATCATACTAAAACCCCGTTCGGCCGCGCAAATTCTCCAGGATCCGTTCCACCGCATCAAAATCCTCCAACCCGGTGGTGTCTCCCTGGACCTTCCCTTCCTGGATCAACTCCCGCAACATGCGGCGAATGATTTTCCCGGAACGGGTCCGAGGCATGGTCTCGACGATATACACCTGAGCCGGTCGCGCAAAGGATCCGATCTCATCCGCCACCCATTGCTCCAACTCCTGCTCCAGATCCGGCCCCCGCTCGGCTCCGGCCTCCAGAATCACAAAGGCCACCGGGACCGCCCCTTTGACCGGATCCGGCCGGCCCACCACCGCCGCCTCCACCACTTTCGGATGAGCGATGAGGGCGCTTTCCATCTCCATGGTGCTGATCCGGTGGCCGCTGACGTTGATCACATCATCCACCCGCCCCAGCACCCAGAAATGCCCATCTTCATCCCGAATCGCACTGTCCCCGGTGAAATATACGCCGGGCATGACGTTGAAATAGGTGTCCACGTACCGTTGCCGATTGCCGAAAATATCCCGGGCCAGGCTCGGGAACGGCTTGCGGATCACCAAGAACCCCGGGGTGCCGTCCGGCACCGGATTTCCATCCCCGTCCACCACATCCAGGGTATGTCCATAAAATGGCACTCCGCAGGAGCCGGGTTTCATCTCCACCGCCCCCGGCGCCCCGGCCAGAGGAGTCCCCCCCGTTTCCGTCTGGCCCCAGGTGTTGTTGATAACCGCGCGCCCGCCACCCAGCACGCGATACACCCATTCCCAAGCTTCGGGATTGAGCGGCTCTCCCACCGAGGCAAACAACTCCAGGGTGGACAAACGATACCGCCGAGCCAGCTCCTCGCCATTTTTCACCAACATCCGATAAGCCGTCGGCGCCGAAAACAGTTTATTGACCCGGTACCGCTCCACCATCTCGTACAATCGCCCGGGGTGGGGATAATCGAGCGCCCCTTCGTACAGCACCGTGGTCACCCCGAGGGCCAGCCCGCCGATCAGCACGAAAATATGCGAGGTCAACCAGCCGATGTCAGCGGTGTTCCAGTACACATCCTCGTCCCGGAGGTCCAGCTGATATTTCGTGTAAGCGTAAGTCCCCACCAGGAACCCGCCCCCGGCGTGCACGATCCCCTTTGGTTTCCCGCTGGTGCCGCTGGTGTAGATCAAGAGACCCGGCTCATTGGCTTCCATGGGCTCCACCGGGCAAATGGGCTCCGCTTCCGCCATCAGTTCGTCCCAATCATAATCCCGCCCGGGACTCATGGGCACCTCCTCGTCGGAGCGGCGGTACACGATCACCGTTTTCACCGTGTCGACCCCTTCCAGCGCCCGATCGACATTTTCCTTCAAGGGAATGGGGCGACCCCGGCGATAGCTGCGGTTGGCGCAAATCACCATCTTCGCCTTGGAGTCCACCACCCGCTCCCGGAGGGCCTCGGGAGAAAACCCGGCGAATACCGTATTATAAATAGCCCCGATCCGCAGAATCGCAAGCAAGGCCACAAAGGTTTCCGGGAGATTCTGCATGTAAACGCTGACGACATCCCCTTTTTGAATCCCAAACCTTTTGAGGACATTGGCGAATTTTTGGACTTTCTCGTGCAAGCGAAGGTAGGTGATGATTCTCCGTTCCCCGTTTTCACCCTCCCAAAAAATTGCGACTTTATTGCGTCGAAAACTCAGGGCGTGCCGGTCCACACAGTTTTCGCTGACATTCAAATATCCGCCGCGAAAAAAGGCAAAGTCCGGAAAATTTCCTTCCATCACCGTTTCCCAAGGCTTGATCCAGGTCAATTCTGAGGCCACTGCCGCCCAGAAGGACTCCGGGTATTCTACCGACTCCCGGTAGAGAGTCCGATACGCCTCTTCCCCTTGGACGTAGGATTTTGGCACATAAGCAGCTGGAGGTGCAATTTTTCGACTGTCCTGGATCATCTTCGGGCGATCTTGGTCCAACATGGCCCGTCCCCTTTCAGATTTTTCGTGAATCAGCGGGCCGGAGGAAAAGGTATTCCCCCGGACTCCGCTATCATTATATCATCCAACCACTCGGATCAACATCCGATTTCCCGGGCAATAACCAGCCGCTGAATTTCCGAGGTGCCTTCTCCGATCTCCATCAGTTTGACATCTCGAAAATATCGTTCCACCGGATAGTCTGTCATATATCCGTACCCGCCGTGGATCTGGATCGCTTGGTCACAAGTCCGCATGGCCATCTCCGAGGCGAACAATTTCGCCATGGCCGCCTCTTTTTTGAATGGCCGGCCTTGATCCTTCAGCCAGGCCGCTTTGAGCACCATGGTCCGGGCCATCTCAATGTGCATCGCCATATCGGCCAACTTAAACTGAATGGCCTGGAATTTCGAAATGCTCCGGCCGAATTGGACCCGTTCCTTGGCGTAGGACAGAGCCGCTTCGTACGCCGCCCGGGCGATCCCCACCGACAGGGCCCCAATGCTGATTCGCCCGCCGTCCAGAGTGATCAAAAACTGCTTATACCCTTCACCCACGGCCCCGAGAAGATGATCTTCGGGAATCCTGGTCTCGTCGAGAACGAATTCGACGGTATTGGAACCCCGAAGCCCCAGTTTCTCGTAGGTGGTGGTCACTCGAAACCCGGGGTTATCCGTGGGCACGATAAAAGCGCTGATTCCCTTGGCGCCCTTCTCCCGATCCGTGACCGCCGTCACCACCACACTCCGGGCGTACCCCGCATTGGTGATAAAATTCTTCGACCCATTCAACCGCCAAAATCCGTCCTCAAGAACCGCCGTCGTCCGGGTTCCCGAAGCGTCCGAACCTGCCCCCGGTTCCGTCAAGCCAAAGGCCCCCAGGCCTTCTCCTCGAGCAAGAGGAACGAGGTACTCCCTTTTCTGGGCCTCGGTACCAAAGGCGTAAATCGGATACGACCCAAGCGAGATATGGGCGGCGTAACTGAGGCCCGTACTCGCACAGGCCCGGCCAATCTCCTCGACGGCCAGGGCATAACTCACCGTGTCACCTCCCGCTCCGCCGTATTCCTCGGGGAACGGAATGCCGAGAAAGCCAAGTTCGCCCATCTTTTTGAACGTTTCAATAGGGAAACGCCCGGTTCGGTCCACCTCTGCCGCCTTCGGCGCCACTTCCCCTTCTGCAAAATCCCGTACTGCGTCGCGAATCATCCGTTGTTCCGTCGTCAGGTCAAAATCCACCCGCTATCCCCTCCCCATCCGACTGAGCGTTCGTTCAATTTTATTATACGATCGGCGGGGGAATTTCCGCAATCCAGAGTTCTCGGTCCACCGGCAAAAAAAACGACACCCGCCCGCTCGCGGATGTCTTGCATCAGGATCTTCCTTTTTACTCCAGAAAATCTTTCAGCCGCTTGCTCCGGCTGGGATGGCGCAGTTTGCGCAGGGCCTTGGCCTCGATCTGGCGAATCCTCTCCCGGGTGACGCCGAACACCTTCCCGACCTCTTCCAGGGTTCGGGTGCGGCCGTCGTCCAACCCGAAGCGCAAACGCAACACATTCTCTTCCCGCTCCGTCAGGGTATCCAACACGTCCTCCAGTTGCTCTTTGAGCAACTCGTAGGCCGCGGCGTCGGCCGGCGCCAACGCGTCGTCGTCCGGGATAAAATCCCCCAAATGGGAGTCGTCCTCCTCGCCGATGGGCGTTTCCAGTGAAACCGGCTCTTGGGCGATCTTCATAATCTCCCGCACTTTATCCGGGCTCATATCCATCTCCTCGGCGATCTCTTCAGGAGTGGGATCCCGCCCCAACTCTTGAAGCAGTTGCCGCGATACCCGGATCAGTTTGTTAATCGTCTCCACCATGTGAACCGGAATCCGGATGGTCCGCGCTTGATCGGCGATGGCCCGGGTAATCGCTTGGCGGATCCACCACGTCGCATAGGTGCTGAATTTATATCCCTTGCGATAATCGAACTTCTCCACGGCTTTGATCAGTCCGAGGTTGCCTTCCTGGATGAGATCCAGAAACAACATCCCGCGTCCGACATACCGTTTGGCGATACTGACCACCAGGCGCAAATTGGCTTTGATAAGCCCGGCCTTTGCCTCTTCGTCCCCCTGCTCGATTCTCTTGGCCAGCTCGATCTCCTCTTCCGCCGAAAGGAGGGGAACCCGGCCGATCTCTTTCAAATACATCCGGACGGGGTCGTTGATCTTGACGCCGGGGGGAACGCTGAGATCTTCCAGGTCGTATTCCTCGTGATCCTCTTCTTCTGCCGGATGCTCGTTGTCCTCTTCCAGAACGAGATCTTCTTCGTTCTCATTGAGGACCTCGATCCCCTGTTCCGACAGATAATCGAAAAACTCGTCGATCTGATCTGGATCTTGCTCAAAAGGCGCCAATCTATCCATAATCTCGTGGTACGTCAGAGCCCCGCGTTTGCGACCCGTCGCCACGAGTTGTTGTTTGACCTGATCAAGGGATTCCTCGGGCTGCCGCTCCTTGTTGTCATCGCCCGGCTCCGTCATCATCGAATCCCTCCTTCCGTACGGGACTGCGAAAAAACGCCCTGGTGGTTCTTCAACGCGTCGATCTCCTCCCGGAGGCTTTTCATCTGTTCTTGAAGTCGATACATCTCTTCAAACCGGCCGGCCCGGGCGGCCTCATCGAAAGATTCCCGGACCTGCCGCAACGCATCTTCATATCGGGCCAGCCGCCACGTCGCGAAGCAATCCTCTAAACTCCACCCCGCCCGGCCTTGATCTCGGCGGCGTTCATGTTCCATAATCAGAGAAGTCACCACCGAGCGCACGGCGGGATCGTCCACCGTTTCCAAAAAAGCGGTGGGATCCGCTGTCCCTCCGTCTCCGTAATACCGGTACAGATGGGCGGCCAGTACGGCGTGGCTTTCAACACAAAATTCGTCAGCCACCACCTCTTCAACTTGTCTGGCAGCCCCCGGATCGAGTAACATAGAGGTGAGCATCTGGCGCTCCGCCGCAACGTGAGGCGGATAATGGTTCACCTGCGGTCCTGTGGCGGGATCTATATTAGTATTCCACTTGTTTCCATGCTTATCCCTCGTCAAGGTCTGTCTTTGTCTCGTTTCGTCTAGATCGTGCCTCAACGCTTCGAGGGATATATGAAACTCACTTGACAGACTCTGCAGATGGGTTTCCGCTTCCACAGCCGATTCTTCGTCCGCCAGGACATTCAGGGCTTCTTGCAAGAAGGATACCCGATCTTCGGCGTTTGCAAGCGACCGCCGGTCCCTAAGGTCCGCCAATCGAAATGCCGTCAAACTCATGGTCTCTTGTTCCAGCACCCGCTTCATGGCCTCCGGTCCCTTCTCCCTGAGAAGGTCGTCGGGGTCCATCCCTGGGGGAAGGCGAACGGCTTTGGCTGTCACCCCCACTCCTTGCAAAAGGAGTCCCGCCCGTACCGCTGCGCGCCGACCGGCGTCATCGCCGTCGTAGACCACAATGACTTCATCGACGTTGTGCTTCAACATCCTGGCCTGTTCTTCGGTCAGTGCCGTCCCGAGGGAGGCCACCGCCGCCGTGAAGCCGGCCTGGTGCATGGCCACCACATCCATATAGCCTTCCAGGAGAAACGCTCGGCGAGTCTTCCGGAGGGCCGATCGCGCCTTGTGCCACGGATAGAGATGGCGACCCTTGTGAAAAAGCGGCGTTTCAGGAGAGTTCAGGTACTTCGGCTCCCCTCGGCCGAGAACCCGGCCGCCGAACGCCACGACGCGGCCTTGTCCGTCCCAGATGGGAAACATCAAACGGTTCCGGAACCGGTCGTATCTGCCGTGTTCCCCTGTCGCCCCCAACCCGATCTCCATCAGAAAGACCGGGTCGAGCCCCCTTCTCTCGAGAAACGCCATCAGCGAATCCCGGGACGCAGGTGCGAGCCCCAGCTGAAAATCGTGGGCGGTGGTAGTGGAGATGCGTCGTTTTTCAAGATATGTTCGACCCGGCCTCCCGTAGACCGTATTCAACAGCAAGTGTTGATACCACTTGGCGGCGAGCTCGTAGGCCCTGAGTGCATCCCGCCGTTTCTCGGAGTACCCCGATTCTTCTTCGTCCTCCTGGACATCCGGGACCGGGATCCCCGACCGGGCTGCAAGCTTCCGGACGGCCTCCTGGAACGTAATGCCGTCGATCGCCATGAGAAAATGAATAACAGTGCCGCCTGCTTGACAGCCAAAACAGTGATACACTTGCTTCTCCCGCGAGACGGTGAAGGACGGCGTCCGTTCGGAATGAAACGGGCACAGGCCCACGTATGAGCGCCCAACCCTCCTGAGGTGTACATATTCACCGATGACGTCGATAATGTCCACACTTTGCCGCACACGATCAATGAGATCTTCCGGAATCCGCCTGGCCACGATGTCCCTCCTCGCCCGAGAGACAGGAACAACACGTCAATTCGACACTACTCGACAAATTCCTGCAGCTCATCACCACCGTTTAAAATTCCAACGTAGATAAAGTATTCTACAATCCACTCCAAATTCCTGCCCCGGCGACAGTCCGACAGCAGATTCGACGAATTTCCTGCGAAACCGTCAAAAACCCCTGAAGGCTGTAAAGGCCCGCTCTACATATTTACGTCTTTTCCTCGAAAAATCCTCCCGCCGGATCGATCGGCGGGAGGCAGCCACAAAAAATTCACTTTCGACACACGTAGACAAGTACATCGACATCACCCGAGTCCACCGGCTCCTGTGTCGAAAGATCATTCGCCCCACAGCACTATTCCAGGGCGGCCCGGGCGGCGGCCAATCGCGCGACGGGCACCCGATAGGGGGAACAACTGACATAATCCAAGCCCACTTTGTGGCAAAAAGTGATCGAACGGGGATCCCCGCCGTGTTCGCCGCAGATTCCCACCTTGAGTTCTGAATTCGCCATGCGCCCCTCCTGCACGGCCCAGCGAATCAACCGGCCCACACCCGGCTCATCCAGCACCACAAAGGGGTCCGCGTCGAGAATTCCCCCTTGAACATAGGCGTGGAGAAACTTCCCCTCCGCGTCGTCGCGGCTGAACCCGAAGGTCATCTGGGTCAAATCGTTGGTGCCAAAGGAGAAAAAGTCGGCCTGGGCGGCGATCTCCCCGGCGGTCAGGGCGGCCCGGGGCACCTCGATCATGGTGCCGACTTTAATGGGCAACTCCACACCCTTCTCCTGAAGAACCCGCTCCGCTTCCTCAATCACCTGGGCCCGAAGGATCTCCAGCTCCCGGTGGTGCCCGACGAGGGGGATCATGACTTCCGGCTTCACGGACACACCCTCGGCCGCCAGCTCCGCCGCCGCCTCATAGAGCGCCCGAACCTGCACCCGATACACTTCCGGGAAGGTGATGCCGAGCCGGCAGCCCCGATGACCCAGCATCGGATTCGCTTCGTGCAACACCCGGACTTTGCGCAACAAACGTTCCCGCTCCCGCAGGCGGGCCGGGTCGTCGCCCCGCTCCCTCAGTTGCGTGACCTCCACCATCAGCTCTTCGAGGTTGGGGAGAAACTCGTGAAGGGGCGGATCGAGCAGGCGCACCGTCACCGGCAGGCCGGCCATGGCCCGGAGAATCCCGACAAAATCCTGCCGTTGCAAAGGGAGCAATTCCCCGAGAGCCCTCCCCCGCTCCTCCTCGTCTTCCGCCAGAATCATCCGCTGAACGATCGAAACCCGATCAGGCCCCAAAAACATGTGCTCCGTTCGGCACAAGCCGATACCCTGGGCGCCAAACTCCCGGGCTTTGGCCGCATCTTCCGGATTGTCCGCGTTGGCCAGGACCGACAGTTTCCGCACCTCATCCCCCCAGGCCAACAACTCCTGAAACTCCGGCGACAACGCCGGGTCCACCAAGGGAGCCGCCCCGAGGTACACCTGTCCCGTTCCGCCATCGATGGTAATGACGTCCCCTTCTCGGATGGTCCGCCCGTCCTCCACGATGAATTCCCGCTTGCGAAAATCGATCCGCACCGATTCGCATCCACACACGCAAGCTTTGCCCATACCCCGGGCCACCACGGCGGCGTGGCTGGTCATCCCGCCCCGGGACGTCAAGACTCCTTGACTGGCCACGATGCCATGGATGTCTTCCGGCGTGGTCTCCGACCGGACGAGAATCACCGCTTCTCCCTCGTTGGCCCTCCGGACCGCCTCATCGGCGTCGAACACCACCCGACCACTGGCCGCCCCCGGGGAAGCGGGCAACCCTTTCGCCAGCCGATCCAGATCGGCCGCCTCGTCAATCCGCCGGTGTAGCAGCTGGGTCAAACTGTCTGGATCCACCCGGCGGATCGCTTCCATGCGGTCGATAATTCCCTCTTTGGCGAGATCCACCGCCGCCTTCACCGCGGCCTGGGCGGTGCGTTTTGCCGCCCGGGTCTGGAGCAAAAACAGCCGCCCCCGCTCGACGGTGAACTCGATGTCCTGGACGTCCCGATAGTGGCGCTCCAGTTTCCGGGCAACATCCAGGAGCTGGCGGTAAACTTCGGGCATTGTTTCTTCTAGCTGGGCAATGGGCGAAGGGGTGCGAATCCCGGCCACCACGTCTTCTCCTTGGGCATTTAACAGAAACTCCCCGTACAGCTTCGCCTCCCCGGTGGCGGGATTCCGGGTGAACACCACCCCGGTGCCCGAATCGTCCCCGAGATTGCCGAACACCATCCGCTGGATATTCACCGCCGTGCCGAGATCTTCCGGAATCCCGTGGATTTTGCGGTACACCACCGCCCGCTGATTGTTCCAGGACGAAAATACCGCCCGCACCGCCCCCAGCAACTGCTCTCTCGGATTCTGGGGAAAGGGGCGTTTGGTCTCCTTTTCCACCAACTGCTTATACTTCTCAACCACTGCCTTCCAATCCTCGGCCGAAAGTTCGGTGTCCAATCGCACTCCCCGGGCGGCCTTCTGCTCGTCGATGATCTGTTCGAAAGCGTAGTGGTCCACCCCGAGCACCACGTCCCCGTACATTTGGATAAAACGGCGATAACAATCCCAGGCAAACCGGTCCTGCCCCGTCCGCCGGGCCAACCCCAACACGGTATCATCATTGAGTCCCAGATTCAGAATCGTATCCATCATCCCGGGCATGGAGAACACGGCCCCCGAGCGGACAGACACGAGCAGCGGCCGATCGGGATCCCCCAGCTTCAGCCCCGTGCGCTCCTCCAATTGCGACACAGCCTCATCCAGGGCGTCGAGCAGCCCCTCGGGCCACTGGCCCCCGGCGGTAAAATACGCCCGGCACGCCGCTGTGGTAATGGTGAAACCCTCGGGCACCGGCAGCCCGGCCCGGGTCATCTCCGCCAGTCCTGCACCTTTTCCCCCTAACAAATCCCGCATTCCGGCGTTGCCCTCATCAAAGGCGTAAATCTGCTTCACCTGTGTCATGCCCGGGTTCCCCCCCGCTTCAAAATGTCGAGCACGATACTCGCCGTCTCCTCTACCGCTTTGCTACTGACATCGATAATGGGACAGCCGATTTTTTTCATGATCCCTTCGGCATAATCCAGTTCAACCAGAATTCGCTCCAGAGTCGCGTAATTGGCCTGGGC
The DNA here is from genome assembly GCF_002804065.1 of Kyrpidia spormannii. Lineage (NCBI taxonomy): Bacteria > Bacillati > Bacillota > Bacilli > Caryophanales > Alicyclobacillaceae > Kyrpidia > Kyrpidia spormannii. The sequence goes on along the minus strand of NZ_CP024955.1, from coordinate 1,075,338 downwards.
CGTCAATCCCAGGGACCGCAGGCGTTCAGTCCGGATCTTGTTGAGTTCCTCAGGGTTGATCGTCAAACCGATGATCTTTTTGGCCGGGAGGGTAAACAGCTCCTCAGGCGGATCCACCTCAGGGACCAGGGGAACATTGGCCACCTTTAACCGCCGGTGCGCCAAATACATGCTCAGGGGCGTCTTCGACGTTCTGGACACGCCGATTAAGATCACATCGGCCCGCACCAGCCCCCGGGGATCCCGACCATCATCGTATTTGACGGCGAACTCCACCGCCTCCACCCGGCGAAAGTATTCCTCGTCCAGCTGATGAACCAAGCCCGGGCGAAGCTTCGGGGGCGTGCCAAAGGCCTTCCCGAAAGCGTCCATCATCGGCCCCATGATGTCGACAGCGATCACCCCGCCCTCCTCCGCCAGCCGAGCGATCTCCCGGCGCAACTCCGGAAGAATCAGTGTAAAGGCGATCAGCGCCCCGTCCTCCCGGGCGGACTCCACGACCTCCCGGAGCGTGGATACATCGTCGACAAAGGAAATTCGGTGTACGTCCACCCTCCCGCCGTCGAACTGACTGGCGGCCGCCCGAACGACGAATTCCGCCGTCTCGCCGACCGAATCGGAAACCACGTAGACAATGCGCCGCATAAAGCTCCGGATCCCCTCCTCAGATGTCCCGGCCCGATCCCAACTCGACGAAGATTCGCGCGATCGTCGTCTTGGTAAAGCGGCCGACCACTTCAAGTTGTTTGCTGTGGGCATCCATGACCCGGACGACCGGCAATGCGTCGATCTGATAATCGATCAGCTTCCTCGCGGCCTCGTAAACGTTCTCCTCCGGCGTCACCACGATGATATTGGGCATCCGGGTCATCGCCAAGCCCACCGGCACTTCCCGAACATCCTGGGCGCCAATCGCCACTTTCAGCAAGTCCTTCCGGGACACCACACCTGCCAGAACCGCCTGATCCCGAACCACAAAAAGCGTCCCCACGTCCTCCAAAAACATCGTCACAATGGCGTCGTACACCGAGGTCGCCTCGCTCACCACCACCGGGACCGATTTGTAGTCCTTGACTTTCATGTTGCGAAGCTGGTCGGCAATCACTTCCCCCATGGGCTTGCCGACGTAAAAATACCCCACCCGGGGGCGGGCATCCAGAAACCCGGCCATGGTTAGCACGGTCAAGTCCGGTCGAAGGGTCGCCCGGGTCAGATGCAACCTTTCGGCGATTCGTTCCCCGGTAATCGGTCCCTCTCGGCGTACGATTTCAAGAATCTGCTCTTGCCGCTTGGTCAATTCGATGGTTCCTCACCACCCCCGGCCCGAATGATCACGCTGAATGTGGAAAGGGGTGTCGGTCAATGTGTTATACTTTTGGCTGTTATCCCGTATATCGTATATACTAATTGACCACCCTCCTTTCCGCAAGAGAGGGTGGTCCATGATGGCACACTGATTTTAAGACAGTACCACTTGCCTCCAGTCGAGCAACAGATTGTAAACGTCCGCCACATCCCGCAGGAGGCGCAATCGATTCTCCCGAATCTCCTCGTCCTCCACCAGCACCATCACCCGGTCAAAGAACGGGTGAACGGCCCGATTCAGATGGCCCATGGCGTCAAGAGCCCTCTTTTCGTCCCCCGCAGCCCGGGCCGCTTCCAACTCCTGGCGCGCCAGCCGGGAGGCTTCGTGGAGGGCCCGTTCCGCATCGTCCTGAAATCGCCCCGGATCCGGCTCCCCGGCGAGGCCTTCACCCTTTTTCGCGAGATTGTGCACCCGCTTGGCAGCTCCGGCGGTCTCGTAGAGTCCGGAGTGGCCTTCGTCAGCCAGACTTTCGTAAAACCGCACCCGCCCGATCAGGACAGCAAGGGGTTCATCGGCTCGGCCGAGAATCGCATCCACCAAGTCGTGGCGCCGACCTTCCTCCAACAGCCAAGTGCGGAGCCGGGTCGTGACAAAACTGTCCAAATCCGCCCGCCAAGTCCCGCCGTCCTGAAACCCGCTGGCGCGCAAAGCATCCTCGGCGAGATCGAGGATTTCGCCCAAGGCGATGGGGATCTCCAGATAACGCAAAATCTGGAGCAGCCCCAGGGCGTTCCTCCGCAGCCCGTAGGGATCCTCGGACCCCGTGGGCCGAATGCCGGCATAGAAGGAGGCGCACAGGGTATCCGCTTTGTCTGCCACAGCCAACACCGTGCCCGCCGGACTCCCGGGCAAGTCGTCCCCCGGGAACCGCGGCCGGTGATGCTCCAGGATCGCCTCGGCCACCTCCGATCCCTCCCCGGCTTCCAAGGCATAATAACGCCCCATGACCCCTTCTAGCTCCGGGAACTCATACACCATGTGCGTGGCCAGGTCGAATTTCAGGATCCTGCCCGCCGCCTCCACCGTCTCCACTTCCCGGGGTCCCAAACCGAGCCGGTCCGCCAACGCCAGGGCCACCCGGCGCACCCGTTCCACCTTGTCGTACATTGTGCCTGCGCCCTCTTGGAAAACGACGTTCCGCAACCGCTCCATCGCGCGAATCGGGGCGATTTTCCGGTCTTCGTCGTAAAAAAACTTTGCGTCCGCCAATCGCGCCCGGAGGACCTTTTCGTTCCCCGCCCTGACCACGTCCAGCCGGTGGTCTCCACCGTTTCGCACCCCCACGAATCCGGGGATGAGACCGCCGTCCCCGTCCACCACGGGAAAATACCGCTGGTTTTCTTTCATCGTCAGCATGATCACTTCCGGCGGCACTTGGAGAAAGTCCCGGTCAAAGGCCCCGGCGAAAGCAGTCGGCCATTCCACCAAATGCACCACTTCCTCCAGCAGCTCCTCGTCGATCACCGCCTGGCCCCCGATCTCTTCCGCCGCCCGGCGAACCTGATCGACGATCACCTCTTTTCTCCGCGCCACATCCACCATCACAAAGGCCGCGTCCAGCATATCGACGTACGCCTCCGCCCCGGGGATCTCCACCGGCCCGGGATGAAGGGTGCGGTGCCCTCGGCTGATGCGGCCGGTTTTCACGCCGGCCACCTCCGCCGGCACGACCTCCTCCCCGTATAGGGCGACCAACCAGCGAATGGGCCGGGCAAACCGGACGTCCCTCGTCCCCCAACGCATCGTCTTCGGAAAGGAGAGGCCGAGGACGAGCTCCGGGATATAGCCGGCAAGAAGCTCCGGAGTCCGAAGGCCGGCTTCTCGCTTCAGCGCGTAAACGTACACGCCCTGGGGCGTCCCCCGCTCCACCAGATCGTCCACAGCCACTCCCTGACTTCGGGCAAACCCTTCCGCCGCCTTGGTCCAGCGGCCATCTGGTCCTTTCGCCGCCTTCAGGGACGGCCCCCGAACCTGGAATTCCCGATCTTCCTGTCTTTCGGCCAGATCCGCCGCGTACAGCGTCAGGCGGCGGGGGGTGCCATAGACCTGCACGGCACCGTGGGCGAGGCGCTGAGCCTCCAACCATTCGGACATTCTCACCCGAAGCTGTTCCAGGGCTTCAGGAACAAACCGAGCCGGCAACTCTTCCACGCCGATTTCCAACAAAAACGGTGCCGCCATCACTCCCGCCCCCCTTCCCCGACATAGGCTTCCGCGCACAGGCGAGCCAACTGGCGCACCCGGCCGATAAAGGCTGTCCGCTCGGATACGCTGATGGCTCCCCGGGCCTCGAGAAGATTGAACGTATGGGAACACTTCAACACATAATCATAAGCTGGAAGGGCCAACCCCGCCTCCAGGGCACGGCGGGCTTCCCGCTCATAGGAGGAAAACCATTCAAAGAGTTGCTCGGCGTCTGAAACCTCGAAGCTGTATTTCGAGTGCTCGTACTCCCCCCGCAAAAACACGTCCCGGTAAGTCACGCCCTCCACCCAGACCAGGTCGAACACGTTGTCACACTGCTGGATATACGAGGCGAGCCTCTCCAGCCCGTAGGTGATCTCCGCCGCCACGGGTCGGACGTCCAACCCCCCCACCTGCTGAAAATACGTAAACTGGGTGATCTCCATGCCGTCCAGCCACACCTCCCAACCCAACCCCCAGGCCCCCAGAGTCGGCGATTCCCAGTTGTCCTCCACAAACCGGATATCATGTTCCTCCGGGTCGATGTCCAACCTGCGCAAGCTTTCTAAATACAGTTCGAGGACGTCCTCGGGAGAGGGTTTGAGAATCACCTGATACTGATGGTGCTGGTACAACCGGTTTGGATTCTCGCCGTACCGCCCGTCCGCCGGGCGACGGGAAGGCTCCACGTAGGCCACCCGCCACGGGTCAGGGCCGAGCACCCGCAGAAAGGTCATGGGGTTCATCGTCCCGGCACCCTTTTCCACATCGTAGGGCTGGGCCAGCACGCAGCCCCGGCCCGCCCAAAACTCTTGCAGCCGCAGAATCATCTCTTGAAAGGTCATGGCCATCCTCCGCGTTATGCCTCCTTTAAAACATCCTGCCTAAACCTCTGGAAACAAATAAAACCATCCCCCGCCCCATAGGGACGAGAGATGGTTCTCCCGCGGTTCCACCCTACTTGATCCGCACCTCCGGTGCGAACCCTCTTTTCCACCCAGGCTCCAGGCTGCCGTTTCCCCGGGACTGCCGCCGGGCTCCCACCCATCCCGGCTCGCTTGGGGTCAGTGCCCCCGGGTACTATAGACCCTTCCTCGCCCGTTCTTGGTCCTTGTCGGATCGAATCATACCAAATCCCCTCCGGCCCCGTCAAGCGGCCCCGGCCAGGCGTATTCCCGCAGCCTGCGAATATACTCCCGGCCCCGCAGGCGGGCCCCGGTGTGATGTTCCAAATACGCCCCGAGCAGGTCGGCCAACTCCCGGCGGGTATCCGGGCCCACCCGTATATCCCCCAGGCGGTTTACGGGCACCGACTGCAAGGCGCGCATCACTGCGCAAGTCTGGGGGCGAATGGGAATGCCGCGGCGCAGGTCGAGGCACCGGTCGCAAAGAGGCCCGCCACCGGACAAATCAAACATCCTGGCGTATCCCACCGCCGCGCCGCATCCGGCGCAACGATCGAGCAGCGGCCGCACCCCCGCCCACTCGCATACGTGCAGCTCAAACAAGCGAGTGAGAATTTCCGCATCTTTCCCCGCGGCCAGCGCTTCCAGCCACTGGCGGAAAAACTCATAAACTCCGGGGTTGGGGGTCGCCTCCTCCACAAACCGATCGACCAGCTCCGCCGCATACCCGGCGTAGGCGTGCTTCCAGAGATCCTCCTGGATCGCCCGGTATCCTTCCAACCACTGGCCCTGGCGAATGATCGCCATGCCCTGCCCCCGATAGGCCAGGGAGAATGTCCCTCGCACCAAGGGCTGCACCAAGGCGCGCAGGCGGCTCTGGGGCCGTTTGGCTCCCCGGGCCATGGCCCCGACCTTCCCGATCTCCGGCGTCAGCAATGTCACGATCCGATGGGTTTCCCCATAGTCCACTCCCCGCAACACAATGCCTTCCACCTGGACGTTCATACTTTGGCCTCCGCTTCCTCGCTTCCCGAAGCCGGTGGATCTTTTCCCTCCTCCCCCGGCGCGTTCTCCGAACTCTGGTACTGTGAATAGAGGAGATAGGCGTCGATCGATCCCGTCTGGGTGAACCACCGCCAGGACAATTCCCGCACAACCCATCACTCTCACTTTGGGATTCGGAGTACCGTTAGCGTATCCCAACCGGGGGGCCCTATGCAAGGGAATCATTGCATCGCTTAATCCTCTACGTACCCAAAATTGCGCAGGATCGGCTCGCGATTTCGCCAGTCTTTCTTCACCTTCACCCAGAGGTCCAGATAGATACGCGAGCCGAGCAGCGCCTCGATTTCTCTTCGGGCCCTCTGGCCCACCCGCTTCAACATCCCGCCCTCCCGGCCGATAAGGATCGCCTTTTGACTCTCCTTCTCCGTCACCACCACCGCCCGAATGTAAAGCAGGCCATTCTCCCGGGGGGTCATTTCTTCCACCGTCACCGCCACAGAATGGGGGACCTCTTCCCGGGTGAGATTCAGGACTTGCTCCCGCACCAACTCGGCGACAATGAAGGACTCGGGATGATCCGTGACCTGATCTGCCGGATAATACGGCGGGCCTTCGGGCAAAGTGGCATAAATCCGCTCCTCCAGGCGGTCGAGGTTCGTCCCCTTCACCGCGGAAACCGGGACAACTTCCCGGAACGGGTACCGTTTTCGATGCTCGTCGATCATCGGCAGCAACTCTCTCGGCGAAACCAGGTCGATCTTGTTGATCACCAGGAATACAGGCGTTTCCACCCCTTGCAAATGATCCAGAATCACCTGCTCCCCTGGGCCGAACTTCGACGTCACGTCAATGACAAAGAGGACGAGATCCACCTCCTGGAGCGTCGCCAACGCCAGGCGGGTCATATAATCCCCCAGACGGTGTTTGGGCCGATGCACCCCCGGCGTGTCCAAAAAAATCACTTGGCCGTTCTCCCGGGTCAAGACCCCGCGAATGCGGTTCCGGGTGGTTTGCGGCTTATCCGACATGATCGCAATCTTCGTGCCGATAAGCCGATTGAGCAGCGTAGACTTGCCCACGTTGGGACGACCGACTAAAGCTGCAAACCCTGAGCGAAATCCTGAGCTGTCCACCACTGGGCTTTCACCCCCTTATTCAGTATTCCCGGGTGCCCCGGTGCCTCACGAAAGGGATGGGCACAGGCTCACCCTTGGATAAGAGAAAACAGGACGGCCGCCACCGCCACCCCCAGCACCGCCCCGGCCACCACTTCCCCCAGAGTGTGGATCCCGCCTTCCACCCGACTTTGGGCCACCAACCCTGCCAGAACGAAAGCCAACAATGTTGCCATCCCATTCCAGGTGATATAGCCGATTGCCGTCGCCAGGCAAAAGGCCACCGCCGCGTGGATACTGGGCATGCCCCCCTGAAAATAGTTGTACACCCTGTGCCGGGATTTTCCTATGAATCCCACGGCCATCGTCAAGCCCAGGGCAATGAAGGTCACGTACACAGGATCCCGGCGCAACTCCTGAAGTCCCCGCAGCATCCACGGGTCGATCTTCCCGAGGAACACAAAGTACCCCACCACCAGCGCATTGATGGCCGCCAGGAGCACGGCCGCCGCCGCCGTGTCCTTGGCGATGCGCGCCAGGGGGTGATACTGGGGGGATACCAAATCGACCACCGCTTCGACAGCTGTATTAAACAACTCGGCCGCGATCACAAAGGAAATCGAAACAAAGACCAGAGCCAACTCCACCGTTGACAGCTGAAACAAAAGAGCCGCCACCAGGGCGGCGACCGCCAGGGCGAAATGAACCCGCATATTCCTCTGGGTTCGCAGGGCATGAACCACCCCGTCGGCAGCACAGCGAAAACTGTCCGCCAAGCGCCTACGGCTGCCCACCGGGGTTCCCCCTCATGATACCGAGGGCACTCAACACCTCTTCTTGCTTGCCAAACATCACCCGTTCCTGTTCCGGGGACTGGTGATCATACCCGAGCAGGTGCAAAAATCCATGAACCGCTAGAAACGCCAATTCCCGTCGGAGGCTGTGCCCGTATTGATTCGCCTGGCGCTCGGCCGTCTCCACACTGATCACAATATCCCCGAGAAGCTCCCGGCCCTCTTCGGTTTGTACCGGCTCCCCCTCGCCTTCCCGCATCGCAAAGGACAGGACATCCGTCGGTCGATCCACCCCGCGGTAGTCGCGGTTCAGCTCGTGAATGCGCTCGTCGTCCACCAGTACCACCGAGACTTCCGCCGCTTCCACCCCCTCGCGGGACGCGGCTTCCTCCAACACGGCAGCGATCAACCGTTCCACATCGGGTACACCTTGCGCGTCCCTTTCCTGTTCCACCCACACCGCAACTCGGTTCACCCCTGAGCTCCCCCTTTTGATTCGGCCTTGGTCGAAGCCTTGGGCGGCTCGGGATATTCAATCCGCGGATGATAAATCCCGTTCAGCGTTCGCATAAAGGCCTCCGCCACTTGATCCAGATCCCGCAAGGTCAACTGCGACTCATCCAACTGTCCGTCCTGAAGACGGTCCCGGATGATCTTGCGAATCACCGCCTCGATGCGTTGGGGGGTTGGCCGGGCCATGGCCCGCACCGCCGCCTCCACAGCGTCACAAAGCATGACCACCGCCGCCTCCTTCGACCGGGGTTTGGGCCCGGGATAGCGATAACTGTCCACGCTCACAGTGCCGCTTTTATCTTGCTCCAGGGCCTTGTTGTAAAAATACCACAGGACGGTGGTCCCGTGGTGCTGGGCGCAGATATCCCGTATCGACTCCGGCAAGCGGTGTTGCTCCTGAAGTTCCAAGCCATCCCGGACGTGGCTCGTGATAATCAGATGACTCAGACTGGGGGCGATTTTGTCGTGGGGGTTCTCCCGGGTCATCTGGTTCTCCACGAAAAAAGCCGGCCGCTTCGCTTTTCCCACATCGTGGTAATAGGCCCCCACCCGGCACAACAGGGGATCCGCCCCCACCACCTCCGCCGCGGCTTCAGCGAGATTGCCGACGATGAGGCTATGATGGTACGTTCCCGGCGCCTCAAGCAACAGTTTACGCAAAAGCGGATGGTTGGGGTTGGATAGCTCAAGCAGGCGCATGGGGGTGAGAAGGCCAAAGGCCGACTCGAAAAAGGGCAGCAACCCCGTGGTCAAGATCGCCGAAAACATGCCATTGGCCAGACCTAAAAGCAAGGTCCGTAAAAAATTGTAAATACCTGGCTCCGTACCGGTAAACAGCGCCCGCATCGCCGCAATGGCGATCATATCCACAATCGCCACCACAAACCCCGCCCGCACAATGACAAAACGCTGTTTCACCCGGGCCACGGCAAAAGCCCCGGCCAAGGCCCCGACCAAGCTCACAAACTGGACCGCAAAGGAGTCGTCAAACCCAAAAGCGGCGAAAAAGGAAAACAAAAACGAAACAAACACCGCCAGAGAGAGGTCGAACAACATCGTCACCAACATCGAGCCCACGGCCACAGGCACAAAATACCCCAAGCTGGTAAGGTCAAATTGCCGGGATATCATACTGACCCCTTTGACCTCCAAAGCCACGATCACCACAATTAGCCCCAGCACCACAAGCAATCGATTGCTCTCAACAATCTTTTTTTGGATCCGCTCAATGTACAGCGCCAGAGCGCTGACCAGCCCCGCGATCACCACAGCAAAACCGAGAAAAAGGCGATAATTCGGCTGCTCGGCGAGCAGGTTCAGATCTCGAAGGCGCGACAAAATCTCCGGAGTGATCCGCTCTCCGGCCCGCACCACAATCTCGCCCTTTTGGATCCAAACATCGGGCACACTGTCCCGGGCCTGTTGGCGCAATTCCTCCGTCCGCTTCACATCGTACAACTTGTTGGGGCGCAAACTGGCCAGGGTTAAATTGTGGATCACCAGCCGAGCATTCCTGGACAAGTCCAACCCCACCAGTTGTCGATCCACTTCAGAGGGCGCACTGGCCAAATCTTCCGGGCCAAACTCCCGGCCCAAAAACTGTTCCACCATGCGGTTCGTCTCGTTCCGGACCGTGTTCAGTTCTTGGGGGGACAGGGACAAGAGGCTGTTCAGCACGTCATCGCTGACCTGTAGCCCGGGGGGCACGGCGGCTTTGAGCTGCTGGAAGCGCTGGGCCGGCGACAAAGACGTCTGCCCCGCAAGCTCCTGCACACTGGAAAACAGGTGGCTCAAGTCCTGAAGAGCCGAATCCTCCACCGATGGGTCCACCGTATATTGTTTGGGCACTTTCGCCGCTGCGTCATCTTTCCGTTGCTGGGTCGCCAGCGTGTCCACGGCGTCGGTGGGCGCCTTGATGTCGACATCACTGATCGACCCCACCTGAAAACTGTATTTTTGCGGCAGGGTGTTTCCGACAAAAAGACCATACAAAATAAACCCCAGCACGACATAGATTAACACCCGTACCCCGCGGCTGCTCTTCCAGGTCCCCGGCAACGCCGCCGGAGGCCACGCCAAGCTTCCCATCGGCATGAGGGATCAATCTCCCCGTGTCCCAAGCGGCGCAGCTTCGCCGGATGGGCTCCGTGAATCCCTCCGGTCCTCCGCCGCTTGATAGGCTGAAATGATCTTTTGCACCAAGGGATGGCGGACGACGTCTGTCCCCGTGAGATACACAAACGCGATCTCCCCGATTCCCCTGAGAATCTCCGCCGCCTCCTTCAACCCCGAGCGCTTGCCCCGGGGCAGATCAATCTGGGTGACATCCCCGGTAATGACCATCTTCGACCCCAGTCCCAGCCGGGTTAAGAACATCTTCATCTGCTCTCCGGTGGCGTTTTGCGCTTCGTCCAAGATCACGAAAGACTCTTCCAACGTGCGGCCCCTCATATAGGCAAGGGGAGCGATCTCGATCATGCCTCGCTCCAGCGCCTTATGAACCTGATCAGCACCGAATACGTCGTACAGGGCATCGTAAAGCGGGCGAAGATACGGGTCGACCTTGTCCTGAAGATCCCCCGGCAAAAACCCGAGGTTTTCCCCCGCCTCCACCGCCGGCCGGGTCAGCACGATCCGCTGGACATCCCCCCGGCGCAACGCCTGCACCGCCATCACCACGGCCAGGTACGTTTTTCCCGTCCCCGCCGGGCCGATGGCAAACACGATATCCCGCTTGCGAATCGCCTCAATATAAGCGCGCTGCCCAAATGTTTTCGCCAGGATGGACTTCCCCTTTGCGCTGACCCCGAGCGCTTCCCCGTACAAATCCAACAACGACTCCGGCCGGCCCTCCCGGGCCATCTCGATGGCGTAACCCACGTCGGGCTCGGTCAGAATATGGCCTTTGCGCACCAGTTGCAACAAAACGGAAAAGAGGCGCTCCAAGGTTTGTACATCCCGGGCGTCCCCGCTGATGACAATATCCCCGCCGCGCGCCACGATCTTGGCCGGAAATTGTTCCTCGATGCGGCGAAGATGCGCATCGTGAACTCCGAACAATAACGCCGCTTCACGGTTATCCTGTAGGCTGATCTTCCGCAAGGCGCTTTGTTTGGTCAAACGCCACGTTCACTCCCTAATTCGGCGAAATCGGCTCCGGCGACCCCGGCGTCGGGGCGGCCATCGGCCGGGCCACCCCGATATCTTCGACCACATCTGTCCAAACAGTCATATATAGATTACCATTCTTCCACTCCTGGTGCAAAATCTTTTGTTCCTGCACCCGGGCGCCCGGTTTTGCCCGGGCCAAAAGGTCCGCCCGCACCGCGGCCAGCCCCCGCTGTACCGCCTCCTGCTGGGCAATCATCCAACTGTGGCCGGCGGCCTCCAGATAGTCGACCTTGCGCAGCCCCAGGGGCCAGGTCCGCCCCGCCACCTTCAGCGGTTCATCCACCGATCGTTCTTCATAGGACGCAAAAGGAATGTGAGCGGCCCCCCACACCGGAATGGCCCAGGATCCCAGGGTGATGTACGTGCGCCTCACCTTTTCCCCGGTAAAGCCCAACTGCCGGCCTTGGAGCGGGACGACGATGTCCGAGGTGTACCAAACGTGGGCATTGACCTTGCCCTCGGCCGCCACAAGGGTTCCGTCAGGCATTTGGCCGGAGATGACCACCGTCCCCGGGGCCACCGCCTGCCCCCGCTGCACGAGAGAAATTCCCCGCCGGGCGAGGACCGACTCCACCACCCCGGGTTTTCCCGCCACCACTGCTTGAGGCCCCTGGGGCTGAACCTCGTCTTTCTTCGGTTTGATCCGCTCCATCACCTCGATGGTCACCCGGGTACCGGACAGGTGTAACCCCACCCATCCCGCATCGGGTAACAAATCGAGTAACTGGCCTTGCAAGCGGTCGATTTCCATCCGGGAGGGCCTCCACGCCCCGGGGACGAGTCCTATCTCCCGGGCTTTCGCCAACACCTCTTCCGGTTCCACCCGATCCGTTCCCGTGACCTGTACCGTCCAAATCAACGAGCTGAGCACGTAGAGGCCGGCCACGAACATCCCGAATCCGGCAATCCAGAACGGGCGCCGGCGGACAAATCTCCGCCACGGCAACCAGCCTCCGTAGCGGCTCACCCGCATCCCGACCCGCTGTCCGCGGTATACCTGCCGGATAATCCGAATGCCCTGCCAATCGGTGCGAAGGCGCAAGCGATCCTTGTCAACCCAGTGTACCTCTTCCAGCCGCGCCCCCTCCCGGACCGCCCGGTCCAACTCCCGGGCATCGGTCAAGCCCCAAAGCTCCAACTCAAACCACGACAGCCCGTGTATATTCATCCCTCTCGCCCCTTTCGCGCCCGGTACGAAAGGTCGGTCACGTGCCCTTGAATCACGCAGTGATCCGGCGAGAGGCGAACCAGCACCAGATTCGCTCCGGCAACCTGCAGTTCGGCATCGCCGAACTCCACCACCAGGGCGTCCTCCCGGAAAGAAACAATGCGGCCGTGGTTGTCCAGCCGCAACAGGCCGCCGGGGACCCAATCCACCCGAGGATGGTCCCAAATCACATCCTCTGGCAGCTGCAATTTTTCGGTTGCCCAGGATTTCCAGAAACGCCCCCGCGCGCCCACAGGTCACCCCTCCTTTGGTAGACCTGTATGCGTTTGTCGACCCGCCTAGACCCGAACTTGGCCGACTTCTGGATCCTGGGCACCTCCCTCAGACAAAGAACACGTTCACCAAGGGCGGAATCGACCCCGGGCGGCCTTGGGCGGCCCCAGAATCACCGCCGCCGCCACCGCCCGGCGCCAACTTTCCCGGTGTTCTTCCCCGCGATCATCCCTTCGAATCACCGGCGCGCCAACCGGAGATATCCCCCGTTGGTACCTAGGAACGGTTGGGTCTTCCGCCGGTGCCGGTCCAGGCACAACCACCACGGGCGATTCCCACTGGAGGGGTTGCAGATCGGGCTCAGGCCGCGCCTCGTCTTTGCGCACCTGGGGTTCGCCCCCGGGAAGCTTCCACGGGTCTGAAAACCCCGGGCCCTCCTCCCTTCGTGTTTTCCGTTTCCCCTCCCACCCGGAACCCTCCTGGCCAGAGGATCCTTCCTTCCCCGGGAGCCCCTCGGTTCCTTCCATCCCCAGGCTTCCTTCCTGGCCCGAGCTTCCTTCCTGATCCGAACTTGCCTTCCCCTGGCCCCCGAAGAGCCAGTCCCATGCCGACACGTCTTCGGGCAACTTCTCCCCGTTCACTTCGTTTCCCCTCCCGACAAGGGCCCCGGGAGATCACGCGGTGGAGATTTCGCAATGGATTCCCGCATCCGAGTATCTGCCACGATGTTCTGCATCTGCATGTAATCCATGACCCCGAGCTTGCCCTCCCGCAACGCCTCGGCCATGGCCCGGGGCACCTCGGATTCGGCCTCCACCACCTTCGCCCGCATCTCCTCAACGTACGCCCGCATCTCCTGCTCCCGGGCCACCGCCATCGCCCGGCGCTCCTCGGCCTTGGCCTGGGCAATCTGCTTATCCGCTTCCGCCTGGTCCGTTTGCAGCTGGGCGCCGACATTTTTCCCGATGTCGACATCGGCGATGTCGATGGAGAGAATCTCAAACGCCGTACCGGCATCTAATCCTTTGTCCAGCACCGTGCGCGAAATCTTGTCCGGATTCTCCAGCACGTCCTTATGGGAAGTGGCGGAACCGATGGTCGTCACAATCCCTTCCCCCACCCGGGCGAGAATCGTCTCCTCCCCGGCGCCGCCCACCAACCGGTCTATGTTGGCCCGCACGGTCACCCGGGCTTTTACTTTCAGTTCAATGCCGTCTTTGGCCACCGCCGACACGATGGGCGTTTCGATCACCCGGGGGTTGACGCTCATTTGGACGGCCTGGAGCACATCCCGTCCAGCCAGGTCGATGGCCGCCGCCCGGGCAAACCCGAGGGCGATGTTGGCCCGCTCTGCCGCAATGAGGGCGTTGACCACCCGGTCCACGTTACCGCCGGCGAGATAATGGCTTTCGAGTTGATTCGTCGTAAGATTCAGTCCGGCCTTTGTCGCCTTGATCAAGGGATTCACGATGCGAGAAGGAATGACCCGGCGCAACCGCATGCCGACCAGCGTAAAGATCCCCACCCTGACCCCGGCGGCCCATGCGGAAATCCACAACATCACCGGCACAAAGGTAAACAGGACTGCAAAAAAGGCGATGATGACGAGTACGATCAGCGCGAGACCGATCCACGCGGCGTTCATTCAGCCGATCCCCACTTTCGTTAAAAATGGTGGTCTACAAACGATCCCGTTCGAAAAGCCGGGACGCGCCTCACCACGACTCTGGGCCCTTCCACCTCTGCCACCTGAACTTCCTCTCCCCGCTCGATAAACTCGCCTTCTGTCACCACATCCACGCGCTCCTCGCCAAATTCCGCGATTCCCGCAGGTCGAAGGGGCGTCACCGCCGTGCCGGTTTTCCCGAGAAGATAACTGAGATCCCGGGTGGGCACATATCCCTCCCGGCTCTCCTGACGGTCTCCCAAAACGATCCGGTTCCACAACCCCCGTTTGCCATAATAGCGTAAAAGCGCGATGACAACAGCAACGGCCAAGAGCGCCCCGATTCCCAGGGACGCGAGACCGTAGCGGGCGCCGGCCAGGGCCATGACCACCGAAGCCCCCACGGCCAACACCCCCAGGGTGCCCAGGATGCCGAAACTGACAATGGCCATTTCCAAGGCGAGCAGTACAATGCCGGCACCGAGTAGAATCAAACTGACCCATCCCTGCCAGTCCATAGGCTCACCCCCTCGCCTGGCGCTCGTAGTATAGCATACATCCGTTCACAAAAACGATCACCTTTTTCACCCAAAAAACGTCGGAAAAGGCGCCTCTTCCCCGGCCGAGGCGTTTGCCTGCCCCGCGCCCGCCCGATTACGGCCGATCCATCCCGTAAGCCAATCGTCTCGGGTCGGTCTCCGAAGCCCCTTCTCTCCCCCAGGAGATTTCTTCGTCGGTGAGAGCGCGGACCCTCTCCAGCTTCACCTGTGGACCCATGGTACTCTCCAAGAGATTCGCCGTTTCAGCGATCACCTGCCTGACATCCAGGCCCTCCCCGCCTGGCAACAGGTGCAAGGACGTGGAAGACCGGGCCCGAATCGGGCGCTCCCCGGTGGTCCGCTCGTAAAAATCGTTCAACCAATCCGCCGCTTGCTCCGGATCCACGCGCACCCACAAGGTCCCGTGAGCCAGGATGTACCCCCGGTTGCGGGAGCCCGGAACCGCCAACCCACCCTTCCAGCTTTGAGACGTCCCGGCGATTTTCCGCCCGTTCACCACCAAATTATGGGCACCGTCGCAAAATGCACCCGCCACGTGCCCAAACTCGGCTCGCCACCCCCGTTGACTTAGTACCCCCTGCACCGGGCGGCACAACGCCCGATACACTTCCTCTATCCCCACGCGATCCACCCGGGGAATCACCAGGGAAAACTGCAGGGCGCCGGGCCCGTGGGGCACCGCCGTGCCCCCGCTGGACCGAACCCGTATCGGCAGGCCGTCCACTTCCCGGGGCGGATCACCCCCCCGCCGCAATCCTTGTACAATATCCCGGCGGCTGACCACGAGGCACGGGTCGTTGACCCAGAGTCGGAAAGTGGGCGGCCCCCCCGCCGCGACCTTCCGGCCCACCGCCTGGTCTCGGGCAACTTTTTCCTCGATAGTCCCCGGCTGCTCCTCCACCACAAGCCGCCACGTCGGCCACCGGCTCCACAAGGTGTCGTCCCATTCCACCTGTTTCACGCCGCCTCCCCCACCCCTGCACATCGTGGCCCCTGCGCCCGGCACCCGCGGGCGCAGGGGTAAAAACCCCAAAAAAGCCCTGCACGGCTTGTGCAGGGCTTTTCATTCGACCCCTTCACGATCTAAGCGATTCCTGGACCAAAGCATTGACCGCTTTCCCGTCGGCGCGGCCCTTGACTTTTGGCATCAGTGCGGCCATCACCCGGCCCAAATCCGCCTTCCCCTTCGCCCCAACTTCTGCGATGGTTTCCTCGACAAGTCCGCGAAGTTCCTCTTCTGACAAAGGAGTGGGGAGATACTCTTCGAGGATGGCGATCTCTCGCTGCGCCTGTGCCTCTAAATCGGTACGCCCCGCCTGTTGCGCGGCCTGGAGGGATTCGCGCCGCTGCTTTCGCTCGCGCTGCAACACTTGGATCGTCTCTTCCTCAGTTAACGGGCGCTGCCGTTCGATCTCCTCGTTCTTCAAGGCCGTACGCACCATGCGAATCACAGACAAGCGAATCTTATCCTTTTCCTTCATCGCCCGTTTCATATCGTCTGTGAGCCGGTCTTGCACGTTCAACGCTTAAGAGCCCCTTTCCATCACCGGTCCCCGCCGGCCGATGCCCGTTCTACCGCCATTCAGTACTTGCGGCGTTTCTTCCGGGCCGCCTCCGACTTTTTCTTCCGGGCCACGCTCGGCTTCTCGTAGTGTTTGCGCTTCTTGACCTCGGCCAGAATACCATCTTTGGCCGTCGCTCGTTTGAAGCGGCGCAACGCGCTATCGAGGGACTCGTTCTTCCGAACCCGAATCTCCGACACCTGATTCCCTCCCTCCGCCTAACATCCCGTGACGATCACGAGAGGCACAAGGCGTACCTATCCCGGTAAGCACCCGTCCATTAAAATCATTATAATCGAAGCTTTTTCACCGTGTCAACGAGGAGTTTCCAGTTATTCCCATTCAGCGCCGGTAAGAGAGGGAATGATGGGGCCATCCTGCGGATCCTGCCCATCCGTGGAACGTGGTATCATAGAATCAACTTCGACAACGGACAATCCGAGGTGACATCCATGACCGTAAGCCCAGAAGCACGCCGGTACATCCTCGACCTCGCCCGGGCTGAAGAAAGACCCTGGCACGGCGTTCGTCTGCAAGTCATTCCCGGTTGTGGAGGACTGAGGTTCATCCTCAGCCTCGACGATCCCCGCCCCGGGGACACGGAGATCACGGCATCGGAATTGACGATCCTCGCCGACCCCTTTTCAGCCACCTTTCTCGATGAACTGGTGGTGGATTACTCCGCCGAAGAGGACGACCTGACGTTTCGCCATCCGGACAGTTTCGGCTCCAGTTGTTAGTCAACTTGCGGGGTGCAGTCTGTCGTCACTGCACCCCGCCCCCTCACTGACCGGCCCCGGCCGCCGCGGAAAAATTAATAAAGGCAGCAATAGCGAGGCCGATGAAGGAAAGACCCAAATACGTGGTGCGGCCCCAACCTTTATCGCGAATACTCCCGATCAGGGCCTTGAGCGCAAACAAAGCCATGATGACAAAGAAAATCCCGGACAGTACCATGTCAGCTACCCCTTTCTGGCAATGGCGTTCCCCAGATGTCCATCTTGTATTATACCCGGCCACTCCAAGTTCCGGCAATCTCTCCAAGCCTCGCTTTTTCACCGCCGCCCGGGGGAAACATCCACCGACCACGTGGGCTTTTTCGGTCGGGTGCACGCCTGTCCGATTTTCTGCTATCATAAGAGCGACTTGCGGAATTTTGCCCGTTTTTATGGTGCGTATGGTTCGGGTACGGAAAGGAGCACGGCAGGATGTTGCGAAAACCGCTCGGGAAACGGGTCCGGTTGACCTTGGTGGGGGCCGTCGCCTTGCTCACCGCGGGTTGCGGCATGTTGGGAAAGCCGGTCACCCCTCCCCCTCCCCCACCCACGGAAATCACCGTCGGCATCCCGTCTGAACCTCAGACCCTCAACCCGATTTTCGCCGAAGACCGTTCGTCTCTGGCGGTGATTCACGCGTTGTTCGACAGTGTGGAAGCTGAAGGCCCGGACGGCGTCCCCCGGCCGGAGTTGGCCGACCGCGTGACGGTGAGCCCGGATGGCACCACCTACACCATTCATTTGCGACCCGGGGCCACATGGCACGACGGCGAACCGGTCACCGCCGCCGACGTTTTATTCACATACCGGGCGATTCTCCAATCTCAGGTGCAATCCCCCTATCGACCGCTGTTCCTCGTCGACGGGGAACCTCCGGAAATGCGCCAGTTGGACGAATACACCCTGGAGATCCGTTTACCCCATCCTTCGGCGGGGTTCGTCAACGCGCTTACCGTCGGCATTCTTCCCGAACACGCGTTTCCAAATGGGAATGTCAAAGATTCGCGCTTTAGCGACCACCCCATTGGAAGCGGGCCCTTCTCCTTCGTGCAATGGAACCGCGGGCAAAACATCCAGCTGAAACGTTTCGATGGATATTTCGCGGGCCGGCCCGGCGTGGACCAATTGACCTATCGGATTGTGCCGGAATCAAACCAGCGGTCCGCCTTTGCCAGCAAATCGATCGACGTGTTTGTCCCGACTCCGGCCGACGTCTTGAAGATTCAACAAGACGCGTCCGCGGACAAACCGGACCTGGTCCACTATTCCAGTGAATCGGTGATGACCCTGTTGGTGCACCAGCGGGGGTCATACCTGGCGGACCACGCCGTACGAAAAGCCCTGGCCCTGGCGATCGATCGATCTGCCATCGCGGACAAAGCCTTTGGAGGTCCGGGATTGGCGTCGCCCGCCGATTCCCTTTTTCCACCCGGAAACTGGGCCCACGACAATCGAACACCTCCGGCGCCAAACCCCGCCGCTGCAAAAAAAATCTTAGACGAAGCGGGCTACGTGACCAACAGCTCCGGCTGGCGGGTCAAAGACGGAAAGGTCCTGAGCTTTCAACTGCTGTACATCTCTGACCGCACGACAGACAAGATCGCCCAGATGTTAGCAGACCAGGCGGCTGAGGTGGGCATCCAAATTCAACCCAAAGGGGTCGATCGAACGGCCTTTTATCAAACTCTGGATGCCCCGGAAAAAAATTTTGACCTGGCGCTGAACACCTATTGGCTGGGTCCGGATCCGGACGCCTTTGCGGATCTGTTGACGACACACGGGGAATACAATTTCCAAGAGTACGATAATCCCCAAGTGGACAAGTGGTTTACCCAGGCCCGGGAAACTTCGGATCAAGGGGCGCGGCTCTCCTTGTACCGACAGATCGATCAAAGCATTCGAGATGACGTTCCCGTGATCCCCTTGGTATACCCGGAGGGCTTTCTGGCCGTGCGCCGCACCATTGTCAATGTCGAGAAAGCAGATCCGGCACCCGTAGTATTGTTCCGGTATCTTGAACAGTTAGGGGTGAACCCCGGGCGAGCGGTGACGCCATAAACTGACTCGGCGGCGGCGGAATTCGACACCCCTTCCCAGAACAGGGGAAATCACCGGCACCGATCGACATCTTCTCTCCTTGCCCGCGGCGGCCCGTCCCCTTGATGATCAATCCGGGGAGGTGACGGAGATGGATCTTCTGCAGGAGTTGTCCCGGGAGGCCGCGGTCATCGGCCCCATGGTCCTGCGACTGCTCATCGCCTTTGTGGCCGGCGCCATCATCGGAGCGGAACGGGAGTTGCACGTGCGGAGCGAGCACGGAAAAGGGGCGGGGTTTCGAACCTATTCCCTGGTCACCTTCGGCAGCTGCCTGTACGCCCTGGCCAGTACCTACGGATTTGCCGCCACCTCCGGAGGGGGAGTGGATCCCGGCCGGGTGGCGGCCCAAGTCGTCACCGGAATCGGGTTTCTCGGCGCCGGTACGATTCTAAAGGATCCCAGTGGTATGGTGCGAGGACTCACCACTGCCGCCGGGTTGTGGGTGGCCGCCGCCATCGGCCTGCTGATCGGAGCCGGGCTGTACTTTACAGGCCTGTTCGCGGCGGTCCTCGTCTACATCATTCTCCGGTTTCACGATCTGTTCCCGAACTTCCCGCTGTTCCGGCGCCTGGAGGAGATGAACCGAGAGGAGTCTGGCGACAAGGGGGCGGACGACCCGTAAGACCGATCGTCCGCCCTCGGCCTCCAGGAGCTAGTTCTGAAACGGAGTGATCACAAAAGGCAACCGGGGCTCCCGCACTTCTTCTCCCGCCGTCCGCTGCATATCCTTCCAAAATGCCCAGACGTCTTCTTCGTTTGGCCACTGTTCCCGTTCGGGCGGCGGTACGGGAGTCCACCGATCGCCCGTAGGGGGAAAACCGCTCGACAGGGTTTGATCTTCTGGCTCCCCGGCCCCCTCTATAAAGGCTTCGATAAGTGCCACGAGGGTCTCCTGAGTTGAGCAATCCAATTCTTCGCACCTGCGATGAAACCGTTCGGCCAGACCTCGGGAAACCCGGGCTCCCACGTACACCAGAGAAATTGATCCCAATTTTAAATCGACGGAACCCCGTTGGGCCACTCCGACCACCCTCCTTGGGACGAATGATTGTCTAGTCGTGGTTTCGCCACTCGCGGTAAAATCTCCTTTGGGAATCCTGTCAAAAGTCGTCGTCCTACTCAGAAAAAAATCGACAAAAACCGAGGCCCTCGACAAAGAGGAACCTCGGTAAAAAGAGCGGCAAAGGAGGAGGGTGCAGCTTTGGACCGGCGGCCCGCCGTCAGCGCACCGCTTTGCGCAAAGCCTGATCGAGATCTTCCAGGATGTCCTCTAAGGTTTCCAGTCCGACAGAAAGCCGGATCATCTCCGGAGTCACCCCGGATGCCCGCTGTTCTTCCTCAGTCAGTTGTTGGTGGGTGGTGCTGGCGGGGTGAATCACAAGGGATTTCGCATCGCCCACATTCGCCAAGTGAGAGAATAACTGCAGGCTTTCGATAAACTTCCGCCCGGTCTCGACTCCCCCATCAATGCCAAAGGTCAGAATCGCCCCCTGCCCCTTCGGCAGGTACTTCCGGGCCAACGCCGCATAAGGACTTGATTCCAAACCCGGGTAATTCACCCAGCGGACATTAGGATGGGATTCCAAGAACTGGGCGACCCCCAGAGCGTTTTGAGAATGGCGTTCCATCCGGAGAGACAGGGTCTCCAGTCCTTGCAAAAACAAAAAGGCGTTAAAGGGCGACAGGGCGGGTCCCATGTCGCGCATCAACTGCACCCGAGCCTTGACGATGAACGCAGCAGGCCCCACGGCTTCCACATAACTCACGCCGTGATAACTCGGATCGGGCTCCACCAGTCCGGGATATTTCCCCGAAGCCTTCCAATCGAAGCGCCCGCCGTCCACGATGACTCCGCCGATGGAGGTCCCATGGCCGCCGATAAACTTCGTGGCGCTGTGAATCACAATATCCGCCCCGTGCTCCAGGGGTCGGTGCAGATAAGGCGTGGCAAAGGTGTTGTCGATGATCAAGGGCACCCCGACCTCCCGGGCCACCTGGGCCACCGCTTCGATATCGAGGATGTCAATCTTGGGGTTGCCGATGATCTCGGCGTAAAAAGCCTTTGTCCTCGGAGTGGCCGCCCGGCGAAACGCCTCCGGATCTCCGGGATCGACGAATTTCACGTCGATGCCCAGCCGCCTCAAGGTATGATGAAAAAGATTAAAGGTCCCCCCGTACAGATAGGACGATGAAACAATCTCGTCCCCGGCTCCGGCGATATTGAGGAGGGCCAGGGTGATGGCCGCCTGCCCGGAGGCCGTGGCCAACGCCCCCACCCCGCCTTCCAAGGCCGCCATGCGTTGCTCAAATACGTCCTGGGTGGGGTTCATGATGCGCGTATAGATGTTCCCAGGCTCCTTTAACGCGAACAGGTTCGCCGCGTGCTCCGTGTCCCGAAACACATAGCTGGTCGTCTGATAAATCGGCACTGCCCGGGAACGCGTCGCCGGGTCCACCGTCTGGCCGGCGTGCAAAGCCAAGGTTTCAAACCCCTTCTGTTTCTCCGTCACTCCCGTGTCCTCCTGTCTCTGGGCTCATTCTAGAGTAGATTAATCGGATTACGGAGATTATAATGGACGTCTTCTATATCTGTCAAATCACTCGTCCCGGGGGCGCCGGATTCGGAGAAGAAGGTTCTTGCCCGGGCGCTTTTTTTTCGGCTCCGACTCCTCCTCCTTCTTGTGACGGGTCGGCCCCACCACACCAGCCTCTATGGCCTCAGGAAAGGTGTACCATCGGCCGCGGTACTGGATCCGATTCATGGACCCGTCCTCCTTTCGCATTGTTGATCACAGACTTTTCGTCAATCCGCCGTCAACGGAAATGGTCAAACCGGTCAGATAGCTCGCCGCCGGGGAACAAAGAAACGCGACCACTTTTGCAAACTCTTCCGGGGTGCCGTACCGGCCCAGCGGGATTTGACCTTCCCATCTCTTGCGGACCTCGTCCACGGGCTCTCCGGTCTTCTCAGCAGTGATCCGGTCCAACTCCCGGACCCGATCCGTTTCGATGCGCCCCGGCGCAACGTTATTGACCAAAATGTTATAAGGGGCCAACTCGATGGACAACGTCTTCGTCAACCCCGCCACTGCGGCCCGGACAGTGTTGGAAAGGACGAGGTTCGGGATGGGCTGTTTCACGGATGTGGAGGTAAGGTTGATGATTCTCCCCCCGCCCTGGAGCCTCATGTACGGAATCACCAGGCGGGTGGCCCGCACGACACTCATCAGGTTCAAATCCACGGCGGCATACCAGGCCTTGTCATCGAATTGCTCGAAAGTTCCGGCCGGCGGCCCTCCCGCGTTATTGATGAGGATATCCACCCGGCCCCACCGATCCGCCGCCGTGCGGACCACCTTCTCGATGTCACCGGCAGAGGTTACGTCCGCTTGGACGGGGATGACTTCCACATCAGACCGCTCTCGAATCCACCGGGCGGTCTCTTCGATTCTTTGTGCATCCCGGCTGGCGATGACGAGATCGTTACCCGCCTGGGCCAACTCCAACGCCACCGCCCGCCCCAGCCCCTTGCTGGCTGCCGTCACAATCGCCACTTTCCGTCCGTCCATGTCCGCCACTCCTCTCGATTCATCCTCTTTTGTTGCCACCTCGCGCCTTACGACGGGAAACATCCCATCATTATGGAGTATTGTCGAGCTGCACAAAAGCGGCGCTCACATACCCCTCCCGGCCATCCCCGAGCCGGATGTGAAGCCAACCCGGCTGGCGATCCAACACCTCAAACCCCGTTCCGTGTACCAATCGCCCGAGGGTGGGATAATCGGTCCCAGGGCCGGCGCGAAAGTTCACCCACTCCCCACTCACCCGACCCGTGAGTGCCGGTTCCGTCACCGGTGCCGAAGAGGCCGGACTCTGGGACCCGCCGAAACCTCCGGATCCAAGTGTATTTCCAGGAAAATATTTCTGGACGTACTGCCGCACTGCCGGAGTGTCCGGAACCAGAATGCTCTGGCCATCTGACGACCACGCCTCGCGAAACGCATCCGCCGGCGGGAGCTGGATCTGGGTGATGCTCTGCCCCCGATCCCTCCACAGGCACAGTCCCAGGCGAAGTTGGTCTCCCGGCGAGAGATTCGTGCGAATATAAGGCTCGGCTGCGGCGAGAACGTTCGGGAAGCGCACCAGGTTCTGCGGGCGCATCATCTGCCGGATAACGGCCTGCACGAACTTCCTTTGTCGCTCGGTGCGGGCGTAATCCCCGAGGGCATCGTGCCGAAACCTCACATATCCCAGAGCCTGAGCCCCGTTGAGATGCTGAAGTCCCGGCTTCAAGTGAATATCGTAACGCCCGTCGTCCACGTAATCCATCGGCTTCTCCACGTCGATGTCCACCCCGCCCAGGGCGTCCACGATGTGGATAAACCCTTCGAAATCTGTCACGGCGTAGTACGGAATGTCTAGGCCCAGCCAGGTTTCCGCCGTTTTCCTGGCCAAATCCGGCCCCCCTGCGGCGTAGGCCGCATTGATCTTCTCCTGACCCACCCCGGGAATGGACACCCAAGTATCCCTCAGAATGGAGCCCACCGTCACTCCCCCGGTTCCTTGGGGGATGCCCAGGAGCAGCATCGTATCCGACCGGGGATGGGGATCCTGGCCCCGGTTGTCCACACCGAGCACCAACACCCGCACGTCGCCGGATGGCCAGATGCCTGGTGTCGCTCCTTCAGAGACGCCGGACACAAATCTGGCCAAAACGAGGCCGTAGTACCCCGCCACAACCAGCAACAGAAGAACGATGAGCAACAGCAGCCGCTTCGCCCGTTTCCCCGGCGTCATCGATGTCGCCTCACCCCGTCCGACCATGGCATCTTCCCCAATTTCGTGATATCGTTGGGATGAGTTCGTCCGACGAAGGAGGCAGTGGCCATGGTGCGCAAAGTTTCTCTGATCGTCACTGTCATCCTGGTGGCGATCGCCGTCGGGTATTTTATCCGCGACGTCCGCACCTGGCAGTGGGAGCAATCCCTCAGTCCGGATATGCGCCGTCTCTATTATTTCGACGATATCCGCCCGGTCGACCTGAAGGCCTCCGCCATCCATACCGCCGCTTTCATCGCGGCCGTCTCTTTGTTCGAATGGCTTTTCCTGATGGCCTTGCCCCCCGAATCGGAGGGAAAGGATCGGGAATAACCCGGCCCCGCCGGCACCCTCGCTTCCCCGCCACCCAGACAACGGGTGAACTTTTTACCACTTGTCTCACATTATACACGGGGAACCGGGAGGAAGCGAATTACCCGCCAACGGCCGGCTCGACCCAAGGTCTTGGAGACCCGGAAGAACGGGAGGCCGCGAGGAAAAAAGGGGCCCGGCGTAGCCGGACCCCCAAACGGGCGGAAAAGATTTCTTTCGATTCTTCGCCGTGCAGCACAGATCACGACTGCTCTTCCACGTAGTAGTAGGCCGACATCGCGGCCATCGCCCCTTCGGCGACGGCAGTGACGACTTGGCGGAGCCAGGTCTCCCGCACATCCCCTGCCGCAAACACCCCGGGGACCGCCGTTCGAAACCGGTCATCGGTGGGAATCCATCCTTCCGCGTTGACGATCGGCGTGCCCTTCAGAAACTCGGTGTTGGGCTTAAGCCCGATGTAGATGAAAATCCCGTCCGCATCCACGGTTTCTCGTTCTCCCGTCACGGTGTTCTCTAGAACCAGGCGTTCCACTTTGCGCTCGCCCTGAACCTCCACCGGCCGACGATTGAACAAGAAAGAGATTTTCTCGTTGTTCCTGGCTCGTTCTTGAAGCACCGGCTGCGCCCGCAGTTTATCCCGGCGGTGCACAATGGTCACTTTGGCCGCGTGCCGCGTCAAATACACGCCTTCTTCGCAGGCCGAATCCCCACCGCCAATTACGTATAGGTTTTTGTTCTTGAAGAAGGCGCCATCGCAGACCGCGCAATAGGACACCCCCCTGCCGGAGAACTCCTTCTCCCCCGGGATTCCGAGCTTTTTGGGCTCGCAGCCCGTGGCGATAATCACCGTCTTGGTTTCCAGCACCTCTCCTCCGGACAGATGCACCCGGTGAATCGGCGGACCAAACTCCACGCTTTCCACCTCGCCCTGCTGGGTCTGCAGACCGAGGGCCTCGGCGTGTTCCCGCATCTTCTCCGACAGATCCGGCCCCAAAATCGACGTGAATCCGGGGTAGTTTTCGATCTCCTCGGTGTTTTGCATCTGCCCGCCGTACAGGCCGCGTTCCACCAGGAGCATTTTCAAACCCGAACGCAGGGCGTAGACAGCGGCGGACAATCCGGCGGGACCACCGCCCAGAATGATGGTGTCATAAACCAATGTCAAATCCCTCCTCGGGGCTGCGGAAATGGGCCCGTGATATACCCCTGCACCGTATTGTAGCGAAAAAAACTCCATCTGCCAAAGTGCCGGCAAAAAACCAGGTGCGAACTCGGCGCGAATCCCGTATAATTTGGGCAAGATCCGGGACGGAGGACAGCCATGACCGACTATCCCCGGCATTTGGTCGATTTTATTCACCTGTTCAATGTCGATCGCGCTTTCTACGATTGCCATGAATACGGGGAAGAATTATGGCTTGAACAAGGGCGGCCGCCGTTTTTAAAGGGATTGATCCAAACGGCGGTGTCCCTATACCACCTCGAAAGCGGGAATCTGGGTGGCGCCCGCAAATTGTGGCGCACAGCCTCTGCATATCTCTCGCCCTATGCCCCCGCGTATATGGGGCTGGATGTCGAGCGCATCCTCCAGGACATGAACAAACTTTTCACCGAACCCGGGGAACCCACTCCGGAGCAGGCCGCCACAATCCGCCTGCACGTGGTCGATCCAAGACTTCAGGACCTTTTGGCAAACTGGAGAGTGCTCCCCCTGGACGATAACTCCGCCCATTCCAACGACTAACGACCGGAGAGAGGAATCGTGCACAGCACCGATCTGTTACAATTTATCGCCGCCCACGGATATGCGGCCTTGGCCTTGATATTGGCCACCGGTCTCATTGGCCTCCCTGTGCCCGACGAGGTGCTGTTGACCTTTGCCGGATTCTTGACGTGGCAAGGCATCGTTCATTTGCCGGGCACGGCTGCGTCCGCTTTTCTCGGAAGCTGTTCGGGCATTACCTTGAGCTACGTCATGGGCCGGGGGATATTTCGCCGGATTGCAGACCGGGTCCTCCGACGGGCCATGGAAAGTGGAAAACTCGCCCAGGCAACCCGGTGGATGGATCAATACGGAGGATGGGCCTTATTTTTCGCGTATTTTTTCCCGGGGATTCGGCATGTGGCCGCCTATGTGGCCGGCGTCGGGCGCATGGCCTTCCGCCGTTTTGCCAAGTGGGCCTACGCCGGAGCGGCTTTGTGGGTGCTGACCTTTCTTTTTCTCGGACGGTGGCTGGGCCCCCGCTGGCACGTCGTGGAGCGTTGGATGCACCACTGGACCCTCTGGGCGGCGGTGGTCCTTGTCGCGGTCACCGCCATCGGCCTGTGGTGGCTGCGGCGGGTCCGACCGGTGCGAAACCGGTCCTGACCTTAGGGCCACCACGGAAAAATACTCCTCCACCCTCCTCCGGTCTGAACGCTTCGAACCGCAGCCCCGACGTTGATGACCCCGTAACCGTATTGGGGATCCCGCCCGGGAGGACCGCCGTCCACCGCCGTTTGCTGAATGATGTTTCGTACTTGGTCGGCTGTGAGATTTGGGCTGCGCGCCCAGATCAGCGCCGCCAGACCCGCCACGTGAGGGGAGGCCATGGAAGTCCCGGAGAGGGCGGCATATTGTCCCCCCGCGTACGTGCTGGCAATGGAGACCCCCGGAGCCGCCACACCCGCGTGGGCACCGTAGCTGGAGAAGGGGGCGAAGACCCCGCCGGGGTCTACTGCAGTGACCGCCAGAACCTCGGGATAGGCGGCGGGGTACTCGGGGGTGTCCGTCCCTTCATTCCCCATGGCTGCCACCACCAGCACTCCCCGGCCCGCTGCATAACGGATGGCATCGTGAAGGTATTGACAGTCCTCGGTTTGACCCAGGGAGAGGTTGATGACCCGGGCTCCGTGATCGGTTGCCCAAATGATCCCCCGGGCCACATCGAAAGCCGAGCCAGCACCGTCCTGATCCAACACCTTGACGGGCAGGACCCGCCCATGCCAGTCGAGGCTGGCCACCCCTTCTCCGTTGTTCGACAACGCGGCGATCACCCCGGCCACGTGGGTGCCGTGACCATTATCGTCGTCGGGGGGACGGGTGGGGTCCAACAGGTTTGCACCGGGGAGGAGTTGGCCCTGAAGGTCCGGGTGCCCTCGGTCGACCCCGGTGTCCACCACGGCGACTACAATCCCCGGTGCCCCGGTGGTCGTGCGCCAGGCGTTCTCCGCGTCGATCATCGGCATGTTCCACTGATAGGGTCGGTATAAGGGATCATCCGGAGTCCGGTTGATCCGAGCAACCCCGTGGCGTTCGATGTAGCGGGCTCCTTTGGCGCGAAAGAGCGGTGCCGCCCGGTTCATGTCCGAAGGCCTTGCGAAACGAAATACGTATCCGCCTCGCCCGTCCCGGTTCACGACCCGGCCCCCCGAGGCCCTTTGAAGGTCCTCTAGCTCCGGAGTACCGAGCACTCGCCCAAAATGCACAATCCATTCCCCATCCCGGTGGACGACCCGGGGAGCGGGCCTTCCCTGGCCCCCACGGACATGCCAATCGGTCCCATCCACCGCCGATTGGGTATGGATAGCGTCTTTGCCGGCCAACCCCTTGGAACTTCCCACCCCACCCGGGGCGGAGGATAAAGATCCGGGGTTCCCTTTCGTGAGGACCTGGGGCCTCCCGCCCGGGGCATGAAGACTTGTCAGAGCACCGAAGCTTTTCTCATACTCCGCCGCCACCCGGTGCACCGACGCCAACGAGATTTTGACCGCAAGAAGTCCACCGTCCAGCCGCAGCCCCGCGGGGGAGTAGAGCCGGCCGGCCTCGTCCTGCCGGGCCGGGCCCACATACCACCCTGCGGATGACTGGGTGGTGCCGTTTTCCACTTCCCGCAACAACGTCGGGGACAGGGAAGACCCGGTGGCAGCGGGCGGCCCGCCGGCCGGCAACCACACCGCCCCCAGACAACCTCTCCTCGGAGATAACCGATCGGCCAACAGGGCCGTCCGCTCGCCGGGTCCGGGGGATGACAATAGGGCGGCCGCCGCATCGGCCATGTCTTTTCTGGCCCGGGAAACCGTCAAGGACGCGGTCACCGCCACATCCCGGGATGCGATCTGAGCCGCGCTGTATGGAGTATGACTCAGGGGCGGTTGGGAGGGAACGTGCCCCGGCCCCGGGCTTTGTACGCCTCCTCCCGCCCACCAAGCACCGCCGAGGAGGGCGACAATCAAAGCGAATGACACCGGCACTCGCAGGAATCTCGGGCCCCGTTCCTTTCGCTTTTTCTCCATGCTCGTCCCTCCCCGCAGCGAGACTTTGACGCCTTTCAGTGTGCCTTCGGGAAAAAGTCAGTATGCGGTGAGCGAGATGGAAAAAGGACACTGCCCTGCGGGACCGAGCTCTGTGCTAAGATAAAAGGGAGGTGGATGAGTCGAGGTGGTTGGGTGAGACCGCGACAGATTCACGGAGTCCGAATCGCCGTGATTCTCTTGTTATTTCTTTTTATTCCAGTTCAGACAGGACTGTCCGTTTATCAGAATCTATGGCCCGATCATCGACATGTCGCATTGCTGCGCTTTGAAGACGTCTCCGCCGGGCCCCCTTATCAAACTCCCGAAGACCTCGGGAAACTTCGGGCTGTGATGGAATTTCTCGCTGCCGAGAAGGTCCCGTACCAGATTACCGTCGTCCCCAGATATTTGGGCACAGACCCGGAAAATCGGCCGGTGGTCCACGATATCACGCAGCCTGATGCCGCCCCCTTCGTCACTTTGTTGCGCTGGGCTTCGAAACATGGGGCCGTGGTCGGAGTACATGGGTACACCCACCAATACGGCCAACCGGACTGGCGCAACCCGGGAACGATCACGACCATTGGCCGGGAGTTTGAAGTGCCGCATGAGCCCCTGACGGATACGCCCGAATATGCGGCTCGGCGGCTAACGGCGGGCGTGCATTCCTTTGCCGCCGCAGGTTTGGTCCCGGGCTTTTGGGAGACCCCTCACTATGCGGCGACCGCGGAACAAGAACGGGCTCTCCGAAGTAATTTTGGGATCCTGTATGAGCCGGACCGGCGGCAAGTGAGGTCGTTAAAAGATATCGTTCCCCGGGACGGCCCGACGGCCTCCGGGGCATGGGGAGCCGTGTACATCCCGACCCCCTTGGGGTATGTGCGATCCGATCAACCCGAAGACTCCGTGAAGCGGATTCTGTACCGCGCTTCCTTTTTCGAAGGGCTCGGAAGCTTATATTATCATCCAGTGTTGGAATTTCCATTTTTGGAGCCGGTCAAGCGAAACGGCCGACAAGTCTGGCGAGACGGTTTGCCGGAATACCGGTATCGCCCCGGACCGCCTTCGTATCTTCACCAATTGATCGACGGTCTGGGGCGCGAGGGATACACCTTTGAATCGCTCCACCAAGTGGTGCCTCTGCAACCCGCCTGGCAGTATACCCTGCCCGGGGATCTTTGGGCATCTGGGCGACCCTCGGGCCAGGCATGGGATGACTGGGTGAGCATCCAGCGCCAGTCGGGCGACATCTGGGTGACCTCCTCGGAACGGGACTGGCTCCGAACCTCCCCGGAGGCATCCCCTCAACTTTGGGGCCGGCTTCCACCGGGGATCGAGGCCAAGAAGTTGTGGACGCTCGACATCAATGGGGACGGCCGGGACGATCTTCTCGTCGCCGCCTCCAATGCCGTGTACGCGGCCCGGGCAAAAACCGCAGCCTTCGGTTCATTCCGGCGCTTGCCCATTTCCTTGTATCCGAAGGACACCGTGGTCGCCGGGTACTTGATCGCAGGACGCCCGTCGCTGGTGGTATTCCACTCTGAGGGAACGGCGGAAGGATATGTGCTCGGCCCGGATTTAGCGGCGGTTTCCCCTCCCGTTCCTTTGCTGGGCATTCACAGTCAAGGACCCAGGACTGAATGGTTTGCGTGGAACGGGGAAGGCTCGGCGGGTGATCATGCCTCAGACCTCGGGCTGTACCGTCCGGATTCAGGTGAGATCACCCTTTACAAGATCGATCACCAGGGACACGTGAGGAATGCCGTCTCTGCCGCGCTCCCACCGGCCTTGCAGATCATCCCTGCCATGGGGGATCCAAATCTTCCCGAAACCCCGGTGCTCATCGGGTACATGGCCGGGGACGGGCGGTGGATGGCATGGCGGGTACAAGGCCAGACCCTCGCACCCGCCGGGTCCTTGTTCGGACCGTGGATGGCTGGCCGGCCGGGTCAAGCTGCCGCCGGTCGATTCGGGGTGGGGCTCCCTTGCGTGGCGGTGGCTTCAGCCCAGGGCGGGAGAATCGATATTCAGACGGCCATCAGCTACTTTGGCTGGGTTTCCTTCTCCCCTGACTGATTCGCGCTCTCCGGAGACCGGTACCCCGCTGATTGCATAGCGGCCCCGCCATCCGCTCTCCTCCGGAGCCCGGCGACGGCGGAAATCAACGCCAGGATAATAGGCCTCAGCCACAAGAACGTTAGGGCCTAAACAGCCAACGTGGGGGCATTGGCATCCGAAACGGGTGTGCCGCCATTGATCACGCCATCGCTCGAAAGCGTCCCGAATCGGCTCCCTGTGCCAGTTCCCGATCGGCCCCATGTCCGCAAAATCGGTCACATAGATGCCGCCGTCAAGGAGGTTTACATTGAGACGGATTCGTCCATCCGGATCATTGCGCACCGTCACCCCGGGCTCCCGGGCGATGCGCGCCAAAAGTTCTCGGTCCCGAGGGTCGTCACTACACGGATAAAAGGGGAAGGTTCCGAACAGAATCCATACCCTGGGATCTCGCCCATCAAGTAGCGCCAGGGCTTCGGCGCGCCAATCGTCGAGGCCGAGCAACGGCAGCTCCCGGGCGAAGTCACTGGGGTACAGGGGATGAACTTCGTGCCGCCGAACCCCCAGTTCGGCGAGACGGCGGTGGATCTTCGTCAGCCTTCCTTGAGTCCGCGGGCTGATCATCGACTCGGCCGACACGAAGACCCCCTCTGCCGCCAGTCGCCGGGTGTTAGCCTCTAGCCTCTGAAACAGAGCTTCCGCGGTTTTCGGGGCCGGCCGTCGGCGAAGACCCGCAAAGGTCAGCACCGCAAAATCCTCTGGTGTCAAATAATTATAGGAAATATGCATGACATCTACGAAGGGCGCTATAAGGAAATAGCGATCCACATCGAGTGTGAGGTTTGTGTTGATTTGTGTTTGACAACCTCGATTCTTCGCATAGCGTAACAGCGGAAGGACGGTGGACTCGATCAACTCGCGATTATAGCTCGGTTCACCGCCGGTGATACTGAGTGTGGTCAAATGATCGATCTCATCCAGCCGCCGCAAAAGCGGCCCGATATCCGGGCGCTCTTCTGTAATTGTCAAGGTATCCCCTACGGCGCAATGTTCACAGCGCAGATTGCACCGGCCCGTTACCGTGACCTCGATGCTGCTTAACCGGATCTCGCCCTGGGAATTCCGAGACAACAGCGCCTCCCAAGGGTCGTACATCGGACTCATCGCGCTCATGCTCCGACCTCCTTCGTGCATGTCCACCATACATAAAGGAGCATCCACGGTCAACTGCAAACTTGTTACACGGTAAATTTTCCTGTCGCATGGGAAGGATCTCACCAGCGGGTGTCGAATGGTTATCGATGTGCCCCCTGTAGAAGACCCCCCGGCGTCCGCCTGCCTTGATGAGCAGGTCCACTTCCCAAGTCGGCAGACCGTCATAGAAGGAGGTGTAGTGCCTGGTCGGTGGCCAGGTGGAGCGTGACACCTATTCGAGTATTGATCGGCGATGATAACAAAGAGTTCGCGCAGCTTCTTCAGGATTATATCGATAGCCTGCCGGATATGCAGGTGATCGGGCTGGCTTTTAACGGGCGAGAAGTGGTGGACTCCATCGAAACCCTTCAGCCCGATGTGGTGATTCTCGATATCATCATGCCGGTATTAGACGGAATCGGCGTTTTGGAAAAAGTGGCTCCCCTCGAAAGAGAAAACATGCCGAAATTCATCATGTTGACGGCCTTCGGCCAAGAAGGAATCACAAAACGAGCCGTCGAGCTCGGGGCCGCTTATTACATTTTGAAACCTTTTGATATGGAGATTCTTGCGAATCGCATTCGCCAGGTCAGTACCGGCTCTGCACCCGGCGCCTCAAGCGGTACCCAGTCCATGGGGGGAAGCGGCTGGCAGGGGCAGGGAAAGCGCAGCGTAGATTCAGACATCACCCAGATCATCCATGAAATCGGTGTCCCCGCGCATATTAAAGGATACCAATACCTGAGAGAAGCGATTTTCATGGTATATCAGGATGTGGAGATTCTAGGATCCATAACGAAAGTTCTCTACCCGCGAATCGCGGAAAAATATAACACCACGCCTTCCCGGGTGGAACGGGCCATCCGACATGCGATCGAGGTCGCTTGGGGGAGGGGTAACGTGGACGCGATTGGTTCGGTGTTCGGGTACACCGTAAACATGGGGAAAAGTAAACCCACGAATTCAGAATTCATCGCCATGGTCGCAGATCGTCTGCGCTTGAATGCCCGCACCGGTTAACAGCGCCCGCAGGGAAAAAACCCCCGCACAACCTGCGGGGGTCATGGTTCAGTCAGGCCGCAGAGACAGTGTCTTGCGCCTCATTGCCGGTCGCTTCCCGCATCATCCATTCCGCGAAAACCCCGTACCCCTGGGTGGGATCGTTGATAAACACGTGGGTAACGGCGCCGATCAGCCGGCCGTCCTGCAGGATGGGGCTGCCGGACATACCTTGAACAATGCCTCCGGTTTTGGCCAGTAGCCCTGGATCGGTCACTTTGAGAACCATGCTCTTAATGGCCGGATAGCGTTGTTTCATGACACTGACCACTTCAATATTAAAGGCTTCGACCTTCTGACCCTCGATCACCGTCAGGATCTTAGCGGGGCCAGGGTGGACTTGATCTGCCGGGGCCACGGGGATGGGTTGATTGTAAAGACCGTGATCCGGGGGATGGACCATATGCCCAAAGATGCCAAATGATGAATTTTCCTTCACGTCACCGAGCACATGATGTTCGTCCACCATTTGGCCTCGTTTTTCTCCCGGCTGTCCATTTTGCCCCTTGTCAATGGACGTGATGGAGGAGTTGAGCACCTGTCCTTCGCCAACTTCGATGGGCTGTCCCGTATCGACGTCGGTGATGACGTGACCCAAAGCGCCATAGACGTGATTCACGGGGTCGTAGAAAGTCAAGGTGCCCACGCCAGCGGCGGAATCCCGAATGTACAAACCGATGCGGTAGGTGCGCTGATCATTATCGTACACCGGGTGCACCTTGACATGAAAGGATTGTCGCTGGCGGATCAAGGTCACATCGAGATCGCGGTTCGCTTCACCGGCTTGACGAATCCTCTGAGCCGCCTCTTCAACCGTGGAAACCGGGTGGCCGTCGATCTCAACAATGCGGTCCCCGACTTTGATATTTGCCTGTTCCCCAGGCGAAATTTCTCGATTGCCCGTGTGGATCAAATTATACCCGACGATCATGATCCCTTTTGAACGCAGACGGACACCGATCGATTGGCCGCCGGGGATCACTTTCCAATCCGGCAGGACGTCGACCCGCATTTGTCGAACGGGGATCCCGAAAACCTCAAGACGCATGCGAGCCGGGCCTGTTTGGGTTCCATTGACTTGCCAGGTGCCTGCCGTTCCGCTGCGGACCTCGATGGCGCTTCGCGCGTCCGGCACTAGACGGCTGGGTCCCCCGGCTTGCACCACCACCGACGAACCCACAACGGTTTCTATGGAATCAGGAAGACGAAGCCACCCGCTGAACGGAGGACAGAAGCACGTCACGACGATCAGGGTTGCCAATAGCAGACCGACCCACTTCCGACGCTGGTGTGCCACGCCGTTCCACTCCCTTTCCTAGATGCACCTCCACCGTAGACTAGGCGTCTGTGCGTGCTTATAACCTGCCCGCCCGGCCTGTGGGTCTATCCCGCCAAAAAGCTGGCACCCCGCGTGCAATGTGGCCTCTCCCCCCGCTTTTACCCCAACCGGGAATTGGACTGCGCCGCCGCCCGTCGCTCCAACATCTCCTGGGCCTGGCGACGAGTGATCTCCGTCGCCGTGGAACCCGCCAACATCCGGGCCACTTCTTCGATCCGATCCGCCTCTTCCAGAACCTCTACGATTGTCCGGGTGGATTCCTCCGTCTGTTCCTTGCGGATGCGATGATGGCCATCGGCCATGGCCGCGATTTGGGGCAAATGAGTGACACAGATTACCTGGCGGCGCCGAGCAACCTGGACCAATTTTTCCCCAACCACCACCGCCGCCTGGCCGCTCATGCCAGCGTCCACTTCATCGAAAATCAGAGTTGGAACGTCATCGGCGTCCGCCAAGACCACTTTTAACGCGAGCATCAATCGGGACAATTCGCCCCCCGAAGCCACTTTTGAAAGCGGCGCCGGTGGCTCGCCCGGATTGGCCGAAAACAGGAACTCCACTTGATCCGCGCCGTCGGACCGAAATCCTTTCTCGGTTTCCCCCAGCCAGCGCACTTCGATCTGAAACTGGGCGCGGGGCATCGCCAGCTCCCTTAGCTGCTCCTGAACTTTCACTTGAATTCGTTCCGCCAGGGCCAAACGGTTAAGGGAAAGGCGCCGGGCTGTGCTGACCATTTCCTCCCAAGCCCGGGTTCTGGCCTTTGATCGTTCCTGCAAATCAGCTTCATAATTGCGAAGGCGGGAGAGCTCATTCTCCATTGTTGCCGCGGATTCTAAAATTGACTCCACCGAACCGCCGTATTTTCGCATGAGCCGACGCAACTGATGAAGCCGTTCTTGCACGGACTCCAGCTTCTGGGGATCTGCCTCGACAGTTTCCAAATAACGCCTCAGTTCATGGGCCGCTTCACTGAGATTGGCCGCCGCACTCTGTAACATTTCGAGTATGCCCGCCAGCCCCGGGTCGTATTTGACCAGCCCTTCAACCGTTTCTACAATCTCGGCGACCAAATCGGTGGCAGCCCGGACTCCCTGTCCACCTTCATCCAACATCTCGTACCCTCGGGAAGCGTCTTCGAGGATCCGCCCAGCGTGGCTCAACCGCCTGTATTCCGCCTCCAGTTCTTCCTCCTCTCCGGGGGCGGGGGAAAGATCCCGGATTTCTCCCAATTGGAACAATAACCAGTCGATTCGCTGCAATCGTTCCTCCTCCCCCAACTGAGCGGCCCGAAGGTCCTCGTCAGCCCGGGTAAAACGATCGTGAGCCCTCCGGTATTCCTCCAGCAGCGTTTGATGGGATGCATCACCATAACCGTCCAACATTCGCGCGTACCGATCCGGCTGCAAGAGGCTCTGGTGCTCATGCTGGCCGTACACATCGATTAAACGGGCGGCCAGATCCCGCAGCATTTGAACCGTGACCGTCCGGCCGTTGATGCGGCACAGGCTTTTACCTTGGCGGCTAACCTCCCGGACCAGCAGTATTTCCTCCGCTGGTTCGAAGCCCATCTCCTCTAGCCACTGGAGGGCTTCTGGGCGGCCGTCGGTGGAAAACAGCGCTTCCACCACCGCCTGTTTCGCACCAGCCCGAACCTGTTGCGCCGAGGCCCGCTCCCCGCGAATGAGTCCAAGGGCGTCGAGGAGGATCGACTTCCCGGCCCCCGTCTCCCCGGTCAGCACGTGGAACCCGGTTTCAAAATCCAGGTGGGCTTCATCAATCAACAAAAAATTTCGCACCGACAGCGACATCAGCACAGCGTCCCACGCCCCTTTCGCAGTGCGGTGTCACACCATCTGATGGAATCGTTCCTCGACGGCCGCGGCCTGTAGAGCGGAGCGGCAGATGACCAGAATGGTATCGTCCCCGGCGATGGTTCCCATAACCTCCGGCCATCCCACCGCATCCACCAGGGCGGCCACAGCATGGGCATTCCCGGGGAGCGTTTTCATCACGATGAGGTTCTCGGCCCGGTCCAGTGCCACAAAACTCTCCGGCAGCATCCGCTGGAGTCGGGCTTCGTTGTTCACCGCCGGTTCCGGCGGCAACGCATAGACGTACCGACCATCGGCTGTTGGAACTTTGATCAGTTGGAGTTCTTTGATATCCCTGGATACCGTGGCCTGGGTGACCTGAAACCCACTTTCACGCAAAGCTTGGACCAGTTCTTCCTGGGTTTCGATAGAGCGAGAGGCCACCAACTCCCGAATGCGCGTCAAACGTTTATTTTTCATCACTGCGCCTCCACTCCCCGAAGCTTCTGGCGCAGGACGTCAAAGAATTGCCGTTCCCGCCATTTAATCAGGGTTGCACAATGAGCGGATTTTTGCACAAGGACCTCATCCCCGACCCGCAGGCGCACCGACACTTGACCGTCTGCAGAGAGACCCAGATCCTGGTGGTTCGCCCGGGCCTCAATTCGCACCTTTCGATCGGCAGGAACGATCATCGGACGGGTGCTCAGGGTGTGAGGACAAATCGGGGTCAAAAGCATCACCTCGGCCTGAGGAGCCACAATCGGGCCCCCACAGGAAAGGGAGTAGGCGGTGGATCCCGTGGGGGTAGAAACGATCAGCCCATCCCCCGCGTACTGATCCACATATTGGCCATCCACTTCGACCCGCAGGGAGGCCATACGGCCGAGGGCCCCCTTGCCCACCGTGATGTCGTTCAGGGCCGAGAGGTGGTGAACCGTCGACCCGCCCCGCCGCACTTCCGCCTCGATCATCATTCGGTGCTCCAGCTCGTAGTCGCCCCTCACCACCCGGTCCACCGCTTGATCGAGATCCTCTGGTTCCGCCTCGGATAGAAAACCGAGGTGGCCGAGGTTAAAACCCAGGAGTGGCAGGCCAAAAGGTGCAAACCGCCGGGCATACCCGAGAAACGTGCCATCGCCGCCGAGAATAAACACCACGTCTACCCGGCCCGGGAATGCCTCCAAAGCCAATCCCAGGTCTGGCCGCCGCACGGCCTCGGCAGCCTTGGGATCCAAGACGGCATCCCGCCCCCGGGCATGGATGCACTGAACAAGTGTGTCGGCGATCTCCGCCGCCCGGGGTTTGTCCAAATTCACGACCAAGCCCACCGATTGCATCAGCGCCGGTCCCCCTCCTTTCGGC
This sequence comes from Kyrpidia spormannii, assembly GCF_002804065.1. NCBI lineage: Bacteria > Bacillati > Bacillota > Bacilli > Caryophanales > Alicyclobacillaceae > Kyrpidia > Kyrpidia spormannii. The sequence goes on along the minus strand of NZ_CP024955.1, from coordinate 1,037,931 downwards.
GGATCTGACCCAGGACCCGATGCGCTTCCTCCACCACCACCGAAATCTCCTCCTGCCACCTCCCGTCGGGCAGACCGTCCTCCGCCTTTCGCCGCAGATATAGGAGAAATTCCATGTTTCCGTCCCCTCCGGTGATCGGCGAGAATGTCAATCCTTTCACCTCGAATCCGTCGTTTCCTGCCGCCTCCATCACTTCCCGCAAAACCCTTCGGTGCACCGCCGGGTCCCGGACAATGCCGCCACGCCCCACCAATTCTCTTCCCGCTTCAAACTGAGGTTTCACCAAAGTGATCACATCAGCCCCGTCAGGGAGAAGCCTCCATAAAACCGGAAAGACCAACCGAACGGAAATGAACGAAACGTCCATGACCGCCTGGTCGGGATCGGGCCCCGGGAGGTCCGCTCGCTTCAAATACCGGGCGTTCGTGCGTTCTACTGGAATCACGCGGTCATCGTTGCGCAGCCGCCAGTCGAGTTGGCCGTATCCCACGTCGACGGCATACACCATCCTGGCCCCGTGGCGGAGCAAGCAGTCGGTAAACCCCCCGGTAGAGGCCCCGATATCCAGTACGACCCGGCCCTCCACAGAAACGGGAAACTCCTGGAACGCTTTCTCCAACTTCAATCCGCCCCGGCTCACGAAAGGATGGTCTTCCCCCCGCACCTCCAGCGGCTCATCCCGACCCACGGGGGTCCCTGCCTTGTCGATCCGCCGTCCTCGGGAAAAAACCCGTCCGGCCATAATCGCCGCCCGGGCCTTTTCGCGACTGGGGAACAGCCCCCGTTGAACGAGCAGTACATCCGCCCTTTCCCGATCCGACATCGCACTCCTCCTTTAACGGCGGCCCTGGCCCAGGCGCAAGTCCGAACCTTCCAGGGTATGAACCGCCGCCCGGGGCACCCTGCCAGCCCGAAGAACATCTTTCACCGCATCCGCAACTCGCTCTGCCGTCAAACCCACGGCCCGGAGCAACTCCCCCCGTCCGCCGTGAGGGATAAACTGGTCGGGAAGCCCCAAACACCGCACCGGGACCCCGTGGAGACCGTGGCCGGCCAGCCATTCCAGCACCGCAGAGCCCAGCCCCCCGGCGAGGGCCGTCTCCTCCACCGTCACCAGTGCCCACCCCTCCCCGGCCAGGCGAAGGAGGAAATCCCCGTCTAACGGTTTCACAAATCGCGCGTTGATGATCATGGGATCGACGCCTTCCTCGGCAAGGCGATCCGCTGCCTCTTCGGCCAATGCCACCATCGGTCCCATCGCCACCACCGCCACCGGGGAAAGCCCTTGGCGAATCACTTCCCAGGAACCGATAGGAATGGTGTGCCACTCTTTATCCAGAGGGACACCCCGGGCTGCACCCCGGGGATACCGCACCGCCACCGGTCCTGGAAGTTGGAGGGCCGTATACAGCATCTGGCGCAGCTCATTCTCATCTTTGGGCATCATGATCGTCATGTTCGGCACCGTCCGGAGGTAGGCCACGTCGAATGCACCCTGGTGGGTCTCGCCGTCCGCTCCGACCAATCCCGCCCGATCCACCGCAAAGACCACCGGGAGATTTTGAATGCAAATATCGTGAATCACCTGGTCGTAGGCCCGCTGCAAAAAGGTGGAATACACCGCAAATACAGGCCGCATCCCCGAGGCAGCCAATCCCGCGGACAACGTCGCCGCATGCTGCTCCGCAATGCCGACATCAAAAAAGCGGTCCGGGAAACGCTGGGCAAACTTCGTTAAACCCGTCCCCCCTGGCATGGCCGCGGTAATGGCCACGATGCGGGGATCTTGTTCCGCCAATTCAACAATGGCATTGCCGAAGACATCCGTATAACTGGGTGCTAAAGAAGAAGAGCTTTTTTCCGCCTTGCCCGTTTCGGGGTTAAACGGAGTGACGCTGTGGAGTTTGTCCGGCGCCCGCTCAGCCCGACCATACCCCTTGCCCTTTTGAGTAACCACGTGCAGCAATACGGGGTCCGGGCATTCTTTGACCCGATCCAACATGGTGGTGAGAGCTGCGAGATCGTGGCCATCCACCGGACCAAAGTACGTGAAGCCCAGCTCTTCAAACAGCATCCCGGGCACCCAAAAATATTTCACACTGTCCTTCGCCCGCTCCAACGTCCGGGCCACCTTGCCGCCGATGGAAGGGATGCGCTTCAGCAGATGCTCCACTTCATTTTTCATCTTGGCATAAGTCCGGTCCGTGCGCAGTTTGGCCAAATAGTTCGCCATCGCCCCAACGTTTTCCGCGATGGACATCTCGTTGTCGTTGAGTACGACGATGAGGCGCTTCCGGAGGTGGCCGGCATGGTTCAGCGCCTCCAAAGCCATGCCGCCGGTCATGGCCCCGTCGCCGATCACAGCCACCACATGATGGGACTCGCCCTTGAGATCCCTGGCCACCGCCATCCCGAGGGCCGCGGAAATGGACGTCGAGGCGTGACCCGTGCCAAAGGCGTCGTGGGGGCTTTCCGAGCGCTTCGGGAAGCCCGCCAAACCACCGAATTGGCGCAGGGTGGGAAAACGTTCTTTTCGTCCGGTGATAATCTTGTGCACGTACGCTTGGTGCCCGACGTCCCAGATGATCTTGTCCCGGGGGCTGTCAAAAACCCGGTGCAACGCGAGGGTCAGCTCCACCACGCCGAGATTCGGGCCGAAGTGCCCCCCGGTCACCGAGAGTTGTTCAATCAGAAACCGGCGTATCTCCGCCGCCAACTGCCGGAGTTCCGCCAGAGACATCGCCTTGAGATCGGCCGGGCCGTTGACACGGTCCAACAACACAGAGACCGCCTTCTTTCCCGAGGATCAAAACCCCATAAAACTGACAGCATTATAGCACGCCGAACCGGTCGTCTCAATGAACCGTTCCCCAATGTGCCGTCCCACCCGCCCGCTCGCCGTCAGGGCCGCGAATCCACTTGGCCCTTCTCTCACCAGTCCCGGTCGGCCAAATACCTTGCCAAATCGGCGAGGTGGCGGGTATCCCCTGGAAACCCATGGAGATGGGCGATCGCTTCCTTGGTCAATCGCCGCACGTCCTCCCGGGACCGGTCCACTCCGTACACCCCTGGCCAGGTCAGTTTGTTAAGCGCCGCATCCCGCCCCACGGCCTTGCCGATCCGTCCGGCATCCCCGCCCACATCCAGGAGGTCGTCCACGATCTGATACGCGAGCCCCACAGCCTGCCCGTAGGCCGACAACCGATCCAGAAGCGACTCGTCAGCTCCGGCACACAATCCTCCCATGCGAAGGGAGGCGATGATGAGTGCCCCCGTTTTTTTGCGATGCAGGTCCCGCAAAAGTTCGGGGTCCGGCGGGCCTTCGGCGCCCGTAGCTTCGATATCCAGAACCTGACCCCCGACCATGCCCTCCTTTCCCGAAGCCTCCGCCAACTCTTCCACCAGCCGGATCCGGGTTGTCGGGGGGAGCGGAGCTTTGGCGAGAACGCCAAAAGCGAGGGTCAGCAACGCGTCCCCCGCGAGTACCGCCATGGCTTCGCCAAACACCCGGTGGTTCGTCGGCCTGCCCCGGCGATAATCGTCGTCGTCCATGGCCGGAAGGTCATCGTGAATCAATGAATACGTATGCACCAGTTCCAGGGCACAAGCCGCCGGCAGAGCCTCCCGCAGGCTGCCTCCCGCCCCTTCGCAAGCAGCCATCGCGAGTAGAGGCCGAAGCCGCTTCCCGCCGGCAAAGAGACTGTAGCGCATCGCCTCGTGCAGCCGCCCGACCCCTTTCCCAGGTGGGATCAGGGCATCCAGGGCATCGTTTACCGCCCGGGCGCCCGCCTCCCAGAATTCCCGAAGCTCTTGTTCCACTGGGCGATCACTCATCCTCCCCAGGCCGGGGTTCAAAGGGACGACTTTCCCATCCCCCGCCCTCCTGTTGTAAGACCACTTCGATTCGCTGCTCCGCCTGATCCAACTGGTCCCGGCACCACTTGGCCAACATCATGCCTTCCTGAAACCGTACGATCGACCGTTCCAAGGACAGTTCTCCGCTCTCCAACTCCCGCACCACCTGTTCCAGCCGCTCCATCGCTTCCTCAAAACTGGCCGGTTCCTCGGGTCCCGCCTTGCCCCCGCTTTGGGGCAATTCCTCCTTTAGCGGTTGTCGCTCCTCCGCCATCCTCCGACTCCTCCTCGATACCCCAGACTTGACAGTCCGCCCACCCCCCTGTCAGCCGCACATGGACGTTGTCTCCGGGGGCAAGCTGGGAGATGTCCCGGACTAACTCCCTACGATCCGGTCGGTATACCAAACTCCAGCCCCGGCGCATGACCGCCAAGGGGCTCAAGGCCTCCAGCTTGTCCACTTGCCGCTCGAACCGATGGACCGCCCTCTGCCATCCGGTCCACGCGGCAAACTGAAGCTTCTGTTTTTGCGCTTCCAACCGGTTTTGGGCCCGCTGAATCTGCTCCTTGGGACTGTGCCGGCCGAGGATATCCGTCAAGCGGATCAAAGTTTCCTTCCTTCGGTAGACCGATTTCCACGCCGCCTGACCGAGTCGGGTGTGTAAACCGTCCACGGTTTGTCGACGCCATTGAATCCACTGCTCCGGCCGGCGCAGGCCGGGTCGCCCCAACAGGTGTTCCAACCGTTGACGATCGCCCTGCACCCGCCGCACCAGGGCATCCACCATGGCCCTTCGAGCTTCCTCCACCCGCCGGCGCAACTCAAGCACGTGGGGAGCGACGAGTTCTGCCGCCGCCGTGGGGGTCGGTGCCCGGACATCCGCCACATAATCGGCTATGGTGAAATCGGTCTCGTGCCCGACCGCCGACACTACAGGAACGGGGGCTGCGGCGATGGCCCGGGCCAAAGCCTCGTCATTAAAGGCCCACAACTCCTCCGGCGAGCCCCCGCCCCGGCCGATGATAATCACGTCCAACTCCCCGTAGGCACAGGCCGCCGCCAGGGCCGCCGCCAAGGAAGCGGGCGCCCCGGGGCCCTGCACCAACGCCGGGAAAATCGCCACCCGGGCCAGAGGATACCGCCTGCGCAACGTTGTCGCGATGTCCCGGATCGCAGCCCCCTCGGTGGAGGTGATCACCCCCACCACCCGGGGGAAGGCCGGCAGGGGCCTTTTGCGCTCTCGATCGAACAACCCTTCCTTTTGCAGTCGATCCCGGGTTTGCAAAAACGCCAGGTACAGAGAGCCGACCCCTTCGGGCTGCATTTCTTCCACATACAATTGGTACGTCCCGTCCCGGTCAAAGACAGCCACCCGCCCCCGGGCCACGACTTTCATGCCCTCCTCGGGCCGAAAAATCAGCTTGCGGTTTCGGCTGGCAAACATCACCGCCCGAATCCGGCTTCCCGCGTCCTTGAGAGAAAAATACATGTGCCCACTCGAATGGTGGGTGAAATTCGAAATCTCACCCATCACCCAAACGTCCTGAAGCACTTCGTCCCGGTCCAGTAAGTCGCGGACATAAGCGGTCAATTCCGAAACAGTGAGGGCTTGCGCGCCGGCTTCGGTCATTGAACATTCCCCATCCGTTTTGCACTCCAAAGCGTGTTGTAAAGGAGCATCGTAATGGTCATCGGGCCCACGCCCCCGGGTACCGGTGTAATCCATCCCGCCCGCTCCTTAACCGCCTCAAAATCGACATCGCCCACCAAGCGGCCGTCCACTCGGTTGATCCCCACGTCGATCACCACAGCACCTGGCTTGATCATATCCGCCGTGATCAACCCCGGCCGCCCGACGGCCGCCACCAGAATGTCCGCTTGCTTCGTGTAAAACCCCAGATCTTTCGTTTTTGAGTGGCAGATGGTGACTGTTGCATTCTCCCGCAGGAGTAGTTGGGCCACGGGTTTCCCGACGATTCCACTGCGCCCCACCACCACCGCGTGGGCACCGGCGATTTCGATTCGGTTTCGGCGGATCATCTCGAGGATCCCCGCCGGAGTACAGGGAACAAATCCTTCCCCTCCACTGTATAAGCGCCCGACATTCCACGGGTGAAATCCGTCCACATCTTTACCGGGCGAAATCCTCGTGATCACGCGATCCTCGGCTATCTGGGGCGGAAGCGGCAGTTGCACGAGAATCCCATGAATCGACGGATCCTCGTTATAGTGATCGATCCTCTCGAGGAGCGTCTGTTCCGACAGATCGGCGGGAAGGCGTTCTACCACCGAGTGGATTCCCACTTCTGTACTCGCCTTTTGTTTTCCCCGCACATAACTCTGGGAAGCCGGGTCATCCCCCACGAGGAGGACGGCAAGCCCCGGCACAATCCCCCGCTTGGCCCGCAACTCCTCAACATCCCGCCGAATCTCCTCGCGAAGGGCGGCCGCCAATTGTTTCCCGTCAAGAATCTGCGCCGACAAGTCCCACGCCTCCTTCGCCCCGCCGATCTTTTCATCCGCGTCCCGAGTAGCCCATGCCCTGCGTCCCGCTCCTTCAGGCGGAGCTTATTCTTTCCGGCTGCTGCTGTGTCCCGGGAACAGTTTTGCCTGGGGATCCAGATAGGTCTTCGCGTTATTGATTGCCGTAGGCGCTTCCCCGAATCCCGTGGCAATCAGTTTTAGCTTTCCGGGATACGTGACAATATCCCCGGCCGCGTATACCCCGGGAATATTCGTCTCCATCTTGGTGTTCACGACAATGGCGTTGTCTTCCATCTCCAGTCCCCAGTTGAGGATCGGCCCGAGGGAAGCCGAAAAGCCAAGTCCTGATACGACCGCCTGAACTTCCACGTTTTCCGTCTCGCCGGTCTTATTGTGGACAATTGTGGCTCCGGTCAACTTTTCGTCCCCGTGCAGCTTCTTCAGCTCGTAAAATGTTTTCACTTCTACGCCGGAAGTAAACAGTTTTTTCACACTGTCCTCGTGGGCACGGAACTGATCCCGGCGATGGATCAAGATCACCCGGGAAGCCACCGGCTGAAGCATCAAGGCAAAATCCACCGCCGAATCCCCGCCGCCGATCACCAACACCGACAGACCGCGGAACCTTTCAAGATTGTCAATATAATAGTAGATTCCCCGCCCTTCAAAGGCCGAAGCCCCTTCCGCGGGCAGCGGGCGAGGGGTGAAAGAGCCGATCCCGGCGGTGATCACCACTGACCGACTGAGATGCACCCGCTGCCCCGTGTGGAGCTCGAACACCCCGTCCTCTCGTTTCCGCAGATCCTGAACCTGCTCATTTAAACAGACTTCGGGATGGTATTGAAACGCCTGCTCCACCAGCCGCTCCACCAATTCCTTGGCGCGGACTTTGGGAAATCCTCCAACATCATAAATATATTTTTCCGGATACAACTCCGCGAGCTGACCGCCCAACTGGGGCAAGCTGTCGATAATCTTCACCTTTAAGTCCCTAACGCCCGCATAAAATGCCGCAAACAGTCCGGTAGGCCCTCCCCCTATGATCGTAACGTCAAATAATTCCTCCTGCTCCTGGGTCAGTTCTTCTTTTTCTGTCATTGGCTTTCCTCCTCGCGCAGCCGAAAAATGCCGACCTCATTATACCGAATTCACCTCTTCCCGAAAAGCGGCCAATCCCAGCCGGGCCACCCCCCGGGCGTTGTCCCGGGAATACTCCGGCCCGGCCCAGTGGAGCACCGCCCCGACGGCGGGGTGAGAGAGCCGGTGGGTGAGGCGATGGCGAATCCACGCGTTCGACGCCACTCCGCCCACCATCAGAATATGCCGCTCCTCATGCTCGGCCAGGGCATGAAGGAGCGCCTTTTCCAGCGCCCGGGCCACACACCGCTGCACCGCCATCGCCACTTGGGCCGGAGAGGCCCCATCCTCAATCCAACGCAGCGCCCGGGTCTGGGGCCCGGAGAAACTGATGGAGCATCCCCGAACGAAAACCGGCAGTGCGACCCCGCCGGTATCGCCCCCCGCCAGCGACTGCGCCAGTCGCTCCAAAGCAGGTCCAGCGGGAAATGGCAGGCCCAGGGCCACGCCCACCCGGTCGATCAGTTGTCCAGCGTGAAGATCCATACTCCGGCCCAGGGTGTCGATGCGGTAACCCCCGGGTTTTCGCTCGACCCTCAGAATATCCGTGGTGCCCCCGGACACATGTGCGGCTAAAAACGACGCTGCGGGTACATCCCCCACATCGGCCTCGGCGGCCGCCAAGTGGCCCTCTTGGTGGCTGACAGCATAAAACGGAACCTGCAACCCAGCCGCCAAACTCCGGCCGAGTCCCTCCCCAGCCAAAAACACGGGCATATAGGAATCTGGGGTAGGACGAGGCCGAACACTGGCGGCCACGGCCGCCGTTTTCTTGAGATCGACCCCTTTTCTTGCCATCTCCTCCGCAAGTGCAGGAAGGTGGCGGACATGTTGAAAAAGGGCTTCCGATTGCCGGAGCCCTCGTTCCCCTGGCTTGACGTCCAACGGAAGGCGGCCGTCGAATCGAACGGCGCCCAACCCGTCTAAAACACAGACGGAAGTGGTGTAATTGCTTGTGTCGATCCCCAGAACATAGCGCTCGTCCAAAGGAGGTTCACTCCCCCACCCGAGTCCTGAGTTCCTCAAGATGGACAACAATCCGGGCCAAAACGCCGTTGACAAAACGGCCGGACTCTTCCGTGCTGTACCGTTTCGCCAGTTCCACCGCTTCATTCATCACTACACTCACTGGGGTTGCCGGGACATGGAGCAATTCATAAACAGCGAGGCGAAGCACATTCCGGTCCACTGAAGCCATTCGATCCAGGTCCCATCCCGTGCTGTACGTCCGAAGAACGCCATCGACACGGCGTCCTTCCTCGAGGGTACCGAATAACAGTCTTCGGGCAAACTCCTCATCTTCCGGGCTCGGATCCCCTTCGGCCTCCCCGTCACCCCGCAGCCGCCATACCTGTTCCAGCGCTTCTTCAGCGTCGGTGCCGCCGAGATCCACGGCGACCAATGCCTGCAACACCTTTTCCCTGGCGGCTCGTCGACTCACCCCGCCTCCCCCCTCACGAATCCCGGTATCTCGACGGCAACAGCCGTTCTATCACGTCTCTCCAGTCTTCCCGGCGCTCCCAGGCCCCTCCCCATACATAGCCTAACCAAACGAAGAACGCAAAGATCAGTGCCCGCCAGAACCCCACGAACAAAAATACCACCCCGGCCACAAGCCCCAGAACAGTGCCGAGAAGTCGACCCGGATGGTTTTCCCACAACCACTTCAACAGTTGCGCCATTTGATTCATCTTACAACACCCGCCGCCGGTCTCGGTTGCCCTTCCACAGCACTTCCCCCGCAACCCCGGACACATACACCCGCACGTCCGAAACGCCCAGTCCGGACGTCTGCTCCACATATTCCCGAACCGACAACTGGAGTTGTTCAATCAAGGGCGGCACCGCTACATCGGGCTTGACCACCACTTTCAGCCGAATGGCCACCCGCTCCCCGCTCGGGTGAACCCTGGCCGTCAGCTCGTCCACTCCGCGAATCTGCCTCGCCACCCGAGTGGCCATCTGTTCCACCGCTTCGAGGGCGATGGACACATCCCCCTCGGTCCGGTGAAGCACCACGGCCGCCGGGTCTGCCGGAGCCCCTCGTAAGAAGAGGAACCGCAAGCTCACGACCACGAGCAAAATGCACACCGCCAAAACGGCCGCGGGGTCGATCCGAGCCGCCCACCGCGCCACGACGTCCCATCCCGCCGCCCACAGTGCCGCAAAGAGCGCGACAACCCCCACGACCAAAGCGTAGACTCCAAGCAAAATGCGATCGACAATGTGCACGAGCCCACCTCCCGACGTCTCCGGCGGCCGACCGTTGTTACATCACTCGAGGGGAAGTCTCTTCTGCCTTCTCTTCCTGCCGGAACGCCACCCCCAGCACATGGACGTTCACTTCCACCACTTCCAACCCCGTCATCGTCTCAATGGCGCGTTTCACATTCTCTTGGATCGCCCCGGCCACATCGGGAATCCGCGCCCCATATTCCGCCACGATGGACACGTCCACAGCACACTGTTTCTGGCCGACCTCGACCTTGACGCCCTTAGACAGGTTTTTGCGCCCCAACAGCTCGGCAATACCGCCCACGACACCGCCGCTCATCCCGGCCACCCCGGGCACCTCTACGGCAGCGAGGCCAGCAATCACCTCAATGACCTCATTGGCAATTCGAATACTACCCAATTCCGTTATGGAGTCATCCGGTTCGACCATCTCCGTCACCCCGTCTCGATCCTGTCATCACTTTCCTGTACTTGCAGTATAACAAAGCGCCCCGTCGGGAACAATGAACCCCTCAAACTTCTTGTACCTCGACGCACAACCCACAGGGGCGGCGCAACTCCGGAGCCGCCCAAGTTTTCTTTCACAGTTCATGGGTCTCTAAAAACTGGGTGGTCACATTGCCTTCAATGAAATCCGGATGATCCAATACCTTCAAATGAAACGGGATGGTCGTTTTAATGCCCTCAATGCGAAACTCCGCCAAAGCCCGCTTCATTCGGGCGATGGCCTGTAGGCGGGTCGGTGCCCAGACAATCAGCTTCGCAATCATCGAATCGTAAAAGGGCGTTACTCGATAACCGGAATAGGCGGCACTGTCGACCCGCACTCCGATACCCCCCGGGGGGAGGTACTCCTGAATCAGTCCTGGAGATGGCATAAAATTCTTATTGGGATCCTCCGCATTAATCCGGCACTCGATCGCCCATCCCCGGAGTGAGACGTCCTCTTGCGCCATGGACAATGGTTCCCCGGCGGCGACGAGAATCTGCTCCCGCACCAGATCGTACCCTGTTACCCACTCCGTTACCGGATGTTCCACCTGAATCCGGGTGTTCATCTCCATAAAATAGAATTTCCCGTCTTTATCGAGCAGGAATTCCACCGTCCCGGCCCCGACGTACCCGACAGCCAGGGCCGCCCGAACAGCCGCCTCCCCCATCTCCTTGCGCAATTCCGGGGTCAATACGGGGCAAGGTGCTTCTTCGATCAGTTTTTGATGACGTCGCTGGATCGAGCAGTCCCGCTCTCCGAGGTACACGGCGTTCCCGTGCCGATCCGCCATGATCTGGATCTCGACGTGGCGCGGTTCCTGAACGAGTTTTTCCAGATATACACCAGGGTTCCCGAAAGCCGTTTCCGCCTCGGTCCGGGCCATCTCAATCCCCTTGGCGAGCTCCTCCGGGGTCCCGGCGGTCCGCATTCCCTTTCCACCGCCCCCCGCGGTGGCTTTGATTATCACGGGATAACCGATCTGCTGAGCCACCCGAAGAGCTTCCTCGGTGCTCTCGATCAAACCGTCAGTTCCCGGAACCGTGGGAACCCCCGCCCGCTTCATCGTCTCCTTAGCCACCGATTTATCTCCCATCTGCTCGATGGCCGAAGGAGGAGGACCGATAAAGGTAATATTGCAGGCGTTACACACTTCGGCAAAATCGCTGTTCTCCGCCAGGAATCCGTATCCCGGATGAATGGCGTCCACGCCGGTTTTCGTCGCCAGGCTCATGATGCTGGCAATATTAAGGTAACTCTGCTTGCTCGGTGTGGGGCCGATGCAATACGCCTCATCGGCCATCTGAACGTGAAGAGCTTCCCGGTCTGCTTCGGAGTAAACGGCCACCGTTTGAATACCTAGTTCCCGGCAGGCGCGAATAATCCGGACCGCGATTTCTCCCCGGTTTGCGATCAAAATCTTCTTAAACACAGCCATCCCCCCGTCAATCCAAGCGAACTCGGAACAGGGGCTGTCCGAACTCGACCAACTGGCCGTTTTCCGCCAGGATTTCTACGATCTCTCCGCGGCAGTCCGCCTCGATCTCGTTCATCAGTTTCATGGCCTCAACAATGCACACGATCGTCTTCTCGTCGACCCGACTGCCGACCTGAACATAAGGATCCGCGTCTGGCGCAGGGGCGCGGTAAAAAGTGCCGACCATGGGCGAAGTAATGGTATAAAGCGAGGCATCGACCTCCGATTTCCCCCCGCCGTTACCGGTCCCCTCAGACTTGGGCTCCGGGGTCCGGGGTTCCGGGGTTGCCGGAGCGGTCTGCTCTTGGATTGCGGTGGTCTTCTCCACCGGCGCAGCCTGGGGCAAAACTGCTGGGGCAGCGGGGGCGGCCGGCGCTACCGCCGGAAGGGGAGCCGCCGCCTGGGCTTTTCGAATGGACAAGCGGGCCCCCTCCGATTCCACCTCCAATTCCACTACGCTGGTTTCGTCCATCAAGCGAATCAATTCCCGAATCTCTGTTACCCTGAACATGCCGTGGTCACTCCCTGTGTGCATTCGTTCACTTGGACAAGTATACCACAGCGCTATGAAGAGCGGCCACAGACACGCAATTCGATCCTACGGTTCGACCCGTTTTCAAACAAAATGGACTGTTGGTCAATAACGCCAACAGTCCTTGAAATGCCCATGGCCCCCAGGGCCCACTGGACGTTTTCGCCTCATTCGTGCCAGTATACCGTGATGTTCGACGCCGGGATCCCCATCTGTTGATGGACGATGCCCATCACGTTCACGGCCTGTTGGGGTGACAGCGAGGACGCTTGTACGTAGACGGTGACGTGGTCATAATTCACATCCCCGCTCCCGGAAGGCAGGATCACCGCTTGCGGGAACCCGGCCCCTTTGAGCATTTCCACCGTTTGTTCCGCTTTTCCCTGCATGGTGGTAATCTCCTGCAGTTGTTGGTTGGCCTTGGCCACCTCCTCACTGGACGATTTCGGGTTCGCGATGACTTGCTGAAGTTGCTCCATCACCCCGGACTCCCGTTGGGTTTCCTTCAATGCCATTTCCGCAAAATAATCGCTCCCCGAGCTGTTTTGCGCCCCTGTGCCGCCCCCAGAACCGGCCTGGGACGGGGTGGCCGAATTCTGCCCCGACGCCCCGGTTCCAGAGGTGCCCGCACTGCTGGCGGTACCCCCGGCTCCATGAGTAGAACCGGTTCCCCCTTGGTCGCCGGTGGCTGAAGGAGGAAGCGGCGGCAGCGTGTCCGAATTCGTCGTTCCTGCCCCACTCGCGCCCTGGGTCTGTTCCCCCGTGGTCGGCAGAGGTTTATTCTCACTGTTCACCGTGTAATAACCGATGACCATCAACGCCAGCACCATCATCGTCGAAAGCCACACCGATTGCCTCTTGACCAATCTGTCTCCCCCCGTCTCCTTCGGTTCGGAAACCGCGGCCGGCCCGCCTTCCTGGATTCATTGGCCGGGCACCACGGCAACACGATGCGGCGGCACACCGAGGACGGCCGCCACAGCCTGCACGATCTCCGCCTGCACTCGGGCGTCCTGAGCCCCCTTGGCAACCACCAGCACCCCCCGGACTTGGGGCCTGAGCCGTTTGACGATCAGGGGCTGGTTCTGCCCAGCCAACACCACCTGGTCGTTCGACGACTGGCTCGTGGTCACCCGGGTCCCGCCCTGTTTGTCCGTTTCATTAATCGTCTGGTTCTGGTTCTGATCGTTGCGTGCGTAGACCACCTCCTCGGTCGAGTCCACATTCACCATCACCCGGACGTCCTGCACCCCAGGGAGTCGGCCTAGAAGGCTGGTCAACTGTTGTTCGTACGCTTGCTCATAAGCCTTCATTTCCGCCGAACCCCGACCGGCTTGGTCGGTCGCAGGGACCGACGGGGGATTGACCGGCGCCCCGGACGAGCCGCGGTTCAACGCCCCAAGGGCGATGAGAACCACCCCGAGAATCCCCAAGATCCACAACCATTTTGATCCAGTTGCAAAATTCCAGTTCACCCCGCCCCCCCTCCCATTCCCGAGGTATCGTTCTGTACATCGACCAGGGAAGGATCGATGCCGAGATCTGCGGCAACGGCCTGGGCCACCGAGCGCCGCAGGGCCGCATCCGCCGAAGGGGCAGGCCTCTGATCGGGCCCGATCTCGACAGGCCGGACGGGGGTAACCAGCGACCCCGACCCCGTCGCCCCGGAACCGGATCCCGATGGGCCGCCAGAGGGAGCCGACGGCAAAGGCGGCCCAAGAACTACCACGATCCGGTGCAGAACCGGAGGTTTGGGCACCGGGCCGGGAGCCGCCGGCCCCGCCTCCACTTGAACGGAGGCGACCGCGTGTCCGGACGCTTGGACCGCCCGCTCCGCGACCCGGCGACGGATTTCCTCCGTCCAGGCACCTTGGGCTTGTTGAGCTTCCCAGGCCATGACCCGATCCGTCAACCCCCAAGCGGACGAACCTGCATTTGCGGGTTCCCCAAGGGAAGCCACCGCCGCCTTCCAGGCTTCGGTCATGTGAAAGACTTGCATCAGCGGGGTCAACAGCGTACCCACCACCACCAGCCCCATGACCACCTTGACGTAGCGCTGCATCGTGTTCGTCGGCAGCATCCAATCCAGGAAGGCCGCGGCCAAGAGTACCAACACCACTTGTCTGAGCCACGCAACCAGCGCGTCCACCCCGTCACCTCGCCATGACCGACAGATTCCCCACGGTGATCACAGCAGTGATAGCCAGGAAAAACATCATCCCCACCGTGGCCACCGCCGCAAAGAGGATCATGAGCGTTTTCCCGATCGCTCCGAGACTCTGGGCCAGCATCGATGTGCCGAGGGGTTGGACCAAGGCACCGGTGATGTTGTACACCATGGCCACCGTCAGGATTTTCAGAGCCGGAAAGGCGCAAATCATGAGCATCACCACTGCTCCTGCCACGCCGACGACATTTTTGAGAAGAAGGGACGCACCGACCACCGTCTCTGTAGCATCGGAGAACATTTTGCCGACAACCGGGACGAAACTGGCGGTGGCGAATTTCGCCACTCGAATCGCCACGCCGTCCGCCACCGCCCGGGTTCCCCCGGAGATGGCGATCACGCCGAGAAAGACTGTGAGACACAAGCCCAGCACCGTGATGGCCGCGGTCCTCAGGACCCCCGCCAATTGGGTTGCCCGGTACCGCTCGGACAGCAAACTGGTGATGTCCAGCACTGCGCTGAAAAAGATCAGCGGGATGACCACCGTTGTGGTCACATAGCTCACCACGTGGGTGATGCCAATGGTCAATGGGTGAAGCATCGCCGCGGTGCTGAAAGCCCCCACCGCGGCCAAAAGGGCCGTCAACAGAGGCAACACGGCGAGCATACAATCGATCATCATTTGAACGGCTCCCCGGGCGGCCCCCACGGCTCCAAAAAACGATTGCACGGCGAGAACAAGGAGGGCCAGGTACACCCCGGCGAAGGCAATCCGGCTGACCTCGGGATGGGAGAAAGACCCTTGCAAGGTCTCCAGGACCGCGGCGAAAATCGCGATCAAGATCAACATGCCGAGCAAACCCAAACTCTTTCCCCACTCGTCGAGGACAAACCGGGCCAGTCCTTTTAGCACCGCCCAGGATCCGGACCCATTCTCCACAAAACCCACCACGGAGGGAATACTGTCCGGAGGGAGATAGCCCCCGTATTTCTCCACGATGTCCCGCCAGAATTGCTCTACGCTGCGGGTGTCCACCCCGGGGACGTCCATCGCACCCGGGCCAGTGCCGGCGGGAGCTGCAGGCCCCGGTGTCGAGGCACCGGGAGCCTCGGACGGCGGCGCCAATGCGGGCGGTGATCCGGACGGCGGGGATGGAGAGGGCGGCGCCTGCCCTTGAGAAGGGACGGGGCCAAACCCTGGGCCGTACCCCGAAAGATCGCCGGCCCGCGTCCCGACCGGGACTTCTCCCCATCCGGGATCCGGCAGCGGCCCCGCCGCCCAGGCCCTTGTTCCAAGCCAGGCCCAAAGAATCCACAGCGTCGCCCCCACCAGAACCACAGCGGCCACCACCCGCCAGGGGCTTTGGGCCGGCGATGGAATCTTCACACCTCCACCCCCATCCCCTTCACTGCAAGACCCGCATGACCGTCTCGACAACAGAAGTGAGGATCGGCACGGCGAGCACCATGATCATCACCTTGCCGGCCAGCTCGATTTTCCCCGCCAATGCCGACTCCCCGGCGTCCCGCACGATTTGGGCGCCAAACTCGGCGATGTAAGCGATGCCGACGATTTTAAAAATCGTCTGCACGAACATCCAGTCGATGTTCGCTGCACCGGCCAGGTGCTCCATCGCGCCGATCACCGTGCCCACCTTCTGGACGATGAGCATAAACAGCGCGGCTCCGGCGAACAACGACAATAGCAGAGCGATTTGGGGCGCTTGGGACCGGATCAGCGCAATGAGCACCGCCGCCGTCAACCCGAATCCGACGATTTGAAGAATCTCCATACCCGTCCCCCGGTCAATGCAGACGGAACACGTCCATAATCTCGTTGAACAATTGGCCGATGTAGTGGATCACCATAAACAGGATCACTACGAACCCCGTCAACGTGGCCCAGTGGGCAAACTCTTCCTTGCCGGACTGGCGCAGTACCGTATGAATAACCGCCACCAACACGCCGACGCCGGCGATTTGGAAAATGGCGCTCAAATCCAGTCCCACGACCACGGCCCCCTTCTCACATCAGCAAAACCACCACGGCAAGGCCGGCCAGTATTCCCAAAGACCGCCACATTCGCACCCGCTGAGCCGCTTCCCCCGCCGCCTCCCGCTCCTGCACCGACAGCCGCTCCAAAGCCATGCGGATGTGTTTCCGCTGATCCTCCCGGTCGGATACACCCAGCGTCCGACCGAACTGCACCAAGATCTCTTCGTCCGCCGGCGCCAGTGCCAGTTCGGCGCACCGTTTTCCCACCGCCGCCTCCCAGTGAACCCCGGCACCGACCTCCGGCCGGCTTTCCAAACCCTCGGCCGCGTCGGCAAAGATCACCGCTGCGGGGGGCGCGCACACCCGGGCGATTCTCGCTAGGGCACGGGGCAAGGGCGTGGCGGAGAAAGCGATTTCCGTATCCAGCAATTGAAGTCCCGCTTGAACCGACCGTAGAGCCTCCACCCGCTTCCTGAGCCTTTCGGCCTTGTAAAACCCAAGACCCGCCGACGCGGTGAGCACAAAGGCGCTGCCGACCCATTGCAACAAGCTCATCCTTCGTCACCCCATGCTCCCGCTTCACGCCACCGGCCCAGGCCGGCCAGTTCCGGCTTTAGCCTGGTCCCGTTTCAATCGCCGACCGGCTTCATCAAACACCCCCTCCACCGTCATGGGCCCCTGGCGCCGGCTGAGCACCACGTACCGGCGGAAGAGCCGCCCCTCCAACAGGGGGCGCAATGCAGGCCGGGACTCGGCGTCAGCCAGGCTGGCGGCGTGGGCAGAAGCCAAAACCACCACTCCGGAACCCACCGCCTCCATCAGTGCGGCAATGTCCGCCGCCCCGCCCACTTCATCGGTGATCAACACCTCGGGGGACATGGAGCGCACCATCATCATCATGCCTTCGGCCTTGGGACACCCATCCAGGACATCAGTACGCGGGCCGAGATCATGGTAATGCCGCCCCTGAAAGGTCCCGGCCAACTCCGATCGTTCGTCCACCACCGCCACCTTGAGGGGCGGAACCCGGGGATGCCAGGCCCCGATGCTCAGATGGTAGGCGAGATCCCGAAGCAAAGTGGTTTTGCCACACTGTGGTGGTGACAGAATGAGGGTGCTGGCGGGCATGCTCATCCCATCGATCAACCAGGGGGCCAGGACTCGGGAAACACCGACAACCGGTTTGGCGATGCGAAAATTCAATCCCGTGATATCCACCTGGGTTTGAATCCGCCCTCCCGCCACCACCGCCCGACCGGCGAGCCCCACCCTGTGGCCGCCCGGCAGAGTAATGTACCCCCGGCGCAGTTCTTCCTCCAGCGCATAAAGGGAGGATTGGGACAACCCCTGAACGATCTGCATCAGCTCCTCGGTGGAGATGACCATTCCTAGATCCGCCGAACGGGCCAAACGCCCATCTTCGGTCAGAAAACCCTCGTGTCCCTTCGTACAGACTTGTACCGGCCGTTCCCGACGGATGCGGATTTCTTCAATTCCACTGAGTCCTCGGGAAAAGCCTTGCCGGAGCGCATCCCGAACCCTCCCGGGCATCAACCGAAGCACCACCCCGGGGACCGCGTTCCCCTCGCCCTCCTTCGCCCGCCGTTGATTCTCGACCTGGGACACCCTACATTCACCCTTTCGGGACAGAGGTTAGTACATCATATGGGACAGGGGTTGCTCATAGACCAATCCCTGGACGGATTCCGCCGGAATTCGCCCGTACCCCCTCGTCCTCGGAGGCATAGAATACATCGGTACATTCCATGCGGGGAGGAACATCGATGGACTGGTTAGCTGTGTTTATCAAGTGGGTCGTGGTGTTCCTTGTCATTTACCTGTTGTTTATGGTCATGGTGCTGACCTTCGTCCATATGAGACAAAAAAAACCAAGCCCCAGGTGGGCACCCTAGGGCTTGAAGTACATGTGTAGATTTCGTTAATGCTGGGTCGGTCAGGCCTGAGGGGGCTTGGATGACACCGCCGACCGACCATCCTGCCTGGATACTTGAGAATCTCCCAGGACCATCGTGTGATGACAATTGGGGCACTCGACCTCCGCTACCCCTTCGTCGTTGACGATCCCTTCATCCAGGTAAAGGGTATCGCCGCATTCCGGGCACTCCAAACGAATATAGGAAGTCTCCTCAATCTCATCATCCGCATCTAGATCGAGGAACTCCTCGACATCCCCGAGATCGTCGTCGATGAGACTTACATATTCTTCCAGTTCCCGCTGACTGTCCGCCCAGTGTTCCACAGAAGCGGACAGACTGTCCAAAACGTCGACCAAACCGTGCAGCAAACGACCTTCCCTCGACTCGGGATCGACCTCAAGACCTGACGCGAGCCCCTTGAGATAGGCGATCTTTTCCCGCACTTGGCTTTCCACGCGGCATCCCCCTTTCGTCAGCCTGCCGAACCGGCGGGTTGCGGGCTCTCCCCGCCCGGCCGGAGGAACCGCCCCTAGTATGTACCCGGCGGGCCGACGGCATGCCGCAACTCCCTCAATCGGAAAAAATCCCCCACAGAATGAGGCCCACGCCGGTGAAGATGAGGACCATCCGCCCCCAGGACAGCTCCTCCGCCATCGCGGCGAGGCCTGTGGCCGTGACGAGAATCAGCACGGTAGGACCGACGAGCGCAAGGGTGGCGTTGATAGCCATCGCTTTCTCCAAGGACTGAAAATATAACATCAAGAGGCCGGCACACACCTCGATGCTGCCCGAGATCAGCCGAAGGGTTCCCATCGCGGTCACTGCGTGCTCCCTCAGTCCGTCCCACATCACTTGGGCCCTCCTGTCCGCATGTCCTCACCGGGGAATATATGCAGACAGGACCCCGGGGAGAACAAATCCCGGACTGGGTCACATCGAGCGACGCCACCGCCGATCACTCATTCCCCCGGCATTACCCGTGCCTCGTCAGGCCCAGCCGGCACCGAGCCGAGCGCCTGGTGAGAAAACCTCCTCTCTCCGGGAACATCCTCTCAGATCCCGCCCAGCGGGCCGCCCCGGGAATCTTCAGGCCCGGGACACGTACTCTCCCCGCCGGGTATCGATCACCAGCTTATCCCCCACGTTGATGAAAAAGGGCACCTGGACCACCAAACCAGTCTCCAGGGTGGCGGGTTTACTCCCCCCGGACGCCGTATCCCCCTTAATCCCCGGGTCTGTCGCCACCACTTCCAAAACCACGGTGTTGGGCAACTCCACCCCGATAGGCGTCCCTTCATGCAACATCACGTAACAATTCATGTTCTCCTTCAGAAATTTGGTTTCCCGCTCGAGTTGAGCCGCCGGAATGGAAAGCTGTTCATAGGTCTCGGTATCCATGAAAGTGTACGAATCGCCATCATTGTACAGGTACTGCATCTCCCGGGTCTCCACCCGGGCTTCCTGCACTTTTTCTCCAGCCCGGAATGTGGTCTCTTTCACCGCGCCGGTTTTTACGTTTTTCAATTTCGTGCGCACAAAAGCGGAGCCTTTCCCCGGTTTGACATGCATAAATTCGATCACTTGCCAAATCTCCCCGTCCACTTCGATGGTCACCCCGGGACGGAAGTCGTTGCTGGAAATCATTCGCCAATCCCCTTTCTACAAAATCAAAAGTTCTTTTGGGGAGAAGGTGAGCCGCGTACATCCTTCTGCGGTCATCACCACATCGTCCTCAATCCGGACCCCCCCCACCCCGGGCAAATAAATCCCGGGTTCAACCGTCACCACCATCCCCGGCCGGAGCACCTCTTCACTTTGTGCCGCCAAACGGGGATTCTCATGGATGGCCAAGCCCACGCCGTGTCCGAGGGAATGCCCAAAGGCTTCACCATACCCGGCATCTTCGATCACCCTTCGGGCCAGGGCGTCCGCCTCCCGACCCGTCATACCCGGGCGAAGATCCTGCAAGGCCCTCTGCTGAGCCTCCAGAACCACCTCATAGATCCGGCGCCGCTGGTCATCTACCCGCCCCACCGCCACCGTCCGGGTCAGGTCGGAACAATATCCCTCGTAAACACAACCAAAATCAAAGGTGACGAGGTCGCCGATCTCCAAAGTTTTTTGGCTTGCCACCCCGTGAGGGAGAGCCGATCGATGTCCCGATGCGACAATGGTCTCGAAGGAAGGCCCTTCAGCTCCGAGATCCTCCATCGTCCGTTCCAAAACCCGGGCCAGATCCAACTCCCGAACCCCGGGCCGGACGTGATCCAACACCGTTCGAAACGCCTGGTCCGCAATGGCGGCCGCCTTTCGGATTTTGACCAGCTCATGGTCGTCCTTGACCATCCGAAGCTCTTCCACCAGCCCCGACGTCCCCTCTAAACGGATCGGATCCAGAGCGGTTTTCAGGCGCTCCCAGGTGCCTACCGTCATATGCTCCTGTTCAAATCCCAGGACTTGAACTCCCCATTCCTTCAAGACCTCGCTTAAGGTTTCCACCATCTGCGCGCCGTGCCGGACCACCCGGAGTCCCTGGACCTGGGTTTGCGCCTGTTCCACATAACGAAAATCCGTCAGGAACACGCCCTCTTCCCGGCCGACCACGACGTACCCCGAAGTTCCCGTAAACCCGCTCAGATACCGGCGATTATCGGGGTCGGCCACAAACAGCGCGTCCAGCTGACGAGCTTCCAACTCCTTCCGGACCCGTTCAATGCGTTCACGCACCTTCTCGTTCCCCTCCTCCTTTGCACGCCTCAAGTAAGGCCTCCAGGGCCAGTCGATAACCCAAGTCCCCCAGCCCCGCGATCACCCCTTTAACCACTGGCGATATTACCGAATGGTGCCGAAAGGACTCCCTGGCATGAACGTTGCTCAAATGTACCTCCACCGCCGGCAGGGGCACCGCCGCCAATGCGTCCCGGAGTGCGATGCTGTAATGGGTCAGCGCGCCGGGATTGATGACAATGCCGTCAAACTGTCCCCGGGCTTGATGAATCCGATCGATCAGCGCACCCTCCCAATTCGACTGAAAGGACTCGATCTCGCAGCCCCGCCCCCGGGCCCAGGCTTGTAAATCCTCGTCGATCTCCTGCAAGGTTTTCCGTCCATAGATCTCCGGCTCCCGCAGCCCCAACGTCCCGAGATTCGGTCCGTGCAACACCAAGAACCTGTACACCCTCCGCCTTCACCCCATCTCCGACGATCCTAAGTCTTTCGTCATTTTATCATTCTCCGCCTGGCGAACACAACGACGCCACCCGAAGGGTCACGGTATATCCCCTCTCGACCGGGACCCAACCTGGAGCCGGGGAATCGTGCACCGATGGCCCCCTTTCGTTGTATACTCGAAACGGATCGGTGCCAAAAACCATGGCAACCCCCACGAACGAAAGGATGGAGACTTATGCCTGAAACTGAAGGCCCGGTGGCATTCACCCAGATTTGCCTGGTGCGCCATGGGGAAACGGCATGGAATCGAGAACAGCGCCTGCAGGGCCACCGGGACGTCCCCTTGACCGACCTCGGCCAACAACAGGCGGAGGCTGTGGCCCGACGTCTTGCCGAAGGGCACTGGGATGCCGTGTACAGCAGCGATCTCATGCGGGCCAGATACACCGCAGAGGTGATTGCCAAGGCATGCGGGATCAATTTTGTAACTGATCCGCGCCTGCGGGAACGCAGTTATGGGCAGTTGGAAGGGTTGACTCGGACGGAAATCGCCCAGCGTTACCCGCATTTGGTGGGGCACGGTTGGGAACACGAGCACTCCGGTGTAGAACCCTGGGAGAGGATGGCCGACCGCGCCCAGGAAGCCCTGGCTGACATGACGGCTCGACACAAGGGGTCCCGCCTTATCGTCGTCAGCCACGGCGGCTGGATTCGCGCCCTGCTCGGCCGCCTGTTCCCCAATTGGGATCTAAAATCTCCCATCGACAACACGAGCATCACCGTGTTGCACCAGGAGGGGGACAAGTGGCGGCTTCTCGTCGCGAACGACATTTCTCACCTCGTGGAACCGCGAATAAGCCAAGGGGATGTCGTTTAACCTAAACACGGCGACACGGCCAAATTTTAGCCCAAGCCTTGGAGGTGAACGACCAACGATGAACGTTCAGCAACTCCAGCAGGCCGCCCGACAAGCCCAGGACCTGTGCAACCGGCTCATTGCCCAGGAACAGCAGAATGCCGCACAATTGAATCAGTTCGGCCAAGATACCTTTCAGAACATGTCCCAGCTCGAATCCAACGCTGCGAGAGAACTTCGCCAGATTCAGCAATTGTGTGCCCAGATCGAACAAGGACTGGCGGCCACTGCCCAGACCGGGGCTGTGTCGGGAGCCGGCATCGCCCCCATGCAGTCGGTGTCATACACCGCCCCCTATGGTCCGGCCCAGGGGTTAAGCCGTCCGGATATCCCCGGCGGAACCTTACAGCAAGTCATGCAGGCGGATCGAAACCCGTTTACGGGTCCTTGGTACCGCCCGACACCGGTATCCGGCGCCCAGTCCGCTGGCATACAGGGGGGAGGCGTCAACACCGCCGCCATCTCCCAAGTCCTCCAGGCGGACCGGCAGCCGGGGTCCAATCAGAACCAACCCGCCGGCTGGTACGGTTCGGCAGCCGGGCAAACTGGCGGCCAAACCTGGCAAGCCGGGGGCCAGGGCGCTCAAGCGGCCGGATACTCCCAGGCTGCCCAGGGTGTCAATCAGACCGCCGTGCAACAAGTTCTTCAAGCCGACCGAGGCCAGGGGGAAGCTGGGAATTGGCAACGCCAAGGCCAGGCGAGTCAGGCGGGTTATACCCAAGGATACTATGGTCAAGGAACTGGCGTGAATCAAGTGATGCAAGCCGCCCAGCGGGCCAACTGAAATTCAGCGGCGCACCCGGACCGGCGGATCGAGGTGCCCCGGGGCACCTAGACCGCGTCGACACCACTCAAGAGGGGCCTTTTTTCGAGGCCCCTCGTGGTATTTTACAAAGCCCACGGTCTAGGAGGATGGCTCGCCCGTCCAACGCAGCACCGGCGCACGGGCCGCCCGGGTTTCGTCCAAACGGGAAACCACCGTCGTATGCGGGGCTGAACGCACCTTTTCAGGATCGGATTTCACCTCTTCGGCGATTTGAACCCACGCGTCGACAAAAGCATCCAGCGTCTCTAGACTTTCGGTTTCCGTCGGCTCGATCATCAAGGCTTCTTCTACGATTAACGGAAAATACACCGTGGGCGGGTGAAACCCGAAATCGATCAGCCGCTTCGCCATATCCAACGTTCGCACGCCTTGGCGTTTTTGCCGGGCTCCGGAAAGGACGAATTCGTGTTTGCAGGTCCGACCGTAAGGCAACTCAAAGTACGGCGCCAATCGCCTCATCAAATAGTTCGCACTGAGCACCGCGTCCTCGGACACCCGCCGCAGACCCTCGGGTCCCATCGCCCTGAGGTAGGCGTAAGCCCGAACCAACACCCCGAAGTTCCCGTAAAACGAGTGCACCCTCCCGATGCTCTGGGGGCGATGGTCGTCCAGCACCACCCGGCCCCCTTCCCGCCGGATCACCGGAGATGGCAAAAAAGGTTCCAAGAATGCCTTCACGCCTACGGGGCCCGCCCCGGGGCCGCCGCCGCCGTGGGGCGTGGAAAAGGTTTTGTGCAGGTTCATGTGAACCACATCGAAGCCCATATCCCCGGGCCTCGCTTTCCCGAGGATGGCGTTCGCATTGGCCCCGTCATAATAGAGGAGTCCCCCGGCCGCGTGTACCCGTTCGGCAATCTCAACAATCTGTTCCTCAAAAAGGCCCAAGGTATTAGGATTGGTCAACATGAGAGCCGCTGTGTCCCCGCCGAGCACGCGCTCCAGGGCCCGGAGATCGACCCCTCCCCGGTCATTCGACGGCACCGTCACCACCCGAAAACCGGCCATCGCCGCACTGGCGGGATTCGTTCCGTGGGCGGAATCGGGGATGATCACCGTCGTCCGGTCTTCTCCCCGGGACCGGTGATAGGCCCGGATCATCATCAACCCCGTCCATTCACCCTGGGCGCCGGCCGCAGGCTGGAGACTCACCGCGTCCATGCCCGTTACCGCCGCCAAGGCTTCTTGCAGCGCAGCCATGAGTTTTAGGGCTCCTTGAACCGTTTCAACCGGCTGGAGTGGGTGAAGGCCGGCAAAACCAGACATTCGGGCAAACTGTTCATTTCGTTTTGGATTGTATTTCATCGTACAAGAACCCAAAGGATAAAAACCGAGATCCACCCCGTGATTGCGCCGGGAAAGTGCCGTGTAATGGCGAATCACATCGGGTTCACTCACTTCTGGGAGCCCGGGCGGGACCTGCCGCAGATAGTCCCCGGGCAGCGCGTCTGCCAGATCCACCTCGGGCACGTCGCAGGCCGGGAGGTCCACCCCCCGCCGTCCGGGCCGGGATTTTTCAAAAATCAACTGCATGTCGGTCACGATCGAACCCCCTCTTTCACCGCATCCACCAAACGGTCCATTTCCGCCCGGGTCCGCTTTTCTGTCACTGCCAAAAGCCAGCCTCCCCGCCAGTCTGTCCGGTACTCACCAAGATCCAGGCCCCCCAAGATCCCTTGTTGCAACAACACCCGGTTCACCTTCGCCGGATCCACGGGTAGGCGCAGGGCAAACTCGTTGAAGAAGGGCGCCCCGGGGATGAGGGGCTCGACGCCGGGGATCCCCGTCAAGCGGTTGAACAGATAGTGGGCTTTTTGTAGATTTAACCCGGCGAGATCGGCCAAGCCACCGGGCCCCAAGGCCGCCAGGTAAACGGTTGCCGCCAAGGCATTCAAGGCTTGGTTGGAGCAAATATTCGATGTCGCTTTTTCCCGGCGAATGTGCTGCTCCCGGGCCTGGAGGGTCAGGACGAAACCCCGGTGTCCACGGGTATCCACCGTTTGTCCCACGATCCGGCCGGGCAGGCGGCGCATCAGCGCCCGGGAGGAGGCCATGAGACCAAGATACGGCCCTCCGAAGGAAAGAGGGTTCCCGAGGGGCTGCCCCTCGGCCACGGCGATGTCCGCTCCGCACGCGCCCGGCGACTCCAAAACGCCTAGGGCGACGGGATAGGCGGCGACGATGAGCAGCGCCCCGACCTCGTGGGCCCGCCGGGCAAAGTCGCGAAGGGGCTCCACAATCCCGAGAAAATTGGGGTACTGGACCACCACCGCCGCCACCGATTCATCAAGCTCGTTTAAGGCTGCCGCCGATGAGCGGCCATCGGTATCCCGCCACGCCACCACTTCTACATCCTGCGCCTCACAATAGGTGCGGATCACTCGGCGATACGCGGGGTTGAGGAGGTCGGACACCCACACCCGGCTCCGGCGGGTTGCCGCGCAGGCGGCCAGCGCCGCCTCGGCGGTGGCCGAGGCGCCGTCGTACATCGAAGCATTCGAAACCTCCATGCCTAGCAACTCGCAGACCATGGTTTGATACTCAAAAATCGCCTGGAGGATCCCTTGGCTGATCTCGGGTTGATAGGGAGTATAGGAGGTGTAAAATTCGCTGCGACCGATAATTGCATCCACCACCGCAGGAACGTGGTGATCGTAGGCACCGGCTCCGAGAAAACAGGCCATCTCAGCAGCCGGTCGATTCTCCCCGACCAACTCGGTCATATGCCGATCCAACTCCACTTCCGACAGGCGCTCCGGAACCTGCAAAGCCCCGCGAAATCGCACTTCTTCCGGAATGTCGTCAAAAAGTTCCTCAATGTCGGAGATCCCGAGCACCGCCATCATGCGCCGCCGGTCTTCTTCTGTGTGCGGCAAGTAACTCCACGCATTCACTGCACTCCCCCCAATCCCGGTGCGCCGGCTCCCTTCGCCGACGACCGCGCTCTTTTATAAAAGGGCTTTTCCACCACCGTGGCGGCCAGGGATCTCCCTCGCACTACCACGTCCAGGGCCTGACCGGGCGAAGCGAATTCCTCCTCCACCATGGCCAGTCCGATGTTGCGCTGTACAGTGGGCCCAAAAGACCCGCTGGTCACCCAGCCGATTTCCCGTCCCCCAGACTTCACGGCATAACCCGACCGGGGAATGCCCCGGTCCACCATAACAAGACCTACGAGCCGCCGGGTCACCCCCCTCTCCAGTTGGGACAGCAGGGCGTCTCGGCCGATAAAATCCCCGGCGTCCCATTTGACAAACGCCTCGAGGCCGGCTTCCAAGGGCGTGATCTCTTCGGTTAGTTCGTGGCCATAAAGCGGCAGCGCCGCCTCTAGCCGAAGAGTATCCCGGGCGCCCAGCCCTGCGGGGATGAGGCCAATGGGCCCTCCGATCTCCAGCAGTCGGTCCCATAGTTCCAGCCCTCGGTCAGCGGGGACATACAGCTCAAAACCATCTTCCCCCGTATACCCCGTGCGGGAAATCAGGCCCTGTACCCCGGCCACCGATCCCACCTCGGCCCGAAAGGGTTTCAGACTCTCGCCATCCCCTTTCGCCGCCCGCAGAACCGCCACAGCCTCGGGGCCCTGCAGGGCGAGAAGAGCGGTCTCCTCGGTACGATCGGCGATTTCGACGCCCGGAAGGCGATGCTCCTGCAGCCAGGCCAAATCTTTGGCCGTGTTGGCCGCATTGACCACCAGCATGTAGCGATCTGCATCCAGTCGGTAGACCAACAGATCGTCCACCGTGCCGCCGCTGGGCAGGCACATCATCGTGTACATGGCCCGGCCCGGCGAAAGGGCGGCGACATTTCCGGTGACCATCCGCTGAAGAAAAGGCGTACTTTCTGGCCCGGAGATTTCGAATTCGCCCATGTGGGAAACATCGAACAGCCCGGCCCGGGTGCGCACACCCCGGTGTTCTTCCAGGATCCCCGCGTACTGGACCGGCATATCCCAGCCGCCGAACTCGATGATTTTTGCCCCCATCGCCTCATGGGCCGGGTAGATCGGTGTCCGCTTGCCCATCGTGCTCCCTCCCGTTTCACCGAAAGCAAAAAATGACAAAGAGACGAGGTTTCCCATCCCCGTCTCTCTGTCCTTCAACCTGAGAGCATGCCCGGATGGCCGCCGGTCCATTCGCCGGCCGTCCAGGTTACCCCTTTGGTGGCCCCGACCATCGCCGGGGCACTCTCCAGAGACTCGTCCGGATGCGGTACTTTTGCCTGAGAGTTTCGCGGGAGGATCGGGAATCCTCCCCTTGCTCCTTCGGCGGTGCATCAGCACCCTCTCCCGCACCCTTCATCCGACATCGCATCATTTGGTTGGATATTCTTCATATTACCGAAGATCGGGGCCAGGCGCCACCAGTTTTCCGCCGTGCGTAAAAAAAAGAGAATGGACACACACTAAGGCTGTCATGTCTTGGGGGGATGGATCGTGAATCACCTGCCGGAGGTGGAATTCAATGAATCCGCCTTTGACGAGTTCGTGACCCGGGTCCGGGAGGATCGCTGGGACTCTTGGGCCATGTTTCAATTGGCCCTGGAAGCACACCGGCGGCAGTTGACCGAGGATTTTGACCGTTTAACCTGCATCGAACAACTGCCCGCAGTCATTCCCTATCCGCACCAACTCCGCACCGCTGAGCGAGTGCTTCGAGAATTTCGCGGTCGGGCGATCCTCGCCGATGAAGTGGGCCTAGGTAAAACGATCGAGGCAGCACTGGTTCTGAAGGAATATCTAATTCGTGGTCTTGTGCAGAAAGCCTTAATCCTCGTCCCCGCATCCCTCGTGCTGCAGTGGACACGGGAATTGAACGAAAAATTCAACATTCCCGCCTTCGCCCAAAGAAACGAATGGTCTTGGTCCACCTACAATATTTTGGTCGCTTCCATTGATACCACCAAGCGGGACCCCCATCGCCAGGCTGTTCTGAGCCAACCCTGGGACATGGTCATCGTCGACGAGGCCCACAAGCTCAAGAACCGCAAAACGAAAAACTGGCAACTCGTCAATCAGTTGCAGAAAAAATATTGTTTATTGCTCACTGCCACGCCGATTCAAAATGACCTGCGGGAACTGTACAACCTGATCACCCTATTAAAACCGGGACAGCTGGGGAGCTTCCGGGAGTTCTGCCGCAATTTCGTCGAAGATAAGCGAACGCCAAAAAATCCGGCCGGACTGCGCAAAGCCCTCGATGCAGTGATGATTCGGAATAAACGAAGCGAAGGCAATGTCGAGTTCACCAAACGGTACGTGCGCCAAGTCCCGTTGCAACTGTCTCCGGAGGAGCGCGTTTTTTACGAGGCCGTCACCGCCTTCATTCGGGAAGAGTACCGTCGGCGCATCGACACATCCCAAAATGTCCTTCATTTGATCACCCTACAACGGGAAATGTGCAGTTCGCCGTACGCGGCCTTGAACACCCTGGAACGCATGGCAAAGGATGAGGTCCATCCTGCGGGCTTTCGAGCCCGGTTGCTGGAACTGTGCGAACTCGGGGCTCGAATCCCCGCTTACACGAAAGTGGAAACCACCATCGACTTGGTGAACCAGATCCATGACAAAGTGATCGTGTTCACCGAGTATCGAGCTAGCCAAGATTTTCTTCTTTACATGATGAAACGGCGAGGCATCCCGGCCGTGCCCTTTCGCGGCGGATTCCAACGCGGGAAAAAGGACTGGATGAAAGACATCTTTTCGAAAAGGGCCCAGGTGATGGTCGCCACCGAAGCGGGGGGTGAAGGGCTTAACCTCCAGTTCTGTAACCAGATCATCAATTTTGACCTGCCCTGGAACCCCATGCGGGTTGAACAGCGCATCGGCCGGGTTCACCGTTTGGGCCAAACCCGGGATGTGTTCATCCACAACCTGGCCACGGCCGATACCATTGAACAATATATCGTTGAATTGCTCCAAGAAAAAATTCGCCTCTTTGAACTGGTCATTGGCGAACTCGACCTGATTCTCGGCAAAATGCGCTTATCCGCCGACGACTTTGAGCGACAAGTCATTCGCTGGATTATGGATGCTGAACATCCGGATCGGCTTCGGGAAAAAATGGACGAGTTCAACCACGCTTTTGAGTCGGCGAAGGCCGAATGGGCCCGGGAACGCGCGACAGAGGGCGTGGAACTGCCCGGTTTGATCTAGAGGACGCCTGTAACCCGAGAGTTCCGCCACACAATACGCCCCTGGGGCGGCCGCCTGGAGGGAGTCCATGGAAAACATCGAAGCCATCCGCACCTTCGCGAGAAGCTACTTCATCCACACCGGCGCAACCCTCATCGAAGACAGCGATACGCGCCTTGCCGTACGCGTGCCCATCGAGATCGACAAAGAGCTCACCGACCGGCCATATTATTGGATGTGGGTGGAAGCCACCGGCCAGGAGGTGGAGCCGCCGACCTACACGTTCATTTTCGACCCTGAGGCCACCGAGGAAGAGGACGAAACGGCCGAATGGTTGGCCCCTGGAAGTTTTCGTCTGCAGCGAATGTACGAATCGGTATGTCGCCGGGGACGCTATGTACGCCAGTTTGAGGTGAGCCGTCCGGACATCTTACTCCGGCCGGTCCTCTTGGTGTATTGGAAAATCTCGTATGTCTCGGACCGGCGAAAAGATCGGTTATTGGCCGCCGCCGTAGACTTGGTGGAGGGGCGGGTCACCATCCGCACGGACGCCTCTTTGCCACCGGTGCAACTTTCTGACACTCCTTCGGCTCGACATTTTGAGAAAGCCCGAATCGACTGGCCAGAAGCCACAGGTCTTCTCCAGGCCGCCCTGCGCCTTCATCTTAGCCACGAGGATCACCGCTGGGCCGAGGAAGCCCTGGAGAGGCTTCGGGAAGAAGAGCAGCGCCTGGCCCTGTATTTTCAACAGATTCTTCGGGAACGGGAGGAGGATCGTCGCACTTTGGAAGCAGAGTGGGCTATCCGCCGGGAGGAACTGAAATGGCGTCTCGCCCCGCGTATCCTAGCTGATCCTCTTCAATGGGCTTTGCTTTTCCTCACCCCCGCCTCGATGCTCATCTGGTTCGACAACCGGCGATCGGCTTCGCTCACTCGTCCGGTGGATATGTGGGAGAAGGAGGGGGCGTTTCTTCCAGCCTCGGTCCGAGCCAGTCAATCTGCCGGAGCCGGGCATCGGGACCGTCCAAGTGTCCGTGCCGATTCATCTGCACAATGCGGCTTCGCATTACGTCCACAAGAACTTCCAGCTCCCGGGCTACCCGCCCGTAGATCTCCGGAGGTGGATAATTGCTCGTAAATAACGTCGGCCGAGCGGTGGTAAAACGAGTATTGATAATCCGAAACATCTTCTCCAGTGTAAAGTCACTCGGCCGCTCCTGGGCAAACTCATCGATGGCGAGCACCGGCACCCGGCAATACGCCTCCACGATGGGTTCCACATCCTGCCCAGACGCAATGCGGCTGCGGAGGCGGTCAAAAATCATGTCCGCCCGGACAAAGAGCGTCGGGACCCGCCTTTCCTCCAGGCGATTGACGATCGCCAGGAGAAGATGTGTTTTCCCCACCCCCGGCGGCCCAAAGATGTACAGGCCCTTCATCGGCACCCCGGGTTCCGCCGTCTCGGCAAACTCCACCGCCGCTTTGTACAAGTCCGGGAACCGGCGCTTTTGCTCCTCGGGAAAATTCTCGAAGGTAAAGCGGCCGTCCGCCTCAGTCTTGCCCGAGAACGCCTCCAGCTCTTTTAAGCGGCGTCTTTCCAACCACTCTTGATACGGACGGCAATACCCGGTTCGAACGGTAATCTCGCCCTGGTAAACTTCCAGTTGGTCGAACATGCCCCGGGCGTCTCCCTGCTTGCCACACTGTTCGTAACCCCGACACTTGCCGCAGATCTCCTGCTGTTGCAAGTAGGCAAACAATAAGCCACTGCCCCGAATCACCGCCCGGGGCTTTAGTCCGAGTTCGCGGAGTTGGGGAATTCGCTCATAAAAGAAAGAAGGGTCGGTCTTTGCCCCCGGGCGCCGTAACGCCGCCAGACTGGCCAGCGATCCGATGGACTCCATATGGCCGTCCCTCCCCTAACATTCACCGAGTCAACGGTTGAAGAGACGCCGATGCGTCGATATCGATCACCTGCGCCCCTCGCAAATCGGGTCGCAAAACCATCGAATGGGCCGCCAGCCCTGCCCCCGCCCAGGCCTGAGTCATGGCGGGACCCACTGGCTCTTCGTCTCCAGCCCGGCAGAAGGCAATCAAGGAAGGCCCGGAACCGCTCAATGCCACGCCCAAAGCTCCGGCTTTCCGACCCGCATCCGCGGCGGCATCCATGCCGGGGATGAGAGACATTCGGTAAGGTTCGTGTAGCACATCATCCATGGCCGCCCCAGCCGTTTCTAGATCCCCCGTGGCAAGGGCCC
Source organism: Kyrpidia spormannii (assembly GCF_002804065.1). Taxonomy (NCBI): domain Bacteria; kingdom Bacillati; phylum Bacillota; class Bacilli; order Caryophanales; family Alicyclobacillaceae; genus Kyrpidia; species Kyrpidia spormannii. The sequence continues at coordinate 1,006,322 of NZ_CP024955.1, read as the reverse complement.
CGACCAACAGACCCACCCGGTTCACGTTGTGGACGGCATCGGAAAAGGGCACCGAGGTCGGAAGCACTTTCCGGGAATCTTTCGTGGCCAGGGGTACTTCAGGCACGACGACAACGCAAACGAGATCTTGGGGTACCGGTAATTTGACGTACCGCGTTTTTTCCCCGGTCTTCCCGGACACGACGATCCCGCCGAAAAGCGCGGCGGCGACGTTGTCAGGATGCCCTTCCATGGCCACCGCCAACTCTAGCAGATCATCCGCGGACAGCGGCCGCCCGCACAGTTCGTTGGCCGCCGCCAACCCACCCACAATAGCCGTGGCACTGCTGCCCAGCCCCCGGGTCACCGGGACCGCATTGTGAGCCCGCAACTTCAATCCTGGTCTTCGTCTGCCGAGTTGATCAAACACGTACTGCACCGCTTTATAGATCACGTTTTCAGAAGTCGCCGGAATCATGTCCGCGCCGGCGCCGGTAACTTCAAATTGCAATCCCTGATCCATAATCTCGAGTTCGATCTCATTATAAAGCTGCAACGCCATGCCCAAACTGTCGAATCCCGGGCCGAGATTCGCCGTGGTGGCCGGCACTCGAACCTTTACCGCCACGAGGGGTCCCCCATTTCTCTCCAAAATCTCATCCCCAAGCTCACGACCGAAGCGCTTCCGAACCCATCATCGCATCGGCCACCGCTTCTTCGGTGGCCTCCACCACCTGCGGGCCCTCTGCCCGTCCAGGGGCGTGCAGCAACGCTGTATCCGGATCCTTGAGCCCGTTGCCGGTCAAGACGCAGACGGCCGTCATTCCCTTTTCCAGCCGGCCCTCGGCTCGGGCTTTGACCAGTCCCGCCACCGAGGCGGCGGAAGCGGGCTCACAGAAGATCCCTTCCCGAGCCACCCATCGGTAAGCCTCGAGAATCTCCTCATCCGTTACTGCGCCCATCATCCCGCCAGACTGCTCCACCGCCTCCACCGCCCCGTTCCAGCTCGCAGGATTCCCAATTCGTATGGCTGTGGCAATCGTTTCCGGGTGAGCAATCGCTTTACCTTGTACGATGGCCGCCGCTCCTTCAGCCTCGAAACCAAACATACGCGGGCGATGCCGGGTACGCCGATGAAGGTGATACTCGACAAACCCTTTCCAATAAGCGGTAATGTTACCGGCATTACCCACTGGAATCGCAAGCACGTCCGGGGCTTCCCCCAGTTCGTCGCAAATCTCGAAGGCCGCCGTTTTCTGGCCCTCAATCCGAAAAGGGTTGACGGAGTTCACCAAAGTCACCGGGTGGGTCTCGGCTAGATGTCGAACGATCGCCAATGCCTGGTCAAAATTCCCCCGGACTGCGACGACCTGGGCTCCATACATATACGCCTGGGCCAGTTTTCCTTGCGCGATCTTTCCATCCGGGATTACCACCACCGCGCGCATTCCCGCCCGGGCCGCATAGGCGGCGGCTGACGCCGATGTATTCCCCGTGGAAGCGCAAATTAACACCTTGGCTCCGTCCTCTTTCGCCTTTGTCACCGCCATGGCCATCCCGCGGTCTTTAAACGAACCTGTGGGATTAAGGCCTTCGTACTTTAGCCAAATCTCGAGGCCGGTGCGCTCGGACAGTTGTCGGGCATAGATGAGCGGTGTATTGCCTTCTTGTAGGCTGACCGGCTCCGTGTCCGGCCCCACGGGCAAGAACTCTCGGTACTCCTCCACGACACCCCGCCACATGGTGTGACCCTCCTCCTTCACTGACTGTAACCGACAATTTCCGCCCGGCGGACCCCGGTCATCCCGATCAAGGTCTTCACCAAGGCGTCGACGGGGTTGGTCATGTCGGAAACGTCCACCATCACCGTCACCAGAGCGGCTTGGTGCACCGGCATACCCTGATTGATAGTAAGAACGTTTCCCCCAGCCCGGGCAATGGCGTCCAATACGACAGAAAGGACCCCCGTGCGATGCTCAAGAATGAGCGACAGGGTCACCACATGCTCCCGCCCTTCTTCATCGTACAGATGCACCAGGTCACGGTACTTATAAAAAGCACTTCGGCTCAAACCGACCTGGGAGACAGCATCGTGAACCCTCTCCACTTCCCCGCTGGCAAGCAAGGTCTTGACCTGAACCGTTTTGAGCATGGCTTCCGGGAGGATCTCTTCCGCCACCAGATAGTATCTTCGGCGATTCCCTTCACCCACGCCCGTCACCCCGCGATGTTTACTGTAGGTGGATTGCAATCCTCTACTGGTAGACAGTATAACATCGCGAGCTGAAGTTGACAATCGCCGGTTACGGAGTGTAGCTTTTCAATCGCTGCCCCTGAGCAGCCCCCTGGCCAAAGAGCCTCTCTCTCCGCCGCAAAACACCGGGCCGGACCGTGGGCTGCACCGCTACGTGGCCCGAGATATAGATATCGTGCCAAAGCAAAAACATCAAAACCGTCCACAGCTTCCGGGCGTAGTCCCCTCGCCCGAGCCGATGATCTTCAAGCCTGGCAAGTAGCCATTCCCGATCAAAATACTGATCGACCGACTTATCGGATAGGCGCTCCCTGGCCCAATCGTACAGCTCGTCCCGCAACCAGCGCCGGGTCGGAACCGGAAAACCCAACTTTTTGCGTCTCGATACCGCTTCGGGCAGAATGTCCCGGACAGCCTCCCGCAACACGTACTTGGTGGTGCCCTCCAAAAGGCGAAGCGAGGTTGGAATGCGCCGAGCTACATCGAAAACCCGCACATCCAAGAAAGGCACCCGAAGCTCCAGGGAGTTGGCCATCGTCATCTTGTCGGCTTTCATGAGAATGTCACCGGGAAGCCAGGTATGAATGTCTACGAGCTGCATTTGGGTGACTTCATCCATGTCGGCAAATCGCTCGTACAACGGCTCAGTCACGACTTTCACGCCAGCGAATCCCCCATCGGGGGTCCACTTGACAAAGGCCCGCTTCTCATTGTCCGAAAAAATGTTGGCGTTCCCCACAAACCGGTCGGAGAGTAAGCGAGACCCCCGAAGGAGAAACCCCCGGCCCTTCATCCCCGAAGGCAATCCCCGGGCCCATTCTCCCAAGCCCCGGCGCACTCCGTCGGGCAAGAAATGAAACATTCGCAGGGACAGCGGTTCTCGATAAATGGTATATCCCCCGAATAATTCATCTGCCCCCTCCCCGGAAAGTACCACCGCAACGTCGGAAGAGGCCAACTCCGCTACAAAGTAGAGGGCGATCGCCGAGGGGTCTGCGACCGGCTCATCCTGGTAATAAGCCAAATCGGGAAGAACCTCCGCATACCGATCCGCCGAGATCACGACATCTCGGTGGTCAGTACCGAGAATCCTCGCCGTTTCCCGAGCATACTCGATTTCGCTCATCCCGCCGGCCCCTTCAAAGCCCACGGTAAAGGTTTTCACCTGCTCAAGTTCTTTCAACAGGGCGACGATGGTACTGGAGTCAACCCCACTGGAAAGAAAAGCGCCCCGGGGCACATCGCTGTTCATATGCGCTCGGACAGACTCCCGCAACACCTCCCGGACCTCGTCCACGAAAACGGGTAGCGGTCGATCTTCCGGTTCGAAAGTCGCCTCCCAATACCTTCCGAGCTTTGCTTCCCCATCCCGCCAAATCAGCCGGTGCGCCGGTGGCAACTTCTTAATGCCCTCAAACATCGTCTCTGGGTCGGGCACGTATTGGAACGTGAGATAGTTCCACAACGATTCCGGCTTCACCCGGGCTTCGATCCCGGGGGCCGCCAAGAGGCTTTTGATCTCCGAGGCAAAAACAAGTCCTTCGGGGGTCAGAGTATAGTACAGCGGTTTGATCCCAAAATGATCCCTGGCCAACAACAACGTGCGCCGGGGCTCATCCCAAATCGCAAAGGCAAACATGCCCCGGAGTCTGCCGACTAAATCTGGCCCTTCTTCTTCGTACAGATGCACCAAAACTTCAGTATCGGTGTCCGTGCGGAACCGGTGTCCCCGCTCCACGAGCTCGCGGCGAAGCCATTTGTAATTATAGATCTCCCCGTTAAACACCACCCAGATCGAGCCGTCCTCATTGGACATGGGTTGGTGTCCGCCAGCCACGTCGATGATGGAAAGACGGCGGAATCCGAACCCCACCCCCGACCCCAGGTAGAATCCTTCATCATCCGGTCCCCTGTGAATGATCCGTTCCGCCATCTGCCGAAGAGTCTCCATCTCGACATTTCCATCCCGGTTCGCGATTCCACAAATCCCGCACATGACCCCATCCTCACCTTCCCGCTTATCCCAATCGAACCGCACGCCCGCCCGGTTCGCCCAGGCTAAAGTGATTCACGATGGCTTCGGCGACAGCTTGTGCCGTTTGATCGCTGGTATCGATCGTCAAGTCCGCCCACTCGTACATCCCTCGACGTTCCTGGAGAAGCTCGTGCACCCGGGCAATCCGGGAATCCCCGCCAAGCAGCGGCCGGACCGCTGGGTCGCCGACCAACCGCGCAACCAACACGTCCTCCCGGGCGGAGAGATAGACCGTTTTCCCGCTTGCTTTCATGATCTCCACATTTCGCCCCCGAAGGACGATCCCCCCTCCGGTGGCGATGACCCACCCACTGCGCCCGGATAGTTCCAACAAAGTCGCCTGCTCGAGATCGCGGAAAAACGATTCCCCTCCCTTTGCAAAAATCTCGGGGATCTCCATACCTTCCTTGCGGACGATCTCGTCATCCGTATCTGCAAACGACCACCCGAGCCGTTCGGCCAACAGCCGCCCCACCGTGGTTTTTCCACTTCCCATGAAACCGATGAGATACAGGTTGGTCAAATCGTCCCCTCCCTCATTGCATCTATCCTACCACACCACACGATCCACTTTAAGGACCGGAGCCAAAATCCGTCCCCTCTTGCCAACTCCGAATTGCGAAACTCCCTGGATCCACCTCCACCCGCAAAGACCGCTGGACGACATCCCCAATACGACCCCGGGAAACCACCACGATCAACGGCCCGGGCTCCTCGGCGACTGCGACCTCCACCCGCCCCAAGTCCAAGGGCAACTGTTGCGTCCCCCTCCAGTCCGGGTGTTGACGCAATTGCTCCAGGGCCCATTCCCATCCCACCTCAGCCAATCGGTCCGCCTGATCGGCTCGCACCTGCCGCACAATCCGCTCAAAATGGCCGTGCACTTTGTCGAACAATGTCCACACGGCCATCTGCATCACCAAGGCCAGGGCGAGCGTCGCAGGAAGGATCCATCCACCGCACCCCCGTGACAGTATCACGGTCCGGAACCCTCTCCAGATCTGGAACCCGCATCGGGGAGGAGGCGCCGCGAAGCGAGAAAACCGACCATCGGCTCCTGATCCCAGGGCCGCGCCCACCAGGTCTCAACGGTGAGCCCTCCGGGCTCCACGACAAACCAGATGCGTTTCACTCCATTGGCCAGAACGACGTCCCCCTCCCCGTTCACAGATTGAAGGACCTGCCCATGGTCGCCCAGCCGCAGGGAGATCCATTTTCCCCGCCCATCGCGAAATTCCACCCTCCTTCCCCCGCCCCGAACCTCATCCGCGTCGTGAAACTCCCGGGACAACCGGACCATCAGTCGGCGCCACTGTTCTTCCCCTTCGATCCCTGCATCGATTCGATTCGCACTGGAAGCGACGGCGGCCCACCACTGTGCCCAGGTCATCCATATCACAGCCGCCATCACCGCAACCAGCGCCGTCTCCAGAAGAATAAAACCCTGCACACCTTTTTTATTCACGCGGAATCCGCCTTTCGGGGGCAGGTTCGATGAAGCTCAGCTCCCGGTCACCGCGGATACCGTGCCACCTGACCTTCAGTCGGGCAACGAGAACTTCATTCCACCTCTGCGCACCCTCCCACGCGACGAGGTACTGAACCCCCGACCTCTGCACCACTTCCCCGACAGCCACTCCGGTAGCCACCCGCCGCTCCCGGGCTTCAAGGGCCAGATTCCGGGCTATGGCCCATTGTTGCGCGTCCCGATATTCTGCCAAAAGTGCCAGGGTGTAAGCCCCGGCCGTACCAATCAGAAGAACGGTGCAAAGGGTGGCGAGTAACGCCTCCATCATTATGAACCCGTCACGGCCCAAGGAAAATCACCACCCCACTGTCTGGGTAGATCCGGGCGCCCATGCGATCTCCGAATCGGTTGCACAGCCAGATCGTCCCGCCCTGAATCCCGCTGCCCCGGGGGTTGAAGCGCAGATGGGTGTCCGGCAGGGGCAAAATGCCGGTCGCGTACGCAATGCCGGATTTGTTGTCCACCGTTCTGACGTGTTCCACCCCGCGGTACACCATGTAATCCGGGCGAGTCCTCCAAAATCTCAGTTCATAGAAGACGCCTTCCGCCTCGGCCCGGCTCTGGCACTCCCTTAAATCTGCCGTCAGCCGCTCCGCTGCAGCTCTTAATTCCCAGTACGCCAGCCACCGCACCATACCCGGAATGGCAACGGCGGAGAGCGCACCTATGAGAAGCAGTGCAGCCATCGCTTCGAGCAAAGTAAACCCCCTCGCTCTCTCACAATCCCAAAACACCGTGCAACGAACAGGAAACCTCCGGTGTCCCGGCCGCCCCTTCCTTGATCTCATAATGACCTCCCCCCGGACACTTGGGCGATGATTCCAACAACTTTGCGTCAACCAAAGCCTGAAGGGCTGCCTCCGACGACCCTGGCAAGGGGATATCCTGCACCAGATCCCACTGAACGATGACCATGCGAAGCAACCGCTGGTTACTTTCGCAACCCGTCTTTTGCGCGGCCTCACCTGCAGCCCGCAGATTGGGCACCGCCAAGGAAATAAGAACCCCAATAATGGTCACGGCCACCAACAACTCAATCAACGTAAAACCACCCTGGTACGACCGCTTGCGTCTGCGCCGGGTCTTTGCTTCCGAAGTCACCTTACGACACCACCCGCCCCATCAATTTCGTGATCGGCAGGTAGAGAAGGACAAAAATCCCCAAAATCAACACACCGATGACTCCCGTCAGAGCCGGCTCCAGCCACCGGATCCATAATTCCGTGCGCCTCCTTTGTCTGGCCGCGATGCGCTCGGCCAACACAAGTAACGCCCTATCCATCTGGCCGGTCCCCAGTGCCAATTCCACCACCCGACGCAACTCTTCTGTGCACTGCGGCCACCTCCCCAAGGTCTCGGAAAGGGACTCCCCTTCGGCCATCCGCTGTCGCACATATCGGGCCGCTCCGGAGACCCGGGTTCTCAATCCGCCCAGGTGAGCCAGTGTTTCCTCTAAGGACACGCCGGCAGCCAGCATGGTGCCGACGAGAAAAGACCACTCGAAGGTAAAGGCGTCGTACAACCCCAGCGTCTGGGCGCAGCGCCGTAGGGGCGATCGTCGACTCAAACTGTAGCCCTGCATACCCTCCGGGACTGGAGCGGAAAGTTCTCTGCCCCGCCTTTGCCGACGTCCGGGGGCCCATAACCATAGGGCGAGTCCCAGAGCGGCGGCAGCCAGCGCGCCGAGGCCGCCCCCGGCCCACCGAATCGCTTCCAGGTCAATCCCGGGATCCAGGCCTAGGGGTTGGTAAAAATCTTTCAGCTTTGGCAGTACGACCACGAGAAACAGGATACATACCCCCGTCGCCGCCACAGTCACGAAGAGCGGGTAAGTGAGTTGCCGCCACATCTCCCGCCAGTGCCGGTCCCACTGAGCAGCCTGCCCACCGAGGACAGTCATCATCTGGACCCATTCTCCCGTGGCCTCCCCTACCCGGATCAATGGAAGCCACAATAGATATTGTCCCGCCTCTTCATAGAGTTCCGAAAGGGACCGACCTTCCCGAAGCCCGTCGCGCCACTGCAGCAAAAGCGTTGACAACGGTCCAGTCCGCGCGACGGCTATAACATCCAAGGCGTCATCCAAGGGTATCCCCGCTTTTAGATACGAGGCCAAATCTGTCCACAACTCCGCCCAATCCCTCAGGGGAACCCGCGGGTCATCTCTCCTCCGCCCCCACCGAGGCAGTCGCCATCGAAACTGAGGCCATCCCGCCCACCAAGGACTCACACCACGGTTCACCCAACTCCCCCTTTATCATCCTCGGCCATGCGCTCTCCTCCCAATCTGGAGAACTGGACCAGGGCCGATCCCGACCTTGTTCCGAAAGATGAAACAACGGCAGTACCCCTGCGATTCCCCGTCCTTGGCATGCATCACATCCAATGGCCGTCCAGGCGAATCCCGCCTGCCCCCCGCTCCCCCGAACGGTCCCGGACCTTCGCCGGCAATGGGAACACAGCCTGCCCACCAATCGCTGACTGAGAATGGCCAGGAGCGTACTCTCCAACTCGCCCTCAGGAACCCCCCACTGGCGAAACCGTGACCAGACTTCGGCAGGACCCGCCCCGTGAACGGTGGCCACCACCAGGCATCCGGCAAGGGCCGCCTGAACCGCCGCCCGGGCGGCATCTTCGTCGCGAATCTCACCGATTGCCACGGCGTTGGGGTCTTGGCGCAAACAGGCTGGCAAAAGGCGGCGATACGTCCAACCCCTACCCGTTTGAACCTCCACTTGGTGAACGCCCTCCACATGCTGTTCCACTGGATCCTCCAAGGTCACCACACACCGATGTTCCGCCGCCCACCGTCTCACCACCCGGTACAAGGACGTCGTCTTCCCGCTTCCAGTGGGGCCAGCGATCAACAGCAATCCGTGAGCAGACTCCGTCCACGCCAGCCAGCGCCGCCAAACCGGATCGTCCCCAAAGTCTGACTCCGATGGATCCTCCCCCGTCCGCACATGGTGAATCCGAATCACGAGACGCTCCCCTTTTACGGTGGGCAAGGTGGCCACCCGCATGTGACACACGTTCCCCCCTACGGGAAGCTGGAGCTGGCCATCCTGCGGAATCCGCTTCTCAGCAATATCCATCCTAGACAGCAACTTCACCCTCCGCACGATCTCCTGCCCCATCCGGCCGTTCCAGGTCGTCACCCGCCACAATCGGCCTTCTCGACGAAATTGCACCCGCCAACCAGCCTCGTCGGGCTCCACGTGAACGTCGGGCACTCGTCCCGCCACGGCCCGTTCCAGCACCTGCTGAAGTGCCTGCACCGGCCCTTGGCCTTCCATAGCCTTCCCCCCTTCTGGTTCCGCCGGCCCCCTCCGCCGGGTGTACCCAGTGGATTCGACCCCGCGCCGAACAAACCTTTGGAGCCCTTCTGAATCTGAAAAAATCTTTATTAAACCTTCGAGACCGGGATTTCCCCGGCGACGGAGATCGCCGATTCAGCCCGGCTGCGGTATAATAGGGTCCAATACCGGCGCAACCTCAGGAGGTTTGCCATGGATTCACTGGTGAAGCGGATTTTACAGTTGTTGCAGGAAAACAGCCGCCTGCCCCAGCAAGCGATCGCCGATATGCTCGGCGTGTCCCGCAACGAAGTGGCGGCGGCCATCGATCAGTTGGAGAAAAATGGCATTATCAAGGGTTATTCCGCGGTCATTCATTGGGAGAAAGCGGGGTACGAACAGGTGACGGCGATGATCGATGTCAAGGTAACCCCCCAGCGGGATGCCGGATTCGACGCCATCGCCGAGCGCATCTATCGCTTTCCGGAAGTCAAATCGGTGTATCTCATGTCCGGGGCCTACGACCTTTCAGTGGTTGTGGAGGGGCGAACCATCAAAGAAGTGGCCCGATTCGTGTCCGAAAAGTTGTCCACCCTCGAACACGTGCTGTCGACGACCACCCATTTTATCCTGAAAAAATACAAACAGGACGGGGTTATTTTCGACGATCGGGAAGGGGATCAGCGGCTGGTGATCACCCCATGACAGATTTTGAAGATCGCCTTTCACCGACGGTGCGAGCCATTCCCCCGTCGGGGATTCGACGTTTTTTCGATTTAGCCGCCACCACCCAAGGGGTCATCTCCCTGGGAGTGGGGGAACCGGACTTTGTCACGCCGTGGCGAGTCCGGGACGCCTGTGTGGATGCGTTGGAGAGGGGTTATACGAGTTACACATCAAACCGCGGGCTTCCAGCCCTTCGGCGGGCCGTGGCCCGGTATCTCGAAGACCGATTCGGGGTTTCGTATAACCCGGACACCGAAGTCCTGGTCACGGTGGGGGCCAGCGAGGGGATCGACGCGGCGCTTCGGGCGATCCTTTCGCCGGGGGATGAAGTCCTCATCCCGGAACCCAGTTATGTGTCCTATGGTCCCTGCGTCCAGTTGGCCGGCGGAACGCCGGTGTACGTCCCCACCCGGGCGGAGGACCAGTTCAAGCTCAAGGCGTCGACCATCGAACGGTTCATCACGCCGAGGACAAAGGCGTTGTTGCTCAGCTACCCGAACAATCCCACCGGCGCCACCCTGGGTGAGAGAGATCTGGAACAGATCCGGGCCATGGTGCTCAAACACGACCTACTCGTCATCAGCGACGAAATTTATGCTGAGCTGAGCTACGTCCTGCCACACACCAGTTTTCCATCGTTACCGGGTGTGCGGGAGCGCACGATGCTGTTAACCGGGATGTCCAAAGCCTACGCCATGACAGGCTGGCGAGTCGGTTTTGCCACGGGCCCCAGGGCGTGGATCGACGCCATGGTAAAAATCCACCAGTATACTATTCTCTGCGCACCGATCATGAGCCAAATGGCGGCGGTGGAAGCCCTTACCAAGGCTTCCCGGGAGCGGGACGAAATGGTGGCCCAATACGAGGAACGCCGACGACTGGTGGTGAGCGCTTTTCGGCGGATGGGCCTTTCTTGTCACGAACCAGAAGGGGCCTTTTACGCATTCCCGTCGGTGAAGGAAACCGGCCTCGATGACGAAGTGTTTGCCGAAGAACTGCTAAAGCGAGAAAAGGTGGCGGTCGTACCGGGACGGGTATTCGGTCCGGGGGGTGTGGGACACATTCGCTGTTCGTACGCCACCGGTGTTGACCAATTGCTGGAGGCTTTCGAACGAATGGAACGGTTTTTGGAGAAGCTCGACGATATCCGCGCCGAGCGGGAAGGACGCGCCCCGAGTTCTCTGGGAGGTGCCCGACGATAGGGCGCAAGAAAATCAAACGGGCGGTTTTCCCCGGTCGCCCCGTCTGGGGAAAACCGCCCGTTCTTTTGTTCCGTTACCCGACGGCCCGGACCTCTTCTTCCGGCAGTGAAGGCAGAGCTAACCCCGTTTTGACCAATGCGTAAGCCGACAAAAGATACGCCACCACCGATTCCGCCCCTTGATTCAGGTTCACACCCCCGGCGAGAAGCCCATCCTTGCATCCTCCTGTGTCGGGGTCATACAGCGAAATTCCTTCCACATTGCGCCCGGTGAACCACGAAAAACTGATCCGAGCCGCTTCCCGATCAGCGGGGCGCCCCAGAACACTCCAAAATGTGGCATAGGCCAGGACCATGGCCCCGGCGTCCACCGGTTGTTGGTCATAAAGCGCAGGGCGTCCTCCCTTTGGAAACCATCCGTGGTTCCCGACAATTTGAAGTACTCCGTCAATAATCAGCGACTCGGTGAGAAAATCCATCGCTTCCTCAGCAATCCTTCGGGCTTCTTTCGACCCCGTGACCACGGCCCCCCGGAGTAGCGCAGCGGGCAACACGCCGTTCGAATAAGTCAGGGCTTCGTCGAACCACGGCCATCCCGGCCCGCTGTGCCGGTGATAAGCAGCCACCAGCCCCTCCACCAGCTCACCGATCAGCGGCTCCAGCGCGACCCGTCGCTCCTCCCTTTCCCACGCCGCGCAAAGCCCCAGGAGGGCAAAGGCTTGGGCCCGAACAAAGGAGAGACCGGTGGCATGGGGGACTGCTCGTTCAAAGGCTGCCGCCGCCACGCGGCCGTAGTATGAATTTGGCTGTGTCCTCATCGTCTCCCCCAAGGCCCATAAAGCCCTCCCGAAGCTGTCTTCCGACCCCAGTTCCTCCAAAAATCGCCTGTCATACCCGACGAAGTTTCGGAACCTCCCATCCGGGCGCTGGGCGTACACCAGAAATGCCAGGTAGCGGTCGGCCAGCCTTGCCAGCCTGGCGGACCAGGGCCGACATTCGGGCAAACTTTGCAGCCCAAGCGCGGCGATCAGCGCCCGGGCATTATCGTCGCTCGTATAACCGGTGGCGAAATCCGGGACAGGACCCACGGCGTGTTGGATCATCCCCGTCGAATCGGTCATCCGTTCCATGTGATCCAACCGCATCTCCACGGCCAAGGGCTCGTTCATGTCCGAAGATCACCTCACTGTCATCGGATGCGCCGGCGCCAACCCCTCTTCCGCCAGCTCCGCATACTGCAGTCCAATCTGGGGCCAACTCACCGATGCGCCAAAAGAGCGGGCTTTGGCTTCACAGGCCTGCTGTTTCAACGGGTGATCGAACATCTCCAGGATCGCCCGGGCCATGGCCCCAGCGTCCCGGAACGGGACCAGAGACCCCGCTCCCTGCCCCAACAGCTCCTCGGCGTACCAGTACGGTGTCGAAACCACTGCCCGGCCCAGTCCCACGGCATAGGTGAGAGTGCCACTGCAAATCTGTTCTTTCCCAGGATAAGGGGTCACGAACAGATCCGAGGCCCATAAATAATCGAGTAACTCTTCCCGTTCCAGGAAACGATTCACGAAACGAACGTGGTCAGCCATTCCCAGTCGGTCCACCATGGCCTCCAAAGACTGTCGGTAACGCTCTCCGCTCCGGCGCACCACGTCCGGATGTGTCCCCCCGAGAATGAGGTACGTCGTCTCGGGATAACGCCGCACCACCTCGGGAAGTGCCTGGATTACATTTTCAACACCCTTTCCGGGGCTTAACAAACCAAAGGTAGAGATCACCCGCCGCCCATCCAGTCCAAGCTTCGCTTTCATGGTCTCCCTGGGCACCGGCGAATGATAAACCGGCACGCCGTGGCGAATCAGTCGGATCCGGCTTTCAGGAACACCGTAGACCTCTTGGAGCAGTTCCCGGGCTTTTTCTGCCATGACCACCACAAAAGCACTCCGGGCACAGATCTCGCTCAGCACGCGTTTCTGTCCCTTGGTCGGAGATTTCAAGACAGTGTGGAGCGTGGTGATGATCGGCACCCGAAGCTCTTGATAAAGGCGCAGGATATAGCGACCGTCTTCCCCGCCGAAAATCCCGTACTCATGTTGTACGCAGACGACATCGATTCCGGCAGCGCTCATCGCCTCCGCAGCCCGGACGTAGTCCCTGGGTCGCTCATCGCGGATCGCCCACGTGGCGCCAGGAGGGATCGTCTCCCCCTGGGCCTCGCGGATCATGGCCGCGATGCGCACATCGGTGCCAGCCTGGGATAGCGCTTCTGCGAGGTCCGCAGTAAAAGACGCAATGCCGCAACGTCTGGGCGGGTAAGTGCCAATGAGGGCCACACGGCGGTGTTTCCTCATACGGCTGTCACCTCCGTTTGATTTACCGTTCCTGGGTCACCGTTTCCGCCGTCACCGCGCGCTGGACAAAACGCACCGATGGCGGAACGGTCGTCCCCTGACCCACCACAGTACTGATCAATTCGGCCCCGGCGCCTACCTGCACACCATCCCACAGAACACTGTCCCGCACCACTGCCCCGGGACCCACATGGGTATTCGCGCCAATCACTGCAAAGGGGCCGACTGTTGCACCCGGAAGAATCTGGGCCCGCGGACCGATCAGCACCGGTCCAATCACTCGGGCTCCGGCGAAAATCTTGGTCGTCTTGTCCACCGCCACCCCGCTGGCGGGAAACGCACATCCCGGCAATTCGGCCGTACGAGAAAGCAAATGGCGGTGCAACAAGATATACTTCTCAGGCGTCCCCATGTCAATCCAGTAATTGTCCGAATTATAGGCGTAAAGTGCCTTCCCCCGCTCTAACAGCTTTGGAAAAACCTCCCGCTCGATGGACAGCGGCGTCCGAAGAGGAAACCACTCCAATGCGTCCGGTTCCAGAACGTACAGGCCCGCATTTATGTAGTTCGTGGTGACCTCCTCTAGAGATGGTTTTTCCAAAAAACGTTGGATTCTTCCCTTCGCGTCGCTTTCGACTAGCCCATATGGCGTAGGATCTTCCACCCAGGTCGTGGCAATGGTGACGAGCGCGTTGCGCTCAAGGTGAAAATGAACTAAAGCGGAGATGTTTAAATCTGTGACAATGTCTGCATTGCAGACGAGGAAGGAATCGTCAAAATGATGTTTCGCTTGGACAATCGCCCCGCCAGTGCCCAGTAACGACTCCTCGCGTTCATAAGCAATCCTCAAGTCCAAGCGCGAACCATCGCCAAAATAATCCTCAATCTCCTGACCACAATATCCCAGGGTAATCACGACCTCGTCAATCCCGTGGCGACGAAGCAATAACAGTAGGTGCTCCAGTTGCGGGCGGTTGGCCACCGGCACCATGGGCTTCGGCAACTTGTCCGTGAGGGGCCGCAGGCGAGTTCCCTTTCCACCAGCCAAAACTAGTGCTTTCACTCTCTCTCGACCTCCCTGTGTCATCCGGGGTGAAGCCGAAACCAAGAGGTAGCATATCACATACCATACCCCTGGGACCTATTCGACTGTACTCATCGCCAGGTTTCGATTACCACTGAACCTATGAAACTCGTTTCGGCCATCCCCACCTATAGTAGCAAGATATGGTTTGATTTTAACACAAAATCCACTTCAATGCCAGGACCGTCCAGCCGGAAGTATGCCCGGAATGAGCAAATTTCGGTGAAAAACTCGCCAAGGCCCACTCTCGCCTGTTATTAGCACTCATTTCGCACGAGTGCTAATAACAGGCGCTGAAAACAAGGCTTCAAACCTTCCCGATAAAACAACGGGGTGTAACACAGCAGGGAGCAGAAGGTGATCCCCCTTGGCCACGGACCGCCGTCCATGGTCCCACACCACCTCCCCTGACCCTTGAATCACACTGATCAAACGAAAGACACCACATTCGTCCACACGTGCTTCTCCATCGACCAGCCAATGATCGATCGTAAAAACTTCCCCGCGCACCAAGTGTTCGATAACGGCGCCAACTCGCCCCGATCGGGCATAACCCGGCCGCTGAGGTTTCGGAGAAGGACACCTCGTAACCGCCAGCGCTTCTTTCACGTGTAAATCCCTTTTTCGGCCGTCGGCGCCGACCCGGTCGTAGTCGTAGACGCGATAGGTAGTATCGGAACTTTGTTGAATTTCCAAGATCAACAGGCCTCTGCCGATGGCGTGAAGAGTCCCGGCCGGGACATAAAAGAAATCTCCCGCTCGAACCGGGACCTTCACGAGCAGGTTGCCCCAAGCTCCTTCTTTCATGCGCTTCTCAAAGTCCTCCCGGGTCTGTGCACGATGCCCATATACAATCGATGCCCCGGGCTCGGCAAAAAGCACGAACCAAGCCTCTGTTTTCCCCGCATCGCCCCGGGGCCGGGCATAGCGATCGTCCGGGTGCACCTGAACAGACAGATCTTCGGAGGCGTCAATCACCTTGACAAGAAGGGGGAATCGGGCACCGGGCGGTAGCCCGAACCACTCCGGGTTAGCCTTCATGACTTCACTCAGCCGTTTCCCGGCCAAGGGGCCGTCGGCCACGGGAGTCGGTCCATGATCGTGGTCGGAAATCACCCACGCTTCGCCAATTCCGTCAGAAGCCCCGGAATATCCGAACTCCCTCAGCCGCGATCCGCCCCAGATCCGTTCTTGAAACACAGGGCGAAAAGACAGGGGATACGCCTTCATCCATCTTCCCTCCGCAATCTCTACGTTAGGCGACGGTGTGGCGGGTGTCGGCCAACCGGGTCAATGACACCGCGAGCTCCAAAGCCTGGGCCGCTTCCTCCAGAGGCGCCCGAACAGGGCGACCGGGGCTCTGAAGAGAGGCGAGGAGATCCTCCATACACGACCGGATGGCCTGTTGATACAGAACCTGGCGGTCTGGAAAGCTCACCTGCCAGACCCGGCCTTGGCGAACAATTTCCGCCTGGGCTCCGGTCGAGGCCGCCCACGGTCCGATCACCGATTCCAAACCCGGATCGTCCCGGTCCGTCCAAAGCTCTAACTTCTCGGGGATCCAACCGTGAACCAGCGCATAGCCCTCTGTGAAAACCAGGCCGGTCTGGGTTCGTTCCCCATTTCCGGGTCGGGTAAATCCGTGGTAATAACTTCCGGGTGCCCTCCAGGCCCGCCCGGACCGCGGGTCCACCCCGCGGTGCTCCACCACGGCCAACACCCGGTCTTCCGCCCTCCACCCCTCCGGGCGAACCGTTTCCCACACCGCGCCGTGAATCGGCACCACCTCTCCTCCGAGGATGTAGCGCACCATGTCAAAAAAATGAACCCCGTGTTCGACCAAAATGCCCCCGCTACGCCTCGGATCCCAAAACCAATGATGTTCGGGCATTCCTCCCCCGGCCCAATTTTCCATCTGAACGCGCTCGGGTAGCCCCATCTTTCCGGCCTCCACAATCCGGCGCAAAAGCTCGACCAACGGATTGTACCGCATGACAAAGTCCACCACCGCCGGGAGCTCTCTCATCCGGGCGACCAGGGCCACTTCTTTCAGCCGTTTTGGGTCCAGAGCTCCGGGTTTCTCCAAGAACACAGCCGCTCCCTGCCTCAAAGCCTGTTCGGCGTACACCGGTTGCAGGTCAGGCGGAGTCGCTACAACCACCACATCCACCGGTTCCTCTGGCCACCCGGTCCCTTCCCCTGTGATCTTCTGCACAGGATCTTGAGAAAGGCCCCGACTCCGCCGCGCCTCCCCCCATTCTGCGACTGCCTGTTCCGCGGAATCCCCTCCCCGGCTCTTCACCCATCGGAGACGCAAATCGGGAATCGGCGCCACTGCGGACAACACGAATCGTCCAAAGGCACCGGGGCCGACGAGTCCAAAAGAAGCCATTTCGTGGACACCTCCTTTCGCCCCGATTATACAAAAGATTCCTTTTTTCCGGTAGCCGGCCGCGCCAATGCCCGAAAACACAGCGAATCGCCACAGGTTGGGGGCACACCGGATAAAATCCTCCCGGATCTCTACAGGTCGGGGGAAACGCTGGAACCCCCACACGCCTGTCGGCGGGGTTTGACCCGGAGCCCGGTCGAGCTCGGGAGGGCCGTTTCGATTCCTGCCAAGAAGCGGTATACTCAAAACATGAACCACCAAGACCCTACATAGCGGGAGGGAATTCTGTGCCTACCTTATTCGAGCCGTTTACAATTAAGAACCTCACCCTTCGCAACCGGGTTGTCATGCCTCCCATGTGCCAGTATTCGGTGACGGCAAAAGACGGAAAACCGAACGACTGGCATTTCGTCCACTACACAAGCCGGGCGGTGGGCGGCGCCGGGTTGATCATCATCGAGATGACCGACGTAGAGCCCGATGGCAGGATCACTGACTACGATCTCGGTTTGTGGAGCGATGATCAGGTCCCCGCCTTTCGCCGGGTGATCGACGCCTGTCACGCTTATGGGAGCAAAGTCGCGATCCAGATTGGCCATGCGGGTCGAAAAGCGGAGGATGCCCCCACTCCGGTGGCTCCCTCCCCGATTCGTTTCTCGGACCGTTACAAGGTGCCTCGGGAGTTGACCACGGAGGAAGTCCGCAAGATGGTCGCGAAGTTCGAAGCGGCCTTCCGCCGGGCTCTCGAAGCCGGGGTCGACGCCATCGAGATCCACGGCGCCCACGGGTATTTGATTCACCAATTTCACTCGCCGCTGACCAACCGCCGGACGGACGAGTACGGACAAGACCGGCTGCTTTTTGGCGTTGAAGTGATCGAAGCGGCAAGACGTGTGTTGCCGGAATCCATGCCGATCTTTATGCGCATTTCCGCCGTGGAATATGTAGACGGGGGATACGGACTCGAACAATCGGTGGAATTCTGCCGAAGATATCGAGAGGCAGGGGTGGACCTGTTCCACGTCTCCTCGGGCGGCGAGGGCCCCATCGGATCCGGGGGCACCCCCGGCGCTGAGCCGGGTTACCAGGTCGAATACGCACACACCATCCGTCGCGCTCTGGGGGTGCCGGTTATCGCAGTGGGGAAACTGCAGGACCCCAGGCTCGCGAATCGGGTCATCGAAGAGGAAAAAGCAGATTTGGTCGCCGTGGGGCGGGGCATGCTTCGCAACCCGTATTGGGCCAATGAAGCCAGTCTAACGCTGGGTGGCTCGCCCCTCACTCCAAAAGCCTACGAACGAGCCTACCGTCTCTAACCTGTGACAGGCCCTTGGCGAATCCGAGGTCAGTCAGGCGGAAGATCCGGACCCGTGGGATCTTCCGGCCTACTCCTCGGGAGTTGCTTCCTCTTCTACGCCCTCTTCATCGACAAACTCGAAGACAAACCCCCCGATTCGCACCGTATCCCCGTCCCGGGCGCCTTTGCGGCGAAGAGCTTCATCCACCCCCATCTTCCGCAGAATTCGGGCCAAGCGGTGAACCGCCTCGTATTGATCAAGAGGAGTCATGCGGACCAACTTTTCCACCCGAGCGCCGCGCACCACAAACTCCTCGCCTTCGCGATCCACTGAAAACGTATCATCCTCCAGGCGAAACACCGGCCCTTGCGGTTCTTCCTCCACCGCCTCTTGGGCGGGCATTTGATCCAAGAGGTCCGCCACGGCGTATATCAATTCCCGCACCCCCTCACCGGTTGCCGCAGAAATCGGGAACACCGGCACATCCCCCACCCGCTTCCGGAATGCCTGAAGCCGCTCCGCGGCTCCGGGCAGATCCATTTTATTGGCGGCGACGATTTGGACCCGCTCCAGTAGGCGCGGGTCATAGAGGCGCAACTCCTCATTGATCTGCTTCCAATCCGCGTAGGGATCGCGGCCCTCGGGGCTCGCCATGTCCACCACGTGAACGATGACCCGGGTGCGCTCCACGTGGCGCAGAAATTGGTGTCCGAGGCCGTGACCGGCGTGGGCACCCTCGATTAACCCGGGTAGATCGGCCATGACGAAGCTTCGCCCGTCCCCGACATCCACCACACCGAGGTTGGGGGAAAGGGTCGTGAACGGATAATCGGCAATCTTCGGCTTTGCCGCCGTGACCGAGGCCAACAACGTCGATTTGCCTACGCTCGGTAACCCGACGAGCCCGACGTCTGCCAGCACTTTCAGTTCTAACACGATCCAGCGCTCTTCTCCGGGCTCCCCGTTTTCCGCCATGCGCGGCGCTTTATTCTGAGGGGTGGCATAATGGGTGTTCCCCCGCCCGCCTCGACCACCTCGGGCCACTACCAGGCGCTGTCCATGCCGGGTCAGATCACCCAAGATCCGCCCGCTTTCCCGGTCGCGCACCACGGTCCCCGGGGGAACTTTGATCACCAGGTCTTCGGCCGATTTCCCATGCTGATTCTTCGGTTTTCCGTTTTCTCCTCGTTCTGCTTTAAAATGGCGTTGGTAACGAAAGTCGATGAGGGTGCGCAGTCCCTCATCCACTTGCAGAACCACATCCCCGCCCCGGCCCCCGTCCCCCCCTGCGGGTCCGCCCATAGGGACATATTTTTCCCGGCGAAATGAAACGATCCCGTTTCCCCCATCCCCTCCTTTCACATAAATCGCAGCCGTATCAATCCACATGATATAACTCCTTTCCATCCACAGGCTCTAAGCGTTCTTCCCGGGACTTGGGCCCTTCCCGCCCGCGGATCCGATCGGTTCCTTGCTCCCGGCCCTCCGAGTTACATAGGCGCACCTCCACGCCTTCCGGCCGAGATCTCACGAAAATCCACCATTCCTCTCCATCGGGGTGAGCCCCCGACAACCGGGAGTCGTCACCGCACGCCCCTGCAACTTGCCGGAGTTCTCCTTCGACCTGAGAGATTGCCCCGGCGGGGAAATCCACTCCGGGAGGTCCTTCCCACATCAAATTCGCCCGGGGAAACTCGCACAAAAAACGGAGAAAAGCCCCGCTGCGATTCGGATGTTCGAGATCTGTTACCATGGCCTGCCTTTCGGCTGTACTGGCCATACGGCAAACCACCTCATCCACTCGTTCCCACCGGCGCATTTGTGTATAACCCCGAATCAATTGACACTCATTCAACCAATGATGCCGGAAATGTTGCAAGGCTTGAATCCAAGCTTTCTCTCGTTCTGACCATTCGTGGGTCTCTCCGCCCCGGGTGCCTTCTTTATGTATGATGCCCCGCCTCCGTCCGAACCACAGAAGATACAAGCCGCTGGCTGCAGAAGCCACGCCCCAACCGATGACCGATCGCTCTCCAAAATCAGCCCCCAGCCAAACGGCCGACCAGACCGCCCACAGCGTCAAAATGTGTCCGCCTTTCACCGGCCTCCCTCCTTTTCGCATCTCTGTGTGGATTCGACGCGAAAGCCCCATCTCCTGTCGTCCCGAACTGCGACCCGGCACCCGAGATATCAAATGCCCGACAAAAAGTCAAAAAGAAAAGCGCTCTGAAGAGCGCCTTCGATATCTTTGATCTGCCGCGGCCTCGAAAGTCTTCTCTCATCCGTCGGAAGCGCGAGGAATCCGTCAGCGGCGCCGTCCGCCGCTGAGGACTCACAAAGCGTGATCAAACTCCAGCCGCTTCTTCTTTTGGGTACACACTCACTTTCTTGCGATCCCGCCCAGCCCGTTCGAACTTGACCAGCCCGTCCACTTTGGCAAACAGGGTGTCGTCTCCACCCCGTCCGACGTTCATTCCGGGGTAGATCTTCGTTCCCCGCTGGCGAACGAGGATACTTCCCGCTGTGACAAACTGCCCGTCATGACGCTTGACTCCCAAGCGCTTCGAAATACTGTCCCGGCCGTTTCGGGTGCTCCCGACGCCCTTTTTCGTCGCGAACAACTGCAAATCCCACTTTAGCATGCGTTCCACCTCCCTTTCACCTCTCCAGACATGGTGATGTGATGGCGATATTGAACGGCGGTCTGCCACAGACCGAATACGCAACTTTCCAAGAGCAGCTGTACCTTATCCGAAACCTCATCGGGCAAGTCCGGGGGAACGTCCAGGTCGAGAAAGCCGTTTCTCGCCGTGGCCGGCAGCGAGACACCTAACAGGCTCTGGCAGCTGTTGACGAGGTTGAGGGTCAAGGCCGACACCGCTGCACAAACAATATCGTGGCCGGCCTCCGACCAACCAGCGTGGCCGCTGACCTTGAGCCGCCGAATTCGTCCTCGCCGGTCCCGTTCCACCTTTACCCGGATCAACCCTCGATCGCCTCAATCCGCAATTTCGTCCACGGCTGGCGGTGTCCATACTTGCGCCGATAGTTTTTCTTCGGCTTGTACTTGTACACGATGATCTTTTTCGCCTTGCCCTGTTTCAGGACACTGGCCTTGACCTTGGCACCTGGTACCAACGGAGTGCCGATCACCACTCCGTCTTCCTTGCCCAGCAAAAGGACCTCGGGAATCTCCACCTCGGCCCCTTCGTCCACCGGCAATTTTTCCACATAAATGACATCGCCGACTTCAACCCGATACTGTTTTCCCCCGGTTTGCATGACTGCGTACATACCCTACACCCCCTTACACCCAGACTCACTGCACCGGGCAGCCGCCCTCGCGGCATTTGCCAAACCCGGGACAAGTGGTTGTGGTGCACACCCGCGCACACCTACCTCCCCATCGTATCAGATGCCGGGAGATCATGTCAAACCGGCGATTTCACCGGCCACCGGGGCCCCGTTCCCGGCTGTTGCCAGACCTTGTTCATACGAAGACCGATCGGAGCAATGAAGGTGGGAACCGGATACGGTGGCGTACGGCGCACCCGGAGCGCCGAGGTTACGAGGAAAGGTTCGGCGGTTCCCCGGGCCATTCGCCGATCGCCTTGCCGAACCCCCCAGGGGCAAAAAGAAATTCCAGGAATTCCTGCTCTTCAATGATAAAGATAATCTTACCTTCGTCGTCCAACACCGCAATCAAGTGAAAAGCTTCTGGGGCGAAATATCGCGCGATCTCCCCCGCCCGCATGTAGCGATGCACTGCCAGAGGCCGCACTGCCCGCGGTTCGGACTTCGGGGCCTTCTTTAAGCCATACAGCCATCTCGCCGCTTCATAAGGGATCTCCCGGCGAATCTGCCGGGCACTGATTGCCAAAAACCCGGCCAGGGCCCACATCCCGACATGGGGGGCCCCCCAAATGGCGGTCCCGGCGCCCAGGGTAGCCAGGGCACCCGAGCACCAAAAGGCGCTGTTGACCGCCAATTCCCCTGCTCTACCGTACCCGAAAGTTCGGCTGCTCACCGCCCGCCAGATCCGCCCACCGTCAAGGGGCAGCGCAGGAAGTAAGTTAAACAACATCATTGTTAAGTTCACCCGCACAAAAAAAGCCGCAAAGCCTTCGGACCAGATCTGGGCCGAATACAGGACCAGCGCCACCCCCGTCAAAATCCCGTTAGCCAGAGGTCCCGCCGCGGCGATCCATACCTCCCGTCCCGGGGACCACGCTCCTGGTTCCCCTTCAATGATCGCCACACCGCCGAAAGGGAGGAGGGTGAGCTCCCGAATCCGGTACCCAAAGGCGCGGGCCACGGCAATATGTGCCAATTCGTGGATCACCACAACACAGAAAACGACGATGACCTCCCACACCAGGCCAGCCGCTACGGCCAAGGCGACCAAAAACAAAAAGAGAGGATGCACGCGAATGGGCATCCCCTTTCCTGCGGCCCCCGCGGCCATCCCTCACCGCCCCTTTCCGTCCAACACCGCATGGGGATCCGCGTATCGACCGTTGACGATATATCCGAACAATAGCTGGGCTGGCCGCTGCGCGCTGAGGTGGCCCAGCGCCTGACCCGGGTAAACGTAATCCCCCGTTTTCACCACCACATCCCCTAAGGAACCATATAACGTCTTTCCCCGGGTCCCGTGGTTCACAACCACATACAGCCCAAAGGGGTCCCTGCGACCCACCTGCTCAACGACTCCCTTTCCCGCGGCAGTTGCGGCGGCACCCGGCACCCCGTCCAACACGACCCACGGGTGGTCCGAACTGTAGTCTTTTACCACAGTGCCAGACAAAGGCGCGGACCACACCGAGCCTCCTTGGGAGCCCGCCACGGGAACGGCCAAACCATCTGCCGCTACTTCCTGCATCCACCCTGATACGTTGCTCCAGTTGGTCTGTTCGGTCAATGCCTTTTCCGCCACCGCTTTGACTCGGTCGGATAACGCCCCCTGTTGGTGAAAAGCAACGTACACTCCTCCCACCAGCACCGCCGCACCGAGGATCTGCCACGCCAACCCTCCGAGCCCAGGGCCATCTGTTGTCCTCACGTCCCGCCATCTCGAACGCCGCCTGGAGCTCCGGGACCATGCTTCCCGCCGCCCTGACCAGAACCTATCCTCCCAATTCGCCCACAGCCGGTCGTCAAAATTCGTCTGAAACTCCTCGGTCCGGGCCGACCACCTGGATTCGCTTTCCCCTTGAGATTCGGAGATTCGATCGACTTCCGGGCGCGGCCACTCTTCCCTCAGTTCGTCCTGCGCACGGTGAGAAACCCTACCGCCTTCCTCGGCGTCCCTCGCCATCCTGCGCCGTTTCACCGCATCCCAGTCCACTTTGCATCCACTCCCGCTCCTCGTCCTCACTCACTCATATGAGGCTTCGGAGACAGGTATGACAAGCCGCCGCTCCGCGCTATGGGCAGGGTGGCGGCGGCGGCTCAAAACATCGTCTTTTTCCGGCGAAGTCCGACGCTCAACACGAGACCCACCGCCATCATCGATGTCGCAATGGAACTCCCTCCGTAGCTCATGAACGGTAGAGTAATCCCCGTAATCGGCATGATGCCGATGTTCATCCCGATATTTTCAAAAACCTGGGCAAAAAACATCGAAAACACTCCAGCTATGACATTCGTGCCGTACATATCCCGGGTGCCCAGGGCAATGCGAATCATTCGATAAAAGAAAATTAGGTAGAGAAGAATGAGGGTCATGCTGCCCACGAATCCCCATTCCTCGCTCAGCACCGAAAAAATAAAATCGGTGTAATTCTCCGGGACAAATCGCCCTTGAGTCTGAGCACCCTGCTCGAAGCCCTCGCCCCACAGACCGCCGGAACCAACGGCAATCAGCGACTCATAGGTGTGATAACCCGGTGCATTGCCGGTCTCGTCAGGCTTGAGATATTTAACCGGATCCCGGAACGCCACCAATCGGTCGAGCTGGTAGGGTTTGATGATTTTGAAGAACACGTGCGGATCGACGTGGTAGAGAACCACCAAAGATGCGATCACGGCGGCACCCGCGCCAAACAGGACGAGCAGATGGCGCCAACGAGTTCCTGAGACCATAAACATCCCGATACCCATCGCAAGCATGACCAAGCCCATTCCAAGATCCGGTTCGATGACGATGAGAACAAAAGGTAAACCGATCATTCCCATCGGTACGAACAGGTCGCGGAATCTTCGCTGACCGGACTCTTCCAGCTTCGCAAAATACTGTGAGATCGCCACAATGGTGGCGAGTTTCATGTATTCCGAAGGCTGAACGCTCAGCACTTTAAGATCAAACCAGGCTTTGGCCCCATTAATCTCCGTGCCAAACAAATACACGGCCACAAGGAGCACGATCCCGATCCAATACATCGGTTTCCACCATTCAGCAAGGCGCTGGTCGCCCACGGCTACAACCAGTCCCATAAAAAGAAAACCGATGCCAAACCAAATGATCTGTCTGGCGTAATAGTAGGCGGGGTGATGGGCATCGAGGGTGTGCGTGGCACTGGCGATATTGATGACACTGATGCAAGCGATGGCCACGAGTACGGCGACGATCATCCAGTCAAAACGTTTGAGCCAAGTGCCCGGCGTCACGCCCCGACCTCCTTTCCCGCTCATTATAGCGCAGGAACAAACCGGG
Organism: Kyrpidia spormannii; assembly: GCF_002804065.1. NCBI lineage: Bacteria > Bacillati > Bacillota > Bacilli > Caryophanales > Alicyclobacillaceae > Kyrpidia > Kyrpidia spormannii. The sequence goes on along the minus strand of NZ_CP024955.1, from coordinate 981,529 downwards.
GGGAATGTACACCGCTCGCTTCATCGCCGGAGACCGATCATCCGCCTCAACCGTCCAAGCCAACTCCTGCCGTTTTCCTCCAACGCCATAAGGGGAACCGGCTCCCCGAGTATCCGCCGGGCGATATTGCGGTACGCCTGGCCGGCTTTCGACCCCTGCACCAAAACCGCCGGCTCTCCTTGATTCCCCCCGCGAATCACCGTTTCATCATCGGGAACCACCCCGAGCAAATCGATGGCGAGGATGGAGACGACCTCTTCGATCTCCAACATGTCTCCTTGCCGGACCATCGCCGGTCGGACCCGGTTGATGATCAATTTGTTATCTTGAATGCCTTCCCCTTGAAGCAGGCCGATAACCCGATCGGCATCCCGGACGGCCGCATGCTCGGGGGTGGCCAAGATGATCGCCCGGTCCGCCCCGGCCACCGCGACCCGGAAACCCTGTTCAATCCCGGCCGGACAGTCGATCAGTACGTAATCAAACTGGTCTTTTAATTCGCAGACGATCTTGCGCATGGCCTCGGGAGTCAAAGCGGTCTTGTCCTTGGTCTGGGAAGCAGGAAGCAGGACGAGACGGTCGACCCGCTTGTCCTGAATCAGTGCCTGCTCCAGTCGGCACTCCCCTTGGGCCACATCGACCACGTCGAACAAGATACGGTTTTCCAACCCCAAGACCACATCGAGGTTTCGCAGCCCAATATCGGCGTCCACCAAACACACCCGTTTTCCCAAGAGCGCCAGTGCGACCCCGATATTGGCGGTCGACGTCGTTTTACCGACGCCGCCCTTTCCCGATGTCACGACCACCGCATCCCCCACGGCGCACCCCCTCCCTATGACGAGATCTCAAAAGGCTAGCGCTCTTCCTCCCGCCCCCGGGTGCCTTCGCCGGATCGCCGCCGCGGCCGGCGCCCGTTCAAGGCCCATAACTTATCCACCTGCACCCTGTCCCCATCGATGTAAGCATATTCAAAATACGCCACCCCGGGCACCCGCTCCTCCGGGGGCTCTGAAATGATATCTGCAATCCGAATCTGTGTTGGCCGAAAATCCGCGGCGGCAATCACCGCCTCCCGGTCTCCCGATGATCCGGCGTGGGCGATCCCGCGCAGAGCACCGAGGACGTATACGTCACCCTCCGCAGCCACCAACCCCCCTGGATTCACATCCCCGATCACCACGAGATCCCCGGGGTGCACCACCACCTGGCCGGCCCTCACCGGGCCGTACACGAGGCGTGGCTCGTAGGTCACCCGGCGGCGCCCCCGGTCGGACACAAACTCCCGCACCAGTAAACTTCCCGTTCTCGAAAGGGCTCGACGGACTTCATCCCGCTCCCACTCGCTCAGATCCCGACTCCCGGTATATACGGAGACATCCATCTGCGCACCGGACAGCAAGCGGGCTTGGGCTCCATTCAGTTTTTCATCAAGGTCCGCGAGAATATCCCCGAAGGCGCAGGCGTCATCCAGATAGAAGACAAGGCGGTTGCGGACACCCTTGATGGTCACCGGCGGCCTCTTCGGTTCTTCCCTCCGCTCACGTTGCGCCATGGCAGCCTCCCATACCGGCGACATGCATGATTCCGTCCATTACTTCGGCGTCGATTGCAAAAAATCCTCCCTGCTGGGCCGCAGCAACCGGCTCCAGAGGGGGAATCCCAAAAAGACGATCAACCCGTTCCAGAACATCGCCAACAGCAGTCTCTTTTCGACGATCACGGGTTCGAGAGGCCAGTCGCCGATCAGACGCCCGAACAGGTACAACCCACCCTCATACACGCCGGTGGCCAGGACCACCGCCAGAACGTGGATAAAGAGGGTTTTTCGAAACAATGGCCTGACGGCCCACCCTGTCGCAAAGATCACCATAGCCAGCCACATGGCGTGAAGCCCAAGCCAACGCCCAAAAGTAAGATCTTCGAGAAAGCCGATCAATGCGGCGAGGCCCGCGGCCTCCCACGGTCCCCGTAGGACCGCCGCCACGGTGAGCAGGGCGATGTCGACATTCAAGTAGGCCCCCTGGAGTCCGAGGGCCTGTAGAATGGTGGAACGGAAGACGAAAACTGCCACCAGCAAGGCGAACAGCCACCCGACTCTCACCGTTCACCCTCCATTTCGGCGGACCACAAACACTTCCTGCAGATTGTCGAGGTTGGCGAGGGGCCTCACGATGGCCGTTTTCGTCATCCCATCCTCTCCCCGCATCACTGAACTCACAGTGCCCACGATGAGGCCTTTGGGAAATAACCCCCCGTATCCCGAGGTTTCCACCGTCAATCCGGGCTTAATATCATAATCCATTCCGATGGACGTCATCTGGACAGTCCGTTGGTCTGGACTCACCTTATTGATGATCCCCAGGGGCGGCGTAGGTCCCACCCCCAGGATAAGGGCGGAGATCCCCACCGGCTGCCGGGAGGTATCGGTCAACAACTGAACCACGGCACTATGGTCATGAACCGCCCACACCCGGCCGACCAATGCATTATCCGCGGTCACCACGGCCATGTCCTTTTGAACTCCCTGGGCACTCCCGACGTCAATCGTCAGGATGTCGTGCCACAGATCCGGCTGGCGGTCCACCACATTGGCAGGAATGAGTGTCTTCCCCCGAGGTGACTGCATCAAACCGGCGATCTTGCGCAAACGTTCATTTTCCGTCTCCAGGTCATTCACCTGAGCCTGAAGGGCAAAGTAGTTGTGCAACGACGCTTTCAACACGGCGTTTTCTTCATAGACGTTTTGCAGGTCCCGCAGATTGCCGAAAAACTCACCGATGGCCCCAGCCGGACGGTACAACCATCCTTGAACGGCCGCCACCGCATCGCCGATCACCCGCTCGGGCCACGTGACGCTCGTCCTCTCCCCGGCGGTGGCGACAAATAAGCCCGCGGCCACGACTAAAAGCCCGCCCGCGGCGGCCATCCGCCGCCGAACAACTTTGTGGTACAACCTGCTCCCGCCCTTCATCTATAGTGGCGAGTCCGTTTTGACAGTGCGCACGCCCGCCGAAACCCGGACTCGTCTTCAACGAGTCCGCCGGCGGCGCTGGACCGAACGAGAACGCAACAGCGGAATCATATCGAGAGACTTACCGGCCCCGATCGCCACGCAATCCAGAGGATTCTCCGCCACGAGAACCGGCATCCCGGTCTCCCTGGACAACAGCCTATCGAGATTCCGGAGCAGCGCCCCACCGCCGGTCAAAACAATGCCCCGGTCCATAATATCTGCAGCCAATTCCGGGGGGGATTTTTCCAATGTGACTTTCACGGCATCGACGATACTGTTGACGGTCTCGGTTAAGGCCTCACAAACTTCTTCGGCACTGATCCGCAAAGTCTTCGGCAAACCCGTCACAAGATCACGCCCCCGCACTTCCATAGAAACTTCTTCTTCTCCGGGGATCGCCGAACCGATGCTCACCTTTAGCTCTTCCGCCGTGCGTTCGCCGATCATCAAATTGTACGCTTTCTTTATGTACTGGATGATCGCTTCGTCCATCTCGTCGCCGGCCACGCGAATGGACCGGCTGGTCACAATTCCCCCAAGGGAGATGATGGCAACCTCTGTGGTGCCTCCGCCAATATCCACAACCATCGATCCGGTGGGCTCATCCACAGGAAGACCTGCCCCAATCGCTGCAGCCATGGGTTCCTCAATGGTATGGGCATCCCGGGCGCCGGCTTGTTCTGTCGCCTCTTCCACCGCGCGTTTCTCCACTGCCGTGATTCCCGAAGGAACACACACCACTACCCGGGGCTTCCCAGACCACAAAGACTTATGCCGGAGAGCTTGGCGAATGAAGTAGCGGAGCATCGTCGCGGTGGTCTCGAAATCGGCGATCACTCCGTCTTTCATGGGACGAACGGCCACGATGTTCCCGGGGGTTCGCCCGATCATCTGTTTGGCCGACTCGCCGACGGCCTTGATCTCACCGGTATCCGTTTGAATGGCCACGACCGAAGGTTCCCGAACGATGATCCCTTTTCCCTTCACATACACCAGGGTGTTCGCCGTTCCTAGGTCGATCCCCATCTCCCAGCCAAATCGATTCCACATGCCGCAGCAAACCCCTTCCTGTGTCTTGAAAATCGGCGCTCCGGGAACAACGGAAAACCCCGCCGCATCAGGCGAGGTTTGCCCGACTGTCGCCGCCGCCCTATCTAGATCAGTCCGCGTTCTCGCATGCTCACATACGTCCCTCGGCCGATGACCACATGATCGACCAAATCGATACCAAGAATCCGACCCGATTCAACAATGCGTTTCGTCACATCGATATCTTCCGGGCTAGGCGTAGGATCGCCACTGGGGTGGTTGTGGGCACAGACCACCGCCGCCGCATTGCGTTTGATCGCGGTGCGAAAAACCTCCCGGGGATGTACGAGAGACGCATTTAACGTTCCGACGGAAACCACTTCTTCACCGAGCACCCGATGTTTCGTATCGAGGTGAAGAACCACAAAATGTTCTTTTGAAAGAAATTGCAATCGTTCCATTAACCGGGATGCCACGTCATTGGGGGAGTGAATCGGCTTTGGCGCTGGATGCGCCCGTTGTACCCTTCGACCAAATTCCAGAGCCGCTAGGACCTGGGTCGCCTTGGCAGGTCCCATGCCCGACTCCTCCATCAATTCGCGACTATCCGCAGCCAGCAGTCCCGCCAGCCCCTCGAACCGCGTCAGGAGCCGCTGGGCCAGCTCCAAGGCCGACCTCCCGTGGCTCCCCGTCCGTAGAAGGATAGCAAGCAGTTCCGCATTCGTCAACTGTTCCGGACCAAAAGTCAGCAGTCGTTCACGGGGCCGCTCCTGAAGCGGCACGTCTTTGACCAAGATCTTCTCTTCCTTCATTGCGATCCCTCCCCGAGGTAAGAGATCGCCGAAGCTGTTTCAAAAGTCCGGGAACAACCCCACATCAAAGGTCTGAAGCAACCCGTCCAACAGTCCGAGGGGAAGGCCGACCACCGTCCAGAAATCCCCTGATATAGAATCAATCAGAAGCGCACCAACCCCTTGAATCGCGTAGGCTCCCGCTTTATCCATGGGTTCCCCCGTCTTCACGTAAGCCTTGGCGCGGTCTTGCGAAAACGGGCGCATCCGAACTTCGGTGGCGCGAAACCCGGTTTCTTCCCGGCCGGTGACAGCATCGATCACGGCCACTCCCGAATACACCGTGTGCGCCCGCCCTTGTAACTCCATCAGCATGTGGACAGCCTCGTCGGGGGAAGAAGGCTTTCCCAAGATCCGGCGATCGACGACCACCAGGGTGTCTGCCCCGATCACCAGGGCCCGGGGTCGACGGGCCGCTCCCCAGCGAGCCTTCATCCTCGCTAATTCCCGTACGATCTTCCCCGGCGGCCACTGTGCATCATACACTTCATCCACTTGAGGCCTCAGGACATCGAACTGCAAGCCCAGTCCCCTAAGGAGAGCCTCACGTCGCGGGGAACCCGATGCCAGGACCAGTTCCCGTTTCATGGATCGCTCACCTACCGTTTTCGTGCCAACCACAGTCCGACGACCCCACCGACAAGCCCCACCATGTTTATTGTGATCTGCAAATCCAAATGATATTTCACCACGTGAAGATCGGCCCCGGGTTGCCACCTGATGGATGTGGATTGAGCCACAAAGGGGACGTGAGCTTGGCCGAGAAGATCTCCACCCACGTTGCCGATGATCAAACCCACGACACCATATAGAACGGCGCGTCCGATGTTCGACGACTTTCCCACTGAGCCAACTCCCATTCCTGTACCGTGAACGCCCGGCAAACGACAGCATTCGAGCGATCATCCCCACTATTCGACAAATGGGGTCCAGAATCCTGCCGAGAAACGAAACAAATCCATCCATCGGGGCATGGACGCAATATTTGAATCGGAAGGGGAAGAAGGTGGCTGGCCAGCCTCACCCACCAGCGGCCGGACCTGGCGCTTTTCCAGCGGACAAATCGGCAATCAGCTGTTCGTAGTCGTCCATCGCCTGCAGGAAAGTGCCCATTAGCGGACCTGGGGCCTCCCCGCTCCGAATTCCACCGACTACGGCACTCAGATCCTCTTTCCATTTTTCCAGCCGGTCCGCTTGGGATTTTCGTCCCGCCGCCCGCAGCTCCTGCGCCCCCCTGTCGAGAACCGGGCTCACCTCCTGTAATCCCCGATTCAGGTTCGCCTGGCCTTGGGCATCAGCGCCCCCTTTCGACCACTCGTCTACCCCAATCCCAAGGAGATCGACCGATTTTTCCAAAGCCTGTACCACAGCCTTAGAATCAGAAACCCCTTGTATCTGTCCAGGAGGAGCGGGAGGCCGGTAGAGCTTCACAGCCATGGGTACATTCATGTTTCGAAGCATATCTCCGAAGGGACCTGGCACGGCCGGGTCTATCGTCACCCCAACCAGGACCAGAGTCGGCCTACCCCCGGACAATTTTGCCGTGATACCACGCTTCTCAAGGGACGCAGCCAGAGCCTGGGCACGCGCCCCGTCAGAAAAGGCCCCTACCTGTATCGTGTACAGGTGAATGTTCGAGGTGGCATTCGAATCAGGAGATGGGGGCCCGGATCGGGTGAACACAGAAAAACAAATCCCGCCGAGTAAAGTTCCGACGGTCAGGGCGATGGTCGCTGGCAATAACCAATGTTTGACGAGATACCGCAGCCCGGCCGGCCACCCTCGGCGCGGTGGAATGCCCTTGGAGGCACGCAGGGCCGGGCGATCGGCTCTCGGTTGTAGATTGTGATGAAAAGACCCGGTCTTCAAAGCCTCGGGACGACTCGGCCTGTCCGCGGAAGCGGAACCCGCGGGCCTGGACGGGGCAGTTTCTCCCGGGACATCCGCGCGGCTCAGCCGGGGCCGGTCCTCGGACAACCGAACGGTGATTCTGGCCTTGTCCACGTTCTTTCCCTCCCTTGGGCGGTTGTCCACTATCACAACCTACGCACCCCAGGACTGGACTAGAACTGGATCCGCCGGGCATGAGGGTTCCCCGTCGCAAACTGCCGCCTTTTCGACCAAGGCCCGGCCACCGTTGGGAAGATCCTGCCCGAAGGCACAAAAAAAAGCCTTTCCATCGGCCTATGACTGAGCTGGCGTGGCGCCGCCGGGGATCCCCCCGGGGCGCCTCCTTTCACCGCCCGATATACACCGTCAAAATGCGCCGGCCGAAGGCTTGTGCTTCCGCCTCAGTCGGAAAGTACAAATCCACGCGGTTTCCACGAACGGCTCCTCCCACATCATCCGCCACCCCTTGACCATAACCGGGGATAAACAACGGAGTCCCCAAAGAAATCACCGAGGGATCAACCGCCACCGTTCCCCGCTGGGGCACATGGCCCGTCGCCGTGATCCCACCCCCGCTGTACGCGGTGGCCACCACCGTGAGGGCCGTCCCCCCAGTGAAAGACTCCATACCTCGGGACGCCAACATCACCGGCCTCGGACGGGTCCCCACCGCCACCACCCGGTCTGAGGGAGGAGTGACAACCGTGCGCTCCACTTTGCGGTCGACCTCTTTACCGTTCTCGTAAAAAATCGTCGTCGTCACGCGCTGTAACCCTTCCACACCGGGCGACAGTACTTTTTCTGTGCCTTGATCCAGTTGGTCAGTGGACTGACGTTCGGTCTGAAAAGGTATCTTTTCTTCGTTGACGACCACTTTCTGATCCCGGCGCGTGATGCGGATCAATTCCCCGGGGGATATGCTCGCGGTAAGGGATGGACTCACCGAATCGTTTCCTTTCAGCGATATTCCCCACTCTTTCAAAGCCATGCCCACCGTCGGCATGTGTGTGACTTTCTCTTGTTCTTGCCCAGCACCATCCTGAAGACGTACCCGTTTCCCGTGTATCACGACCACTTGGAGGGAACCCTCAATCCGCGTTCCCGGCACCGGGGCAACGATATCCTGGAGGGAGAAAGCGACCCCCTGCTGCCGCAACAATTCGGCCACCGACGGGGTATTCCACACGCGTATGGTGCGTTTCGCCCCATCCACATCGAGGATGACCGTCTTCGCCGACGACACGGCCGCTGCCCCTCCCCCAGCCATCGTCACCGCGACCGCCGCCGCCAACGCGTAAAGGCGTTTCCGTCCCCACTGTCGCACGCGATCACCTCACTGTAGAGTTGTTGTCGCAGTCATCGTCCAGTATAGAGGCAACTTAAGAATATTGCAAGGATGTTTCTTGCTCGTACGAGAAAAATAGGCCTTTGGCACCATGACTTCCGTTTCTCGCTCCTTCCTCCTAACGGGCAATGCGCGTCAGGAAAGCCAGAGAAAAACAGGGGTGCCGATTCATGGCACCCCTGTTTACACTGGGACATCCGTCGGGGTCAGGCTCCCCAGAAAGGTCGCCTCGTCGAATTCCCCGCATCCCCTGTATAAACCGTTGCCGCTCGTTGTACCGCCCGCCTCATCCTCCGAATCGATCGATTCGGTCGCCGAACACAGCCAAGCGGCCTTCTTCCTGATCGATCACCCCACCCGAGACCAGTTCCCTAACGTGCATGTCGAAGGTTTGCATGCCTTGGCTTCGCCCAGTTTGCATCACCGTATGGAGTTGATGGGTCTTGTCCGAGCGAATCAGATTCGCCACCGCCGGAGTATTGATCAAGACCTCGGCCAGTGGCACCCGCCCGGCGCCCCCAATACGCCTGACCAGCCGCTGGGCGATCACCACCCGGAGAATCGCCGCCAACTGTGTACGAATCTGCTGCTGTTGGTGGGCGGGGAAAACGTCGATCAGCCGGTCCACCGTTTGAACGGCGTCCCCTGTATGTAGGGTCCCAAGGACCAAGTGCCCAGTTTCCGCAGCCGTAATGGCCGTCTGAATCGTTTCTAAATCCCGCATCTCCCCCACCAGAATGACGTCGGGATCCTGGCGCAGCGCCGCTCGCAGCCCGCGGCTGAAATCCGGTACATCCTTGCCCACTTCCCGCTGCTCGATGAGACACCGGCGATGTACATGAACGTATTCAATAGGATCTTCCAATGTGATAATATGCCGATCAAATCGATCGTTCATTTCGTCGATCAAGGCGGCCAGCGTCGTGGTTTTCCCGCTGCCGGTGGGACCGGTCACCAACACGAGTCCATAGGGTTGGTCGACCATCGTGCGTACCACCGCCGGGAGCCCTAGGCTGTCCAGCTTGGGAATCACATCTGGCACCAGACGAATCGCCAAACTGATTCCCATCCGTTGCCGGTAGACGTTAACCCGAATCCGGTGTGCGTCTCCCCCTTCTGGCCCAACCCAATCCAATGCTGTATCCACATCCCCCATCTCCGATAGCCGGGAGAATTCCCCTCCCAAAACCTCCCGGGCATATCGCTCCGTCTCCTCGGAGGTCAGTATCCCACCGCCAAGTGGCCGCAATCGACCATCCACCCGAAGCATAGGCGGTGCCCCCACAGTCAAATGGAGATCGGACGCTCCTCCGGCCTGGGCTTGTTCCAGCCATCTGGCCATCATGGCGGACACCTGCCCTTCCCCTACCCCTCAAATTTACCGTTGACGCCCCTCTTAACCTGGAACAGAGTTTCAGGCCCGGGCCATCGGTTCTGCCAAGCCGTCTTGCAAAGCTTCGGCTAACTGCCGTGCTGCCATCCAAATGTCCCCGGCCCCCATGAACAGGACCAGATCCCCGGGATGAACCCGACTGAGCAGATCGTTGATGACGTCCTGCTTTTGCCGCAAAAACCGAACCCGTTCATTGCTCCTTTCCCGAATCAACTGGGCAAGGCGCTCGGCGCTGACTCCGGCGATCTTCTGTTCCCCGACCGGGGAATAGATATCAGTAATAATGACCTCGTCCGCATCTTTGAACGCATAACTGAACTGATCGAGAAGAAAATGGGTGCGCGTGTAACGCTGAGGCTGAAAAACGGCGACAATCCGCCGTCCGGTGGTTCGAGCTGCCGCCAGGGTGGCCTCGATTTCCGTGGGGTGATGGGCGTAGTCATCCACAATCAAGATCCCGGCCACATCGGCGATCTGCTGGAAACGCCGCTTAGCCCCCCGAAAACTGGATAGAATCTCAGCAATCGTCGAGAAGGGGATCCCCGCTTCCCGACAGACAGCGATGGCAGCGAGAGCATCGCTGATGTTGTGTCGCCCGGGCACCGACAGGGTGAGGTCCCCAACGTACTTCTTGCGATAGAAAACACGGCAGCGGGAGTGACCATCGTGAAGATCGACGTCCTCGGCAGTCCAATCCGCCCCGGAAGAAAAACCGTACCAGACGGTGCGGCCGGCTATTTGGCTGCCTAGATTCGACAGCTCGGGATCGTCCGCACACAGGACGGCCAGACCCCCCTCCCGCACTTGCCCGAGGAACCTTTCATAGGCTCCGCGCAAATTCTCGAATTTCCCACCGTAATTCTCCAGATGATCCGGCTCAATATTGGTGACTACGGCCACATAGGGATGATAATTTAAAAAGGTCCCGTCGCTTTCATCCGCCTCCGCCACCGCGTAAGGACCCAGGCCTGCCTTTGCGTTCTCGCCTAGGTTAGAAATGACGCCTCCGACAATATAGGTGGGATCCAGCCCCGCCTGGTTCATCACAAAGGCGATCATCGAAGAGGTGGTGGTTTTTCCGTGGGCTCCCGCAACGGCAATCCCTTTTTTAGCTTGGAGAATCTCCGCCAAGAGTTCCGATCGGTGAAGAATGCGCACCCCCCGTCGCCTCGCCTCTACCAACTCCGGATTGTCGGGGGACACTGCTGATGAATACACCACACAATCCGCGCCATCGACCTGACTTGCCCGATGTCCGATGGCGATAACAGCACCCCGCCGGGCAAGCTCATCCGTCAGCGCATTAGCCGCCACATCCGATCCCGAAACCGAAATGTGCCAGTCGAGTAAGACCCGGGCTAGGGCACTCATCCCATAGCCGCCGATGCCAACAAAATGTACATGCTTCCCCAATTGTTCCATCTCCACCACCCTCACTGGCTCTCCACCCTCAACTTCCCTCCGGCTCGGACGTCCATCACCATGTAAAGGGACCCGGTGACACACACCGCTCCACCGGAGCCTACCGCTGCTGCGGCCGTCTCCAAGGCGTCCAGGGGGTTCGGGCAGACCGCCGCCACCTCCGCCCCGATTCGACGCATCCTCGTCGCCAAACTGTCCGGGTCCATGGCCCGGGGGGTATCCGGCGCCGTGGCGATCATCCAACTGGCGACATCTTTCAAAGCCGACAGAATCCCATCTACATCCTTATCTGCCAAAACGCCGACCACGAGTCCCCAAGTGCCCGGGCGGATCTCGCGCAACGCTTCTGCGAGTCGTCGCGCCCCGTCCGGGTTATGGGCCCCGTCCAACAGGATCAGGGGCGACAGTCCGGCCACCTCCAACCGCCCCGGCCACGCGGCCCTCTCCAACCCCCGGCGGATCGCCCACCCGGGGACGGAGACGACCCCGGACCGGTCCAGATACCGCGCCACAGCCACCGCCACCCCGGCATTCTCACACTGGTGGGCCCCAAGAAGCCGAATCCGGAGGTCGGATATCGTCTCTCCGTCCCCACTCCATGAAAACTGTTGCCCCTCCGGCGGCAGCCCGGCCCCCAGGCGGAGCACCCGGCGATCCGCCACTGCCCATTCCCGATCCAGGGCCCATACCGCACTGTTTACGCCGGCCGCCACTTCATCGATCACCCGGAGGGCGACCCCATTCGCCGTGGTGAAGACCGGTACCCGCTCCTTGATGATGCCGGCCTTTTCCGTTGCGATTTGTTTAATAGTGTGCCCAAGAACCCCCATATGATCGAATCCCACCTGGGTGATGACCGCTGCCTCGGGCACCACGACATTGGTGGAATCGAGCCGGCCGCCGAGTCCCGTTTCCCAGACCACCACATCAGGCCTGGTTTGCTCAAAATACCGCAGAGCCACGAGGGTCCACACTTCAAAATGAGTCAGTGCACCAAGATCTTCTCGGACTTCTAGCTCCCTGGCCAACGGTTGCAGAACCCGCAGATACCCGATGAGGACATCCTCCGGAATCGCTTGGCCGCCTACGCTCACCCGGCTTCGCTCCCCCGCCATAGGAGGGGAAATAAACATCCCCACGCGGTACCCCGCCGCGTCCAAGATGGATTCCAGAAAGGCACAAGTGGAGCCTTTGCCGTTGGTGCCCGCTACGTGTAAAAACCGCAACCCCCGCTCCGGGTGACCCAAACGATCCAGCATCCACCGCATCCTCACAAGACCCGGACGGATTCCAAAACGTGTCAACCCTTGCAACCAGTCCTGGACATCCTCGGCATTTCCCCGCGGCCCCACCGACCCATCATCCCTCTTCATCTTATGTCGAACCTGCACCGGGAGCCACCAGACTTCGGCTCAGATCATGCGCTGAAGCGACTTGAGCCGGGCCTGAACGCGCTCTCGACGCGCCGCGTAATCCACTTCTTTGCGCCGCTGTTCTTCCACCACCGCCGGCGGAGCTTTGGCCACAAAGGACGGATTGTCGAGCTTGGCCCGAACCCGGTCCACTTCCTTCCCCAGTTGCTCAAGTTCTTTCTCCAACCGTCTTATTTCGCCTTCCAGATCCACGACTCCTTCTAAGGGGATGAACAATTCCGCCCGGCCCAACACCTCGGTCACCGACTTCGAAGGCGGCACCGCGTGCAAATCGAAGTCGAGCGGATCAATCCCCGCCAGCCGTCGCAGATAGACCTCTCCCCCCTCGAAATCCCGAAGGGCCTCTTGATCGGCGGGACGCACCAGCACCGGAACCGGCTTGCCCGGCGGGACATTCATCTCCGACCGCACATTGCGCACCCGGCGGATCAACTCCATCCATTCTTCCACCACGGCCGCCCCAGGAGCATCGAAGTACTGATCTTCCGGTACCGGCCACTCTGCCGCCACCAAGGCCTCCCCATGACCCGGGAGTTTCTGCCAGATCTCCTCGGTCAAGAAGGGCATAAAAGGATGGAGAAGTCGCAATGCCCGGTCCAAGACGTGTACCAACACCTGGCGAGTCCCCCGTGCAGCCAAGGGATTCCCGCCATATAGCGCCGCCTTGGAGAATTCAATGTACCAGTCGCAAAACTCGCCCCACACGAAATCATACACCATTTTGGCCGCGCCGCCGAAGTCGAAGTTCTCCAAGGCCTCGGTCACGTCCCGTACCGTCTCGTTGAGGCGGTGAAGGATCCAGTGCTCCGGTCGACCGAGCACAGCGCCCTTTAAATCCCCGCCGACCTCTTTGTCGACATTCAGCAACACAAAACGGGCGGCATTCCAGATCTTATTGGCAAAATGACGGGCAGACTCCACCTTTTCCCAATAAAACCGCTGGTCATTCCCGGGTGCCGTGCCCGACGCCAACATAAACCGCAGCGCATCGGCGCCATATTTGTTCACCACATCCAGGGGATCAATGCCGTTGCCCAGACTTTTGGACATTTTCCGGCCCTGGCTGTCCCGAACGAGTCCGTGTATGTAAACGGTGCGAAAAGGCACTTCTCCGGTAAAGGCCAGGGACATGAAAATCATCCGGGCCACCCAAAAGTAAATGATGTCAAACCCGGTCACCAGGACATCCGTCGGGAAATACCGGCGTAAATCTTCGGTTTCCTCCGGCCATCCCATGGTGGAAAAAGGCCATAGAGCGGACGAAAACCAAGTGTCCAAAACGTCCTCTTCCTGGCGCAGTTGCCGGCTCCCACACCGGGGACAGTGCTCCGGGTCTTCCGCGGCCACGATCGTTTCCCCGCACCCCTCACAGTACCACGCCGGAATCCGGTGACCCCACCAAAGCTGGCGAGAAATGCACCAATCCCGTACATTTTCCACCCAGTGAAGATATAATTTTTCAAAGCGCTCCGGAACGAAGCGCACTCGCCCCGCTTTCACCGCTTCAATGGCCGGCTCGGCCAAGGGTTTCATTTTGACGAACCACTGTTCGGACAAGAACGGTTCCACCACCGTGTGGCAGCGCTGACAATGACCCACCGCATGCCGGTGCGGTTCCACCCGTTCGAGATAACCTTCCCGGCGCAGCGCCTCCACCACCGCCTTACGGGCCTCGAACCGGTCCATCCCCTGAAAATCGCCCGCCCCTTCGTTCATGGTGCCATCTTCGTTCATCACCACCGGCGCGGGCAGGCCGTGTCTGCGCCCGACTTCAAAATCGTTCGGATCGTGGGCCGGAGTGATTTTAAGACAGCCGGTTCCAAAGGAAGGATCCACATAAGAGTCTCCGACCACCGGGATCTCCCGGTCCGTCAGGGGGAGGCGCACCCGTTTTCCAATCCAGGCGCGGTATCGCTCATCGTCCGGATGAACCGCCACTGCCACATCCCCGAACATCGTCTCCGGGCGTGTGGTGGCCACCACCACAGCCCCGCTTCCATCGGTGAACGGGTATCGAACGTAATGAAGGGCTCCGTCGAGCTCCTCATGCTCCACCTCGATATCCGACAAGGCCGTTCGACAGCGCGGACACCAATTGATGATATACTTGCCTCGGTAAATGAGACCGCGTTCGTAAAGCCGCACAAACACTTCCCGCACGGCCCTGGATAGGCCCTCGTCCATGGTAAACCGCTCCCTGGACCAATCGCAAGAAAATCCCAAGGCCTGTATCTGATTCGTGATGATGCTCCCGTATTGCCGCTTCCATTCCCAGACTTTTTCCACAAAGGCATCGCGCCCGATATCATGGCGGCTCTGGCCCGTCTCTTTAAGCAACATCGCCTCCACCCGGTTCTGGGTGGCGATTCCGGCGTGGTCCGTTCCCGGTAGCCAAAGCGCATCCCTGCCCTGCATGCGCCGAAAGCGAATGAGAATATCCTGCAGGGTGAAATCCAAGGCGTGCCCCATGTGGAGAGCCCCGGTGACATTGGGGGGCGGGATGACGATCGTAAAGGGCTTTCCATCCGGCACCCGGCCCGCCCGAAAATATCCATTTTCCATCCAGAAGCGATACCATTTGCTCTCAACATTCGCCGGTTCAAAAGCGGTCGGCAGTTGATCCGACCGGGCTGTGCCGCCTTGGCCTTTCATGGCTGTCCCTCCAACTGCCGCGAATTCCACATCAATTTCACATCTTTGCTATCATAAACACGGCACCTTCGACTTGTCAAATGCTGTCGAATGTGTATCACTTTTTCTTCTTTTTCCGGCGCCGCTGGGCTTGCCTCTCTGCCCGCCGGGCCTCTTGTCGCCGTCGCCTCTGTTCTTCACTGTACCGTTTTCCCCTGACCATCAACCAGGTGCCGGCCAAATCCACCGCCGCCAGGAGGATGACCTGTTGGATCAGAAATTGACGCAGGACCTCAGCAGGAGCGCTCCCGGTAAACAGGGTTCCCCTGTGCACCGCGAGATAGACCCCAAGGGTCAGGATTCCCGCTACCGCGCCCGCCAGACCTCCACCCACATGTGGACGGCTGGACAGTTGGCGCACCGCCCCATTGATGGCCACCACCATGGCCGCGGGAAAGATCACAGGGTACCAATCGCCCTTGAAAGCGACCACGACAGCCCCAATCACCCCCAGTCCGATTCCCCATGATAGTCCGTCACGCCACTCCTTCACTTCACGACCTCCATCCTACCGAACATTCAGGTGGCCTGAGCCCGTATGCATTCGCTTTGGGCCCGTCCTACCGGTTCTTTTGCACCTTTTCATCATACCATGTTTTTTCCCGACCGGCGCAAAAGGGAAAGGGAAACGAAACCTGGGTAAAGCCACACCAAAACGAGCCCGGCTTCCCGAGAAAGTGGGCGCCGGGCTTGAACCCGATTTTGGGAATGTGCATAGGTATAGAGAGACCGCCGCCCATACAGGGACGCGGGCCGAGGAGAGGATTGCCGTGCCAAAGTTCCTTCACGACATCGTGAATATCGTCAAGTTGTTGCTTCTGACGGCCATCGGACTGCTCTTTTTGCGTGCGATGCTCTATCCGAATGCCTTAGACATGTTCATTCTCATGATGCTGTTCGTGGTTCTCGTCGCGATGTTCGCCGGCCGGTGAAAGACAGGGGTCCGCATCAGACAACCACGGATCCCGCCCGGTGCGCGTTTTTTTGGTCTTTCGCCCCGTTCCCCGATAACCCGAAGCAGACTGTAGCGCCAACCGGACAGCCGGAGCGCGCCTCCGGGAGATGCTCCCTGATGCGTTCACCACATCTGCGTCTGGCAACGTTTTTGAAACGGCGGGGTGCGGCCCAAAGGAATGCACCAGCCGGTCCGCTATGTCCCGCCACTCCCGGCACCTTCGCTCGTTGACCCCGAACCAATCCGCCCGGCCCGCCAACTCCTGAGCCCTGCGGGTCCACCGCGCCGCCGTCTCGAACCACTCTTCATCCAGGCGTCCTTGCGGACTCCAGAGGATCAGGGCGATCCCGAATTTTCGATCGTCGGGAAAAGGAGTCACCTCTCGATATGCTTGGATCCAACTCTCCCATCGCTTGGGATCCACCGTCCGCCCGCCGTAGCGCAAGAGGAGCCCGGCGATGTCTTCGAAGGGCGCCCCCGGTCGGCACCTGTTGGCCCGGCGAAGCCACCATGCCCCTTCCCCGCCGTCGACCCAGTCATCCACTCGGTCGAAAGCGCCCACCGCCCCACCGGCGGCCGTGTCCAAACTCCACCGCCTCGGTAGATCCCATTTTGACGCCCAGGAGTGCCAAGCCGCAAAAAACCCCTCCAACATCGCCCGGTGATCTTCTGGAGCCCCCTCGATGAAGGCCAACCAGTTTTGCTCCAGGCGCTCGGGCAACGGATCCACACACCGGGGCCAGGCCGGCGTGGGACCCAGGGCCACCCGATGCCACCAAGCGGCATGGGCAAACAATTGCCGAATTGTCCCCCCCACCGGAGGTGGAGAAGGACCTTCCCACGATCGGCAGGCGGCTAAAACCCGGTCCTTCCATCGGACCAGCCGGCTTCCATCCAGACCCGGTAAATATGGACTAACCGGAAAACCCCGGTCTGAGGCAAACTGGACCACCCTGGCCACATAGTCGCCCCAAACCGGGGTTCGAAAGACGTGCAGTTCAATCTTGTACAACGGGTGCCGCATTCGGAAGACAGCCCCTTCTCCAGCGAAGGGTTCGTCATTCTCCTCCCCGGACTCCGGCCGGGGCTCCCAGGCCGCAGGCGGCCAACCGTAGAGGCGCTCCACCCACCGCCAGATCGCTTCCCGGCGGCGGAGCGCCATGTCTTGGCCTGTCATGGGTTCATCCCCCTACACCGAATGATCCAACCACGCCGGAAACCGGCTTAGACCTTCAGCCCAAGCGGCGGCATATTCCGATGCGGCCCTGGAGTCCGTTCTCAGGAGAGGCCATCGGTGAGGAAATCGCAGATACGCCTCCAGGATGACCTCCGCAGCCCGCACATCCCGGGGGGCCCATCCGCTCGCCAACCAAACAGACCGAAGCCCATCGAGAAAAGGGAGCCATTCGTCCGGTTTGGCGATCATGAGATTCTCGGCCAGAGTAGCTGCATCGTACAGCGGCAAGTCTCCGATGGCCGCCCGGAGATCGCCCGGCCGCTCCCAAAGGGTCGCCACGGTCTCTAAACGCCAGCGACCCAAACAACAGAGACGGTTCTTCTGAGCCCGCTCCGACCATCTGCGGTAATCTCCTTCCTCCAACAACGCCAGGGCCTTCTGGCCCCCTTCTCGAAACGCCCTCACGGCGCCGCCGTCTGCATCCGGCGTTTCGGCGACCACGCGGTCGAGGGCAGTTAAACTCCGGCGGAATCTCGCTACCCAGGTTCCGTAGCGATCCGCCTTTCCGGATCCAGGCCGCGGGTGTCGGGCGAGCACCTTCACGAGCGCCCCCGTTACGGTACCGAGACTACGCCCATCCCCAGGGAGGATGACACTGGCCTCACCGGGGATCCACAGGCTGTACGTCCATCCGCCGGTCTCCACCCACAATCGCCCGCCAGGTCCCGCCGCCGGTCGGGGAAGAGCGACGACCCCTTCCGCTTCCAGGTCCTTCAAGGCTTCCAGTCTCCACCGCAGGTTTTCGGGGGAAGAATCTCGGACGACGACGTAGCGGTGCCCGCCGCTCTCTACTTCAAACTCCCCATCGCCCTGGGACATGGGCACAACGTCGGCCAATCCGTACCACCAGGACACCGATTCTAGGATCGATCCCTTGGGTGCCGTCCCTTGCCCCGTCATTCTTTCCGACGCCTCGGCACCACGAGCCACTGGCCCGGTTGGACGATTTCTCCGGACAACCCGTTGAGACGCATCAGATCGGTCACCGGCACCCGGTACTCTTCGGCAATCCCGAGCAGGCTCTCCTGCTCGTTCACCCGTCGGAACGTCAGTGTGGCGCTAGCGGGCATTTCCGCGCGTTGATACAATTTCGCCCAAGCGAAAGATTCGGGTCGCTCCTGTCCTGCCCTCACTGCGGTGACAGCAACCCGCTCACCTTCATCCACTGCCGTGGCAGCACCCGGTTCCTCCTCCATTTCTTCCCCAACCGATTCCTCGGTCAGCGGCGCCTCAGGCAGCGAATCTGCCGGCCACTCTTTTTCGCCGACCGCCCAGCCCGACCCTTTCTCCGTGAAATCCACTGGCACATCGGCCGGACCCGTATCTACAAAGCCCGAAGTGTCGTCCGCCACTCGCCCGTCTGGATGCTCCTCCCCGTCGACGCCCCTCTCCCCGGCGTGATCCGCATCCGCCTCCGGATCATCAGATCCACCCGCAGGATCGCCAGCTGGACTCGCCTGTTCTTCTCGAACGGACGACAGTTCCACCCCGGGTACCGGATCCATGGGACCCGTCGTCCACCCCGGCGGTGCACTCACAGGATCTTGACCGGCCTGGAACTCGAAAGAAGGTAAATCCTCCGCGCCTTCAGAAATCTCCTCCGGTTGGTCGGGCAACGACCTGCGGCCGACCTCCGTCGTTTCACCCGCCCCTTCCGGCCAAAACCCTTCTTCCTGGTCACCGCAGCGAAAATAATACCCTGTCGCTGAGAATCCGTCGACGATGAGATCCGCCCGGAGCTGAAGAACTCCGGGGCCGAGCACGTGAACGTCCCAGGAGCCCAGGCGCGTTTTGACGTGCAAGACCTCGCCCTCCTGGTCCTCCGCCCGCACCCGCAGCTCAAAGGGCAGCTTCTCTTGGATACTTTTGAGAGCGCCTTGATCCGCCACCGCATCGAACAAAAAACCCTCGGGCCGAGTCCAACCATCTCCCCGTCGATCCTCGGGAGGAGCGGCATACCCGATCACTTCAATATACCCTTCCAGGATGTAAGCGTCCCCCTCTCGGGAGAAGGAAGTGATCTCCGTGGCCAGGGCCATGTCCTCTAACGATTCATCCCCCTGCAACTCCGGGATTTCGCACTGGCGGTCGACACGCACCTGAATGGTCCGTTGCCGTTTTCCTTCCCGCACCCCGGTGCCCTCCCTTCATCGACCGCGCCCGCCCGCGGTCGCCCCGAGCGCCGCGTACGGGCAGTCTGTTCCCTTTAGGTCTATGTGTCCGGGAAATGTCCTATGACCGCTGGTCAAGCCATCCCATGCAAGAAGGCGGAACTTCGTCTCTCGCCCGAAGTTCCGCCCGACTCCTTGTGCCCGCCCAATTCCACATATCTCTCTTTACCGCACCGAAGATCTCCCATCGGTGTCGGTTACAGCCGTTTCAGAGCATTCCGATGGGCCTCCAAAGTCCGATCCAGGTCCGCATCACTGTGTGCCGTGGACAAAAACCGGGCCTCCAGTTGCGCGGGGGGCAGGTACACCCCTCTCTCCAGCATCAACCGGTGATATTTTGCAAATCGGCGCCCGTCGGCCCGTTTGGCACTTTCGTAATCCACCACCGGCTCCTCGCTAAAATAAAACCCGTACATGGAGCCGGACGCCGCCGCATACACCGGGATCCCCGTCTCCCGGGCCGCCTCCACAAGCCCGTCCACCAACCGTTTGCTCATCTCTTCGAAGCGCCGATACACGTCCTCGTTCAGATGGGAAAGGGTTGCGAGCCCTGCGGCCATGGCCAAGGGATTTCCGGAAAGGGTTCCCGCCTGATACACCGGACCCGCCGGTGCCACCAACTCCATAATCGACCGTTTTCCTCCAAATGCCCCGACCGGGAGGCCCCCGCCGATCACTTTACCGAACGTCGTGAGATCGGGATCGATCCCAAACCGCTCCTGGGCGCCCCCTCTGGCCACCCGAAACCCGGTCATGACCTCGTCAAAAATCAGCAACGCCCCGTACTCCCGGGTGATCTCCCGCAGTCCTTCCAAAAAGCCCGCCCGGGGAAGAACCAACCCCATGTTGCCCGGTACTGGTTCCACGATCACCGCCGCAATCCCCTCGCCGACCTTCGCAAACGTGTCACGAACAGCGTCGAGGTCGTTATAAGGCAAGGCTATGGTATTGGCGGTCACCCCCTCGGGTACGCCGGGGCTGTCCGGCAGTCCCAGGGTGGCGACGCCAGAGCCCGCCTTGACCAGGAAACTATCCCCATGGCCGTGATAGCAACCGATGAATTTCACCACCCGATCCCGGCGGGTGTAGGCCCGGGCCACCCGCAGGGCGCTCATGGTCGCCTCGGTGCCCGAGTTAACCATGCGGACGACTTCCACCGAAGGCATCAGTTGGCAGACCCTTTCCGCCAACTCGGTTTCCAAAAGGGTGGGGGCTCCGAAACTAGTCCCCCGGGCGGCGGTCTCGGTGATCGCCCTCACCACATCCGGGTGGGCGTGGCCGAGGATGAGCGGGCCCCAGGACAAACAGTAATCAATGTACTCGTTTCCATCGATGTCGATCAGATGCGACCCCCGGCCCTCGGCCATGAAAACCGGGGGACCTTCCACCGCATGAAATGCCCGCACCGGACTGTTCACGCCGCCGGGCATCACTTTCTGCGCCGCTTCGTAGGCCCGCTCCGACCGTGTAGTCCCCTGAAACATCCCGACGCCTCCTATGCCCCGAGGCCGACCCGGGGCAGATATTTCTCCTCCCAAGCTTCCATTTCCGGGGTAAAGTATTGGACCCGGGTCTTTTTATATTCTTTCGTCGAATACAGAGCCCGCATCTCCCGGATGCCGGTCTCCCCGGCAATCGCTCCGAGAACGGCTTCACATTCCTTGACCGTGCGGCCGTGGACCATCGTAAAGATGTTATAGGGCCAGTCCTCGTAGGTGGGACGGAGGTAACAGTGGCTCACCGCCGCATACGACGCCATTTTCGCCCCCACCTCATCCACCCGATCTTCGGGTACGGCCCAAACCCCCATGGCGTTAGCCCTAAAACCCGCCTCCCTGTGGTGCAACACGGCGGAAAACCGGCGCATCAGCTTTCGGTCGAGCAGGGACTGGGCCCCAGCCAAAAGGGCCTCGGTCTCGATCCCCAGGGCCTTGGCGGCGGGATCAAAGGGCCGCACCACCAGCGGAATGTCTTTTTGCAACTCCCGGATCAGCCCCTTATCCGCTTCGGTGAGGGGCTGTCCCTTGGGGATTTCCCGATCCCGGTCGCTGTAAGCCGCCTCCGTCGCCTTTCGGGTGACATTTTGCTTCCCCGTCACATCCAGTTGCACACCGATCTTGTACAACCGGAGCGTCGGCAGCATCCGAATCGAATCCACCCCGGCGAGCTCCCCTAGAAGCTGTACCGTCCGCTCCAGCCCGATCCGGCTATCCGGGGGTACGGCGATGGTGAACCACAGGTTGAACTCGTGATTCCGGCGATAATTATGAGAAACTCCCGGGTGCTCATTAAACACCCGGGCCGCGTCTTCCAGCCGGGTGGGATTCACCCGGGCCGCCACCAGACTGGAACGATACCCCAGGCTCCGGGTGTCGAAAATCGCCGAGATCTGCCGAATCACCTTGCCTTTCAGGCGTTGAATCCGCTCCAACGCCTCCTCCTGGCTCACGCCGCACCTTTCCCCCACCACCCGAAACGGCTCCGGGTCTAAGGGAAAGGACGATTGAATCAGATTCAGCAATTCCCGATCGATGTCGTCCATTTCAAATTTTGCCATTGTCCCGCCTCCTTATCCCCGATCTTCCCGGAGCCAACGGGCGACATCTTTCGCAAAATAAGTGATGATCAGATCCGCACCGGCCCGGCGCAGTCCCAACAGCGATTCCAAAACCACCGCCCGTTCATCGATCCATCCCCTCAAGCCCGCCGCCTTGATCATGGAATATTCCCCGCTCACCTGATAAGCGGCCACAGGGACATCAAAGCGCTCGCGAAGGTCCCGAATGATGTCCATGTAGGCCATGGCCGGCTTGACCATAATGACGTCCGCACCTTCATCGAGATCGCTCCGGGCTTCCCGGATCGCCTCCCGGCGGTTGGCGGGGTCCATTTGATGACTCCGCCGGTCGCCAAACTGCGGGGCGGAATCCGCCGCTTCCCGGAACGGACCGTAGAACGCGGACGCGTATTTCACCGCGTAGGACATGACGGGTACGTGCTCAAAGCCCCGCTCGTCCAGAGCCGACCGAATCATTTTCACCCGTCCGTCCATCATGTCGGAGGGCGCCACCAGGTCGGCCCCGGCGGCGGCGTGGGAAAGAGCGGTTTGCGCCAGGAGAGGGAGGGTTTCGTCATTGAGGATGACTCCATTCCGGACGATGCCGCAATGTCCGGCGGGATTGTACTGACAGAGACAGACATCGGTGGCGACCACCATCTCCGGAACTTCTTCTTTGACCGCCCGAATGGCCTGTTGCACGATGCCCCTCTCATCGTAAGCTTCGGAACTTCGCTCGTCTTTGTGGGCAGGGATCCCGAACAACAGAATCGACCGCACCCCGAGCTCCGCCAGTTCCACCGCCTCCCGGCGAAGTTCATCCACACTCAGGTGCTCCACGCCGGGCATGGAGGAAATCGGCTCCCGAACCCCGCTGCCGTGCACCGCAAAGAGTGGGTACATGAGTGTCTCTATCGAAAGGCGGTTCTCCCGCCACAGATCTCGCATGCCCGGCGTCCATCTCAACCGACGATGCCGATCGAATTGCATGTGATCATCCCCCGTTTCGTATGGCCCCGGCTTCCATCTCCCGGGCCAAAAGGTCCACCAAGCTATCAACGGTGGCCTGCTCGGCCACCCCCGCCACCTTCAGCCCCAGTTCCCGGGCAGTGGCTGCGGTCACCGGGCCGATGCAAAAGGCGGGAACATGCTCTAGCCATGGCCTCGCCTCTTCCCCGATGCCCTGGAGAAAAAATCGCACCGTAGACGAACTGGTGAAAGTCACGGCGTGAATCCGCCCCTCCCGGAGCAGGCCCCGAACCTCCTCCGCCCCTTCGCACCCGGGCTCCGTCCGGTACGCCTCCGCCTCGACCACCGCGGCTCCAGCCGCGGAAAGCACCTCCGGAACATCCCGGGACGCGAGGTTCGATCGGGGCAAGAGGACCACATCCCCGGAGGCGATGTGAGGAACAAGGGTCTCTGCCAAGGCTTGGCCCCGGTATTCCGAAGCCGTCAACTCAGGAATGACTCCCCGCTCCCGCAGTGCCTCCGCCGTCGCCGGGCCCACCGCTGCCATCCGAACCCCAGACAACCGACGGACGTCCAACTCCAGCGCTCTCATTCGGGACCATACGCTCTCCACGGCGTGACGGCTGGTCAACACGATCCACTTCAGGTCTGACCGGGTCAGCGCCTCATCCAAATCTGCCCAGGACGCCGGGGGTTCAATGCGGATCGCCGGGAACTCCACCGCTTCCCCGCCCAAATCCTCGATCTGTGCCGACAACGCAGAGGCCTGTTCCCGGGCCCGGGTCACGAGAATGCGCTTGCCAAAAAGCGGCTTCCGTTCGAACCAGTTCAGCCGCTCCCGGAGGCCCACCACTTCTCCCACCACAATAACCGCCGGGGAGCGAAAGTTCCGCCTCCGGACCTCGTCGACGATGGTATCCAAAGTCCCGGTCACCGTTTCCTGTTCCATTCGGGTGCCCCAGCGGATCAGGGCCACCGGCGTCGTGCCCGGACGGCCGTGTGCGGTCAACTGCTCGACAATGCCGGCGAGTCGCCCGACCCCCATGAGAAAAATCAACGTGCCCACCCCGGTGGACAGCCGGTCCCAATCGATCCACGACGTCTCTTTCTCCGGATCCTCGTGGCCGGTGACCACCGCAAAGGAAGGCGTATGGTCCCGATGGGTCACAGGAATTCCGGCATAGGCTGGCACCGCCACCGCCGAGGTCACCCCCGGCACCACTTCAAAGGGAATGCCGTGCTCCACCAGAAACTCGGCCTCTTCTCCTCCCCGGCCGAAAACAAAGGGGTCTCCCCCCTTCAGGCGGACCACCGTTTTACCATCCTGGGCCAGGCGCACCAACAGTTCCTGGATCTCATCCTGGGTCAGGGTGTGCCGGCCCTCGGCCTTTCCCACATAAATCCGCTCGGCGTCCGGCCGGAGGTAGCGCAACAGGCGGGGCGAAGCCAGGCGATCATACACCACGGCATCGGCCTTCTTTAGACACTCCATGCCCTTCACCGTGATCAACCCGGGATCCCCCGGACCAGCCCCCACCAAGTACACCGTCCCCGGTTTCCCGGTCCGCCCTTCCCCTTCACCCACCGAGTTCCGCCTCCTCCCGGGTTTCCTGTAGAATTCTGCCGGCACCGAGTTCAACGAGATCTGCCGCCGCCCGGCGGCCCACCTCAGCGGGATCTTCCCCTTGCACCACCACCCGAAACAATTCACTCCCGTCAGGCCGGCCCACCATGGCCGCCAATCGAATATGTCCATCCCGAATCTCCGCCAGGGCCCCGATGGGCACCTGGCATCCCCCCTCCAGCGCCGCCAAACAAGTCCTTTCCGCTTCCACCGTCCTTCGGGCCGCCGCGTCTTCCACAGACACCAGGGATCGCCGGGTGTCTTCATCGGCTTCCCGGCACTGCACGGCCAGCGCTCCTTGACCGACGGCGGGCAGACAAATCTCCGGAGACAGGTGCTCGGTGATGCGATCCCCGAGCCCGAGCCGCACAAGCCCGGCCGCTGCCAGAACCACCGCATCCACCTCTCCGGCCGCCAATTTGCGAAGGCGGGTATCGACATTGCCCCGCAGGGGAATAAATGCAAGGTCCGGCCGATATCGGCGCAGCTGGGCCACCCGGCGCAGGCTGCTCGTCCCCACCCGGGCGCCGGAGGGGAGATCATCAAAGGGCCGGCCATCCCGGGTGATGACCGCATCCCGGGGATCCTCTCGCCGGGGCACAGCACCGACCACCGTTCCCGGGGCCAACTGGGCCGGCAAATCTTTCAAACTGTGCACCGCGGCGTCGATCCGCTTCTCCAGGAGCGCCCGCTCGATTTCTTCGACAAAGAGGCCCTTGCCGCCCACCCGGGAAAGCGGCAGGTGAAGAACCTGATCCCCCCGGGTGGTCATGGGCACCACCTCGGCCGAAAGGCCCGGAACCCGTTTCTGCCACTGTTCAATCACCCAGCGGGTCTGGGTCATGGCCAGAGCGCTTTTTCGCGAGCCGATCCGCAGAATCCCCATGATCCCCCGCCCCCCATCTCCCTAGAATGGCTTCGACAACCGCCTTCGCCCCCGGCGCATCGCCGGAGCGCCACCTGTCCAGCGCCTGAGACCTCCAAATCTCCGCAAAGGCTTCCCGCCGCTCCGAAACCCCGACCCCCGCTGCCCGCAACCTCTGTCTCGCTTCCACCATCTGCTCCACAAAAGGCCCATAAGCGGGGTCGATCACCTCTTCCAACAGCTTCCGAAACGCCTGAGCCAACCAGGGGCTTCCCCCGGCGGTGGAGACCGCCACCGTCAACGGCCCTCGGCGAAATGAGGCGGGAACCCGGAGATTGCCGAGTTCCGGCCGATCGGCGACATTGATCCAGACCCCCGAAGCCCGGGCATCCTCCGCCACCCGCCGGTTGACTTCCGGATTCCCGGCCGCCGCAAAAACCAACCGGTACGCCCCGGCTTCTCCCACGTGGTACTCCCGGGGTTCCCAGCGCACCGCCCCCTCCCGAACCCGGCGTTCGAGTTGTGGCGCCAGCTTCGGACTCACCACCGTCACCCGGGCGCCACACTGGATGAGCCCCTCAGTCTTCCGAGCTCCTACAGCCCCGCCTCCCACCACCAGGACCGGCAGCCCCCGCAAATCCAACGCGAGGAGGTAATCACACCGCAACTCTTTCTCCCCCGTCAATACGCCACCTCCGTTCACCAGCGGTGGAACTGGGAGAAATACATACCCACCACCAGATAATTCAGGACAACGCCGCCAAACCCCGCCACCGTAAGCCAGGCCGCCCGCCGAACCGGCCAGCGGGAGGTCACCCGAAGATAAATCACGGCCCCGTACAGAAGCAACAACAACAGGGAAGCCAAGGGCTTTGCATCCCACAACAAGGGACGTCCATACTGGAGAACCGTCCAGATCGCCCCGAGAATCATCGAGATCAGCAGCAGTGGAAACCCGATCAAAACCATACGATAAGCCAGGCGGTCCAACCGATCCAGGGCCGGCAGGCGCCGGAATGTGGCGGTAAAACGTTTGGCTTTGAGAAGCCTCTCCTGAATGAGAAACATCACCGAAAAAATGCACGCCAATGAGAAGGCCGTATAACTGAGAAACGCCATCCCCACGTGCATGACCAACAGGTCCCCCTCCCGGGGCACCGACGCCGACGGCCCCCGGTGGGCAAACGTATCCAGTGCCACCACCGCGAATCCGATGAGATTCGCGAAAAACGTGAACAGGTCGATTTTATAAAAGTAGTTCGCCACCACAGAAACCGCCAGTAACACCCAGGCGAAAACGACCATCGACTCCGAGGTGGACCACACGGGGAAGTGCCCCAGTTCCCGGGTTCGAAATGCCAGAAAAAAAGTCTGCAGCCCCCATACGACGCATAACACAACAAACGCCGCGCGGTTCACGCGGGCATCGGGATTAAGAAAATCGAGAAAATAGAGCAATACGCTAATAGCATAAAGTACGGTCATCCCATCAAATATATAAGTCGCCAGTTGCACCGTGCGTCACCTTAGACGGAACCCAACCGCTGTTGTGCGGCCATGGACCCCAAGGGCATGTCCTCAACGCCCCTCTCCCGGGCCCCGACCTCCTGTTCGACGGCGGTTCCGGAATCGTCGGCCCCTCCAAGCGCAAACAACCGCCGGACCGTCTCCAGATAAAACGTCGCCTCCGGTTCGGTCGCCATCGCTTTCAACTGAAGGATGGGATCGCGAAGCAATTGGTTCACGATACTCATCGTGTGTTTGTGAAGGACCACCCGGTCTCGTTCGCTGAGGTCCGGAAACTTGTTCATCAGGCTCTCCATGACCGAACGTTGAACCTGCATGCCTTTCTCCCGCAAATCCCGTATGAGGGGGATGACCTCTTGCATATTGTACCACTGTTTAAACCCGCTTATCTCTTCTTCTAGAATATCTTCCACCCGGACGGCAGCCCGTTGCCGCTCTTGCAGGTTTTGGGCCACCACTTCCCGAAGGTCATCGATATCATAGAGAAACGCATCGGAAATCTCATTAATGGCCGGATCCATGTCCCGGGGCACCGCGATATCGATCAGCAACAAAGGCCGCTGCCTCCGTCGCCGGCACACCTTCGCCACCATGTCCTGATGGAGGACATACCCCGGAGCTCCGGTGGAACTGATCACGATGTCCGCCTCGGCCAAAGCCAGCGCCAGGGCGGACCAGTCGTAGGCCTCCCCCGAAAACCGATCCGCCAGTTCCCGGGCCCTTTCCCAGGTGCGGTTTACCACCAACACCCGGCTCACCCCTTGGTTCCACAGGTGAGTCGCCGTCAGTTCGCCCATCTTGCCCGCGCCGATCAACAGCACCGCTTTATCCCGCATGGAACCGAACACTTTCCGGGCCAATTCCACCGCCGCATAGCTCACGGACACCGCGTGTTGACCGATCTCCGTTTCCGTATGGCCTCGCTTGGCCCCGGTGATCGCCCGCCGGAACAACTGGTTTAACACCGCGCCGGTGTTTCCAGCCGCTTGGGCGTGCTCAAAAGCATCCCGGACTTGGCCGAGAATCTGGGTCTCGCCGAGCACCATCGAATCGAGCCCCGCCGCCACCCGAAACAGATGATGAATCGCCCCGTCGTTCACGTGCAGATAGATGTATCTCGTAAAATCCGCCCGGTCAAGACCGGAAAGATTGGCGAGAAAAAGGCGAAGAAACTGCTCACCCGGGTGAAGGGCGTCCACCACCGCATAGATCTCCGTTCGGTTGCACGTGGACAAAATGACACTTTCAAGAACACTTCGCGTTTCCCGGAGCTGCCCGAGGACCCCTTCCATCTCCTCGGGACCAATGCTGAAGCGCTCCCGGATTTCCACGGGCGCAGTGCGATGGTTGACGCCGATCACCAGGATGTGCATAACCTTCACCTCAATCATGGCAAGTCCGCTGCATGGGTCATTTGAATCTTATTATATCATCGACCCGTTCGATCTCCGGATGGAAATTCTGAACGATTTATGAAGGGGGGTGACCCTCCCGCCCTGATAGCCGCTCGACAACCCAGGTCCACACCTGGTCCCGCCCCAAACCCGTTTCGGCCGAAAATACGACGCACCGACTCGGCTGCAGTGTCGCTTCTACCTGCCGGCGATGGCTTTCCCACCTGCTTCTGGCGATCTTGTCCGCTTTGGTGGCGACCACGAGGACCGCAAGATCATGGACCCGAAGCCATTCCGCCATCAACCGGTCATCGGCGGTGGGGGGGTGACGCAAGTCGACCACGTGGATCACCCCGGCCAACGATTCGCGGTTCGCGAGGAAGTTCTCCACCATCGCCCCCCATCGGCGCCGTTCACTTTGCGATACTTGAGCATAGCCATACCCCGGTAGATCCACCAGATAGAAGCGAGAATTGATTCGATAAAAATTCAGCGTCCGGGTCCGACCCGGCGTGTTCGAGGTGTGGGCGAGTTTTTTCCGCATAGCCAACCGATTAATGAGAGACGACTTTCCGACATTAGATCGCCCGACGAGAGCGAACTCCGGCAGACCGTCCTTGGGGAACCGATCGGGGGAAACTGCGGTCCCTGCGAGAATCGCCTCTGTCACCTGCATACTCCCTCACCCCTCAGGTCGGTTGCAAGACCGGCTCCCCTTGTTCGGCAACCGGGCGAAGGGCTTCTGCCAACACATCGTCCATATGGGACACGTACACAAAGGACAATTGCCGGCGAACTACTTCCGGTACGTCCTGCAGATCCTTCTCGTTATCTTTTGGAAGCAAGACCTTCTGGACGCCGGCTCGGTGGGCGCCAAGGCATTTTTCCTTCACGCCCCCGATGGGCAGCACCCTTCCCCTCAGGGTGATTTCCCCGGTCATCGCCACTTCCCGCGCCACAGGACGCCCTGTCAAGGCAGACACCAAGGCGGTGGCCATGGTGATTCCGGCACTGGGCCCATCTTTAGGAATGGCACCCTCAGGGACGTGGATGTGAACATCGTACTCGTCGGGAAAGCCGGGCGGGATCTGTAGTTGCCGGGCCCGGGACCGAATGTAGCTGAAGGCCGCCTGGGCCGATTCCTTCATCACGTCGCCCAACTGGCCGGTGAGGGTCAGCTTTCCTTTGCCGGGAACCACCGCCACCTCAATGGATAACGTATCCCCGCCCGCCTCGGTCCATGCAAGGCCCGTGGCCACCCCCACTTGGTCCGTTTCCTCCGCGGTGCCGAAGCGAAACCGTTCGGGGCCGAGAAAAGCTTGAAGCCGACTTTTCGTCACCGAAACTTTCTTCTTGCCGTCGACAATCATCCGGGCGGCCTTGCGACACACCGCCGCGATTTCCCGTTCAAGATTCCGGACCCCGGCCTCCCGGGTATAACTTCGAATGATTTTGAGCAAAGTCTCGTCGGAGATCGACAGTTGATCCCGGGTTAAACCGTGGGCCTCCAGTTGCTTGGGAACGAGATACCCCTTGGCGATCCGCAATTTCTCCACCTCGGTATACCCCGGGAGATGAATCACCTCCATACGGTCGAGGAGAGGCTGAGGAATCGTATACGCCACATTGGCGGTGGTGATGAAGAGCACCCGGGACAGATCGTAGGGCACCTCGATATAATGGTCACTGAAGGTATGATTCTGCTCTGGGTCCAGTACCTCAAGCAAAGCCGACGCCGGATCTCCGCGAAAATCATGGCTCATTTTGTCAATCTCATCCAAGAGGAAAACGGGATCCATTTCTCCGGCTTGTTTCATTCCTTGAATGATACGCCCGGGCAACGCCCCCACATAGGTGCGGCGGTGGCCGCGAATCTCCGCCTCATCCCGCACCCCGCCCAGCGAGACGCGGACAAACCGCCGTCCCAGGGCCCGGGCGATCGATTTGGCCAAACTCGTCTTCCCGACTCCGGGCGGGCCCACAAAACAGAGTATAGGCCCTTTTAACCGATGAGCCAGTTTCTGTACTGCGAGATATTCCAGGATCCGCTCTTTCACTTTCTCCAATCCGTAATGATCTTCGTCCAAGACTTGGGACGCCCGATCGATATCGATCTCCCGGGGCTCGGGCTCTTTCCAGGGCAGGGACATCAACCAGTCAATGTACGTGCGGACCACCGATCCCTCGGCCGAGGCCTGGGGGATCTTTTCCAGGCGATCGATCTCTTTTTCGATTCGTTCCCGGATCTCACCCGGCATTTCCAGGGCGGCGAGCTGTTCCCGAAGTTGCTCCACTTCGGCCAGGCGACCTTCTTTTTCGCCCAATTCCTTCTGAATCGCCTTCATTTGTTCCCGGAGAAAATATTCCTTTTGAGTTTTCTCCATCTGCCGCCGCACACGCTGGTTGATCTTTCGTTCGAGTTCCAGGACCTCCCGCTCGTCGGACAAGAGGCGCAACAATTGTTCCAGCCGCTCTTCCACATCGAAGGCTTCGAGGATGGTCTGTTTATCTTTGATCTTGAGGGGCAGGTGAGACGCGATCACGTCTGCCAGCCGTCCCGGCTCTTCAATATCCAGAACGGCCAAATATGTTTCATGGGTGATCTTTTTCGACAAACTCACATATTGCTCAAACTGGTGCAGAACGCTTCTCATCCGGGCTTCGATCTCTGGCGTCGGTTCTCCACTATCTTCATCCACCGTTTCCGCCTCGACCGAAAACACTTCCTCCGTTTCGAGATAGCGAAGGATCCTCGCCCGGCTCAAGCCTTCCACCAGGACGCGGATCGTCCCATTGGGCAGCTTAAGCATCTGTTTGATCTCCGCGACGGTCCCCACCCCGTAAATATCCCCGGTCTGGGGGTCGTCCACATGAGATTCCATCTGCGAGGCAAGCAGAATCTTCCTACTCCCCACCATCGCCCTCTCCAGGGCGTGAACGGACTTTTCCCGTCCCACGTCGAGATGGAGCACCATCGTTGGGAACACCAACAACCCTCGTAAGGGCAATAACGGCAATGTGACCGATTGAGCCACGGTACCGTCACCTCCTGCTTCGCTGCCGCCCAGGCGGCCGATTCGGGGTGCAGCACTCCTATTCTAAAGGAATGTAGACGCCGTGTAAAACGCCTATAAAGACGCATCCGCCTCCAGCCCCGAGCCGGCAGCCGCCACCGCCGGAGCCGGAAGATCCGGGACGGTTGGTAAAGGCGTCCCCTTGAGATAAACCAACGCTTCCCCAAAGTCCCGCACGGGGATGATTTCAAGCTCCGGGTCACAAGACCACCGCTCCGACCAATTGTCATCGGGAATGAGGACTCTTCGGGCTCCTGCCTTCCGAGCCGCCTCGATCTTCGCCGGCACCCCGCCCACCGCTTTGACCGAACCGGACAACGAAATCTCACCCGTTACCGCCAAAAAGCCGTCCACAGGAATCTCCCGGATCGCCGAATACATGGCCATGGCTATCGCCAACCCGGCCGAAGGACCATCTGCCGGCACCCCGCCGGGAATGTTGATGTGAACGCTCCAATCGTCCAGGGCAATCCCGAACCTCCGCAGAACCGTTTCGGCGTTCTCTACCGAACCCTGGGCGGCAGAGCGCCGTTTCATCCGTAGGGCCCCATGGCTCACCTCTTCCTCATCGATGACCCCGGTCACTCGGATCTGGCCAGCACCCGGCCGATATAGGGCACTGGCCTCGATCGGCAACACGCGCCCGACGTTGGGTCCATAAACCGCTAGTCCGTGCACCAATCCCACCGTGGGCCGGCCGGCCACCCGGTGATGCGGCTGTGGAGAATAGCCTGCCACTTGCACGACCCATTCGACGTCCTCGGGTTCGACGCGGTCCCTCCCCTCATTCTGCACCGCCCCTGCTGCGATTTGAACCAGGTTGACCGCGTCCCGGCCATTCCCGGCGTACCCGGCCACCGCCTGAACCGCCTCAGGGGGGATTTCAACCCCGATGCGGCGGGCCGCCCGCTCGGCGATTTGGGCCAATTCATCGGGATATAAAGGGCGAAAATAAATCTCCACGCATCGGGAGCGCAGGGCCGGCGGGAGTTCGTGAGCCGGGCGGGTGGTGGCCCCGATCAAGCGGAAGTCGGCGGGCAGGCCGTTTTGGAACAGATCGTGGATATGGGGCGGAATTGCGGAATCCCCAGGGCGATAATACGCGCTCTCCAGGAGAACCCGGCGATCCTCCAACACTTTGAGCAACTTGTTCATCTGGATGGGGTGTAGCTCCCCGATCTCGTCGATAAACAGAATGCCCCCGTGGGCCCGGGTCACAGCGCCCGGTTTCGGTTGTGGGATGCCCGCGGCCCCCATCGCCCCGGCGCCTTGATAAATCGGGTCGTGCACCGATCCGATCAGCGGGTCGGCGATTCCCCGCTCGTCAAAACGAACAGTGGTGGCATCCACCTCGATGAAGGGGGCCTCCGGCCCGAAAGGAGACTTGGGGTTCTCCTTGGCCTCCTCCAACACTAGGCGGGCAGCAGCAGTTTTACCCACCCCGGGCGGGCCGTAGAGGATCACATGCTGGGGGTGGGGGCCACATAAGGCCGCCCGCAAAGCTTTAATCCCTTCCGATTGGCCAACGATGTCCTCAAACCGTTGAGGGCGCACCCTTTCATTGAGAGGTTCGGTCAACGAAGTCTCCCGTTTACGCGCCCATTCGTCCAAGTCCCGACGGGAGTCCCGGACAGAGAATGGGCCAAAGGTGCGCCCCCCGGATTGGCTTTTCATGACATTCCAGATATAAAACCCGGCCAGCACCAGAAAAACCACTTCCGTCGCCAGCAGCAAAGCGCCCACCGCCGCCCCCTCCCTCGCGGAAAGTCTGGCACTAGTATGCCGCGCTCCCACAAAAACAAACGGAGGGGATTCCTCCCCTCCGCCCAGGTACGGTCTGGCTTCACGACTGATTTTACGCCGTTTCTTCTTTCTTTTTCTTCTTACGCCCGTCGGCCTTTACCAGAATTGGAGATTCCTTCAGCAAGACCGTCTCTTTGGTGACCACACATTTGGTGATGTCGTCCCTGGAGGGGATCTCATACATCACGTCCAGCATGATACCCTCGATAATCGCCCGCAGTCCCCGGGCACCGGTGTTTCTCTTAATCGCCTCCCGGGCGATCTCCGTCAGCGCCTCGTCCGTAAACTCCAACTGGACATCATCCAACTCCAGTAACCGTTGATATTGTTTAACCAACGCATTTTTCGGCTCCAGGAGTATCCGCTTCAGTGCCGTCTCATCCAGGGCAGCCAAGGTGGTGATCACCGGGAGGCGCCCGACAAACTCCGGGATCAGGCCATATTTTAACAAGTCCTCGGGAAGGACCTTCGACAGGACTTCATCCCGGCTCAGGTCGGTCCCTCGGGCTTCTTCACTGCCAAACCCGATGACCTTGCGGCCGAGGCGGCGCTTGATGATCTGTTCAAGTCCATCAAAGGCCCCGCCACAAATGAACAAAATATTGCTGGTGTCGATCTGGATGAATTCCTGATGGGGGTGTTTACGCCCACCCTGAGGCGGAACACTCGCCACTGTCCCCTCGAGGATCTTCAACAGGGCTTGCTGGACACCTTCCCCCGACACGTCCCGGGTGATGGAAGGATTCTCCGATTTCCGGGCGATCTTATCGATCTCGTCGATATAAATGATCCCTTTCTCGGCCTTTTCCACGTCGTAATCCGCCGCTTGGATCAACTTGAGAAGAATGTTCTCGACGTCTTCCCCGACGTATCCGGCCTCGGTGAGAGAGGTCGCGTCCGCGATGGCAAAAGGAACGTTGAGAATCCGTGCCAAGGTCTGGGCGAGCAGCGTTTTCCCGCTTCCGGTAGGCCCTATGAGCAAGATATTGCTTTTGGACAGCTCGACGTCATCCGGTTTACCCTGGGCGTTGATCCGCTTGTAATGGTTGTAAACGGCCACGGCCAGGGACTTCTTGGCATGATCCTGGCCAATGACGTATTGGTCGAGGATGGCGCGGATCTCCGTGGGTTTCGGGACATCGGTGAGTTCAAACTCTTCTTCTTCCCCGAGTTCTTCCTCTACGATCTCATTGCACAACTCGATGCACTCGTCGCAAATGTAGACTCCCGGGCCGGCCACCAACTTGCGGACCTGGTCCTGGGTTTTGCCGCAAAAGGAACACTTGAGCTGCCCCTTATCATCGCTGAATTTAAACATCGGCTCACCCCTCTACTTCAGGTCGACGGGCGAGATCACCTCATCGATCAGCCCATACGCCTTGGCTTCCTCGGCGTCCATAAAATTGTCTCGATCCGTATCCCGCTCGATCTTCTCCAAGGGCTGCCCAGTGCGCTCAGACAGAATGCGGTTGATCTTGTCCTTTGTCCTCAGAATCCAGTCGGCGTGAATCTTGATGTCCGCCGCCTGGCCCCGCACGCCGCCCAACGGCTGGTGAATCATGATCTCACTGTTCGGGAGGGCGAAACGCTTCCCCTTGGTCCCCGCGGCCAAGAGAAACGCTCCCATGCTCGCCGCCATACCGATGCACACCGTCGAAACATCGGGCTTAATATATTGCATTGTATCATAAATCGCCATTCCGGCAGTAATGGATCCCCCCGGGCTGTTGATATACAAACGAATATCCTTCTTGTCGTCTTCCGCAGCCAAAAACAGGAGTTGCGCCACCACGAGATTGGCGACGATGTCGTCGATCTCCGTCCCCAAAAAAATGATCCTGTCTTTTAGCAAACGGGAGTAAATATCGTAAGCTCTCTCCCCGCGGCTGCTCTGCTCGATCACCATCGGTACCAGACTCATGGGGACCCCCCTCCATGTGGAAAACGAGGCACCCTCGACGAGGGTACCCGCAAATGAATATCACCTCAGGCTCTTTCTATTGTACACCATGTTACGCCGATGTACTATTGGCCACGAGAAAGTCCACCGTCTTTCGGATCGCCAAATCCTGGCGAAGAGAATCAAGCTGGGACGGGGTCAGCAACTCTTTGAGCCGCGCTACATCCATCCGCATGGATTCCGCCGCTTTCTCCAACTCCGCCTCAACCTCTTCCTCCGTGGGTTCAATACCCTCCTGCTTCTGCACCGCTTCCAGCACGAGACTTGTCCGAACCCGCAGCTCCGCATCCGGACGCATCTGTTCCTTTACTTTCTCCTTGGACGAACCCGTCACCTCAAAATACATCTCCGTGGAAATCCCCTGGCGCTGTAGCCGATCGGCGAAATCGTGGTACAGATGCTCCAGTTCGTGCTCGACCATCACACTGGGGACCTCCACCACCGCCCCTTCGACCACCTTGTCCACCACCTGATTCTCGAGGTAGGTCCTGTGGTCTTGTTCCGCCCTCTGTTCGAGTTTATTCTTGAGATCGGCACGCAATTCCTCCAAGGTTTCAAACTCACTGATATCCTTCGCGAACTCATCGTCCAGCTCCGGCAGCCTCTTGCGTTTAATGTCGTGCAGATGGACCTTAAACAGGGCCTCTTTACCCCGAAGGCCCTCAACATGATAATCATCGGGAAACGTAACCCGGATCTCCCGATCCTCTCCCTGGGCCATGCCGATGAGTTGTTCTTCGAACCCTTGTACAAAAGTGCCAGATCCGATTTCTAATTGGTAATCTTCGCCCTGGCCGCCCTCCAGAGGCTCACCATCGACAAAACCCTCAAAATCGATCATGACGAGATCCTCGTTTTGGACCGTCCCGCCTTCGCCCACAACCTCGATCTGGGCGTGTTGACGGCGCAGGTTCTCCAGTTCCTTATCCACATCCTCCTCGGTAACCGGAAATTCCTTATCTTCCACCGTCACGCCCTTGTAGGTCCCCAATTCTACCTCGGGCTTGACGGTCACCTTCGCCTTAAAAATAAACGGCTTTCCTTTTTCGAGTTGGACGACGTCGATCTCCGGCTGGGACACGGGCTCAATCTGGGCTTCTTCCACCGCCTTGGCATACGCTTCGGGAAGCAGCAAGTCCAAAGCGTCGTTGTAAAGCGCCTCTACACCGAACCGGGCTTCAAAAACAGCCCGGGGAACCCGGCCTTTTCGAAAACCAGGTAAATTTACTTTTTTTACCACTTTTTTGAACGCCTGGTCCAGCGCTTGGGCTAGCGCCCCGGGGTCAACTTCGACTTCCAGGATGCCGAGATTCTTCTCGGTTTTCTCCCATTTCGTGATCATGAACACATGTTCCTCCTTGCCGCCTGTTCACAGTAATCGCCGGCCACGTCATAGTCACTATATCACGGCAACTAAACGGGCGCAATCACAGGAAGACCTAAGTTGCCGCTGGCCGGCCGGACAAAAAAAGACTCCTCCCGGAGTCCTCAAAGCACAGAAACCGCCGGAGCCGGCACCTCGACACCTCTTGGTCCCACCCGGACGAGACCTGATCGTTGGCGTCCCAGGAGGGATTCGAACCCCCGACACATGGCTTAGAAGGCCATTGCTCTATCCAGCTGAGCTACTGGGACAACGGTGGAGCGGGTGATGGGAATCGAACCCACGTAACCAGCTTGGAAGGCTGGGGCTCTACCATTGAGCTACACCCGCACTCTCTCCGGGGCGGCGCCCTTCCAGCAGAGACGTCCCCCCATTCGCCACAAAGCGTATTATACGAACCCCACCCTACCCCCGTCAAGAGCAACCGCGTGCGGTTCTCTCCCCGGGACCAGAAGCGCCCCTGTTAAACCGACGACGCTCCCGGGGTTCCTCCCCCTGGACTGGACAATGCCTGGACAAGGGCTTCCAGGGCCCTTTTGCGATGGCTCACTCGATTTTTCGCCTCGGGCGGAGCTTCACCGAAGGTTTGTTGAAGCTCCGGGCTCCAAAACAAAGGATCGTAACCGAATCCTGCACTCCCCCTGGGCTGCGCCAAGATCCATCCCCGAGTCTCCCCGTGGAAGGTGTGAGTCTCCCCCGATGGCTCGACCCAAGCCAGGCAACAAACGAATCGGGCAGCCCAAGGGGGCGGCGCAGGGCAGCGCTCCAGTTCCGCCAAAAGCAGTCGGTTGTTCTCCTCGTCTGTAGCCCCGGATCCCGCGAACCGGGCCGAAAAAACCCCCGGCCGTCCCCCGAGGGCTTCCACCTCCAGTCCCGAGTCGTCCGCCAGTGCCGGCAGCCCGAGGCGCTCCGCGGCATCCCGGGCTTTGATCAGCGCATTCTCACAAAAAGTCGCCCCGGTTTCCGGGGGCGGCACATACTCGGGGAATGCATTCAGCGGGAATATGTCCCAGCCCAAAGGGCGGAGCATCTCCGTGAACTCCCGGACCTTGCCTTTGTTGTGCGTCGCCAAAACGACGGTATACACGGCGGTTCTTCCCTTTCCTTTCCTTTCGCCTCTTAAGGCATCATTATATCATGGAGCCCCGCCCTTTCACTACAACTGCGACGTATTGACAAATCGCGGCGCCGACACCGGTTTGGCAAGATCGAGACCCTTCACCACCGGCGTCTCCCCTTTGACCGTGAGTTTCACTTGGGACACATGAACACTTTGTGCTAGAGACAGCACCACAGCGGCCACCGATTGATCTGGTTTTTGGTCATTCCAGAAAGAGCGGTCGAAATCCACGGTGGCGAGATTGCCATCCAGGCTCGTGTGCAACACTTTCGCCCGCGTGGTCACCGGCGAACTCAATCCCTGGATTCCCGGGTCTGTCAACTGAGCCATCGTATCTTTCACCACATCGGTGGAGGAACCCACCGGAAGAATTTTGGTCACCGGCACCAAGTACGTATGATCTCCCGACCCCCCGCTGTAGTACAAGGTCAGCTTCTCCGTATTGGAGGGGTTGATGTTGCCAGCCACATTAAGATTGATACCCATCGCCCGCCCCAGGGGCTGCCCGATCGGGGTTCCCGCGACAGGCATCGTTTGAAGCTGCCGACCGTTCACGAGAATCTGCACTTGCTGGATCGTGGGAAACTCCGTCAACGCCCACACCACGCTATCCACGATTTGCCGTTCTTGTTGGGGCGTCTGATAATGGAGGACCTCTTTCGAAAAATCGACTTTGGCCAACCCGTTCCGAATGTCCATCCCCAAAACCTTCGTCCCCGGTGGCAGGGATCCCTTTAATCCCCACTTGGCCGCCGTGGCGTCCCCCGGACCGCCCTGAACCATGTACTGGAGAGTCTCCGTAGCAATTCCGGTCACCTTCGGAATCGAATCGGCAATGGGCACCACATAACCCTGCGGGTTCACATAATACATCGTGGCCTGGACCGTTTCACCCACCTGATCTCCCTGAGGCGCGCTCGGCGCCGGGCCTCCTGGAGGCTGATCGACGGGCCCGGAAACAGGGCTGCCAAATCCACAGCCGACAGCGATCATCCCTACCGCTGCCACGATCAACCATCGCCACCGCATCCCCTTCACCGGCCTTCCCTCCTGTCCGTCACGTGCTCATCCCTATATATACGAGCATGACGGGCTGGTATGCCGGTTCCGGGAAGAGGTAAGGGTGAAAAACGCAAAGTAAAAGGCTCCCCACGGGGAACCTCTGCCGATTACTGAATATGGGCGATCAAATCTTTGAGCGCATCGGCCAAAATCGGAACTTTGCCGGGCTCCATACGCGCCAACACACCCCGGAGATAGTCCCGACGCGCTTCCAGCACCTGTTCAATCATCGCCAGCCCCCGATCCAAGACCCGGAGCCGCACCACCCGTCGATCGATCGGATCCCGAAGCCTCTCCACCAAGCCATGCCGCTCCAACCGATCCACCAAATCGGTCGTCGTGCTGTACGCGAGAAACATCTTACTGCTCAATTCGCCCATGGTGAGCACGCCATGATCGCGGATCAACATCAGGGCTTCGAATTGAGGAGGTGTGATCTGAAAATTCACATGGATTTCCCGACCCTTCTGACGGACAATGCGGCTGATAAAGCGAAGCTCTTGCTCAATCTCGCTGACCAAATCCTGTCCGGGAACCCACCGCTGTTCCATAGAGGGCCTCCCATTCGCGTTTGCCCCCATTCTAATGTTCCTTACACCGAAACGTCAACGTAGGACCCGGGTTTGTCAAATTTTCAATTCTCCCATGCGGACCAACTCCACCACCGCCTGGGATCTTCCTTTGACATTCAATTTTTTCATGACGTTTGAAATGTGATTGCGCACAGTTTTCTCGCTAATATACAGTTGCTCGGCGATCTCCCTTGTAGTTTTATCTTGAACGAGAAGTTCGAACACCTCGCGTTCCCGAGCGGTCAAGAGTGATTTGCCTCGAACGTCTCCCACCGCTGTCACGGTTGATCCCTCCTTGTACGCGGCGTCAATGACAAGGGCAAGGGATACAGTCAACGTATCCTATGACCGCGCAGCAAGGATGGCAACTCGTCCATCCAGACATCCGCGCCCGCCACAAACCTCCCCGAATCGGGCGGGATGAATTGAGAGACTTCGGGCGCATGATCTTTCCGGGCCACCATATGCACGGGGTTGGGCGAATGAGCCAGTCCACCCCGTGGCCATCGACCGGGTACCCCTTTCCGCGAACAGAAAAAGACCCGGCTCCGACTCTGCCGGGGCCGGGTTGGATTCGAAATGCCCTCGATTACTTCTTCAACCAACTTCCGACGGCATAGCTGTTGACTTCCCGATTCACGGCCGCGATCGACGTGGTCAACGGGATCCCTTTCGGACAGACCTGGACACAGTTCTGGGCGTTGCCGCATTCGTGAATACCGCCCTCGCCCATCATCGCCTCCAGTCGTTCCTCCCGGTGCATTTTCCCAGTTGGATGGGTGTTGAACAGCCGCACTTGACTGATGGCAAAGGGACCCATGAACGAGGTTTTTTCGTTCACGTTCGGACATGCTTCGACGCAACAGCCACAGGTGAAGCATTTAGACAACTCGTAAGCCCATTGCCGCTCCCGCTCAGGCATCCTGGGGCCGGGGCCCAGGTCATAAGTGCCGTCGATGGGAATCCAAGCTTTGATCTTTTTCAGAGCTTCAAACATGCGGCTTCGGTCGACCACCAAGTCTCGCACCACAGGGAAGGTGCGCATCGGCTGCAGACGGATCGGCTGCTCCAATTGGTCAACAAGGGCCGTACAGGCCTGGCGGGGTTTGCCGTTGATCACCATCGAACAGGCGCCGCACACCTCTTCCAGGCAATTGGATTCCCATACCACCGGGGATACCGGCTCCCCCTTGGCGTTGACGGGATTCCGCTGAATTTCCATTAGACAGGCGATGACGTTCATATTGGGCCGATAAGGAACCTCAAACTCCTCGTCATAGGGCTTACTGTCCGGGGTATCCTGCCGCTGTATGATGAGGCGGATCGTTTTCTCGCTCACGCCTTGGTCTCCTCCTTCTCCACGTCGTACTTCCGCGGCCTGGGCTTGATCAAGGATACATCCACCGGCTCGTATTCGAATACCGGGCCATCGGGCGTATACTTTGCCTTCGTGGTTTTAAGCCAGTTTTCGTCATCCCGGTTGGGAAACTCCGGTTTATAATGAGCCCCCCGGCTCTCGTTGCGGTTCAGGGCCCCCAGGGTGATCACCCGGGCCAGCTGCAACATGTTCCACAACTGACGGGTAAAAGGCGCCATCATGTTTTCCCACCGGGATTTGTCCGCAACACCGATGCGGTGCCACCGCTCCATCAGCTCTTGAATCTTTTCGTCCGTCTTTTTCAAACGGTCATTGTAGCGGACAATGGTCACATTGTCGGTCATCCACTGACCGAGTTCCCGATGCAGTTTGTAGGGATTCTCCGGCCCTTCCATGCGGAGAATCGACTCAAACCGTTCCTCTTGCTTTTTCCTTTCCGTCTCAAACAAACCGTCCGGCAGGTCATCGGCCGATTTTTTCACGCCCCGGATCCACTCCACCGCTTTGGGGCCCGCCACCATGCCGCCGTAGATACAGGACAAGAGAGAATTGGCCCCCAGGCGGTTCGCGCCGTGGTACTGGTACTCCGCTTCGCCAGCGGCAAAAAGACCGGGGATATTGGTCATCTGGTCATAATCCACCCACAAACCACCCATAGAATAGTGAACCGCCGGGAAAATCCGCATCGGAACCTTCCGGGGATCCTCCCCTACGAATTTTTCATAGATCTCCAGGATCCCACCCAGTTTCACGTTGAGGACATCCGCCGGGATGTGGGATACATCGAGATAGACCATATTTTCCCCGTTGATCCCGAGCCCCAGGTCCACACACACGTGAAAGATCTCCCGGGTGGCGATATCCCGGGGTACGAGATTGCCGTAGGCCGGGTATTTTTCTTCGAGAAAATACCACGGTTTCCCGTCCTTGTAAGTCCACACCCGGCCGCCTTCGCCCCGGGCCGACTCGGACATTAGGCGCAGCTTGTCGTCCCCCGGAATCGCCGTGGGATGCACCTGCACAAACTCCCCGTTTGCAAAATACACGCCTTGCTGGTACAGCGCCGATCCCGCAGAACCCGTATTGATGATCGAATTGGTGCTCTTGCCGAAGATCAGCCCAAGCCCCCCGGTCGCCATCACCACGGCGTCGCTGCGAAAAGCGTGGATCTCCATGGAGCGCAAATCCTGGGCTATGATCCCCCGACATACGCCCTCATCGTCGATGACCGCCTGGAGAAATTCCCAGCCCTCATACTTCTGCACCAAGCCCGCCGCTTCGAAGCGCCG
The DNA here is from genome assembly GCF_002804065.1 of Kyrpidia spormannii. Classification (NCBI taxonomy): domain Bacteria; kingdom Bacillati; phylum Bacillota; class Bacilli; order Caryophanales; family Alicyclobacillaceae; genus Kyrpidia; species Kyrpidia spormannii. Next base: position 939,518 of record NZ_CP024955.1, on the reverse strand, counting down.
CACCTGTTCGTCCAAAGCGTAAAGCAGTTGCTGGCCCGTGGTGGCTCCCGCAAAAGCCGTGCGGTGATGTTTCGTTCCGCCAAACCGCCGGAAGTCGAGCAACCCTTCCGGTGTTCGATTGAACATGACCCCCATCCGGTCCATGAGGTAAATAATCCCGGGGGCCGCCTCGCACATCTTCAAGACCGGAGGCTGATTGGCGAGAAAATCGCCTCCATAAACCGTGTCGTCAAAATGTTCCCAGGGGGAGTCGCCCTCGCCTTTGGTGTTCACCGCCCCGTTGATGCCTCCCTGGGCGCACACCGAATGGGAACGCTTGACGGGGACCAGGGAAAACAAGTCCACCGGCACGCCCGCTTCCGCCACTTTAATCGTGGTCATAAGACCGGCCAAGCCGCCGCCGACGACGATCACTTTCTGCTGACCCATGCCCGATTCCTCCTCACGCCGCCCCGTGGGTGAATGCGACTAGTGCGCTGATGCCGACATAGCTCAAAACGAGGAAAAAGACTCCGAACACGTAAGCGAAAACCCGTTGGGAACGCGGCCCCACCGTGATGCCCCAGTGAATGCAAAACGACCACAAGCCATTACTGAGGTGAAATACCGCGGCGACCACACCGATCACCATGAACCAGAAGGCCACTGGATTGGCGACAATGCGATGGACGAGGTCAAAGCTGGGGGCATTCCCGCTGAACCGCGTTGTCCAGAGGTGGAAAACAATAAAAATGAAGGTGATCACTCCGGTTACGCGCTGGAGGACGAACATCCAATTCCGAAACCAGCCGTAGCGTCCCACGTTGTACCCGGAGGTAAAGGCCACATACAATCCGTACACCCCGTGGTACAAGAGGGGGATAAAAATGAAGACAAACTCAATCAACGTCAGAAACGGGAGATTCTGAATAAAGGCGACAGCGTCGTTAAACGCCTGGGGGCCGTTAATGGCGCTGGCATTTGTGAACAAATGCTCAATCAGGAAGAGACCCACCGGCACCACACCCGCCAAGGTATGTAGCCTCCGAAAAATAAACTCCCTCTTGTCCTGTGACACCGCAAATCGTTCCTCCTTCTGTTGGCCTCAAAACAGCATAAAAGGAAGGCAATCCTAGGTGATTGCCCGCTCACCCCGAACCCATATCGATAGCATGCCCGAAACGTCGTCGCCGCGGCTCAACGTACAAAGAAATTTTAAAGTTTCCCGGTGGGCATGTCAAGGAAACGAGGCCGTCCACGAAGGCGAACAGGAGGAGATCATGTGTGGATACAGGTCAGGGAATTCACGTATTTCATATTGTGTTGCAGATACAACACCCCAGCACGAGACGTTGTACAGAAACGGAAGCCCCCGGATGGGGACGGAGGCGCCCGGTCGGGACGTGCACCTGGGTCACCCCTCCGGGGCATATACCGATCGTGCCGCCGGGTTCAGGAACTCGCTGAGGGCCGCAGACATCTGTTGAAATTCCACTAAAAATGCGTCGTGACCGTACACCGAGCGAATCTCGCGATACTCCACCCTTTTACCGGTCGCCGCAAGTCCTTCGGCGATTTCGATCTGTTCCGCAGCGGGATACAACATATCCGAATCGATCCCGATGCAGAGAAATTCCGCCTCCGTCCGGGCATAGGCGGCGGCCACCCCGCCCCGGCCCCGGCCGATATCATGTAAGTCCATAGCCTTGATCAAGTACAGGTACGAATTGGCGTCAAACCGCCGCACCAGTTTTTCACCTTGGTATCGAAGATAACTTTCCACTTGAAATCTCGCCTCAAAATCCACCGGTCCGTCCTCTTCTTCCCGCCCTACCACGCTCCGGCCAAACCGGGCGTTATACAACTGGGGCCCGCGATAGGTGATCATGCCCACCATCCGGGCGAGGGCCAAACCCGCCGCAGGTTTTTCCCCATTATAGTAATCCCCGCCGTTCCACGCCGGGTCATTCATGATCGCCAAGCGCATGACGTCGTTGTACGCAATCGCCATGGCAGACAGTCGAGCACTGGTGGCGATGGGAATACACCGCTCAACCCGGTCGGGGTAGGTCACCGCCCATTCCAAGGCCTGCATCCCGCCCATGGAACCCCCGATCACCGCGTAGAGATGAGTGATGCCAAGCTTCTCCAGCCACAACCTCTGGGCTTCCACCATGTCCCGGATGGTAATGGGAGGGAATCGCAGCCCCCACGGGCGCCCATCCGGACCCGGGGACGCCGGCCCCGTCGACCCCGCACACCCCCCGAGCACATTCGAACAGACGATATAAAAACGATTCGTGTCCAGGACTCGTCCCGGACCGATCAGCCCGTCCCACCATCCGGGCTGCCCGTCCAAATTCCCGGCGTGCGCGTCTCCGGTCAGAGCGTGACACACCAGGATCGTTCGATCCCGGGCGTTCTCCGGGTCTCCATAAGCTTCGTAGGCGATGTCCACCTCGTCCAGGACCCGCCCGCTGTCCAGGGTTACGGGTCCGACTTTTACCACACCTTTGACCCCGAAGGCATGACCCATCGCCCTCACTCCCTTCCTGACACGCCACAACTGAAAAGCCCCCTCTGCGAGAAGAGGGGGCTTGCAAGGGCAGTGTCCACCTCTTATCTCTCAGGATCCACCCAGGTCCTGCAGGAATTGGCACCTCTCCGCCTTCTGGCGGTGGTTGCCGGGTTTCATCGGGCCAGTCCCTCCACCACTCTCGATAAGAGTTCTCCGAACGATTCAATTGTTGTTTGTAAGCTTTGAGGTTGAGTGTACCACGGGTCAAAATCGCCTGTCAACCTGGCGGAGAAGCACCGGAGAAAATCTCCCGTAACCAAGCGATCCGCTGACAGCCCTGGGCGCCAGCCGTCAATGTCCAGCCTTGGCCGACATACATTACCATCGACATCTGCGCCCCGCGGGGCAGCTGGAGGGACCCGCCATGTGGGATGCCGAATCCCGCCTCCGGCTTCGGATCTACTGCACGGAACGCGACCGGATTCACGGTCGTCCGACGGCCCGGGTATTGATGGAGTTGGCCCGTTCCACAGGCCTGGCAGGCGCGACGCTATACCGTGCCTTGGAAGGATTCGGCCGTAGCGGCGTGCAGAGGAGCTGGCGTTATTTTGAAACCGAATCGGCTTTGCCGCTCATTGTTGAATTCGTGGATGAGGAATCGGTGATCCGGCGCTATCTGAACACCTTAGACCACCTGTCCTTTCAGGGGTTTTTGACCATCGAGCGCGTGGAGCAAATCACCTGGAGCGGCCCTCGCTAACGAGGGCCGCATCGACTTATGCTTTGACCGGATTGACCTTCTCTTCAGCTGAGGCGGACAATTCGAAGGCCTGGTGCAACACTTGTACCGCTCGTTTGACATCCCTGGCGTCGACGACACAAGACACTTTGATCTCCGAGGTGCTGACCATCCGGATGGACAGCCCCGCTTCAATCAGCGCGTCGAACATCCGGGCCGCCACGCCGGGGTTGCTAATCATGCCTGCGCCGACGATGGAGATCTTTGCCAATTCTTCTTCCGCCACAATCTCTCCAGCTCCCAGCTCCACCCGCAGATCTTCCAATACCCGAAGGGTCACAGGAAGGTCGTCCCGACAGACAGTAAAAGAAATATCATGGACATCATTATGCACGATGCTCTGAACGATAATGTCCACGTTCACGTTTTCCTCCGCCAGGGCGTGAAAAACTCTACCTAGACTATCCCGCCGATTGGGGACCCCCACCAGCGACACCTTGGCGACGTTGAGATCATGAGCAATGCCCCGGACCACCTGTCCTTGTTCCACGTTCGCATCCTCCTTCACCCATGTCCCGGGTCCGTCATGAAAACTGGAGCGCACCACCAAAGGCACCCGATACAATTTGGCATATTCCACTGCCCGGGGGTGCAGCACCACCGCGCCGAGGTTCGCCAACTCCAGCATCTCGTCATAGGAGATTTCCGGGATCTTGGCGGCTTCCTTGACAATACGGGGATCTGTCGTGTACACGCCGTCCACGTCCGTGTAGATCTCACAGACATCCGCCTTCAAAGCGGCCGCCAGGGCCACGGCGGTGGTGTCCGAGCCGCCCCGGCCCAAGGTGGCGATCTCCCCATCGTCGGTCACGCCCTGAAAACCTGCCACCACAGCAACATGGCCGTCGCGAAGCAGGGCGTCGACACGATCGGGCCTCACCTCCAAGATCCGAGCCTTCCCGAATACCTGCTCTACCCGGAACCCGGCCTGGCCTCCGGTCAAAGACGTCGCCGGTACGCCGAGCCCTTGGAGAGCCATGGTCAACACGGCGATGGACACCTGCTCCCCGGTGCTCAGGAGCATGTCCAACTCCCGGGCTGGCGGCCGCTCATTCACCTGCTTGGCCAGGGCGATGAGATCATCGGTGGTATCGCCCATCGCCGAGACCACCACCGCCACCTGATGACCTTCGGCCCTGGTTTTCGCAACCCTTTGCGCCACCTTTACCATGCGCTCCGCCGTCGCCACGGAACTGCCCCCGAACTTCATCACGATTCGCGCCACATTTCTCTCCTCCTCGCCGCGTGCGCCGGCCCCGCCGGCGGCCGGCGGCGGAACAGACACAAAAAAACAGCCGTAGACAGGCCCGATCTACCGCTGTTCATACTCACACGGAATCGCAACCTCTCTCCCACGCAGTAGCACTCCACAAGGGAACCCCTTGTGACAGTCCCGGACCTTTTCGATCCGGGCCCAGCGCCGGCGCCTTGAGGGCCGCCGCCGACGCTTCGGCGAAATCCCCTTTCCCGGGCGGATCGTCGGCCCCTTCGCCTCCCCGCCGGTACTCTTGGACCTCGCGCCTCTACCCCCGTTCGGGCATCGAGAGTGCGTCATTGAGTTCGCCACAAAGTATATCATAGATTCCCGGATTGTGTATAGGCTTGAAAAGGCGGGCCCGGGTCCCGCCAAACCGGTCCCCAGACCCGCCCGATTCTCCCGGGCGATCGTCGATTCATCTCCCCTTTACCCCATGGGCGGCCGGGCGGCAGCCCGTCAGGCGCTGGCCGCAGGGGAACCCGGGGAAACCTGCCGCCCCTGAGGTTTTGCCCCCACCGACAAAACCGTCCGGCCGAAGGTGCTGTTGATGACTCCCGCTGCGGAGGTGTACCAGGCCACCACCGCCGTCAGAATCCCCAGCCATCCGCCGACATGGGTTGCCCCCACAGGACCGAAAGCGCCGACGGTCAGCAGGACAAAGGTGAGGAACAAGAGCGTAAACACGGTGATGAGCGCCTTGTTGGTTCGAAAAGACCCGATCCACATATAAAACGTGAAAATCGTCCAGGCGAGAAGGAAAAGTCCCAATGCGACACCTGCGTCGACCTTAAAATCCAGCACCCCTTTTAACTGTAGGTAGACAAAGGTCCCCAGGGACATCCAAAAAGCCCCGTAGGAAGAAAAGGCTGTCGCGCCAAACGTGTTGCCCGTCCGAAACTCCCACATGCCGGCCAACAATTGCGCCAGTCCCCCATAAAACAACGCCAAGGGGAGAAACGTCCCGAGTACCGCTTCCGGGAATAGCCCGGCATTGATGGAACTGAGCACAAAAGTGGTCAGGGCAAAAGCCGCCAGCCCCAGCGGCCCCGGGTCCGAAATCCCCGTGATCTTCACTTCGCTCGCCATAGCATCATACCCCCTCTGTCATCTGTGACCAGCCGCGATCTCACCGGTCGCGGCGGTGTCCCCACTGTGGCTTGAATATCTTACTCTTCTTTTTCTGCGTAGCGCGCTTTCAAGTCTTCCATGACCCCGGGATCCGCCAAGGTTGTGGTGTCCCCCAATACGCGGCCCTCGGCCACATCCCGAAGAAGGCGCCGCATGATCTTGCCACTGCGGGTTTTCGGCAACTCCGGTGCGAACACGATCTCCTCGGGCCGGGCCAGTGCCCCGATCTTTTCGACGACATGTTGTTTCAGCTCATCGACCAAGGCGGGATCGGATTCTACCCCTTCTTTCAACGTTACAAAGGCGGTAATGGCCTGCCCCTTGATCTCATGAGCCCTTCCGATCACCGCCGCCTCGGCCACTGCGGGATGATCCACTAGGGCGCTTTCCGCCTCCATGGTCCCAATTCGGTGCCCGGATACGTTGATCACATCATCCATTCGACCGAGAACCCAGACATATCCATCTTCGTCCTTGTGGGCGCCGTCCCCGGACAAGTAAATACCGTCGAATTTCCCAAAATAGGTGTTTCGGAACCGCTCGTCATCTCCCCAGATCGTGCGCAGCATGGAGGGCCATGGCCGTTTGAGTACCAGATAACCTCCCCGGCCCGGCTCCACCGGGTTCCCGTCTTCGTCCACCACATCCGCCTCAAAACCCGGCAAGGGCAATGTGGCGGAACCTGGCTTCGTCGCCGTCAGCCCCGGCAGGGGAGCGATGACAGCGCAACCCGTCTCAGTCTGCCACCAGGTGTCGACGATGGGGCAACGCCCGGCCCCGATGTATTCGTGGTACCACATCCAAGCTTCGGGGTTGATGGGCTCTCCCACCGTCCCGAGCAAACGGAGAGAGGACAAGTTTCGGCGTTTGGGATACTCTGGACCCCATTTCATGAAGGTCCGGATGGACGTCGGGGCCGTGTAGAAGATCGTGACGCCGTATTTTTCCACAATCGCCCAAAAGCGATCCCGATCTGGATAATCTGGAGCTCCCTCGTACATCACCACCGTGGCTCCAGCCGAGAGGGGACCGTACACCACGTAGGTGTGTCCCGTGACCCACCCGACATCGGCCGTGCAGAAAAAGATGTCCTCGTCCTTGAGGTCAAACACGCTTCTCATCGACGTGTTTGCGCCCACCAGGTACCCACCGGTGCTGTGCACAATGCCTTTGGGTTTCCCCGTCGTCCCAGACGTGTACAGGAGATAAAGAATGTCTTCGGCGCCCATGGTCTCGGCCGGGAACGGAGTCGTCGGCGATTTGGCCATCTCCTCCGCCCAGTCCTTGTCACGATCCGGCGCAAAGGCCGCTCCGGACGCCTCGCCCACCCGTTTGACCACCAACACCGTTTCCACGGGTGTCCCCTTGACCGCTTCATCGGCATTCGCTTTGAGAGGTACCACCCGGCCCCGGCGCCAACCGCCGTCCGCCGTGATCAAGATCTTGGACTCGGCGTCCATGATACGGTCCTTCAGACTTTGGGACGAAAAGCCCCCGAATACCACCGAATGAATCGCTCCGATCTTGGCGCAGGCCAACATGGCAATGGGCAACTCCGGAATCATCGGCAGGTAGATGGTCACCCGATCGCCCCGCCGAACGCCCAGGCGGGTCAGCATGTGGGCCGCCCGATCCACCTCCCGGCCCAGCATTTCGTACGTATACACCTTGGAGTCGCCGGGTTCCCCTTCCCACAAGATGGCGGCCTTGTTCTTGCGCGGGCCCAACCGATGCCGATCCACCGCGTTGTACGCCGCATTGAGCTGACCATCCGAGAACCACCGGGCGTGGGGCGGATCCCATTCCAAAACTTTGGTGAACGGGGTCACCCAATCCAAGTGACGGGCTTGTTCCGCCCAGTATCCCTCCGGATCCTGCCGGGCCCGGTCATACACGGTCGGATCCCGGAAGTTCGCCTGATTGCGGAACTCTTCCGACGGTTCAAACCGGCGTGTTTCTTTGAGCAGGCTATCGAACTCCTCTTGCTGCACCCTCCCCAGACCTCCTTCGTTGGTCCATCTTTCCCCCACCCTGATGTCACGGCACCGACCCCGGGGTGTGCGGGATTCCGCAACCGCTTGGGCATGCGGAATCTCCGCACAAGTGCGGTATAGGGGAACTAGTTTAATTTTAGCGTAAGATTCGGGACATTGGCGTACTTTTTGCGCGAAATGCACACCCGGGAGCCTAAAATGCCGCCGGGCTGGCCCGAATGTGGCGAAATCGTGTCAACTGGAACGTCTGCCGCCGAGTCGTTCGAACAACTCCTTTACGGCATTTCGGCTGACGGGAATCTTGGTGCGGGCCCGATCGTTGAGGACCACTGTATACGCACCGTTGAACCAAGGTTCAATGGCGGATACGTATTCCAGATTCACCAGATAGCTGCGGTGGGTCCGGAAAAAATTGAGTCCCGCCAATCGCTCTTCCAGTTCCGCCAGGGTCCATTTCGCACTCACCGTGAGCGAATCCGTATGAATTTCCACGGCTCGACCGTTGCGAACCGCATATTGAACCGCCCCCGGGTGCAGAACGACCGTTTTTTCTCCATCATCGACCAAAAGTTTGGGACGACGGAACCCTCCGCCTCCCGGAACCGCGGTGGTGAGTAGACCCATGGCTGCCCCCTCCCCACCCCGCTCTTGACCGGCCGTATCCCCACCTGCCCGGACAATCCCCGGGACCGTCCCCATGCCGACCGCATGGCCACCCCCATCCCGGCCCCGGGACGCAAGGCGCCGGCGGATCCGTTCCAAGGTCTCGCCCAGGCGTTCTTCATCATAAGGTTTGAGCAGATAATCCACGGCATCTAGCCCAAAAGCTTCTACCGCATACTGTTCATAAGCGGTGACAAACACCACCTGGGGGGCTCGACCTTTCCAAGACCCGTTCCGCCACCGACGGGCCGCCTCAATGCCAGACAAAGAGGGCATATGAATATCCAAAAACACCACATCGGGGTGGTATTGGTCCACTAGCTCCAGAAGTTCCGACCCATTCTCGGCACCCGGACACAAAGTTACGTCCGGGTGGCAGGACAACAAGTAGGTCAACTCCTCCCTGGCTACCCGTTCGTCCTCCGCCACCATCACCTTCATGCTGCCTCACCCTCTCGCTTCGAGTATCTGATCCGCCGAAGATTCCGCCGATGACGGCCTCCCTTCTCCCGCCTCTGCCCCGTTCCCTTGCGCGATCCGGGGTAATCGAAACCGAACTCGAAGCCCTCCTTCAAGAGCCTGGTCAAACTGAAGGGCCGCCCCGGGGCCTAACAATCCGATCAAACGTTGGTTCACATTGTACAGCCCGCCCCCCGTCCCGTCTTCCCGCTCAATGGGCATCACCCCCAACCGGGGAAGAAGAACGGGATCGACGCCGGTGCCGTTGTCCTGAACTTCAATGACAAGGTCCCCACCTTCCGCACGCACAAAAACACCCACCCTTCCCCGGACAGCCCTTGATCGAACCCCGTGTTTCACCGCATTTTCCACCAGGGGCTGTAACGTCAACGGAGGGATCTGCACCCCGTCCACCAGCGATTCGTCCACGTCGAGAAACACGGTCAATTGGTCGGCGAACCGAGCTTTGACGATTTCTAAATAAGCCCGGAGGTGTTGCAGTTCCTGGGCGAGGGGAATCAGCGGATACCGTGCGGCCCTCAAGTTCATGCGGACAAAATTCCCCAATTGCACGACGATATGCCGGGCAAGGGGAGGGTTGACGCGGATGAGCCCACCGATCAGATTCAGGGTGTTGAACAGAAAATGGGGTTCGATTTGAGCCTGCAAGTGGCGCAATTGCGACTGGCGAAGCAATTCTCGCATCTCCTCGGCAAAAATGGCATCCAGTTGATGAGAAATGAGCCGACCCAACCCCTCCGCCAGGGCGATGTCCGCCGCCCTTAGCTGCTGGGGATGCCGGAACATCAGATTCACCAGGCCGATCGTTTCCCCAGATCGGCGAAGGGGCACCATAATCGCCGCCGCCAAGGGACAAGAGGGCTGGGAACACCCGAGGGCCGCTCGGTTCGGAGCCACCTGAATCGTCCCGGTCCGGAGGGCCGCCGAGCCGGCTTCGGTGCGAATGCCCGTGCCCGGTCCGTGGTGGTCCCGTCCCAATCCCTCATGGGCCAGCACCTTCTCCCGGTCGGTCAGAGAGACCGCCGCCACGTCGAGCTCATGAAGCAAAAACCGGGCAATGACCTCGGCGGTGTCATAACTCAGGCCCCGCCGAAGTTGTGGAAGGGTCTGCTCCGCCACACGAAGAGCTTTCTCCGTCTGAAGAGCTGCCCCCTGCTCATACTCGTGCACCGCCACTCGGACAATCGCCGTAAACACCCCGATGGCCACGCTGTTGGTCAGGGTGAGGGGCAAACCCACATCGCTGACCAGCTGGATGGTCTCGGGGCCCGGCCGCCAAATCAACAACAGCGCCATGTGAAGAACGGGAAAAAACATGCCGATAAAGAATGCCTTTTCCGGGGCGATGACCCGTTCATCGGAGAAAAACCTCGCCGTCATTCCTGATAATACCCCGGCCAAAGGATACAACATCACGTCTGCCCCGTGTGCCCATCCGCCGATTTGGGCGACAAAGAGCGCAACCAACAACCCAGACAGACCGCCGACCCGAATGCCACCCAGAAGTCCTGCGATCACCACCGCCACGAGCCCCGGCCCCAAGAGTTCCTGGTCCGGGCCCAGGTGCCAGATCCACCCGTGTTCCGTTACCCTGCCGCCATGGAGGAGAATGCCGCCCTCCACCCCTGCCACCGCAAGGACTGCGAACAACAGGGCATGGGCCGTGTAGCCGAAGGGACTCCAGCGCCGTTCCAATAGCCTGCGAAATGCTGGCGTACGGCTCACGAGAAACCCTGCCACCAAAAGCAGGCTGGTTCGTGACAACAATGAGAAGGTCAGGCCCACGACCCCTCACCCCCCGACGCAGTGCCTGTCGTTTCCCCTTGCCGCACGTGCCCGCGGAGAACTTCAAAACGCGTGGGGTCCGGCCGATCGCCCCCGACCCACGTTCCAATGACAGCGGCCAAAAAGCCGATGGGGATGGCCACAATCCCGGGTTCATCCAAGTGAATCTTTTCTAAAAACGGTAGCGTGACAGGAAGAAACCCTGCCGGGCTGAAAAACACCAAAGTCAAGGAAGCCACGAGCCCCGCCACGACTCCAATCATGGCGCCCCGTTCCGTAAACCGCCGCCAGAACAATGTAAAGAACAGAAGCGGGAGGTTCGTCGCCGCGGCAACGACAAAAACCAAGGACACCGGGGTTGCCACGTTGACCCGGCCCATGCCCAGGGAGATCGCCACCGCACCGAGACCCAGGACGAGCGCCGCAAACTTCGCCACCCGCAATTGTTCCCGATCTGAGGATCGACCGCCCCGGTACAGCTTATGATAGAGATCGTGAGAGACCGCCGTGGTGGCAGCCAGGAGAAGCCCCGTCACCACGGCAAGAATGGTGGCAAAGGCCACGGCCGACAGAAACGCCGTGAAAAAGTCTCCCCCCACTGCTTGGGCCACCGCTAACGCCGTAAAATTCCCCGTGGGATCGAGTCCTCGGATCGCCGCTCCGCCCACGAGGGCCAAAGCGCCAAGTCCGAGTACCACCGTCAATACATAAAACGCGCCGATCACCGAGGTCGCGGTCCATAGGGTGGCCCTCACCGCAGACTCGTTCGGCACCGTAAAAAATCGCATCAGGATGTGAGGGAGCCCCGCCGTTCCGAGAAAAAGGGACAAGAACAGAGACACTTCGTTGAGGGGATTTTCCAGCAGGTTCCCTGGGGCGAACAATCCACTCCCCCACGGACTGTGCTCCTTAGCCGCGGCGACCAGCCGACCAAAGTCCCAATGAAACGACGATAACACCATCAAGGCGACCAAAAAGGTGCCCGTCACCAGCAGCCCAGCCTTGATGATTTGAACCCATGAGGTGGACACCATGCCCCCGAAAATCACATACATCGTCATCAATATACCCGTAGCCGCCACGGCAACGGGATAAGGCACATCCAGCAACAAATGCATCAGCCAACCCGCCGCAACCAACTGCGGAACCAGATACAGGGTTGAGATCAGGACCGTATCCACCGCCACCAACCCCCGCATTCGCCGGGACGGAAATCGGGCACACACCACGTCCGCCAGGGTATAGCGACCCAGCCGCCGCACCGGTTCCGCCACCGCGAACAACAGGGCGTATGAACTCCAAAATCCCGCCGCATAAAGGAGACCGTCGAATCCGTGCAAGGCGATGGCCCCGGTCACGCCCAAAAAAGACGCGGCGCTCATAAAATCGCCAGCCATGGCCAGCCCGTTCTGCACTCCTCCTAAACTCCCGGAAAATCGATAGAATTGGGGGAGGGTCCGCCCCCTCTGGGCGGCCCAGTAGCTAATCAACAAGGTACCCGCCAGAACCGCGATAAAAAACACAATATACACAGGCTTCATCTGCCGGCGGCCCCCCAGATGGTTCGTATATCGAAACAGTCAACACCGACGCGGGCCTCCCGCCTCGCCGGATTATTTCAAGGCTTGCAAGATCTGCTCCGCCAACCGGTCCCCGATGCCCGCCTGGCGAAATTCCTCCACCGAAGCTTGGCGAATCGCCTCCACCGAGCCGAAGTGTTGCAAAAGCTTTCGTTTTCGCTTCTCGCCAATGCCCGGAATATCATCTAATACCGAATGCATGATCCGCTTGCCCCGGGTTTGCCGATGAAAAGTAATGGCAAACCGGTGAACTTCCTCCTGAATGCGCTGAAGCAGATAAAATCCCTGACTGTGCCGGTCGATGGGCACCGGTACCGGATCATCTCCGAGGAACAATTGGTCCGTCCGATGGCGGTCGTCTTTCGCCAATCCGCACACCGGGATTTCCAGGTCCAGCTCGTCCTGCAGCACCTCTAAGGCCGCTCCGATCTGCCCCCGGCCCCCATCCACCACGATCAAATCTGGCAGCGGCAACTTCTCCCGCAACACCCGGGTATATCGCCGCCGAATCACCTCCCGCATGGAGGCGTAATCATCCGGCCCCTGAACGGTTTTGATCTTGAATTTCCGATACTCTTTTTTCGCCGGCTGTCCGTCCACAAACACCACCATGGCTGCCACGGGGTCCGTCCCTTGCAGGTTGGAGTTGTCAAAAGCCTCGATCCGCCGGGGCGCGGCGATGGCCAACACGTCCCCCAACTCCCGCACCGCCCCCACCGTGCGCTCCAGATCCCGCTCCTCCAGAGCCAGTTTCTCCTGGAGCGCGATCCGGGCGTTCTCACAGGCCATCTCCACCAACTGCCGCTTGGGGCCGCGCTTGGGCACCACCACCCGGGCCCCCAGCCATTCCCCCAGCACGTCTGTCTCCACCCCTTCGGGCAGGTAAACCTCCTTGGGCCGCTCGGTCTCCTCAAAATAAAATTGCGCCACGTAAGAGCCAAAATCCTCTAAGGGATCGTTGTAAAAAGGAAAAATCTGCACCGCCCGTTCGATCAATTTCCCACCCCGGATAAAAAAGACCTGGACGCACATCCTTCCCCGTTCCGCATAAAATCCGAAAACATCCCTGTCCACCTGATCTTGAAACACGATCTTCTGCTTCTCCATCACCCGCCCGATGTGCTGGATCAAATCCCGGAGCTCCTTCGCCCGCTCAAAGCGCAGAGCTTCGGCTTCCTCGTGCATCCGCCGCTCCAGCTCCTCGACAATCTCCCCGTGGCCCCCGTTCAGGAACCGCCCAATGTCCTTGCGGATCGCCTCATACCGTTCCGGGTCCACGGGATACTCACACGGGGCCAGACACTGGCCGATGTGGTAGTACAAACAGACCTTTTTCTTGAGATTCCGGCACTTGCGCAACGGGTAGAGGCGATCCAACAAGCGCTTGGTCTCCATCGCCGAACCGGAGTTCGGATACGGGCCAAAGTAGGACGCTCCGTCCTTGGCCATCCGCCGGACGATCTCCAGGCGGGGGTGTTCCTCCCGGGTAATCTTGATATACGGGTAGGACTTATCATCCCGGAGCATGATGTTGAAGGGGGGTTGGTGCTGCTTGATCAGATTGCACTCCAGAATCAGCGCTTCCACCGCATTGTCCGTCACGATGTATTCAAAATCCCGGATTTCCGAGACGAGTTTCTGGGTTTTCGCATCATGGCTACCCGTAAAATACGAACGCACGCGATTTTTTAACGTTTTCGCCTTCCCGACGTAAATCACCCGGCCCTCGGCGTCCTTCATCAGATAGACGCCGGGTTTGCCGGGAAGGAGGGCCAATTTCTCCTTCAGCCAACGATGTTCCTCGATCATTCCACTCACCCAGTTTTCATTGTATCCCGCTGGCGAAGCCAATGAAAGAGGAAAACTGCGGCCATGGCGGCCAAATCCCCCCCGACAAACCACCAGGATCCGGATTCCACCCAGCCGGCGATCGGCCGGGACCAAAAAGGATACAGGTAGGCCGGTGCAAATTGGCGGTGGGTAAACAGGTCCACGGCAATATGGAGCGCGGCCCCGGCGGCCACCGCTGCCGCGGCCCGAAATCGGCCGATGAGAGCCGCCACCATCACTGCGCTCCATAGGGGGAGGGAATGACTCAGGCTGTCCCCGGCAAACACCCACGGCCGCCCCATCAACCCGTCCAGGCCCTGCCGGAGCAACGTGCCCCCTCGGCCCGTCAGGATCATGAACAGCCCGGCACTCCACAACCACAGATCTGGCGCCAGGGCCCCGGCCACCAAAAAAGGAACGTCTCTTCGTTTTCGAAATATCGCGTACATCCAAAACCCATGTCCCAGAGTATCCACCCGACCCGCTCCTTTCCTTTCACTCCCCCCTAGGGTGCGGTGGTGACGTGAGGTTCATTCCAGCAAATCCTGCAGCTCCCAGTCCAACCCGTCCGGGGCCGAGAATGCCTACGAAGATCGGGATCAGGCGCAGATGAAGATCCGGGTCAAACCACCCCTCATAACCGGCCGCTTCAAGCCGCCGGGGCATGCCCAGCAACCGGCTCCGCTTTCCACCGGATCCGTCTCCCAGGTGAAAGGTATCCAGGACTACCCGGTCCGCCGCCTCGGCCAGCAGCCGGGCCAGCCTGTACGGGTTCATGGGCAAAACCGGGGACACCGCCGCTTGAGTGGGCACGCCGGCCCTCCGCAATCGCGCCAAGGCCCGAAGGCGACCGGAGACCGGCGGCGAGGTCGGGGTGAGCAGGCGGCGGACCTTCTCGTCATCGGTCTCCACGGTGAGACTGACCCGCACTTTTTTGCCCAGGGCTCGCAGGAGATCCACATCCCGGAGGACCATGGGGGAACGGGTTTGAACCACCAGTTGGTCGACGCCTCCTTCTTCCGCGATCACCCGAAGCAGCTCCCGGGTGATCTTCCATCGCCCTTCCACTGGCTGATAGGGGTCTGTGGAGGAGCCCAGGAAGATTCTGAGTGTCTCTCCCCGAACCCGGCTGCGCCGCAGCTCCCGGCGAAGGCGTTCCGGGGCACCCTCTTTGACCGTCACCCAGGTCCCCCAGGGTTTTGGATGGAGTAAAGCCACCGGCAGGCGCCGCACGTAACAGTAGGGGCAACCGACGGTGTCCCGGCCGAGGTTGTCCACCGGTCGGCCAAAGGCGCACCCGATGTACGGGTTCAACGAATGGGTGAATCCTGTCAGATACCCCGTGGCCGGTTGCAACATCCGCCCGGCCGTCTTTTTCTCCACATGAACCTCGGCCAACCCCCGTCCCCCCTCGCCATCGACTATTTTGCCGAATGTAAAAAAAGACGTCAAAAAACGTCGAAATCCGTTTTCGCCGTGGCAGTCCGGTCCGACCTTTTGGTATGATAAAAGCCGAGGTGACCACGATGCGCGTATTTTCCGGGATGCAGCCCAGCGGCACGCCCACCCTGGGCAATTACCTCGGCGCCCTGCGCCATTTTGTCGACATCCAAGATGAAGCCGAAAGTTTTTACTGCGTGGTGGACCTCCATGCCGTTACGGTCCCCCAGGAACCTGCCGCATTGCACCGGCAGACGAGACAACTCAGCGCTCTGTATCTGGCGGCGGGGATCGATCCTCGTCGGTCGGTCCTTTTCCTTCAATCCCACGTCCCCGCCCACTCCCAGTTGGGGTGGCTGATGGAGTGCCTGGTGCATTACGGTGAGCTCGGGCGCATGACCCAGTTCAAAGAGAAATCTGAGGGCAAGGAAGGCGTGAGCGCCGGCCTGTTTACATATCCTGCCCTTATGGCGGCGGACATTTTGTTGTATCAGGCCACCCATGTCCCGGTGGGGGAAGACCAAAAACAACACCTGGAGTTGACCCGGGATCTGGCCGAGCGGTTCAACAAGCGGTACGGGGATACGTTTGTCATCCCGGAGCCCATGATCCCCAAAGTGGGAAGTCGGATCATGTCCCTGGACGACCCGACGAAAAAGATGAGCAAAAGCAGCGCCAACCCCGGGAGCTACATTTCCCTGCTGGACAGCCCCGACGACATCCGGAAAAAGATCCGCCGGGCGGTGACCGACTCCGAGGCGGAGGTGCGCTTCGATCCCCAGCGGAAACCGGCCGTAAGCAACTTGCTCACCATTTATTCATCATGCACGGACAAAACGATCCCCGAACTGGAGAAACAGTATTCCGGGGTGGGATATGGACCTTTTAAGCAAGATCTGGCCGAAGCGGTGGTGGCCCGGCTGGAGCCGCTGCAAGAGCGGTATAGAGAGCTGGTCGACAGTGAGGAGCTGGACCGCATTCTCGCCGAGGGGGCGGCCAAAGCCAAGGCTGTGGCGGAACCGAATCTGCACCTGGTCTTCGAACGGATGGGATTTCTGTTGCCCCGTTGAAAACTGGGAACCCGCTCGGGGTTGCAGGGCCGTCGGGCGGGATGGAGCGGAGCGTCGAGCCCTTCCGCACCGCTCCATCCGGGCTGGTGCCCTTTAAATCGCAGCCCGGCGAAAATCGGTGTCGATATCCAGGATCTCGTACACCGCCCGCAGGTCCCCGATGGGAAAGAGATGGGCGCCGGCCGCGAACTCCCTCAGTCCCCCGTACAACTCCCGGCAGAGGGCGATCCCCGCAGCCCGGCCGCCTTCTTCCACTTTCTGAATCACGTCTTCCCCCACCCGCACCCCGGGTACCTTCTCGTTAAAATAGCGGGCTTGGCGGGCGGACTTGAGCGGCAGAAGTCCGAACAGGATGTGGACCGGCAGGTGGCGGGTGCGCTCCCAGAAACGCAAGGCCGTCTCGATATCGAACACCGGCTGGGTCTGGACGAAGCGAACCCCGGCTTCCACCTTGGCCGCCAATTTGGCCACTTCGGCGTCCAAATCTTCCGCCCCGGGATTGGCCACCCCGCCGATCAAGAACCGGGTCGGGCCGCTCAGTTCGTGGCCGGTCAAGTCGTAGCCTTGGTTCAGTCGTTCAGCCAGCCGGGCCAAACCGATGGAATCGGTCTCAAACACCCCTTTAACCTCGGGATGATCCCCCCGGCTGGGAGAATCCCCGGTCAAGGTGAGGATGTTCCTCACCCCCAGGGCCGCCGCACCCAACAATTCGCTCTGAAGGCCGAGCAGGTTGCGGTCCCGACAGGTCAGGTGAAAAATCGCTTCAAGGCCCAGATCCTCCTGGACGATGTGAGCCAGGGCGATGGGGCTCATCCGCAGGGTGGCCATGGGACTGTCCGCGATATTCACCGCATCCACCTTGCCCCGGAGGAATTTGGCCGCTTCCATGGTGGGCAAGGGATCCGCCCCCTTGGGCGGCTCCAACTCCACCGTGGTCACAAACTTGCCGAGGGCTAACTTTTCCCGTAAACCGTGCACATTGTACATCCCCAGATCCCCCCACTCCGCGCGTCTTCCTCGCCTCCATCCCCTAAACCCACCAAAAAACCCCTTTCCGGTGGAAAGAGGTCGGACTATTGTCCCCCTCTCTCATCTTCCGGGGTCTCCCCGCAGGAATTGGCACCGTGCCGGTGTTCCGACCGGTTGCCGCGGCATCATCGGGCCCGTCCCTCCGCCAACTCTGGATAAGAGTAAGGATCCATCGCGAGTATTCGGTTTACAATTACCTTCACCTTACGTGAATTTCTCAGCCGTGTCAAGGGGCCGCATTTGGCACATCCGCGGGAGTTCCATTCGGCATTTCCAAGAACTCGGCGTGGTCTGAAGGGTTTTGGTGGTTTACCCACACCCTTTTCTTATGTTAGCCTAACCGTGTCGAGCTAACCAAGCCATCATATCTCCCCTGTTCCGCATTTTACCTATGCGATACGACATTGGAGAGAGTGAAGGCGAGTCTGTCAGAAAGAGGTAGCAGAAATGAGGCGTTCAAAAATCCTCCACCTCAGCATTGTTTTTCTTTTGTCATCCACCTTTCTTGTGGCCTGTGGTTCCTCTTCCTCCTATCAGGGCGATATCCTGGAAACTACAGCCTCTGCTGAAGTATTGCCGACCTTTTTAAACAACCAGCAGGAAGCGGTCCGCCAAATCTATGCAGCCGCCGGCAAATCCACCGAACTGTTGCAATGGATCCCATGCTATTGCGGATGTGGGGAAAGCGCGGGGCATAAAAGCAACAGGGACTGCTTCATCCGCGCTGTTAATCCGGACGGGTCGGTGGTTTGGAATAGCCACGGCGCCGGCTGCGGCGTCTGTTTGGAAATCGCAGCTCAGTCCATAGGGCTGTGGAGAGATGGCAAAAGGGCGAAGGACATTCGGGCTTTTATTGAGGAGAAGTACAAAGAAGGGTACGCTCTGCCGACTCCAACCCCTCAGCCTTCCTAATCCTTCGGGCGACCGGCCCTTCTCCCCAGAAGGCGCCAGGATACCCAAAGAGTGTGACGATAAGGAGGGACTTTGGTGAACCCGGCGTATTTCATTGCCCATGGAGCCCCCACTTTGGCCATTGAAAACAACCCATACACACAGCTTCTGCAAAGCGTTGCTTCCCGTTTTCCAAAACCCAAGGCGGTGCTCCTATTCACCGCCCACTGGGAATCTCCCGTGCAGCTCATTGGCGCCCCCGAGCAATTCGGGATGATCTACGATTTTTTCGGATTTCCCGATGACCTTTATCGGATTGTCTACCCCGCCCAAGGAGCGCCGGAAGTGGCCGAAGAAGCTCGAACCCTTCTTGACGAGGCTGGTATTCCCGCCAAAATCGATCGAGGCCGCGGGCTCGATCACGGCGCCTGGGTGGTGCTTCGCCTCCTGTTCCCCCATGCGGACGTGCCCGTGGCGACCCTGTCCGTCAATCCCGCCCTACCCCCGGAAAAGCAGTACGCCATCGGTCGGGCCCTCGCTCCCCTTCGTCGGGACGCGCTGATCCTAGGCAGCGGTGGGACGGTGCACAATCTGTGGTCTCTCGATTGGAGCCGAGAACAAGACGGACTTCCGGCAGACTGGGCGCAGAGCTTTGACGACTGGCTACGAGATCGGATCGAGAATTGGGACACCCGAGCACTTTTTCGCTATAAGTCCGAGGCCCCTTATGCCCACATGGCCGTTCCGCGAAACGAACATTTTGTTCCTCTCCTGATCGCCATGGGTTCGGCCGACGGGGACCGCGCGGCCCGGCGATTATGCCAGTATTACCAATATGGGTCCTTGAGCCTCAGTTGTTGGGAGTTCGGCACCAGCGGAATGTGAGGGACGAAAAAAGACGAGAAGGGTGGTGAAATCTACTCACCACCCCGTCACCGATCGTCTCCCATCCCCCTTTGGAGCGCCTCGGTGTCCTTCTTTCGACAGCTTCGTTAAATGCGATCCAAATCAAGCCGTGGGTGTCGCGCGAGTTCCGGAAGATCCCCCTTGGGAGAACTCACCGCCGTGGGGCAGTTGTTCCGGATACCCCGATGCGCCGTGTTCACTGACATCCAGGCCGATGATCTCCTCTTCCCGGCTGATCCGCAGACCAACGGTGGCCTTGATCGCATAGAGAATGATGAACGACACCACGAACACATACACCCCGGCCGCCAGTACCCCGGCCGCCTGCACGCCAAGCTGGTGCAGCCCGCCGCCGTAGAACAGGCCCGGCGCGCCGACGCCCACAGATTTCACCAAATCCGGAGATGCAAAAAACCCCGTGGACAAAGTCCCCCAGATCCCGGCCACACCGTGAACCGAAAAGGCTCCCACCGGATCGTCCACCCGGGCTACCCTCTCAAAAAACTGCACCGAGAGGACCATGACCACCCCGGCCACCGCCCCGATGACCACTGCCGCCCAGGGCTCCACAAACGCGCAACTCGCCGTGATGGCCACCAAAGCAGCTAGGACCCCGTTGAGCATCATTGGAATGTCCGGCTTACCGAGAACGGCCCACGCGGTCAACAACGCCGCCACGCCCCCGGCTGCCGCCGCCAGATTGGTCGTCATAGCGATATACGCAAAAGAAACGTTCAATGCCGACAAGGTGCTGCCGGGGTTGAACCCGAACCAGCCGAACCACAGGATGATGACGCCGAGGACGGAGTATACGGTATTGTGCCCGGGCAGGGAATGAACGCTGCCATCCTTGCCGTATTTGCCGATGCGCGGACCGAGCAGCATCGCCCCCACCAGAGCCGCGACTCCGCCTTGAAGATGGACCACCGTCGATCCGGCAAAATCCTGCATCCCGAGACCGGACAGCCAGCCGCCGCCCCAAATCCAGTGCGCCACAACGGGATAGATGAGGGCTGAAAACAAAATCCCGAAAATGAAGTACACGATCAGTTTAGCCCGTTCGGCGATGCCGCCCCAAAAGATAGCCAGTGATACCCCTGCGAACACGACTTCAAACATGTACTTGGCGCCAAGGGGGACGTCGCTGTAAGACAACGAACCGAAAACTTGATTCACCATATCATCACTGACGTTGAGAAACCACCCCTGAGTTCCGACGAACGCATTTCCCTGCCCAAAACTGATGGCAAACCCCACCGCCCAGAAGACCAGCGCCGCCAAGCCAAAACTCAAGATGTTTTTCCCGGCGATGTGGCCGGCATTTTTCATTCGGGTCGATCCGGCCTCCAACAGGGCAAAACCGGCCTGCATGAAAAACACCAAGAACGCGGTCACCGCAACCCACACTGTGTCCACCGCCTGGGCGACATCCTTGACGGTCGGATCCGCCGCCAAGACCACAGACGGTGCGAGAAGGACCAGAGCCGGCAGGAACCCCCATCTCGCCCATTTGATCATTGCCCACCCTCCTCAATCTCGCGGATATGAAAGAGACACTTTATATGATATATACAATAACCGCAGATGTCAATATTCATCACCAATAACAACGTCCGTTTTCATCCACGTAAAAAACTCTCCCCATTTTGTCAGACCTTTTCTTGTAAATAAGGTGAGAAATACACTCCATATCCGGGCAGTCAACAGGGCGTCGTTCAAAGCCCGGTGACGAGTCAGCGGCGGAATCGCCATGCGTTCAATGAGATAGTCCAAAGTGGCCTCGCCGCTGTCGGGCCACAGTCGCCGGGCCACTTGGGCGGTGTCCACGACCCGACGGGGCAACTCAATGCCGTAGAATTGGTTTAATGGAACGTTAAGGAAATTAACATCGTGTCCGGCGTGATGAGCGACCAAAACAGCGTCTGAGGAAAACGCCATGAACCGCGACAATACGTCTTGGACTTTGGGAGCTCGCCAGAGTTCTTGTTCACTCAGCCCGGTGATCCGCCGGACCACCTCCGGGACTCGGCGACCGGGTTCAAGAGCGATCAGTGATGAGAACGTTTGATCTTCGCGGACTTGCCCATTTTCCACCCGTACGGCACCGATCTCAATCAAGGCGTCGGTACGCCAATCGAACCCCGTGGTTTCCGTATCAAACACCACGTAGGTCAAGCGATCCAAGGGCTCTTCCCAGATATCCCGGCGGTTGATTTCCCGGACCATTTGGCGCAGAGCCGCCTCAGTGGCAACAGAACCCTCAGCGGACGCGGCGAGCAGTGCCGTGACATCGCGATTTTTCAACAGCCGTTGAAACCATCCCAGACGCTGCGGCTTCACGCTTTCTTCACCCCCGCCGGTAGAGATGCTGAAAATACTGATAGGTTCGTTTCTGAAGGGCCCGGGTCGCAGACAGAGCCCGGAAAAGCTGGTCCACCATGTCCCGCGGCAACTCCGCAGGATCCACCCAATCATCCGGCGGCCGGTCTGCGAGGAGACAATCCCGATGCCTTTTCCAGCGAAGGGCAAGGCAGATCCGAAGGGCCTCAGCCGCCGCCCGAGCCTCTTCAGCACTCCAAAGTCCGCTCTTTTCGAGTACCTCGATCCGCTCGCGGGTCCCCGGTTCCTCGATCCCCGCCCGCAGGGCCCAAAGTCGGACGCTGCCCACCAAAGGGGCGTATAACCCGGTTTTGATATCCACCATCCCCTGCCGCTCCTCGGCCCCGGTACGGAGGCGCCCCAGGGCGGTCAGGGCCGCCCGCCCAACCCGCCAGCCGTGATCTGCCGCCGACCACAGGGCATAGCGGGCATCCCGAAGGGCGGAAACAACCCCTTTCCTCACGCGATGACCGAGCCCCGCGTCTCCGCAGGCCGGACGCTGATCGGCGGCAATTAACAACAGCCGTACATTGCTCCAATCCGGGTAATCCAGGTATCCCTGGATCCGGCGGGCCCATTGTTCTGGTGTGCCCCGCCACCGGGGGTTCACCGCCATGACATAGCCCCGGCACAGAGGGTACCCCGCGTCATCCAGCCCCCCGACCACGCGCCTGGCCATCTCTGCAAAATAGCCTTCCACGGCATGTTCGGCTCCTTCGGGCGAGTCGTAAACCAGGGCATTGTCCTGGTCGGTGCTGATCATCTGCTCTCGCCTGGCCCCGCTGCCAAGTTCAAGCCAACAGTAACGAGCGGGGGCCAGACCCCAGCCGTCCCGTTCCAAAGCTTCCTCAGCCAATGCGACGACGCGGCAGAATAAACGGTCATGGAAGGTCGACAGCATACGGGGGTCTGTAATCGTTCGGACCGCCGCAGCATGGAGCCTCCGCAAATCCACCGGGGTGCCGGCCTCATCGATCCGATCAAACAGTTGTCGGTCCACCCCACCTCACCCCCGGCGGAGTTTTTCCCATACGTTGACGTTAAATCTGTCATTATTAGTTATGTATTATATCACACGGACTGAAACGTGGCTATCTGTTTTTATTTTCCGTGGGTGCCATGGAAGTGGGAGCAATGGGTGTTTTGCAGCGGATTGTGCTACAATTCTAATGAGATCCCGAAGGTTGCAATCCAGAACCCGGAGTTGGCCCGGGGGTCACCGGTTTGGGGCACGAAAGGAGGAGCACCGGTGAGTTTTCCGCTGCTCTTTGATTTTTACGAACTGACGATGGCCTATGGGTATTTTCGCGCCGGAATCCACGAGCGCACAGCTGTATTCGATCTTTTTTACAGAAAGGGACCCTTCGAGCACCCGTACGTCCTTTTCGTCGGCCTGGAGGGGGTCCTGCAAGGTATCGAGAATTTTCGTTTCGGAGAGGACGAAATCCGATATTTACAAAGTGTAGCCCCTCAGATCCGAGACGAGCAATTCTGGGACTTGTTGCGCCGCTTTCGATTTCACGGGACAATCTACGCGCCCGAAGAAGGAACGGTGATGTTTCCCCGGGAACCCATGCTGCGGGTGGAGGGGAAATTATTCGAGGTTCAACTTTTGGAAACGATGCTCCTTACGTACGTGAACCATCAGAGCCTCATCGCCACCGCCGCTCACCGGATGGTGGAGGCAGCCGCCGGCAAACCTGTGATCGAAATGGGAGCCCGCCGGGCCCAAGGGGTGGACGCCGCCATCGACGGGGCCCGGGCCGCATACATCGGGGGAGTCAGTAAAACCGCGACAACTGAAGCGGGACGCCGATTCGGGATACCCATTACGGGAACCATGGCCCATAGCTTTGTTCTCGCTTTTCACCGTGACGTCCAGTCTCCGGATCAGGCGAAGGAAGCGGAACTTGAGGCTTTTACCGCCTACGCCGAGGCATTTCCCGACCAATGTCTTCTTGTCGTAGACACCACCGACGTGGAGCGCAGTGGCTTGCCCAACGCCATTGCTGTGTTCCGAAAGCTCCGGGAGAAGGGATACGAACCGATTGGGGTGCGCATCGACAGCGGGGACCTCGCCTATCTGTCCCGAGTCTGTCGAAAGGCTCTGGATGAGGCCGGGTTTCCGGGCGCCCAGATTATCGCTTCCTCGGATCTGGATGAGTTCGTTATTCGAGACCTTTTGGCCCAAGGCGCGCCCATCGACGCCTTTGGCGTCGGGACGAACTTGATCACCGCGCGGTCCGACCCCGCATTGGGCGGAGTCTACAAGCTGGCGGCAATTGAATGGGAGGAAAACGGGGAACGCCACCTGAGCACCCCGATCAAACTCTCGGAAAACCCCACCAAGGTCACCTTGCCCGGCCGCAAGAACGTGGTGCGCCTTTTGAAGGATGGACAGTTTGTCGGCGACCTCATCATTTTGGAGGACGAAGAAGACCCAAAAGGTCCTCTGCGAATGATTCATCCGGAATATCGCTGGAAACAAAAGGTGGTCACCGATTACGAAGCCATCCGACTGCTCCGCCCGGTGTACCGCGACGGTCGTCGACTGATCGATAAGATTACGCCGGATACAGCCCGACAGACGGCTGCCCAATCCTTGGCACAGCTCTCGCCGGAGCACCGGCGGCTCCACATGCCCCACGAACCCCACGTCGATCTGTCAGATGCCCTTTACGAGCGCTGGATGGCAGAGATCCATAGGCGCCGGATGGAGAAAGTCCAGTAGCCGCGTCAAACCGGGCAGGCCCACCTCACTGGCCGAGCCGCCCTACGATCCAATGCGGGCGGCTTTCCGGCTTTGACCGCTCAGAGGGTCGCCACTGTCAAGAGCGGCCGCTTACCCATCGGCCTCCGAGGCCGCAGACTCAGCAAAAGCCTCTTGCAACTCCCGGCTCCTCTCCGCCGCCCTTCGCACCGCCTCCCGGAGGGCCTCCGCCACGTGGCGCAGCTCCAACACCTGGATTCCCGCTTCCGTGGTCCCTCCCGGGGAGGTGACTTGCCGCCGCAGGGTCTCCGGCGACTCCTCGGTATTGCGGAGCATGAGCGCCGCTCCGTAAAGCGTCTGTTCCACCAACCCCCGGCATACCTTCTCGTCCAAACCCATCTCCCTGCCCGATGCCATCAGTGCTTCAGCCAGGTAATATACGTAAGCGGGACCGCTTCCCGACAACCCCGTGACCGCATCCATCTGGCTTTCTGGCACCACCACCACTCGGCCGACAGCAGCAAAGATCTGTTCCGCCAGATTCATCTGTTCCGCCGTTGCGTAACGGCCCGGGGCCAGGGCCGTGGCCGATTCCCTCACCCGACAAGAGGTGTTTGGCATGGCCCGGATGACTGGAATCTGTCCCCCGAGCTGCCGCTCGATCCATTCCGTCGGAATGCCAGCCAAAACCGAAAGGATCAGGGGCTGGCCCTGCAGGTGATCCCTCACCTCGACCAACGCGTCTCCGGCGTCTTTCGGTTTCATGGCCAGAATCAGCACCTCGCCCCGGCGAATCGCTTCAGGGCGCTCCACCGCCACCACGCCGTACCGCCGAGCCAGGCTGTCCTTTTTTTGCCCGTTCCAGCGATTGGCGACCCGAATCCGGTCCGCCCGGGCCGCCCCGGCATCCAACAATCCCCGAATCAATGCCTCGGCAATCGCCCCAGCGCCGAGAAAAGATAGATTCTTCTCGATCATTACCCGGCTCTCCTCTCCACGCGATCCGAACCTCGCGGCAATAAGAAAGCTCTCCCGTCTTAAAGGACGGAAGAGCCCCTTCCGCGGTACCACCTTCGTTGGCCTCATCGGCCCCCTCATCCCGGACAACCCGGATCCGGTTAACGCCCGGCCACGGCTCACCTTCGCGGATCCACGGCGGTCCGCTCCGGCAGCAGCTCCGAGGGGGGGTCCAAAGGGGACGGCGCGGGCCTCCCAGCCACGAGCCCGTTCTCTGGGGCCGTCTTACACCTCTGTACTGGTCCTCGTCTTCGCCTTGCCCCTTCTATTACCTCACACTATAGAATACTCGACTCCGGCGATCAAGGCCCTTTAGCTCAAATGGGGCCGAAGGGTCGCCGACAAGCGGGCTTTGTTCTGATAACCGATCACCTGCTGGACCACCTGCCCATTTTTGAACAAGAGCAGGGTGGGGATGCTCATGATTCCGAAACGGCCCGCCGTGCTCGGATTATCGTCGACATTCAACCGATAAATCTCCAGTTTTCCAGCCCATTCTTTTTCAAGTTCATCAAGAACTGGAGCCAACATCCGGCAAGGCCCGCACCAAGGCGCCCAAAAGTCCACCAATACCGGCCCGGCCACCTGCTCGACTCGACTGGCGAACGTGGCATCCGTCACTTCTTTCGACATGCCTAATCCTCCTTCCGAATACCCACAGAGGTAGTATACCGCAGACCGATCAATTGTGCATCTGGCACCTATCCGATTCTGCGTCGTCGGTCTCCAACCCTCGGAAATGGCTCAGCCCCTCTTAGATCCGAACCATCAATTGCGTTGGGTTGCCGAGAAGCTGCATGATGTATCCCATAAACCGAGTGGCCGCGGCCCCATCGATGATTCGATGGTCAAAGGTCAGGGAAATCGGCATCATCCATCGCCCCACCACCCGGTCATCCTCCAACATCACAGGCCGCCGGACGATCTTCCCCGTGGCTAGGATCGCCGCCTGGGGATAGTGAATAATCGGAGTGGCAAACAGGCCGCCGAACGAACCGATATTGCTGATTGTAAACGTCCCGCCCCGCATCTCGTCCGGAGACAAGGACCCCGACCGGGCCTTCTCCTTCAGCTCTTCGATCTCTTCCGCGATCTCCAGCACACTTTTGCGATCGGCATCGTGAACGACCGGAACCAACAGACCATCCGGCGCATCCACCGCAATACCGATGTGGTAGCGGCGCTTGACGACAATCTCCCGGCGTTCGTCATCGAGAACCGCGTTGAAATACGGATACGCTTTTAACCCGGCCACCACAGCCTTCACGATAAAAGGCAGATACGTGATCTTGACCTGCCCCTCGGCGGCACTTTCCTCCACTTGCCGCCGGAAAGCCACCAACTCGGTCACGTCTGCTTCGTCCATCCCCGTCACATGGGGGATCGTAAATTTTGACCGCACCATATGTTCCGCGATGACCCGGCGAACCCCCCGAAGAGGGATCCTCTGCTCGTCCGCGTCTTGCCCTGGAGCGAAGGAACCCTCTGCTTCCCGGGCGCCAACTGGGGAGACGGCCTCTTGTCCCTTCGGTTCCGCAGTGGACAACGTTTGAGCGCCCGTCTCCGGACTACCTTCCCCAACCTGAACCTCCGGGCCGGGAGTGCCGACCCCCAGATCCCGGTCACCTCCCCGGGCGGCAAAGGCCCGCACGTCCTCCTCCAGAACTCGGCCCCCCGGGCCCGTCCCGGGTACCTGATTGATATCGATCCCGAGTTCCCGGGCGAGCCGCCTCACCACCGGGGCCGCCTTGGCTCGCTGAAATCCATTGCCAGTACCCGGACTGCCCGGCGGCACCTGCCGCTCCGATTCCCGGCCCACAACGCCACTGGTAGCAGATCCCGCCGCCATGCCGTTGGCCGCCGCAACCCCTCTCAGTCCCGGCACTTGTCCCTCCTCGGTCTCGATCTCCACCAACACCGTTCCGACAGGCACCACCTGTCCTTCGTCCCCATGTACCTCCACGACCTTTCCCGCAACTGGGCTTGGGATCTCCACCGTCGCCTTGTCAGTCTGGACCTCGAGCAGCACCTGATCCTCGGTGACCACCTCACCGGGCTGCACTCGCCAACGAACGATTTCCGCCTCGTGAATCCCTTCCCCCACATCGGGCAATCTCCACTGGTAAAGCATGGCAACCTCCATTCCCAAAGCCGAAGAAACCTTTGGACGGTCTTAAAATGCTGCAACGCGGTGAATCGCTTCCACGACCCGATCAACGCTCGGCAACCAGGCGTCCTCAATGGCCGGGGGCGGATATGGAGTGTCATAACCCGTCACTCGAACCATCGGCGCCGCCAAGGAAAGAAACGCGCTCTCCGCCAGCCGCGCCGCCACTTCTGCCCCCACCCCGCCGCTGCGCACAGCTTCGTGAACCACGACCACCCGCCCCGTTTTCTCCACCGAAGCCACCAGGGTTTCCGTGTCCATGGGCGCTATCGTGCGCAGATCGATCACCTCACAGGAATGGCCCCAAGCCTCCTGGGCCGACCGGGCCGCCCGCACCGCCACGGGGACCGTGGGGCCCCAAGCAATAACGGTCACGTCCTGCCCCGGGATCACCACCTGGGCCCGGCCGATAGGCACCTCGTACCACTGTTCAGGAACTTCTCCGCGAAAGGCCCGGTACAGTTTTAGCGGCTCCAGGTACAAGACGGGATCCGGATCGCGAACCGCCGCCAGAAGCAGCCCCTTCGCATCCCGGGGATTGCTGGGCATGACCACTTTGAGGCCCGGCGTGTGCAAAAACAAAGCCTCCAAACTGTCCGAATGCAACTCTGGGGTTCGCACGCCCCCGCCAAAAGGCGCTCGAATCACTATCGGCGCCGAATACTGCCCCCCGGAGCGAAAACGGATTCGCGCCGCCTGACCGGCGATTTGGTCCATCGCCTCATAGATGAATCCCAGAAATTGAATCTCCGCGATCGGCCGCATCCCCGCCACGGCCAGCCCGACGGCCGCCCCCACAATCGCCGACTCCGCCAAGGGGGTGTCCACCACCCGATCCGGCCCGAAGTGGGCCTGAAGCCCCTCGGTGGCCCGAAACACTCCGCCATTCTTCCCGACGTCTTCCCCGAGCACCATCACCCGATCGTCGCTCTCCAAGGCCATCTTCATCGCCTCGTGAATGGCCTGGATCATCGTCATCTCTCTCATTGCATTCCCTCCCTCCGGGAGGCGCGGGCCCTCCACTCGTCCCTCTGGTTGGACAGGTCGGGGGTCATCAAGGCGTATACGTGCTCAAAAGCGAAAGATGGATCCGCTTTAGGATAAGACTCCGCCCGAACCACCGCCTCGTCCACCATGCGCCTTGCTCGCTCCCACTCAGTGCGCTCCTGCTCTTCGGACCAGATCCCCCGTTTTTCAAGAAACTTCCGGAATCGCACGATGGGATCCCGCTGTTCCCGCCACCTTTTCAGCTCCTCTTCATCCCGGTATCGGGTGGGGTCGTCCGCTGTGGTGTGTGGTCCCAACCGGTAGGTCACCGCCTCAACCAAGGTCGGCCCCTCCCCGGCCCGGGCCCGATCTACAGCCCGGAGCATCCCTTCATAGACGGCCAGAACATCGTTTCCGTCCACGCGAATCCCTTCGATCCCGTACGCCACCGCCCGTTGCGCCACAGTCGCCGACCTCATTTGATGAGACACGGGGACACTGATCGCCCACCCATTGTTCTGACAAAAGAAAACCACCGGCACACTGAACACCGAGGCGAGGTTCAGCGCTTCATGAAAATCCCCTTCGGAGGTCGCGCCATCGCCAAAATACGAAACGGCAACGCTCCGCTCGCCCTTCAGGCGGCAGGCCCATCCCGCCCCCACGGCGTGGAGGAGTTGCGAGGCAATGACGATCTGCACGGGAAACATGCGAGAATCCTCCGGCACCTTGGCCCCGTCCGGATGACCCATGCTGTAAAGCAACGCCCGCTCCATGGGCAATCCGTGATAAATCAGCCCGGCCAGTTCGCGATAGCTCGGAAACACCCAGTCGTCCTTTTCTAGGACCGCGAAACTGCCGATCTGGGCCGCCTCCTGACCGCTAAAGGGCGCATACGTCCCGATCCGTCCCTGCCGCTGCAGATTCAAAGCGCGTTCGTCAAAGGTGCGAGCAAGGACCATCCCCCGATACATCCCGACAAGCCGGTCTTCCGCGAGATCCGGTACAGGTCCCACGGGTGAACCTTCTTCATCGAGCACCCGATACAGCGGTTTGGGCTCGTCCGCCCGATACACTTCCATCCTCTTCTCCCCTTTCGTGGACCCCGGCCGAGCGGGTCCGTCGGCACATCCCGGTCGGCGCACCGCTCATCAGTCTGGAATCACCTTGCCGGGATTCATAATCCCTTTGGGATCGATCAACGCCTTGATTCCCCGCATCAGTTCAACCGCCTCTCCATGCTCTTCCGGCAAATACTTGCGTTTCCCCATACCGACCCCGTGTTCTCCAGTGCAGGTTCCACCCCGCTCCAAGGCATAGCGCACAATCGCGGCATTCACCTCTTCCGCCCGGGCGATGTCTTCGGGGTTGTCAGCATCTACAGCGAACCCGGCGTGATAATTGCCATCCCCCACGTGCCCGAGAATAAATCCATCCATCCCCCGCGTCTCCATCAACTCGCGAGCCGCATGCAAAGCACCCGGCAGATGGGAAATGGGGACACAGACATCGGTGGTCATCATCTTTTTCCCCGGCGCCATTGCCATCAGCGCCAACGCCGCGTGATGGCGGGCCTCCCAAAGCTTAGCCACCGCCTCGGGGTCGTGTTCATAGACAAAGGTCTGGCAACCCTCACTATTCACCAACTCTTCAGCCAGGCGGATATCTTCTTCTACCGCCTTTCGTCCGCCGCCAAATTCGAGAAACAGGGTCGGACTTTCCAGGTAATCGGTGCCTTTGAAGCGATTCACCGCCACGATGGTTTTGGCATCCACCAGCTCCACCCGCCCCACCGTCATCCCCGATCCAATCAGAGCCACCGCCGCTCGTCCGGCCGACTCGACATCCGGAAACACGGCCCTGGCCGCCGCCGTATGCTCCGGGATGCCGTAGACGCGCAAAATCACCTCGGTAATCACGCCCAAGGTTCCTTCCGAGCCGACGAACAACCCAGTTAAATAATACCCTGCCGAAGACTTGACCGACAGTCCCCCGGTGTGAATGATCCGCCCGTCCGGAAGCACCACCTCCAGGCCCAACACCTGCCCCCGCATCGCCCCGTAGCGCACCGCGTTGGTTCCACTGGCGTTGGTGGCGGCCATGCCACCGAGGGTGGCATCCGCCCCCGGATCAACGGGGAAAAATAATCCGTGCCTCCGCAAGGCTTGGTTGAGTTGGCTTCGGGTGACTCCGGGCTGGACGCGGACGAGAAAGTCCTGGGGCCGGATCTCCAGAATTTGATTCATTCGGCTCAAATCCAACGTGATGCCGCCCCGAACGGGGATGACGTGCCCTTCCAGGCTGCTGCCAACCCCAAAGGGTACCACAGGAATCCCGTTTTCATTGGCAAATCGTACAATGCGGCTCACCTCCTGGGTGTCGGTGGGAAATACCACCGCTTCCGGAAGATGGGGGGCGTGATAAGTCAGATCGTGACTATGGTGCTCCAAGATTGTTTCGTTCACCGTGACTCGGTCCGGGTCAGCCAGCAGGGCGCGCAGGTCATGGATGGCGCCGGACACGTTCATCCACCGTTTCACTCCTTTCAGTTGGCAAGAATCCGAACAATGATGCATTTTCTTCTAAAGTCCACGCGATTCGGACTCGACTTGTATTTCATAGAATCATGATACCGCATCGCCCCCGGAATCGGCAAAACCTCTCAACCTGGCTCTGACCGCCCGGACTTGCCTTTTCCCGGCCCAAACATCTATCATGGGAAGAGGATTTGATCGGATGCAACGGGTGATCATTGCGGAGGGAGTTTGTGACGATGACTGACGGCAGTGTACGTGTGAGATTCGCCCCGAGTCCCACCGGGGCCTTGCATCTCGGGGGGGTTCGCACGGCGTTGTTGAACTGGCTGTTCGCCCGACACACCGGGGGGCGGATGGTGTTGCGCATCGACGATACGGATTTGGCCCGATCCTCCGAAGTTCACTTGCGCCAGATTCTGGAAGGTTTTCGGTGGCTCGGGCTCTCTTTTGACGAAGGGATCGAGGAGGGCGGAGCATTTGGTCCTTATCGACAGTCCCAAAGGCTGGAGATCTATCGGCGACATCTGGACAACTTGATCCAGCGGGGGCTCGCGTATCCCTGTTATTGTTCTGCCGAGGAGCTGAAGGCAGCCCGGGAGTCCGCCCTAAAGGAAGGGCGAACGCCGCGGTACCCGGGGACCTGCCGCCACCTAGCGCCCGAGGAGCGAGCTGCCCGGGAAGCGGCCGGCCAGCGGCCGGTATACCGTCTACGGGTCGATCAGGATCAGCCGGTGGTCGTCGACGACCTGGTCCGGGGGCGAGTGGAATTTGCGCCCGATCAACTGGACGATTTTGTCATTTTCAAGAGCGACGGGTGGCCTACGTATCATTTTGCCACAGTGGTGGACGATCTGGAGATGGGGATCACCCATGTGATCCGGGCAGAAGAGCACCTGTCGAACACGCCGCGCCACGTGGTGCTATTTCAACTTTTGGACGGTCGAGTGCCGGCCTTTGCCCACGTGCCCATGATCCTAGCCCCGGACCGGACCAAACTGAGCAAGCGCCACGGGGCCACGTCGGTGGATGAATTTCGCAGCCTCGGGTTTCTCCCTCAGGCTTTGGTGAATTACTGCCTACTTCTGGGGTGGTCCCCCGGGGACGAGGAAGAGATCATCAGTTTGGACAAGGCGGTGGCGCGCTTTTCCATCGATCGGATAGTGAAACACGCGGCCGTCTATGACATTCGCAAACTGGAATGGATCAACGGCCACTATCTTCGGACAATGCCCTTAGATAAAGTGTGGGAGTATGCCCGACCATTTTTCGAGGAGGCGGGCTTCGTTTCACCGACGGCCACCGAGGCTGAAATCCAGGCCGCTCAAGCCCGCCTGGATGCGGTGCGCGAGCGGGTGCACACGTTGGTCGAGGCGGTGGATGCGGTCTCGTACTTTTATCGGCCGGTTACCGAGTACGATCCAAAAGGAGTGCGTAAACATTTGCAGCGGCCGGAGACGGCCGACCTCTTGCAAGAGGCCCGCAAGGTCTTAGAAGGGGCTGAATCGTGGGACACGGCGACATTGGAGACCCTTTACCGCGACCTCATTGCTAAGCGGGGGATCAAGGGCGGAGAGTTGATCCACCCGACCCGCCTCGCTTTGACCGGACGAACCGTGGGGCCGGGACTGTTTGAGGTGATGGCACTGTTGGGACGCGAGGCAACCCTTGACCGTCTCGCCCAAGCCATTCAATATCTGCGAAGTCAAACGACCCATTCCACCACCCCAACTGGGCTTTAATTGTGAAGACCGGGGTCGCGCCGCAGAGGGACGCCGTCCCTGTGGCACGACCCTTCTCTGATAGGAAGAGAGCAGTGATACACGTACAAAATTCGTTGTGCTCCAGGGGTTGACGAAAACGGGCTCCGGAGATTATAATGAAGAACGTGTCAAGCACAGTGCGGGATGGTGCAATGGTAGCACGCCTGACTCTGGATCAGGTAGTCTAGGTTCGAGTCCTAGTCCCGCAGCCATTGTCGGCCCTATCGTCTAGTGGTTTAGGACGCCGCCCTCTCACGGCGGTAACATGGGTTCGAATCCCATTAGGGTCACCACCTCGGGCCGTTAGCTCAATTGGTAGAGCACCCGACTCTTAATCGGATGGTTGGGGGTTCGATTCCCTCACGGCCCACCACTCATCGTGAACATCCCCGAAAGCCTTGTTTCATTTAGCAAAAGAGCCTCCAACCTTGTGATTCCCAATCTGCCTTGTGCCTGGGGCAATTGCACGAGTCTAGTGTGTTTGGAGGATAACAAAACCCCGGTTTCCCCAGTTTTTTTCTCATCGTGGTACGCCAATATTCACGGGCTTAGCTTGTGCAGCACGTACCGATTCAACGATACTCCCTCTTGATGCACCTGCACAGCCATCCAACCGCCCAATGGCCTTTGCGTCCTCTGCGAAAGGTCGCGACATTCAATGAGTAATAGACATAGGAGAAGGGACATTCACCTGGGGCTCCCCTTTTTTCGCTAGTATTGCTTCATCTATGCATCTCATGGCATAATGAACGAGATTCAACTTCATCGATGGAATTAAGATCCAGCCAAATCGTAATTCCGTAAAGACAGGCAGGTCCCACGTCTTTTGAGGATGTGGGATTTTGTATGTTATTAAACTCTCTCACCTCAACGCGCTCCAAGGAGGACAGCCATGTCGAAACGGATCCGAAATGACCCGCTCAAAGAATCTCATCCCCGCGATTTACAGAATCACCGCGCATTCTGGTCGATTACGACGGCGGTGGGTGCAGCGACCACAAGCCAAGGAATGCTCATCCGCTCTCCCAAACCTACACAAATCTCTTTTTGCGCAGGATCTGGGTTCAGGACTGTCATGTCCCTCATTTGATTTCTTGGCGGCTGGCGGCGTGATCAACTCACCCGCCCGCCGGCGGCCCCCGAAATCTCTTGGATCCCTAGACCGTCGAACCGCCAAGCCCGCCTGGTGCATACGGCAATCTTGCCTCCCAGACGGCCCGAGCCAGGCACCTCTAGCTTTTCAAGCACTTGCTTAAGCCCGTTGATCGATGAATTCTCGTCCCGGATGTGGTACGTCCCGCACTCCGGACAGGTCCACTCCCGAACCTCCGGAGGAATCCCGACCGGCACTTTGTAGTGGCACTGGCAACACGTCCGGGTCGACCCGTCTTCGTCCCACTCCCCGTACACCTTGCCCGACCGGGTCGCCACCCACTCCAGGGCCTCTTTGAACCGACCAATAAGCGACTGGTTGTTCATCGCCCGGCGCATTCCTGTGCTGATCCCCCCGCCGTGCGGCGTGTAATTCCCCACATACACCCCGTCATACTCCCGGTACAACCGGTTGGCCACCGTCCACAGGTACACCTTCGTCTGCTCTCGGCGCACCCGCCACAGCTCTTCCAGCCGCTCGTTCAGCTTCTTCCACCTTCGCGACGGCAACCACACCTCCGATCCGTCTTCCCGTACCACCCGAACCGACTTCCTCTTGCACCGGTCCCGAAGAGACTTTACCTCGTCAATCCGCCGGTCCAGAATCTTGAGAAACCACGGGTTTTGGATTTCCGTCGCCACCCCGTCGGTCCCCACTCCGTAGCCCAGGTTCTTGTGGTTCGGGTCAATCGCGATCACCCGTCCCACAGGCCGCCGGGCCGGTACAGGCCTCTCCACCGTGAACACCGCGTAGAACAGCTTCCCTTCCTTGACGATCCGAAGCTGGCGAACCATTCCCGGTTCGAACCAATCGGGCAAGGGTTCCGCCAGACGGGCGGTCACCTGGGCTTGCTTCTCCTTGCCTGTCTTTTCGTCCAGGACTTTCCCCAGGGATAACCGCAAAGTCCCGTACTCCAGTCCGAAGCCCTTCCAGGGCTCGTCGTATTGCAACGAAAACCACTCCCGCTTCCACGACCGGAACTTCGGCCAGCCGACCTTCTTCGCCCCCTTTTCGCGACGGGCCTTCTGGTATTTCCGGATCGCTCCGCTCAGCCGCAGGGCCGCGTTCTTCAGCACCGACGAATACACCGTCCGCAGGAACGGATATTCCTTCTTCAGCATCGGAATCCGGTTGCGCAGGCCCCGCTTGGTGTACAGCACCCTGGCCGCTTCCGGGGCCTGGGTGCTCCGGAACTTCTCCCGCAAGGTGTTCGCCTCTTCGAGCAGGTGATTGTACAGCCAGTTGGCGATCCGCGACTGCCCGTCCAGCACCGCCGCGGTGTGTTCACCCACTTCCAGGCGCATTTTCAGGGCAAATCGCATCGGCTGCCTCCTTCAACGTCTTCAGGATGTCCCGGTTCTTCCGGCTCCGGCTCCCGTACAGCCGGGCCGAAAACACCGTGATGATCTCCAGCACGTCCTGCACCAACTCTTCCTCGAAGGTCGCCTCTTCCGAGGCATTGATGATGACCACCTCCGTTCCGAAATGCTCGCACAAGGAGAAGACCAACTCCGACCCGAACCGAAGCAGGCGGTCCTTGTGGGTGACCACCAACCGGCCCACCTCCCCGGAACAGATCCGGCGAATGAGTTCCCGCAGGCCCCTTTTGTTGTAGTTGAGCCCGGAACCCAAGTCGCGGACCACCTCAAACCGCCACCCGTTTGCGGCGCAGAACGTCTCCAGCAACTCCACTTGCCGTTCCAAATCCCCCTTCTGGTCGTGACTGGAGACCCGGGCATAGGCGAGAGTGATCCGCTCTTTCGGTTCCGGTTCCTTGCGGGCCCATCCGCGAAGACTGGCCAGGTCATACCGACGGTGACCTCCGGGTGTCCGCTCCACCCGGATTTTCCCTTCCGCTTCCCAGCGGCGAAGGGTCTCCGGGGCAACTCCCAACTCTTTGGCGGCTCTACCAATGGAAACCTTCATGAGATAATATTACACAAAATGATGAGGAATATCAATCTTCATTAAGGTTTATGTGAGCAGTTGCGAGCCCCCTACTGGCCGCTCTAGATCCACAGGGCACTGGCAACGCTCTGGAAGCAGCCCGAGGAACTGCGACAGGGGCGGCAGCCACGGTCACCATTTATGCCGGGTTGCTCTTTTCCATGCTGTTCATGGAGCGAGTGGCCCGCCGGATCGGATTTCGGATGACGGTGTGCGCCGGCCTCGGGGCCGCCGCACTGTCTGCCCTCTTGTTTCCGACGTTCCAAGAGGCTTCAGTTTGGTTGGTTCTGCGGTTTGTTTTGGGGACGGCGCTTGGAGCTGTCCATTACGGCACCCAAACTTGGTTAGGACTTTTGGCGGATCCCGCCCGCAGGGGGAGGCAGATGGCACTGTACGGGTTCTCCACGGGAGTTGGGTTCGCCGTGGGGCCCCTCGGGGTCAACACCCTCCTGTGGGGAGAACCCGTCCCTTTTTTGTTCGCCGCTGGCGTACTGTTGGCAGCTGGAGTACCCATCCTCCGCATCCAAGATGTGCGTCCGGATCCACTCCCCCATGAACCGTCCTTGATGAGCGGGCGTACCCGATTGTGTGGGGTGCCGGGCCTGTATCGCTCAGCCCTTCCCGCCTTGGCCTTGCCCTTTGCGTTCGGATTTATGGAATCGGCTTTTAACGCGGGTCTCCCGTTGTATGCAGCCTCCCGGGGATGGAGCTTATCCGGGGTCTCTTTGGCGCTGTCGTTGTTCGTGATCGGTAGCTTGATCTTTCAAATGCCTCTCGGGTGGTGGAGCGACCGGTTCGGCCGCGGAAAGACTCTCATCGTTTGCAGCGCCGTTGGCGCCGCCCTGCTGATCACCACCGCCTACGCGTCTTCAACAGCGGGTTTCTCCCTGGGGTTCGGTCTGGCCGGAGCCGCCGCCGGCTCGCTGTTCAGCCTGAGCCTGGCATACCTTCAGGATCTAGTCGACGGGCGGGAGCTCCCACGGGCCAATCGGTTGGCCGTTATCCATTTTGGCGCCGGTATGGTCGCCGGGCCCATGGGCGGAACCTTCGTCATGAGTATATTCGGCCCAGACGCACTCTTTTGGATCGTCGCTGGGCTATTTTTACTCTACACAGGCGGGACAACCTTATGGTCCCGTCGACATCGAAACAAGAAACCTGCTCGACAGCACCAGAGTTAATCCCTCTCCAAAGCCACCCTTACACGGGCTCTGCTTCTTCCCGGGTGCTCGACTGCACCGTGACTTCCGGATCCTTCTGCCCAAACACGCCTTCCCAACGAGCCACCACCGTCGAGGAAAAAACATGGCCCATGACATTCACCGCCGTCCGCGCCATGTCGATCACCCGATCGACCCCTAGGATCAGCGCCACCCCTTCTGCGGGCAAACCCACCGCCGTCGCCGTAGCCAACAAAATCACCATGGACGACGAGGGAACCGCGGCCACCCCTTTACTGGTCACGATGAAGAACAAGATCATCATCACCTGATGCCAAAACGTCATATGAATTCCGAACAACTGAGCGATAACAGGTGCAGCGATCGTGAGATATAGAGTCGTCCCATCAGAATTGAGCGGCAATCCCGCCGGGATGACAAAAGAAGTAATGGACTTGGGCGCACCAAATCGCTCCAGTCGATCCATCAACTGCGGCACCACGGTTTCTGTGCTGCCGGTCGACGCCCCGATGATCATGAGATCCCAAACCATTTTGTAGACTTCAATGATACGGATTCGCAAAAACCACGCAACGATCGGAAAAATCACAAACACCACAATGGCCAGCGCCACATAGGCCGTTCCGATCAGCCGCAACAGGGGGATCACCAACTGTACCCCGTAAGTTCCGATGGTAGCCGCCATCAGGGCAAACACGCCGATGGGCGCCACGGTCATCACCAGGTTGACCAAGCGGAACGAAGCTTGAGATACGATTTCCATAAGACTGACAAACGGACGGCCCCGTTCCCCCAAGCCCACCAGGGCAATCCCAAACATCACACAGAAGAAGATAAGTGCCCAGAACATCGCTCTAATGATCGAAAGGTTGGACGTAGAAACCTTTTTTCGGGCCAGGGAACGGCTGATCTCCGCCTCGCGGATTGGAATCGTCTGCGCTCGGAGCACCGTTTCCCTTGGGCAATTCTTGCAATTTTACCTTCATCTTTTGGGAAAAGACGTGGTGTTATTTACTGGAGACCCGCGAATGATCGACCTTTTACAGCGCTTTGGACCTGGTGATGTGATGGTGGGCATTGGGTTCTCCCGTTACGCCCACTGGACGGTGGAACACCTGCGGTACGCAAAAAAAAGAGGAACGTGGATCATGGCGATAACGGATTATCCTTCGTCTCCCCTCGCGCCTCTGGCCGACGAGTCTTTTTTCACGCCCACAGGCATTCCCTCCCACATGGACTCTTTCGTCGCGCCCCTATCCTTTCTGACGGGATTACTCCGCGCTGTGTCAAATCGCCTATCCAAACAGACAGCGGAAATTCTGCACGAGATGGAGGATCTTTGGGAGCAGTTCGGAATCTACGAACCTCCTTCATCGGTATAGATCGAGCAGCCGATTCCGGCGGCCGTATTCGATCACTTCCCGCACCGTGGAGACGCCCAGCTTGCGCATCATGTTTGCTTTATGGTTTTCCACCGTTTTCACACTGATGTTCAGTTCCTTGGCCACTTCCCGGTTTTGATACCCCCGGGCGAGAAACACCAGCACCTCCCGCTCCCGCTCCGTCAGGATGACGGCGTCCTCGTCGCAGTTCTCCGGCTCGGGGCGCTGTTTCATCTCGTCCACGATCTCTTTCGGCAATTCGCTCTCAAACCAATAATCACCGTTCATCACTTGGCGGATCGCTTGAATCAGATTTTCCCCGGCGGTTTGTTTCAGGAGGAAGCCTTCCACCCCGTTGCGCAACAACCGGCAAAGGTACACGTCTTCGTCATACATCGTTAAAACGATCACTTTGACCTCGGGAAACTGATCTTTGATCTCCTCGGTGGCCGCGATCCCGTCCAAACCCTGGGGCATGGAAAGATCCATCAGAACCACGTGAGGCTTTAACGCCAACACCTTCTGGACTGCCTCCCGGCCGTCCGCCGCCTCGCCCACCACCTCCATGTCCGGCTGGGTGGACAACATGAACGCGATGCCCCGGCGTACAATGGAATGGTCGTCGACAATGAGTACCCGGATCCGCCGCTCACTCACCATCCATCCCCCCTGAGAGGCACTGTACATTGCACCGTCGTTCCTCGCCCCAGTTCGGAGGTCAGACAGAATACCCCGCCCAATACCTGGGCCCGCTCCCGCATATGGCGAATACCGAGGCCTTCCTTGGCGGGCAGCCTCAAACCCTTGCCATTGTCCGTCACCTGCACGAGAAGCCGGTGGTCATCTTCCATCAGTTTCACATCCAGTTTGGTAC
This sequence comes from Kyrpidia spormannii, assembly GCF_002804065.1. Classification (NCBI taxonomy): domain Bacteria; kingdom Bacillati; phylum Bacillota; class Bacilli; order Caryophanales; family Alicyclobacillaceae; genus Kyrpidia; species Kyrpidia spormannii. Next base: position 900,074 of record NZ_CP024955.1, on the reverse strand, counting down.
AATCGGCGTGTTTCACCGCATTCACCGTTGCCTCCTGAATGATTCGATACACATTCAGTTCAAGGTCCGGGGCATACCGCCGATCGTCCGGGATATTGGTGTCAAAATCGCATCGCAAAGTGTGACTCGACCATTGACGGCAGAAGGCCCGGACTGTGGGTACGATCCCCAGCAGATCCAACGTAGCGGGGTGCAGGCTTCGGGACACGGCTTTGACGTCTTCCATGACTTCCTGGAGGGTTTCCGCCACGTTACGGCAGTACTCGGCCAGCTCTGGGTCCGTGAGCCGCATTCGGATGCCGTGAGTCGCCAGGTAGGCGCTAAACAGCTTTTGTGAAACGTTGTCGTGCAGCTCCCGGGCAATGCGTCGCCTCTCTGCTTCCTGGGCTGCAATCGTCTCCCGGAGTAACAGCTGGGAAAGCCTCCACTTGTGATCCTCCTCTTTGGGCAAGACCGTGCGGATCAGAAGAACCAGCCGGCCTTCTTCCCCCGGATCGGACATCGGCGCCAAACTCATCTGAAAAGACCGGTGTTTCCCTCGGTAGACGGCCATTTCCGACTCAAAATATGGGAGGGACTGGTTCTGGGCAAGCAGACATCGCTCCTCCCCGGGCAGCACCGACCGCGCCGTACAATAGGCGCAATACGGAGCCCGCTCTCCAACCCGCCATCCCGTCAACACCTCGGCGGCTGGGTTCATGTAGTGAATCGTGCGATCCCGATCCATGACGATAACGCCTTCTTTCATGCCGTCCACCAATGCGCGAAACGGCTCTTCTGCCATCCTCTGCCCTCCTCTGCCCTTCATCCCCATTGTGCCCAGCATACAAAAAGAGTGCAAGGCAGAAAAACTTTCTGCTCTGCACTCTTTTGAGCTCGGCCCGCCTTGCGGCCGAGGGAATGACAAACTTCCCGCAGGTTTCCTTGTCCCCCGGACCCGGGCCGGCAGGCCCGGGGAAGAAACCGGTCAAGAAGCGGCGGCGTGATGAGCTGCACACCGATTGGGACCCATCTCCAGTTCGTCGGCCCGGGCCGCGTCAACCTGGAAGTCCCCCCGGTTAATGGCGAGGACGTCCAGATAATTCGGCGGTTTCAGGGCACTGTCCGACTCCACCACCGTTTCAATGAAACGCTGGCGGTCGGCCAAGTGCATAATTTCGTTTCGGCTCCGGATATTGCCGAGGGTGTCGGCCACGACCCCTTTGTCGTTCAGTTCGGCAAAGCTCGCGTAATGGGAAGGCAAGACGATCACATCATCGGCAAGCGCCGCCACCTTGCCGAATACCGTATCATAAAGATCTTCCGCCCATTCCCGGGCCTTGCCGCCCAAATCTGGCCGCCCGAGTCCGCCGACAAAGATCGTATCCCCGGACAGGAGATATTTCTGGTTGACAAAGAAGGAGAGGCTTCCCGGGGTGTGCCCCGGCGTTTTCACCACCAAGACCTCCACTTCGATATTTCCGGATTGCAATTTTTCATATTTCTCGAGGGGCTCAAAACGGACCTTCGAGCCTTCGGAAGAGTTCAGGTAATACGTCGCCCCGGTTCGAGCCGCCAGCTCCGGGCCGGTGGAAATGTGATCGGCGTGCATATGGGAATCCAGAATATGCCGGATCGTTACTCCGTATTTCTCTGCCAACTCGGTGTAAAGATTAACATTGCGCAGTGGCTCCACCACCACCGCCTCGCCTTTCGAGAACATGAAATAGGACAGACAGCCTTTGCCAACCCGATTAATCTGCAAAAGTGTCCAATCCGGTTCTTCCACCACCGGCACGACGTGATAGGTATTCCCCCAGGCCGCCATGCCTCCCTGCACGTATACAGCCCGGTATCCCCGGCGGTCGAGGACGTCCGCCACATAGGCGGAGGATCCTTGATGAGCGCAGATCACCACGAGATCCTTGTCCTTTGGAACCTGGGAGACCGCTTTGTCTTCATCTTCCATGAAGTCAAAGTAGGGAACATTGATGGATTGTACATTGCGACCTTCGATTTTCCAGTTTGAATATTCATCAGTATTCCGAACATCCAGGATAAATATCGGTTCTCCCTGTTCGATTCGTCGATACAATTCATCGGTGCTGATGGAGAAAACCATGGGCAACCCTCCCTGGAGAGCTTAGATTGGCTTCAGTGTAGCAGCTCCCGGTCAAAGTTCTCTATCAGGGAATTTCCCTAATTGTGTCTGCCTTTTGTCCTTTCGGTGAAATGAGGGGATTCCCCTATTATCGCTTCTTTTCTTTTTCGATACGATAAAGACACACGCGTTACATTTTTGTGAACGGGAGGCTGAAGGATGGCGCAGCAAGCAGTTGTAATCGATGCCCGAGGGGCGTTTTGTCCCGGACCGTTGATGGAGTTAATCAAGAAATCGAAACACACCACCTCCGGTGAAGTGGTGGAGTTGTGGAGCAATGACAAGGGATCCCTCAAAGACGTACCGCAGTGGGCAGAAAAGATGGGGCACACATTTTTGGGAAGTGAAGAGGTGAACGACCCGACGGGCACTTACTGGCGCATTCGAGTCCAGATGAAGTAGAAAGGCGCCGCCGGGAGTACACGGACTGGAAGTGGCTTGAAATCCATAGGACGCAGGAGGTGCACAGGATGAAAGAGGTTGTTATCGTGGGCGGTGGCACTGCGGGAACGATGCTCGCCAACCGCTTAGCCCGGGATGCGGCCCCGGAGATTGCCGGCGGAGAACTTCGGGTCACGGTCATCAGCAACAAAGAAGATCACCTGTATCAACCGGGCCTGCTGTATATCCCGTTCCGTTTGAAAAAGCCGGAAGAACTCATGCGCAAAGTCAAAGATGTCTTGCATCCCTCGGTGAGGCTGATTTTTGGCGAGGCGGTGCACATCGACGCGGAGCGCAAAGTGGTCACCACCGACGGAGGACAACGCTTTCCCTATGATTACGCCGTCATCGCCACCGGGTCTCATCCTCAGCCCGACCAGATTCCAGGGCTGCTGGAGGCGGGACACATTTTCTATACGGTGGACGGAGCACTGAAGCTTCAACAGGCCATGGACACCTTCCGGGGCGGGAAAGTGGTCATTGCAGTCGGACTGCCGCACAAGTGCCCGGTGGCACCCCTGGAGTTCACGATGATGTTCGAAGACTGGGCCCGGAAAAAAGGAATCCGTGACAAAACGGACATTACCTACTGTTATCCCCTCGCCCGACCCTATGGCACCGAGTCGGTGGCGAACATGGCCCAGCGGGAGTTTGAGTCCCGAGGCGTGCATATCGAGACCTTCTTCCTGATGGAGGAGGTCGACACGAAGAAAAAGGAACTCGTCTCCATCGACGGACGGCGCATCCCCTTCGACTTGTTGGTTGTCATCCCGCCTCATAAAGGGTCGACTTTCTCCCAGAAGAGCGGGTTCTCCGATGAGGAAGGCTGGATGCCCACCGATCGCAATCGTCTGAATCTGGCGGATCAGGCGGACATTTTCGTCATCGGTGACGCCACCAACTTGCCCATTTCGAAAGCAGGGTCTGTGGCCCATTTCGAATCGGAGATTCTGGCCGCCAATCTGGTGGACCGGATCCGGGGCGGACCCGGTGAACGGCTGTACCACGGTAAAGTGTTCTGCTTCATCGAGACCGGCCTGGATAAGGCCACCTATATCGCCTTTGATTATGCCAACCCGCCCAGCCCGGTCACACCGTCGAAACCTGTTCATTGGGCGAAATTGTCGTACAATAATATGCATTGGGTCAACCTGCAGGGGATTATGTGAGGCGGAAGGAGGAAGCACAGGTGGAAGCGCAACTGGATCAGCCAAACCGCTCCCTGGCCGAACTCCAACTGACCGAAGACCGCGTGGCAGCCGTCGAAGGGCTGTTGGCCAAACTAGGCACCCTGGATACGGCGTTAACCCTGGCCCATATGGCGGCGGACGCCATGACCGATGAAACCATCGATCACATGACCGAGAAGTTGGAAAAGGCGTCAGTGTTACTCGACGTCCTATCCGATTCCCGCCTCCCGGGACTGCTGGACAAACTCCTGGCAGCCTCGGAATCCCTGGGAAGACTGCTGGACCGCATCGTGCAGATGGAGAAAAACGGTTCCCTCAACAAGCTGCTCGACTTGGCAGAGACGGCGGGAATTCTCACCGACGCCATGACCGAACCGACCTTGGAGTTGGTCACTCAGAAAATGCTACGAGGGGTAGAAACTCTGGACCGGGTGGAAACGGCCCTGAACCTGGCAATGGCCGAGGACGCCCGGACTCCGGCGGCCCGAATCGGCGCCATGGGCCTTTTGGGGATGCTGAAAGAGCCGGAGATGCAAACGGGAATTCGGGTGCTGCGTTTGTTCCTCAAGCACTGGTTTGGAACCTCATCTAAAGGATAACAGGGGTCATTGAACGGGAGTCAATCGCCTGGCCCGGTCCGGCTTTGTCAGCGGGGGACCGGGCCGATTCACGCCCAAAAAGGGGAATGGGCGGGCGATCTGTTCAATAGGTCGTCCATCCGCCGTCGATCACCACTGTCGCCCCGTTGATATACTTGGAATCGTCGGACACCAGAAAAAGGGCGAGATGGGCCACATCTTCAGGAGATCCGGGCGGCGGGGACGTCGCGAGACCGCGTTGCACATAGGAAAATCCGATCTCGCTGGGGTTGGGCCCCGCTCCGATGGCCGTCTCAATGCCCCCCGGACAAATCGCATTACATCGGATCCCTTGATCGTGATAGTACCAGGCGATACTTTTCGTAAGTCCGATCAGCCCGTGTTTAGAGACGGTATAGGCCGTCCCGGCCCGGCCACCGAACAGCCCACCTACTGAAGCGGTGTTGACGATGACGCCTCCGCCCTGCTTGACCATCATCGGCACCACCAAGCGACAGGTTCGAAAGGGCCCCTCCAGATTAATGCCCATCACCCGATCCCATAGTTCATCGCTCACCTCGCCGACGGGATGAAAGCCATCCATGACCCCGGCGTTGTTACATAGGATATCCAGTCGTCCAAAGCGACCGGTAGCGGTCTCGACCATGCGGTCGATCTCTTCCTGCTTGGATACATCCGCGGTGATCCCGATCACCTGTGCACCCTGATTCTGGATCGATTCCACCACTTCCCGCACCCGGTCCTCCACCACGTCCACCACCGCCACCGCCGCTCCTTCCGCAGCAAAGAGTGCCGCCATCGCCCGGCCCATCCCCGACCCAGCTCCCGTGATCAGCGCGGTTTTCCCCTGCAGTTTCATGGACACCTCTCCTTCGGAAATCCAGTGGTTCGACATGTTCATTATAAACGGCTTCCAGTGGCAAAGACACCAGCCGCCCACACTCCTGCACAGTCTCTGTCGTACCCTGATAGAAAGAAACCTTTCCGGGGAGGAGGTCCGGATCATGTGGCCGCCCATGCGCTGGATGGGCTCCCAGTTCCCATGGACAATTCTAAGCTCGTCTTTTCCGGAAATGCCGGGCTACGAGATGTCCGATCGTGGAAAAACCATCGAACTGATTGTGCAAACTCCCACCTGGTGTGACCCGGATGCAGTCGAAATCCGGGTGGAACCGGAGATGGTGTATCTTCAGGCGCGAACATATAACCAGGTGGAACGGGATCAGCCCCCTCTCTTTCATCGTCGGACCCAGAGTTGGAGCCACCGGATCCACCTTCCCCATCCGGTGATTCCTTCGCTCACACAGCGCCGTTCTGAAGGTCGCACCGTGCATCTGCTCCTGCACAAAGCCCCGTGAAAAGAGCAGATTATCGGGGCCGATGGTCGTTCACCAAATTCTCATCATCTATTCACACATTTTTTTGCAAGGAACAACTCGACCTGGTGATGAAGCTTAGACGGGCGGAATGGATCGGATCCGCCCGACGAAGCTTTCATCGGAGGTAAGTGCCCATGTCTTCTGCGCTTGATGCTGTTTTACGGTCAGCACCGCTGATTCAGCGTCTTTTTCTTGAACCTTGCACCGTGGTGGTCACCGACACGGAACGGATAACCGCTGTCTACGAGCACCCGAGGGTTCCGATGCCGCTCCAGCCCGGCGAAGCCCTCGGCGCCCATCGCAACACCGTCACTTACCAAGCTTTGCAGGCTCGACAACGGGTCGTCGATCGGCGTTCTAAGGAAAAATTCGGCTACTCCTACTACGCCGTGGCCGAGCCGATCCTCGAGGAATCTGGAGAAATGGTGGGGATTATCACCGTCATCGTATTGACGGAGCGGCAGGATATTCTTCAGGGACACGCCCAGGAGCTGTCGGCGTTAGTCGAGCAACTGTCGGCGAACGCCGATTCCCTATCCCGGACCGCCAGCGAGGTGGCCGCAGCCAACACAGATATCAGCAACAACGCCATGGTCGCCCAGGAACGAATCCAAGTCACCTCCTCCGTTCTTGGATTCATCCACGAAGTCGCCGCCCAGTCCAATCTCCTTGGTCTCAATGCCGCCATCGAGGCGGCCCGGGCGGGAGAACAGGGCCGGGGATTCGCCGTGGTCGCCGATGAGATCCGGCGCCTCGCCCAGCGCAGTCAGTCCGCCTCCAAAGATATCGAAGGGAAGCTTTCTGACATCCAACAGGCCGTGGAGCGGATGATCGCGGATATCCAGATGTCCACCCGCCACACCCAAGAGCAGGCGGCGGCGGTGCAGGAGCTGGCCGCCTCCCTTGGGCAGATCGCCCGCTCCGCCGAAACTCTGGCCCGGCTGTCCACCCTCGAAGAGGCTGATTAACGCCCGGGCCCCGCCCTGGGTTCCCCCCGGCGTGCGAATGCCTGAACCTCCAAATCCCGCTCTATGCCCTAGACCCCCACAGGATCAGGCCGATCCCCGGTCAAACGCCCATCCGCGCCCGGTCCCGGGGCAGCCTCGCCCCGACGGAAGTCCGCCTCCCGCCGGATTCTCTCCACCGCCTCCCGGGTCAGGGCACGCTCAAAACTTCGAAAAGCGGCGAGCTCAAACCCGTGCTTTTTGGCAAGTTCAGCAATCTCCCGAACCCGGTCGGCGGTGAGGTTTCTGCCCAAAGAAAAGTGTTCCAGCCGACCCTCCATGGCCAAGACCATGGTTTCCGCCATGCATGCGTACACTGTATCCGCCGGCAAACCCAGGTCCAAAGTCCCCGGGTAGCCGCCCGGCACTTTGACCAAACCTCCGTCGATCACGAGTACATCCGGGCGATGATCGGCCACTTGACGGGAAACGTCCCTGGGACGGGCCACGTCGCAAACCACCGCACCCGGAAGCAGATCCTGGGGCTGAACCACCGCTTCCAACGCGCTGGAACAGGTGATCACCAGCGGCGCCTGGGATAGGATGCGGCGCACATCATGATCCATCTCAATTCTGCCCTCCAAACCCCGTTGGCGAAAATACTCCAGAAACTCGCCCGCCTTGCGATCGTCCCGCACATGGGCGAACACCTTCCGACCCCGGGAGGCAAGGATCTCCACCGACACCCTCCCCACGCCCCCCGTGGCACCCATCACCACCCACCCCGCCCTGTCCGGATCCCAGCCCATCCACCGCGCCCCCACGTCCGCCGCTTTCAACGCTATGGCCACGGTGTAGGAATTCCCGGTCGTCACCGCGATGGGCAGTCTGCGGGCTAAACTGACCCCGGCGTCCCCGGCGACGGCGGTGAACGCCCCCAACCCCAACACTTTGGCGCCCAGTCGGACCGCCTTTTTCCCGGCCGCAAGGAGTTTTCGGTAGACCACGGGCCAAGGCAGCTCCAAAAGTTGCTGGGAGGTCAACGGTGTGCCCACAAGCCACCCCGACGTCTTCACTCCTTGCGCCCCCGTCACCCCATCGATGCGATCGACGAGTAATGGCGGCAGGTGACGCAGTAACCGGTCCAGGGTCGGGTCGGGCAAAGCGGCCAGGGCAGGAAGTTTGCGCGTGATGTCCCGGCGATCAAAGGGGTGAATCAAGAAAGCGAATTGATGTTCCATCTTCTGCGGCCTCCACACGGATTTTCAGATTCCGAAGCAGCCCTGCCATGCTTTGCCGGAGTTTCAGTCCGGCTACGGGGTGAAGCATAATCGCAAGTCCGGGAAGGCCGATCTCGAATTCACATCGAAACTCGGCCGTCGATCCTAAGCCCTCACAAGCCACTTTCCAGTGGCCGGAAAAGCGTTTCAAATCCCCTTCCAATTGTTCAAAAACGATGCGCCCGCCCTCTTTCTCCCTCACCCACACATCCCTCTCCGTCCACCCGAGGGGAGTCCCTCCAATCTTCGCCTCCCATCGACTGATGGTCCAATCTTCACCCCGTTCCAAGACCACCACTTTGGTCAAATCCGGGACAAATTCGGGGTATCGCTCAAAATTCGCCACCCAGTCAAAAACCTCATGCCAAGGCCCTGCGAACGACTCCCTCACCTGAACCACCGGCATTTCCATCCCCCTCCTTCCCCGCGTTTCGAGCCGTCTCTCTTGATTCGCCTCCACTTTCCGAGTCCGGGCCAAGGACCTGCCGATCGGGTTCCCACCCCGTCGCTTCAAGTTCCCCTGGGTCTAGCTGCCCGTACCAATAGCCGAGCACCGCATCCCACGCTTCCAGCACCTGGATCAACAAGCCGCGATCAATCGTCAAAGATGGCTCCACCCGAACCACCCGGTACTCATTCAAGGTAAACGCCGTGAGAACACCCTTCTCCACCAACCCGCTCATGACGAGTCCTCCCCGGGCCTCATCGACAAATTCAACGCCGAGCAAAAGTCCTTCTCCGCGCACCTCGCGGATCCAGCCCGGATACCGTTTGGCCATCTCCTCAAACTCGCCTTTGAGCCATCGTCCCGTTTCTGCCGCCGCCCCGGGCAGATCCTCCCGTTGCAGCCAATCCAGGGTCGCAAGTCCCGCCGCAGCTGCCAGGGGATTCCCCCCAAAGGTGGAAGTATGAATCAAAGGATCTTCCCAGAAAGCACGGGCCGCCTCCGGCCTGGCGATGAAACAGCCAATGGGCATCACCCCACCCCCGAGGGCCTTGGCCAGACACATCACATCGGGGACCACGCCATCCCGTTCCGCCGCAAACGGCATCCCCGTTCTCCCGAGACCCGTCTGCACCTCGTCCAGGATCAACAGTGCCCCGGCGCGGTTGCAGATCTCCCTGGCGGCCGTCAGGTAGCCCCGGGGCGCCGGATGGACCCCGCCCTCCCCTTGAATCGGCTCAAGGATCACCGCGGCCGTCTCCTGGGACACCGCCCTTTTTAGCGCCTCCACATCCCCGAACGGCACCAACGTCACACCGGGAAGCAAAGGATGAAAGGGGGCTCGATACCGCTGCCGGCCGGACACCGAAAGCGCCCCAAAGGTTTTCCCATGAAACCCCCCTTCCGCCGCGACAAACCCCGGACGCCCCGTCACTGCCCGGGCCAATTTTAGAGCCCCTTCCACCGCCTCCGCACCACTGTTACAAAAAAAGCTGTACTGCAAATCCCCGGGAGTCCACCCAGCTAGGGCCTCGGCCAACTCTCCCACCGGACGGCCGGGCATGACTTTCGACGAGAGGGCCATCCGGTCCATCTGCCGGCGCACCGCTTCCAACACCGGGCCCGGACGGTGTCCGAAGGGCAATGATCCATATCCAGACACGCAGTCTATATAACGCCTCCCGTCCTCGTCATACACGAGACTTCCCTCCCCACGGAGCTCCCCGGCGGACAACCCCATTAAATGGTGCAACTTCGCCATGCCGGGATTGATATACGAATCATACAGGTCCTTTACAGCCACGGGGCTCGCCATCCTCTTCACCTCCACGCCTTTAGCTTCCCCGATGCCAAATTCTTCATGCTCCTCGCCCTTGAGATCGGTCCACAGCCCGGCGTCCGGGTATGAATCGGCGAATCCCGGGGAAAGGTGAAAGCGATGGGACCATCATCCGGAAAGGGGGGCCGGCGGTGAGGTTTTGGCCGGGAAAGAAAAGGCAGAGGTTTACGCCCGCAACGGGATGGCGGCACGACATCATGCCTGAAGAGTTTCCGGAAGGCCCTTACGGAATGGCGGATAATCAGGAGTTTACACTAGGAAAATCCACCCCTTGGGAGGAAGGGCAACGCGTGGTTTCCCGATTCCGGGATGAAAACCCGGCTTTTTCCGACCGCAAGAATCCCGACGACAACGAGATGCCAGACCTGACGTGATGCATCGAAGGATCTCACGATAGCAATGCCTGTGGAGCTGGATAAAGAAAAAAGACGCAGAAGGCCGGGCATGGATCCCGGCCCTCTGCGTCTTGTTACAACGGCGGCATTCCCCAATCAGTCTTCCATCGTCGAGAGGTCTCCGGTGGGCAGACCCAGCTCCCACGCCTTCAGCACCCGGCGCATGATCTTTCCGCTCCGGGTCTTGGGAAGTTTGTCCCGGAACTCGATTTCCCTCGGCGCCGCGTGAGCAGCCAGGCCATTTTTCACAAAGTCCCGGATTTCCTGCTTGAGTTCCTCGGAGGGCTCATATCCCTGGCGCAGCGCGATAAACGCCTTGATGATCTCACCCCGCACAGGATCGGGTTTCCCGATCACCCCGGCTTCCGCCACCGCAGGGTGTTCCACCAATTTGCTCTCTACTTCAAAGGGACCGACCCGCTCCCCGGAGGTGTTGATCACATCGTCGACCCGCCCCTGGAACCAAAAATATCCGTCTTCATCCCGGTAAGCCGAATCCCCCGAGATGTACCAGCCTTCTAAGCGAAAATACTCCTGATACTTCGCCGGGTTATTCCAGATCGCCCGCATCATGGAGGGCCATCCCCGGCGAATGGCCAAGTTCCCCATCTGGTACGGAGGGAGTTCCCGACCTTCGTCATCCACAATGGCCGCGTCGATTCCCGGAAACGGTTTGCCCATCGATCCCGGCTTTATATCCATGCACGGATAGTTACAGATCAATTGAGCCCCCGTTTCGGTCATCCACCAGGTGTCGTGAATCCGGCGGCCATAGACCTTCAATCCCCACCTGACGACCTCGGGGTTCAGCGGCTCACCCACAGACAGAATGTGACGCACCGACGACAGATCATACTGCCGGACCAACTCCTCCCCCGCTCCCATGAGCATGCGCAAAGCGGTGGGGGCCGTGTACCACACAGTCACCCGATGATCTTGAAGAGTTTTATACCAATCTTCTTGACTGAACCGACCCCCTCGCACCACGTTGGTCACGCCGTTGAGCCACGGGGCGAAAATCCCATACGAGGTTCCGGTCACCCACCCAGGGTCCGCCGTACACCAATAGATGTCCTCGGGGTGCAGATCGAGAACCCACAGTCCCGTGATATAGTGTTGAATCATCGCATTATGGACGTGGAGCACACCCTTTGGTTTACCCGTGGAACCGGACGTATAGTGAAGAACTAACCCGTCCTCCCGGTCCACCCACTCGATGGCCAGTTCCTGGGAAGCCTCCTCCATCAGCGCTTCAAACGATTGCTCCTTGGGACCCGGGGTCCCCGTGAGTCCTTGCACCACCACGTGCTCGAGGTGAGACAGATCTTGAATCGGAATCCGACCTTTTAAACGTTCGTTCGTAACCACCACTTTTGCCTGACTGTCCTGCAGGCGATCCCGAACCGCCGCTTCCATAAAGGCCTCGAACAGCGGACCGACAATCGCCCCCACCTTCAATGCCCCGAGAAAAGCCACATAGAGCTCAGGGCTTCGCGACATGAAAATAAACACCCGATCGCCCTTTTTAACCCCAAGCTTTCGGAGGGCATTGCCAAACCGGTTGGACAAATCCCTCAGCTGGCGAAAGGTGTAGGATTCGTTTCGCTGGGCATCACTGTACAAAAGCGCCACTTTGTCGCCTCGTCCCTCGTCGACGTGGCGATCGATGCATTCGTAAGCAGCATTCACCTTTCCCGTCCGGTGCCACGTGAACCGGGGTTCTACGTCTTCCCATCGAAATGTGCGCCGGGCTTCTTCGTAGTCTTTGAGATTAAAATTACCTTTAACTACCGGGATGCGTTCGTTGTGATCCAAAGGTTTATCCATGCCGCTCTCCCCCAATTCAGCAAAAATCAAGCATTAATCCACACAATGTTAATTTTAGCACGAGGTATTTCTCAGTCGCAACTCGAAACATTGTCGTCTTTTCATAGAATGTTTTCGGTTCCTTCTTTTGGCCCCCTTTAGCTCCTTTAGCGGTTCAAGTATAATGGCGACAAAGTCCGACGACGATGGAGGTCCCCCGATGGCCGAGTCCCAGAACCGCACCGGCGGTGCGGTTGATCCTCATCAATCGAAGCAGTATCACAGCAAAGTGATCCCCGGAGAAGAAGGCGATCTCATCGTCGAAGGTCCAGTGCCGGCGCCGACGCTTCGATCCTTAGTATTTCACCAGGGGCTCAAAGCTTTTCGCCCGGCGGATCGCCAGCAACAAGCTTTGATTCGGATTGCCGAACTGCCTGAAGGCCGGATCATCGCGGCCCGCCGATCCCAACTCGTCGTGGGCTATGTCACGTTTCTTTACCCTGATCCTTTGGAACGATGGGCAGAGGGGAATATGGGCGATTTGTTGGAGTTGGGCGCCGTGGAAGTCGCCGCCCCTTATCGCCACTCCGGATTGGCCAAAGCCCTCCTTGAAGTGGCCTTCCGGGACCCAGCTATGGAAAACTACATCGTCATTTCCACTGAATACTACTGGCATTGGGATTTAGAAGAAACCGGTTTAGACATCTGGGAGTATCGAGACGTGATGAAGAAAGTCATGGGGAGCGCCGGCATGGAGGTCTACCCCACCGATGATCCAGAGATTGCGGCCCATCCCGCCAATATGCTCATGGCGCGGATCGGGAATCGGGTGCCCCCGGAGTCGGTAGAAAGATTTCACCGCCTGCGCTTTACCCTGCCACCCCAATAAGGAGAGATGTTCGATGCTTGTCGAGCAGATCATGACCCGGAACGTCGTGACGGTCACCCCGGAAACGGCCCTGACCGATGCCTTGCAACTCACACGGCTTCGGCGCATCCGCCACCTTCCGGTTGTAGAAAACGAGCGACTCGTCGGCATCGTGTCCGACCGGGACATGCGGGACGTTTGCCCTTCCGTTCTCGACCCGGATTGGGAAGCAAAAGTTCAGGGCCTTCGCATTGAACACTGTATGAAGCGAGACGTCGTCACCGTAGAGCCCTGGAATTTTATCGAAGACGCCGCCGCCGAAATGTATCGTCGAAAAGTGAGCTGCCTTCCGGTTCTCGATCAGGACCGCGTCGTGGGCATTCTTACGGAAAGGGACATTTTGCACACCCTGCTCGGCATGATGGGCGTGTTGGAACCCTCCAGCCGCATCGAGGTGGAACTGCCCAATCGCCCGGGCGGGCTCGCCGATGTGGCCGACATTCTTCGGGCCAGGCGGATCAATGCCTCTTCGGTCCTGATATTTCCCGGGAAAACTCCCGATACCCGCCATCTCGTGCTCCGGGTACAAACGATGGATCCCCGGCGCATCATCGACGACATCAAAGCTGCGGGACATCGGGTGCTGGGACCTTTTTCCGACGGGGGCCGGGGAGAATGAAAGACCGCGCCGTCATCGTCTACAGTCCGGAAGTTCTCCGCTATCGATTCGGCCCCGAGCATCCCTTCGATCCCCTGCGCCTGCGCATGACCTGGGATCTCATGCAGGAATCGGGACTCCTGCGCCCGGAACACGTTCGAGCCCCTCAACCGGCCACCGAGGAGGAACTGGCATTGGTTCACGACCGGCATTACATAGAGGCCGTGAAACGAGCAGGACAGGGCGACGAACCACCCGTGCCGCCGGGTGGGGGAGAACCGTCCTGGGAATCCTTCGGCCTGGGCACCGAGGATACTCCAATTTTTCCGGATATGCACGAAGCATCCGCTTTGATCACCGGGGGGACGCTCATGGCAGCGCGACTGGTGATGGAGGGCAAGGCTGAGCACGCCTTCAGTCTGGCTGGCGGCCTTCACCACGCCCAGCGCCATATGGCGTCTGGGTTTTGTGTGTACAATGACATCGGCGTGGCCATCGCATGGCTAAGAAAGGAATTCGACGCCCGAGTGGCTTATATCGACACGGATGCCCATCACGGAGACGGGGTGCAGTGGCTGTTTTATGACGACCCGGGCGTTCTCACCATCTCTTTTCACGAAACCGGAAAATATCTCTATCCAGGAACTGGAGATATTCATGAACGGGGTACCGGGGCTGGATACGGCTATTCGGTCAACGTGCCCTTGGAGCCGTTCACCGAGGATGACTCCTGGCTCGAACTGCTTCACCAAGCTCTTCCGATTCTGATCAGCCGCTTTGAGCCCGATATTATCATCAGTCAGAACGGCTGCGATGGACATCACCTCGACCCCTTGACCCACCTTTCGGCCACCACCCGCCTCTATCGAGAGATTCCGAAATTGGTCCATCAACTCGCCCACGAGGCATGCGATGGACGCTGGGTGGCGGTGGGTGGAGGAGGATACGAAATTTGGCGAGTCGTACCCCGGGCTTGGACGTTGCTCTGGGCGGAACTCTCCCATCAACCCATTCCAGAAGTGATTCCGGACCTGTGGTTGGAGCGCTGGAGCCCTTATTCTCCGGATCTCCTGCCGGACCGCTTTATCGATGCCCCGGACGCTTTTCCCCCCATCCCCCGCCGGGTGGAAATCGAAAACCGGAACCGCATCACTCTCCGCAGAGCTTTGATGGGAACGCCATTTTATACATAAGTAAGAGCCGCCTTGGCCGGTGGGCACCGGCCAAAGCGGCCCTTTTTTCTCCCCGGGACGATGCCGTCCCCCGATTCTCACCCGGGGAGGCAAGCCTCAGCGCGTTGCCACCCTTTCGGCGACAGGCGGAAGGTACCTCGCTTCCCGCAGGGCGTCCATGAGCTGGCCGAACTGTTCGAGATTGATCTGCTGTTTCGCATCCGATAACGCTACACTGGGCTCGGGATGCACTTCCACCATGATTCCGTCCGCCCCCGCCGCCAGTGCTGCCTTAGCCACAGGTATCATAATGTCCTTCCGGCCGGTGGAATGACTGATATCGACAAAGACCGGCAGATGACTTTCCTGCTTCAGGATCGGCACCGCCGAAATATCCAGGGTATTGCGGGTCGCCTTTTCATAGGTGCGAATGCCCCTCTCGCAAAGAATGATCTGATCGTTCCCCCGGGACATGATGTACTCCGCCGCAAACAACAGCTCCTCGATGGTCGCGGAAAGCCCCCGCTTGAGCAGAACTGGCGTCCGCACGGACCCCGCCGCCTTCAAGAGCTCGAAATTCTGCATATTACGAGCCCCGATCTGGATGATGTCCACATATTGCGTGGCCATCTCAATGTCAGCCGGATTGACGATCTCGCTGACCGCCACCATGCCGTACTTGTCGGCAGTTTCCCGCAACATCACCAACCCTTCACGGCCGAGTCCCTGAAAATCATACGGGGACGTCCGGGGCTTGTAGGCTCCGCCCCGAATCACGACAATACCCTGAGCCCGCAGGCCCTGGCCCACCGTCTCCATCTGCTCCCGGGTCTCCACGGAACAGGGCCCCGCCACCACGATGGGGTGGCCGTCGCCGATGCGGACACCCTTGACTTCCACCACGGTGTCTTCCGCCCGGCGCTTCCGGCTTACCAACAAGTGCATCTTCTCTTCTTCCTGCAATTGCAGGGACGCTTGGAAAATCTGTTTAAACAAGTGCCGAATGGTGCTGTCGTCGAAGGGACCGGGGTTGGCCGCCACAATGCGGTCCAACATCTCCTTTTCCCGCAACGGATCAAACCGCTGAACTCCTTGGGCCTGTTTCACCCGACCAATCCGCTGCACGATGTCCGCCCGCCGACTGAGGAGCCGCAGCAGGTCCATATTGATCTCGTCCAACTGCGTCCGCAGCTGTTCCATGGTTTCTCCTTTCATCGCCAGTACCCTCCTCGCGATCTTCGGTTTAATCCGCCAACCCCGCCGGGCGGGCGTCCCAAGTCCGAAAAACTTCGGCCATCTCTTCCAGAAGCCGGGCGTTTTCCGCCTCGGTTCCAATGCTAATCCGCAGATACCGCGGCAACCCGAAGGCTGCCCCGTCCCGGACGATCACTCCCCGCCGCAGAAGGCCTTCAAACACCGCGGTGGACGAATGCGGGACCTCAACGAGGATGAAATTCGCCTCGGTGGGAACACATCGGCATCCCAGAGCTTCCAGCCCTTCATACAACTGCCGCTTCCCCGCCCGGTTGACTTCGAAGCTTTTCCGGCGGTGCTCCTCATCCCCGAGGGCCGCAACCGCCGCCGCCTGAGCCACGGCATTGACGTTGAAAGGTTCCCGCACCCGATTGATCAACTGGATAACGTCCGGATCGGCCAGGGCGTATCCCACACGCAGGGCCGCCAAGGCGTACAACTTGCTAAAAGTGCGGAGGACCACCACATGGGCCCCTTCCCGAATGAGAGGCAACCCCCGACCGTAATCTTCCGCCTCGACGTACTCGTGGTACGCCTCATCGAGGACCACCAGCACGTGCTCCGGAACCCGGCGAACCAAATCCGTCAAAGCTTTCTCCGGAATGTACGTGCCCGTCGGGTTGTTCGGCGTGCACAAATACATCAGCTTGGTCCTCGGCGTCACCGCCTTGAGAATGCGTTCGGGATCGTACTGAAAGCTTTCGTCGAGGGAAACCGGAACCGTCCTGCCTGCCATCACCTGGGTGGCGAACCAATACTCCGAAAAGGACGGCGACGGCACGATGACTTCATCCCCGGGCTCTACAAAGGACTCTGCAATCAACTTAATCAGCTCATCTGAACCGTTGCCCACAAGGACCCCCGCCTCAGGCACCCCGTGGTACTCGGCGAGGGCCCGGCGCAATATCACGGCTCCTCCGTCCGGGTAGCGGTGTAGATTGGCTGCAGCCTTAACCAGCACTTCCTGAACCTTCGGAGACGGCCCGAGGGGGTTCTCGTTGGACGCCAGCTTCACCACATCTTTCAAGCCAAACTCTCGCTGGACCTCTTCAATCGGTTTCCCCGGTACGTAAGGCTCAATGCCCATAATGGCGGGCCGCGCCCGGGATCCGATGATTCCGGCCATCTCCTTCACTCCTTCCACCCTGGGTCATGCTGAACCTTCGCCGCAACTTTGATAAAATGAAAAAGGAGCCGCACCCCAAGGGGCGAAGCACGGCTCCGCGGTACCACCCTAGTTGACGGCACAGTCGCCGTCCACTCACGCGCCCCAAAAAAAGGACGCCGTCCAATAACGAGGACGCTCCGGTCCGAACTACTCGGCCCCACGGGCCTTTCCCCCGGACGGCCCAGGAGTGAACTTCAGCGGCGTTTCCCCGGGAACGCTTCCAGTCTCAGGCGCTCCCTCCCTGTGGGTTCTCGACGCCTACTCTCTCCTGCATCGCCATCAGCCTTCTACTTGGCGAGCATTATAACATAGACAGCAGTGAGCGGCAATAGGAAAAAGGTTGATTTTCTCGCTGGGAGGGGTTCGAATGCTCAGCTTGTCCGACATCCAGGAGGCCCGGCAAACCCTTGGGGACATCGCCCGGAAGACGCCGCTGCATCTGACACACACCTTTAGCCGTCTGGCAGGGTGCGAGGTGTGGCTGAAGCTTGAAAATCTCCAAAAGACTGGATCCTTCAAAATCCGCGGATCGTACAACAAAATCCGTCGTCTGTCTGAAGACGCGAAAAAACATGGGGTAATCGCCGCATCGGCGGGAAACCACGCCCAGGGGGTAGCCTATGCCGCTGCCCGGGCGGGGATTCCCAGCACCGTGGTGATGCCCGAAGGTGCCGCTCTTTCCAAGATCAAAGCTACCACCGATTACGGCGCCCGGGTGCTCCTGCACGGCGCGGATTATGACGCCGCCCAGACTTTCGCCCAACAATACCGGGAGGAAACTGGAGCGGTGTTCGTTCACGCCTTTGACGACCCCGACATCGTGGCGGGTCAGGGAACGGTGGGCTTAGAAATCCTGGAACAATGTCCCGATCTAGAGGCTATTGTCGTTCCCGTAGGCGGTGGAGGGCTCATCGCCGGCATTGCCCTGGCGGCCAAATCCATCAAACCGACGATTCAAATATACGGCGTGGAGGCGGAGGGCGCCGCTTCCATGAAAGCTTCTCTCAAAGCCGGAACACCCGTGGGGCTTTACTCCGCGAACACCCTGGCCGACGGGATTGCCGTGAAAAAACCCGGTCGACTCACCCTCCGAATGGTGCAAGCATACGTGGACGACGTGATCGTCGTAAGCGATGTGGAAATCGCGAGGACAATGTTGCTTTTGCTCGAACGCTACAAACTCTTGGTCGAAGGATCCGGTGCCGCCGCCCCCGCCGCGCTCCTGTTCCACAAACTGCCCTTGGCCGGAAAAAAAGTCGCGGCGGTGGTCAGCGGCGGGAACGTGGACGGCACCGTGCTGAGCCGCATTCTGCAGTACGGCCTGGCCGAAGCTGGACGCTATGTGCGCCTTCAAACGGTGATCCCGGATCGCCCTGGCGCCCTTCAGGGGCTCCTCAGCGTCATCGCGGAACTTCGGGCCAATGTTCTCACGGTGTCTCATCGGAGGATGGGCCCCTCGATTCCCCCGGGGTTCACAGAAGTGGAATTGGAACTGGAGACCCGGGACCCGGATCACGTCGGTCACGTGGAGCGCACCTTACAGGAGAAAGGGTATCAAGTGGTTCTCCGCTGAGAACGACCGGTCTCAGCCTGAAGTAATTCCGCTCGGACAGGCCAGGTGAGGGCCGAGGCGACGGGCCTGGCGTCGAGCAGGAGAATCGCCCCCACCGGACGAATACTGGTTCGACTGTGCCAGCAAAACCGTCTTTCCGGAAGGAGCGATGGCGATGGACCTCATGTCGGAAATTGGCCTGGCTGGAGCCCCCCGAATCCCGACCGACACTCCCTCGCCGCATGGCTCCACCACAGCTCGGCCAACGGGAGCCCACAGTCGCTCGACCTTTAGCGATCATCTAGATCAAGCACTCGGGTTGCGCCCTGGGGCGACGACTGGAGCTCTGTCCGCACCCCAAAAGGAAGCCGGGAGTACCACAACACCCCAGGCGGTTTCCTCCAATGCCCCGTCCCAAGGTTCCGCCGCGGGGATCAAGGCGTGGCTCGACCTGGTGCGTATCTGGGCCGCAGAGCGGATGGCGGCTCTGCCAGATGCCGGAGGCTCTTCAGATCCAAGCAGCCCTCTGAGCCAAGGAGACAGTTTTGGCGCGGACCTTTTGCCCTTCGTGATCCAAGCCCTCTCGGCCTCTGGATCTTCCACCGGGGCCGGGCCGGTCTTGCCCATGTTGTTCGGTGCCATATCCGAAACCGTAGCTTCCGCCCCGGTGGCGAACGGATCCCCGGCCCCACCCAGCACCGGGCGCTGGGATGCCCTCATCCAGGATGTCGCCGCCCGGCGGGGCCTAGATCCGGCCCTGCTCCGGGCGGTCATGATGGCCGAGAGCGGCGGCAATCCGGCGGCCCGTTCTCCAGCCGGTGCCCTGGGGCTGATGCAACTGATGCCCAGCACGGCCCGGGCTTTGGGGGTCGATCCTCTCGACCCCGCCCAAAACCTGGATGGAGGAGCCCAATACTTGCGAAGCCTTCTGGATCGGTACGGCGGGGACGTGCTGAAGGCGACGGCCGCCTACAACGCCGGGCCCGGAGCCGTGGACCGTTACGGGGGCATCCCTCCGTATCAGGAGACCCAGGCCTACGTCCGGCGCATCCAGCAACTGTACGCACGCTATGTATAAAAGCTCTGCCCGCCGTGAGGGTCCGGGTTCTTCCGGGCCCGTTCCCGTCCTTGTTAAATCAGATAAAACCCTATCCCCATAATCACGTAGGCCCCGAGCGCCATTGCCCCCTCCAGCCAATTCGATTTGCCATCCAAGGAGAGGAGGGTAATCAACGCCACCCCGAGAACCATGGCCGCGATCTCTGGCCAGGAGAACACCAAGGTCATCGGATTCCCCACGGCCAGACTGGTGAACACCAACAGCGGGGCGACGAACATTGCAATTTGCAGGCTGCTGCCGATGGCGATCTCCAGGCTCACATCCATCCGGTCCCGCCATGCCATCAATACAGCGGAACTGTGCTCCGCCGCATTGCCGATGATGGCCACCACAATCACCCCGATAAACACGTCCGACCAACCAAAAGCTTTCGATACGTGCTCAATCGTTCCCACCAATATCTCACTTTCATAGGCCACAGCCAAAGTGGCGACCACCAGCACCCCGACGGACCGCGCCATGCCCCAAGGAGCTTCTTCATCTGGTAGATCTTGGGCGTAGTTAAAAATGTTCCGGTGGGTAAATAGGCTGAAAAATAGACCTAACAGGTAAAGCACCCAAGTGATGGCCGCCACTCCAACGCTCAGTTCCACCCCAATTGCTGGCCGCTGTAGGGTGAAAATAGCAGGAATGACCAAAGCGATGACCACGCCGATCAGCATCATGGAGGCATTGGTCCCCGCGGCCAGGCGGTTAAAGGTCTGGATGGGATATCGGATGCCTCCGATCAAAAAGCTCAGCCCCGCCACCAGGAGCAAATTGCCGAGGATAGATCCGGTAAGAGAAGCCTGCACCACCTGAACCAGACCTTGCCGAATCGCAAAAAAGCCGATGATCAGCTCCACGGCATTCCCAAAGGTGGCGTTCAAAAGCCCCCCGATGCGAGGCCCACTAAGAATTGCAATGCTCTCTGTCGCCTGTCCCATGAGTCCGGCCAGGGGAATAATGGCGAGACATGCCAGCCAAAACAACAAGATCTCAGACCAATGCAACCACTCGCCGATCACCGTCAAGGGCAGAGAAATGACCAATAGCCACACCATCCACCGACTCAATAACCCATCTCCTCCTCCCGCTTTCATCTCTCCGTCATGGTACCACGTTCCGCTGTACGCCTGCAAAAGAAAAGACCCGAATAAAAAACCGCGCCACCGGCGCGGCCCGAAGTTCAGATTTCGGACAATTCCACCCAGTCGTCACCCCGGCGTTTCATACCGCCGGTCTCTATTCTGCACCGATCCCCGTTTGAGAACGTACAAACAGTTCGGCAAACCTGCGATGCGAGTCTTTTTCAGCAGGCTGCACGTACGTCCCCAACCACGCGGCCAAGAATCCCAGGGGAATACTCACCACCCCGGGGTTTTGGAGCGGGAAAATGGCCGATTTCGCATCCATCACCGCCGGGCTGATAAACACCAGGACGAGGGAAGAAATCAGTCCCACGGCCATCCCCGTCACCGCTCCGGCGGTGTTAAACCGTTTCCAGAAGAGGGAGAAGATGAGCACCGGCACATTGGCGCTGGCCGCCACCGCAAAAGCCAAAGCCACCATGTACGCCACATTCCAGTTCCGGGCCAAGATACCCAAGGCAATGGCCGCTACGCCCACCACCAGGGACGTATACCGCGCCACCCGAACCTGCTCACTTTCCGTCGCCTGTCCCCGGCGGATGACGTTGGAATAAAAATCATGGGCGAAGGCCGATGAGGCCGCAATGGTCAGTCCGGCCACCACCGCCAGAATCGTGGCAAAAGCCACCGCGGCGATGAAAGCCATCAAGAAGTCGCCGCCGAGGTGCTGGGCCAAAAGTGGCGCCGCCATGTTGCCGCCTTTGTCCAGCTTGAGAATTTCGTTTTTACCCACCAAGGCAGCAGCCCCAAAACCGAGAAACGTGGTCATGAGATAGAACGCCCCGATGATCACCGTGGCCCACACTACCGATTTGCGCGCTTCCTTGGCGGTGGGCACAGTATAAAACCGGATCAGAATGTGGGGCAATCCCGCCGTCCCCAAGACCAGCGCTAAACCCAAAGAAATTTGGTCAATGGGATTCTTAAAGCGCAACCCCGGCTCCAAATAGGAGGGGCCGTACTTGTCGACCACAGCCTGAAACATTTCCCCGACGCTGAAGTGAAAATTCATCAGCACCAGGAAACTGATGACAATCGTTCCGCCCATGAGCAGTACCGCTTTCACGATCTGCACCCAAGTGGTGGCGAGCATTCCCCCGAACACCACGTACAGGACCATCAGCACGCCGATGATCAAGATCGCCATGGTGTAATCGAGGCCGAGCAGCAAATGAATCAAACCGCCGGCGCCTACCATCTGGGCGATCATATAAAACGTACTGATCACTAAGGTGCTCAGGGCCGCCATTGATCGCACCGGGGCCGGGCTGAACCGGAACGACACCACGTCGGCCATGGTATATTTACCAGAATTGCGCAACGGTTCAGCCACGATCAAGAGCACAGTGAGATACGCAACCAGCCAGCCCACCGAGTACATAAACCCGTCATAGCCACTTAACGCGATCATACCCGAAATCCCGAGAAACGACGCTGCGCTCATGTAGTCCCCAGAGATGGCCAGTCCGTTCTGCCACCCCGTGAGGGACCTGCCGGCGGCATAAAACTCCGAGGTTGTCCGGGTTCTGCGCGACGCCCAATACGTAATTGCCAAAGTAATGAGAACAATAATGCCAAACAAGATAAATGCGGAATTCATTCGCCCCCTCCTTTCACTTCCTGGGCCACTTCTTCGGCCATCCGGTCAAAGTGGTTCGCTTTGCGCACGTATAGCCAGGCTAGGCCCCACACCATGACGAACTGCGACAGCGCAAACACGTACCCAAAGTTGATCGCTCCGGAGACTTTAACGGCCATCAGCGACTTGGCCCATCCAGCAAAGGAAGGCAGGAGGAAATAATAGAGGAGAAAGAACACCACGGCCGGGACGAGGAAACGCTTTTTCCCCTCGATCAACCGCCTGAACGCTGGAGAAGATGCCACCTCTTCCCAACTATACGATACCTCGACTCGCTTTTCTACAGACCTCATCTTCGGATCAACCATGCGACCCCTCCTTTAAGAATATTCTCACTACATAGTATATTATAGTCCGCCGACCAACCTCTGTCAAGGTCGATTTTTTGTAATAAACTAGCTTCACTCCAGCGATCAATTCGAAAGAGCAAAACCAGGTGCTTTTGTCGCCACCGATGGGATACGGTATAATACAATCGTGAAATGAGCAGAGGAGGATGGACAATGGCCACGGAGAAGCTGATCGTCGATGCATTTATTGAGATTCCCACGGGCAGCCAGAACAAGTACGAGTACGACAAAGAGAAAGGCGTCTTCCGCCTGGACCGGGTGCTCTATTCACCGATGCATTATCCCACCGAGTATGGATACATACAAGAGACATTGGCAGAAGACGGAGATCCCCTCGACATCTTGGTCCTGACCACCTTCCCCACTTTTCCCGGGTGCGTCATTGAGTCTCGGGTGGTCGGGGTGCTGTTGATGACGGACGACAAAGGGAAGGATGAGAAACTCCTGGGGGTGCCTACGGACGACCCCCGGTGGAAACAAGTGCAATCCCTCGAAGACGTTCCACCCCACATCCTCGATGAGATCGCCCATTTCTTTTCCGTGTATAAGCACTTAGAAGGAAAAAAGGTGACGGTCGACGGGTGGAGAGGAATTGAAGATGCCGGTCGTCTCCTCGACGAAGCCCGGCAGCGCTACAAAGGTTAAGGGTTCCAGGTCAGCCCCCGCCCGACAACCAGGACGGGGGTTTTTTTCAGCTGGGGAATGGGTGATCTCCGCATCGCCTCGTCAGCCGAACATACGGAAACCCCGTCTTCTAAGCGTCCGGATCACAAGGCCGCTAGCCGTTGCCCCCACGGCGCCGATGATGACCAGTGTCCAGTCAAAAGGCCGGAGTACCCCCGACGTGCGGATCAAGACGTATACCACCAAGGCCGCGTACAAGACGAGGCTCGTCCACCACGGCGTCAACATGTCAATGATAAATCCGAGGCCGAAGGTGACCACAAGGGTCAACAATGATAAAATCACCAACATAGCGATCATCCTGGCGCCTTCCTTTCCGGTTCATCTTTTCGCTATTTTGCGGCGCCGGAGCGCCCGAAGTCGGTTTCAGTGTGCCAAGGATCGCCGCGAATGTCAAACCGACCCGAGGAGTGGGAAAGAGGTGGGGATAGGGTGGAAACACGGGATCAGGACGTATGGCTCGGTGTGGCGGGCCGTCTGGAGCGAAAGGGCAAGATCCTCGTGGTCAAAAGGACTTACGGGCCCACACGAGGTCTGTGGACGTTGCCCGGGGGGTTCGTACACGGCGGGGAGACCCTGGAAGAAGCGGTTGCCCGGGAGATTCAGGAAGAGACGGGCTGCAGGGGAGAGGCTACCGGGATCATCGCCGTCCGATCCGGGGTGTTGCGAAACGGCAAGCACGACACATTGATCGTTCTGACTTTAAAAGACATGGATCCGAACATTGAACCCCGCCCGGACGGCCGGGAGATCTCCGAGGCCGCCTTTCTGACCCCGGAGGAGATTCTCGCCTCCCCGGACAGTGCGGAATTTCTCATCGCCTCCACCCGGGCCTCGGCCGCTTTGACCGTCCAGCCACTGGATCTATTCAGGGATTACGGGTATGTGAGTTGCCGCATCTACGGCTGATTGCCGAAAAATCGAACCGGCCGGTTGGTCGGCCGTAGGGGGAATCAGCACCGCCTGCGGCCGGACCGGATCTCACCGGCGATTCGTGAAAACGGCCGCCAGGCGGCCGCGGCGTGGGTCAGCGGTGCTTGAAATTCGGGGCCCGCTTCTCCAGGAATGCCTGTACGCCTTCCCGAACATCCTCCGTCTGAAAAATTTCATCAAAGAGTTGCGCCTCGAGCTGGAGACCTTCTTTTAGGGATTGTTCCAGGCCTTGATCGACCAGTCGTTTGATCCGGCCAAGGGACATCAAGCTGCGTTGAGTGATCGTTTTGGCCAGGTTTTTTGCGGCTTCCATCACCTGATCGTCCGGCACCACCTGGTTCACCAGCCCAATCTGTCGAGCTTCGGCGGCAGAGACAGGATCGCCGGTAAACATCATCTCTTTCGCTTTGGCCTCGCCAACCAGGCGCGGCAGGCGCTGGGTCCCCCCTGCTCCCGGAAAGAGCCCCAATTTCACCTCAGGAACCCCGAGTTGCGCGCTTTCCCCGGCGATGCGCATGTCGCAGGCGAGGGCGAGCTCAAGACCGCCGCCCAGGGCGTAGCCGCGAATGGCGGCAATCGTCGGTTTTGGCAGGTCATCCAAGCGGTTCAACACGTCATGCAGCTGCCGGGACATCTCTCCGGCGGCCCCGGGTTTCATCCGCTGGGGAAACTCCTTAATATCGGCTCCAGCCATAAAAGCCCGGGTTCCCGCGCCGGTGACAATCACGGCCACCACTTCGGGATCTTCGGCAATCTCGTCCACACACTCCCCAAGCTCCCTGCCCACCTGTTCACTCATGACGTTGAGAGGCGGGTTGTCCACGGTGATGACCGCATAGCCTTCTTCTTTCGTCCACTGAACCTTTGTTCGTTGGCTCATCCTTCGCCCTCCGTTTCGTACTTTCTCGGTTGCCGGCGCCCGGGTTCACCCACCGAACGCCGGCCCCTCGGCAGATCGCCCGCGCATTAAGTATTTCCACACGCCGGGGCAAATTCCTGCCGCCTCAGCGCCCGGGCGCCTTCCTTCGGCCCTAAACCCGGTCAACTCCGTTAGATATTCAGGAAAAAATCCGTGCACCGCCCGAGTGGCCGTGGTACTCTTATAGACGTGGGAAGGCGCGCCGTCCGCGGGGCAGGTCAACTGCGGAGGATCACGCACAGGCGCGCCGCAGGTCAGTTTCTGGATGGGGGTTGGCATGCTCGAACTGGTTCTTTTTGATGTAGACGGCGTTTTGCTCAGCGAAGAGCGATATTTTGACGGATCGGCATTGGCAGTGTGGGAGCTTTTGTACAGCCCCCGATACCTCGGTTTGGAAGGATCTTTTACCGCGACCCCGTCGGAAGAAGAGATTCGGTCGATTCGCGAAAAGGTTTTTTTAAACGACGAAATCCTTCACGCCCTCAAAGGCAAGGGTGTCAACTCCAACTGGGACATGGTCTATCTGTCGTTCTCTTACCAGCTCCTGCGGGGGTTACATCAATTTTTTCACCACGACCGGGCCCAGGTGGAGTCTTGGCTGAAGTGCCCCCTCGACGGCCAAATTCTGCCCGAGATCGGGGGGCGGTTGCGGGACATCGGATTCCAACCGGATTTTGCCGCCTTTCTGAACACCCTTCAGAACACCGACGCAGTTCAACATGGGCTGCTCCGGGCGTTAAACGACTGGGCCCGGGAGTGGACGGGCGTGACCACCGATCAGTTCGGCCGGACGAGCGCCCTGTGGTCGGTCACGATGCACGTTTTCCAGGAGTGGTACCTGGGGGCCGATCATTACCGAGAACGATATGGACAGGCGCCCCACGAGGAGAAACGGGGCTTTTTGTACGATGAAATTCCAATCCGGCCCGCCGAGGAGATCCGGGAAATCCTGGAATGGCTGAGGGATCGGGACCTGCTCCTGGGAATGGGGACCGGAAGGCCGCGGATGGAAACGCGGATCCCCCTGTCGGCGCTCCACTTGCTCGACCCCTTTGAACCCAGCCGGATTGTGACGGCGGACGACGTGCTGGAAGCGGAGAACGCCGCTCCTCAGTATGCACCGCTGGCTAAACCCCATCCTTTCACCTATCTGCGGGCCATTGTTCCGGACGAACCCGCTTTGCGGCTTTTACGGCGCCCCCTGCCCCTGACCGGGGCGGATCGCATTCTGATCGTCGGCGACTCCTTGGCCGATTGGCTGGCCGCGGGCAAAATCGGCTGCCGATTCGCCGCCACCCTGACGGGCCTCAGTGGACAAGAAGCCCGGGCGTCTTTTGAAGAACGGGGCGTCCGTTGGATTGTGGACGATGTGACCCAACTGCCCGACGTCTTACACGGCATCCTCAACCGGTAACACCAGTTCCGGAGGCAAGAGCGGAAGTCTCCGGGCCCCTCACAGCGGGCGAACCAGGAGACTCCCTGGACGCGACAAACCCCCTGGCAGATGCGTTCTGTCCAGGGGGTTTGTCATGGGGAAACGCTCGGGACCCGTGCCCCGGCGGACAACTCCCTCCTCTTCTCGGCCACCCGTTGACCCGGTGGTAGTTGCGACCTCATCCGCCCTTTCCGGCCCGGGCCGCTGAAGCCGGCTCATCCGTTTCCACCACTTCAGCCAGGGTCAAACTCCCCAGGGCCTTGGCGATGCCTTCATTCAGTTTCACCCACACCTTCCGGGTATGACAGATGGGGATGCGCTCACACCACAGATCCCCGTTCTCCTCGTCGACACATCCGATCAAAAGGAGAGATCCTTCCAGCACCCGGACCACTTCCCCCACAGACACCTGGTCGGGGGATTGGGCCAGTAGAAAGCCTCCATTGACCCCCCGCACGCTTTTCACGATCCCCGCCCGGCGCAACAGCACCATGATCTGATCGAGAAACGGCTCGGGAATCCCTTCAATCTCCGCGATTTGTCGAGTGGACATGGGAGCTCCGCCGGAGCGCTCCGCCAACGTCACCAAAGCCCGCAATCCGTACTCGGTGCGGTTCGATAATTTCACGGGCGATACCTCCCGTTCTCGTCACACATCATCGTCGTCGATCCAGACCCCCCCATCCCGGATCGTCACCTCGTAGGTTTGAACCGGGGTGAAAGCCGGGAGGTGGACGGCGGCACCGGTCCGCACGTCGAACCGCCCGCCGTGTTTCGGACACTGTACAATATATCCTTCCAACGTCCCTTCGCTGAGGGAGGCCGTGGCGTGGGTACAGAGGTCGGCGGTGGCAAAATACTCGTCACCAACCCGGTACAGGGCCAGCTCCGCCTCCCCCAACTGCACCCGCTTCATCTGTCCCGGCTCCAACTCTCCAACCGATGCGACTTTCACCAACGCCATCTTTTCGACTCCTTTGCCCAGCTCCACACCCGGCCTCCGCCGCCAGTCCCGCCGGCGCGGTCGGCACCTGGGACCGCACTGTTCCGGCCCTCGCCGGATCAGCCGATGGAGCCCTCCATTTCGAACTTGATCAACCGGTTCATCTCGACGGCGTACTCCATGGGCAGCTCCCGGGTAAAGGGCTCGATGAAGCCCATCACAATCATCCGGGTGGCCTCTTCCTCGCTCAATCCCCGGCTCATCAAGTAGAAGAGCTGCTCTTCACTCACCCGGGAAACTGTGGCCTCATGTTCCAGCGTGATATCATCATTCAAAATCTCGTTCACCGGCACGGTATCGGAAGTCGAGTTTTCATCCAGGATGAGGGTGTCACATTTGATGTTCGCTTTGGCCCCCCGGGCCTGGGGCGAAAAATGCGCCAAACCCCGGTAGGTCGTCTTCCCCCCCTGTTTGCTGATCGACTTCGAAATGATCGTTGAAGTGGTGTCCGGTGCCGCGTGTACCACCTTGGCTCCGGCGTCCTGGTGCTGCCCCTTGCCCGCCACCGCGATGGAAAGGACTGTCGCCTTGGCCCGCGGCCCCATCATATAGACCGCCGGGTACTTCATGGTCAGCTTCGAACCGATGTTGCCATCCACCCACTCCATCGTGGCGTCGGCGTAGGCCACCGCCCGCTTGGTCACAAGGTTGTAGATGTTGGGCGCCCAATTCTGAATCGTGGTGTACCGGCATCGGGCCCGATCCTTCACGATAATCTCCACCACCGCGCTGTGCAGGGAATCGGTGCTGTAGATCGGCGCCGTACACCCTTCGACATAGTGCACGAAACTGTCTTCGTCGGCGATGATCAACGTCCGCTCGAACTGCCCCATGTTCTCGGAGTTAATCCGGAAATACGCCTGAAGGGGCACGTCGCATTTGACCCCTTTCGGGACATAGATAAAGCTTCCGCCGCTCCACACCGCAGAATTCAGAGCCGCGAACTTATTGTCCTCAGGGGGCACCACCGTGGCAAAATACTCTTTGAACAGCTCGGGGTACTCCCGCAGGGCAGTATCGGTGTCGGTAAAGATGACACCCTGCTCCTCCAAATTCTTCTGGATGCTGTGATAGACGACTTCAGATTCGTACTGGGCGGATACCCCCGCCAGGAACTTCCGTTCCGCTTCGGGAATGCCCAGGCGGTCGAAGGTCGTTTT
Organism: Kyrpidia spormannii; assembly: GCF_002804065.1. NCBI lineage: Bacteria > Bacillati > Bacillota > Bacilli > Caryophanales > Alicyclobacillaceae > Kyrpidia > Kyrpidia spormannii. The sequence continues at coordinate 871,071 of NZ_CP024955.1, read as the reverse complement.
GATCTCTTCGGGTACGTCCTCCCAGGTCTTGCCCTGCCGCTCGGTGGGTTTTACATAGTACGTGATGTCGTCAAAATTGAGTTCCGACAGATCGCCACCCCAGGTCGGCAGGGGCTTTGAGAGGAAAATTTCCAGGGACCGGAGGCGGAAATCGGTCATCCAGCCCGGCTCGTTTTTCATCATCGACAGCTCTTCCACCACTTTGCGGTTCAAGCCCTTTTGAAACTTGACCACCGCGATGTCCGGATCGCGAAATCCGTACTGGTACTCCTCAAGCTCCGGGATCACCTTCGCCATTTCAATCCCTCCCCGTATATTATCGGATTGCGCGTGTCATCACGATCCGGCCGCCCCGTCACCGTCGTCCGTGCCGCGACCGCGGTTCTTTTCGATTTCCACCGCCCGTTCCAGGGCGTTCCACGCCAATAGCGCGCATTTCACCCGGGCGGGAAATTTCGATACCCCTTGAAGCGCCTCCAGGTCGCCGAGGTCCTCGGAGTCGGTTTCTTCCCCCCGAATCATGCGGTGGAACGAATCCGATAAAGCGAGGGCATCGTCGAGCTTCTTTCCCCGAATCGCCTCGGTCATCATCGACGCCGATGCAATGCTGATTGAGCAGCCGACCCCCTGGAACCGCACATCCCGCACGACATCCCCATCCATGGCCAACTGTAGGGTGACGTCGTCTCCGCAGGTAGGGTTGTGGAGGTGGACACTCACCGCGTCCCCTTCTAACTGGCCGCGGTTTCTGGGGTGCTGGTAATGGTCCATGATTACCTGGCGGTATAGATCATCCAACTGCATGGGTAAAAAACTCCTTTGCTTTCATCAGGGCGGCGACCAGGGCGTCGACGTCCTCCTCAGTGTTATAGAAATAAAAGCTCGCCCGGGCTGTTGCCGCTGCCCCGAGCTCCCGCATCAGCGGCTGGGCGCAGTGGTGTCCCGCCCGGATGGCCACCCCCTCAGCATCCAACACCGTCGCCACATCGTGAGGGTGAACGCCTTTGAGGTTGAAGGTCACCAACCCCGCCCGGTGTCCGGCGTCGGGGCCGTAAATCTCGAGTTCAGGAATCTCCTCCAGCCGTTCCATGGCCAGGCGAATTAATTCCTGCTCCCGCCCCTGAATCGCGTCCATGCCGATCTCCGTCAGATAATCCACCGCCGCCCCAAGGCCCACAGCCCCGGCGATGTTCGGCGTCCCGCCCTCAAAGCGCCAAGGCGATTCCTTCCAGGTGGACCGATATCGTTCAACCACCTCGATCATCTCACCGCCGTAATAAATGGGCTCCATCTCCGACAGCCAGCGCCGCTTTCCGTACAGCACGCCAATCCCCGTCGGCCCGCACATTTTGTGCCCGGAGAAAGCGAGAAAATCGCAGTCCAGTTCCTTGACGTCCACCGGTTGGTGGGGCACGCTCTGGGCGCCGTCCACCACCATCACCGCCCCGTGCCGGTGGGCAATGGCGGCGATCTCCCGCACCGGGTTGATGGTCCCCAAAACATTCGAGATATGGGCCACCGCCACGATCTTTGTCCGGTCGGTGATCGTCTCCTCGACGTCGGCCAGATCCAGGGTCCCATCCTTCTGCAAGGGGATATATTTTAACGTCGCCCCATTAGCGATCGCCAATTGCTGCCAGGGGATCAAATTACTATGATGTTCCATTGGGGTGATGACGATCTCGTCCCCCTCACTCACCAATCGGCCGCCGAGGCTGGAAGCCACCAGATTCAAACTTTCGGTGGTGCCCCGGGTAAAGACGATTTCATCCGCCGAGGCTGCCCCGATGAACCGAGCCACTTTTTCCCGGGCGCCTTCGTAGGCATCAGTGGCCTTGGCGGCCAAGGCGTACACTCCCCGATGGACATTGGCGTTCTCCTCCCGATAATACCGGGCGATGCGCTCGATCACCGGCAGAGGCTTCTGGGAAGTGGCCGCGCTATCCAGATAAACGAGGCGCTTACCGTTCATCGGCTGTGATAAAATGGGAAAATCCTCTCGGATGTCGCGCAGGTTCATCGAGCCATCTTCCTCTCCACCAGACGTTCCATCCAGCCCTTCACGTCAGCCAAAGGCAAGCGATCGATCACCGGATCCAAAAACCCTCGAACGATGAGCCGTTTCGCCTCGTCCTCGGGAATTCCCCGGGACATCAAATAGTACATCTGCTCGGCATTGATCTTCCCGACGCTGGCGGCGTGATCTGCCTTGACGTCGTTCTCGTCGATGAGCAACATGGGAATGGCGTTGGCCCGGGCCTTGGGGCTGAGCATGAGCAATCCCTCGGCCTGGTGGCCGTCGGTGCCCACCGCCCCTTTCTCGATGCCTGTCACCGCCCGGAACACCAGGTCTGAGCGATCCAGGGCCACCCCCCGGGCCAGAATATCGCTCATCGTAAACCGCCCCCGATGCACCATGTGAAGGGTCAGGTCGAGATGTTGGCGGCCTGTGCCTGCGGCCACCACCTTTGCCTCGGACCGGCTGCCGGGGCCCTCCAGGGTCGTCCCGTACTCGGCTACTAAATAAGCTTCCCCCATCTCCCCGATGGCCCAATCCAAGCGGGCATCTCGGGCCGTCCGGCCCCGCCGGGTGAGAAACCCGGTGACCTCCCGAGGCAAATCTTGCAACGTGGCAACCCGGAGTTCACCGTTTGCTTCCACGAGGTACTCATCCACCACCGCCGTGGAGACGCCCTCCTGCCCCAACTCTGTGCCCGACCACGTCTCCACGAGAGTGAGGGAAGCCCCCTCTTCCACCACAGCCAGGACCCGGGGGAATATCCGGTTTTGCGGGTCCGCCCAGCGATACGAAATAAGGACCGGCGCCTCCACCCGCACCCCTTTGGGGACGTACACGAACAGCCCGGCGTTCCAACAAGCACTCTGAAGGGCTGTCCAGCGGTTTTCTTCCGGGGATACGAGGCTTCCCAGGGTCCTGCGCACCACCTCTTCCCGTTCCCTGGCGGCGGTGGACAAATCCGCCACGTATACCCCTTGGTCAGCCAGGGGCGCCTGAAGATGGATATGGGGATGACCCGGCCCGGAGAACACCGCCATCGCCGCCGCTTCCACCCTTCCGTCACCGTCCGGCTCAGCGAGCTGATCCTCCGCCACGCCCAATGTCGAATTCCCAGACTGCGGAGTAGCGTCCACGTCGGCGTCTATCCGCCACTTTTCCTCAAAACTTCGCTTCCCGAGGTCGCTGCGTTCCAGCTTTGGCGCCGGAAGCCGGGTATACCGGTCCCACGCCTCCAGCCTCCAGTCCCGTAGCCACACGGGTTCTCCCCGCTCCTGGGCCAACCGCTCCACTGCGGCCCGGTCGATCTGAATCACCTGTCCCACCGTCATTGCGCCATTCCCTCCCCCGTCACGACTGAGACGCCACCGTGTGGTCCTCGATGCCAAGCTCCTGTTTGAGCCAATCGTATCCTTTGGCTTCCAATTCTTCAGCGAGCTCGCGGCCGCCCGATCGGACGATCCGCCCTTGCATCATCACGTGAACCCGGTCGGGGACGATGTATTGCAACAGGCGCTGGTAATGGGTGATGATCAACACGCCCAGTTCGGGACCCCGCAGGTCGTTGACCCCTTTCGCCACAATCTTCAAGGCATCGATGTCCAAGCCTGAGTCGATTTCATCGAGAATGGCGATTCGGGGCTTTAACATCGCCATCTGAAGAATCTCGTTCCGCTTCTTCTCGCCTCCGGAGAACCCCTCGTTCAAATAACGTTCTGCGAAGGAGGGATCTATCTCCAGAGCGGCCATCTGTTTTTGCAATTCCCGGTGAAAACGGAGCACCGGGATTTCGTTGCCCTCCCCCCTTCGGGCGTTGAGCGCCAAACGGAGAAAATTCGCGTTGCTCACCCCCGGAACCTCACTGGGGTATTGCATCGCGAGGAACAGTCCCTTTCGGGCTCGTTCGTCAACTTTCATCGCAAGGAGGTCTTCCCCGTCTAGCCATGCCCTCCCTGCGGTGACTTCATATTTTGGATGGCCCATCAGTGCCGAGGCCAAGGTGCTTTTGCCCGTGCCATTTGGCCCCATGATGGCATGCACCTCGCCCCCGCGTACTTCCAGGTCCACACCCTTGAGAATCTCCGTGCCCTCCACGGAGACGCGCAATTGTTCAACTTTCAACCAAGGCTGATTGGCCATGCCCCTGTCCTCCTCATCTGAAAAAGGTGCCCCTACCCTCTATCGTATCGACCAATCGTCGTCAAATCATGACTGAAACAGTCACCTTTTCTTTTACAGAATACCACACCGCAGGCAGAATGCAAGCTCTGGGCCGCAGCAGAGTTCGAAAGAACCGGTCAGAACATGTAGCGCATGGCGAGCTTGGCCTCTTCCGACATCTTGTCCGGAGACCAGGGGGGATCGAAAGTCAACTCTACGTCCACGTTATCCACGCCGTCCAACTCCGAAACCCTTTCTTGAATCTGTCGCTTCAACAGATCAAAGATCGGGCAGCCCATCGCCGTGAGGGTCATGGTGACGTGGACGTCCCCCCCGTTCACTTGGATATCATATACCATACCCAAGTTGACAATGTCGATCTGCAACTCGGGATCGTACACCTCGGTCAAGGCTTCTCGCACTTCGTCCACCGTTGCCATTCTCCGCCACTCCTTTCACCGGGTTCCCGCGCTCACCCCCGGACGGCGCCACCCTTGGGCCCGCTGCCCAGGACTCCGGCGTGACGCGTTATAGGTATTATGCGACATCTTGGCTGGCGACGTAAAGATCAAGGCTTGACCTGGAGTGCTTAAGCGCCGGACTGGGGATATGAAAAAGGCGCCGAATCGGCGCCGTTTTCCGCAATCCCCCCGCGCGACTGTATCCCTGCCTGAACGCGAAAGGACCGCTCACCCACAAGATACGCACCGACACCTGAGAGTGTCATCCGCCCCGGGCAATCCGGGCCATGGCCCGGAACGGCGAGCGTCCGTCCCGACATAGGCTAAAGGGAACCTGAAGAAGGAGGGAATGCCATGTCCGAATCAACGCTGTCCAATCCCTTTTACTACATGGCGCCGCCTGCCCCCCGTACGGATTCCGAGTTTCGCGGTGACTCCTTCGAGCCGGCGGCCGATCCCGGATACACCTCGTTTCCCGCCGCCGTAGATCCGGCCGAGAACCGCCAGTTCCCCGTACCGGGGCCTTGGATCGGAGCTGGAATTTTTCTGCCACCCATCGTCGTCCCTCCCATCGCCCCGTTCCCATTTTTCTGGATTTAACCGTTGTCAGTTGCGAACCGCCCCTTGCTGTCGTTCACGCGGATGACCGGGCCCAGGCCCGGTCCCTGTCATTTTGAGGCTTTCCCCGAACCCGCATAGTCCCGGCCCGCTCGGTGCACAATCGGTATACAGCGTCCGACGGACAAAAGGGGAGGATCGAGATGTGGATCGAACTGCGCGGATTGCCCCATCGCGAAATCGACGGCCTACCCTATACGATCCATCAAACGGCGCCCGGGCGGTGGCACATCGTCATCCCGAACTGCCCCCGATATCCCACCGGATATTTTTTGCCCCACGCTTATCCGAACCGGGAGGCAGCTCTGTCCGCCCTGGAACAGGGGCCCCCTTGGGAAGGGTGAGATCGCGTCTCTCCTTCACTCCCCCACCGGCGTCTCTCTTTCCGTCACTTGATCAGGATCACCTGTCCATTCACCAGTCCACCCGCTGTACCTCCGCCCCCGCGATAAAAGTCCGCTCAACCCTCAGGTCCTGATCTAGGACCACAAAATCCGCGTCATACCCCGCCGCGAGACGGCCCTTTCGGTGCCCGCACCCCGCCGCCCGGGCGGGCACCTCCGAAGCCATGGCCACCGCCTCGGCCACAGGCACACCGCACAGCCGCACCATATGCTGAACCGCCCGGTCCAAGGTCAGCGTACTCCCGGCCAGGGTGCCGTCCGGGAGCCTGGCCGCCCCGCCCCGGACGGTGACGGCGAAACCCCCAAGATGATAATCGCCATCGGGCATCCCCGCCGCCCGCATGGCGTCGCTGACCAGCGCAATCCGATCCGCCCCTTTTGCGCGGTAGAGGAGGGCCATCGCCCCGGGATGGACGTGAACCCCATCGGCGATGAGCTCCACCGTCCATTCCCCGTGCATCATGGCCGCACCCACCACCCCGGGCTCCCGGTGGTGAAACCCCCGCATGGCGTTAAAACAATGAGTCACCTGGGACACCCCGCACCTGGCCGCTTCCTTCATCTCCTCCCAGGTCGCCGAAGTGTGGCCCGCGGAAACCCGGATCCCCCGGGAACGAAGATAGCCGATGACCGCCCCGGCACCCGGGCGCTCCGGGGCCAGGGTGACGATGCGAAGCAACCCCCCCGCCGCCCACAACAGAACCCTGGCATCAGCCAGGGTGGGGTCGACGATAAAATCCGGATTGTGGGCTCCCTTATAATCCGGGGAGATCCAGGGCCCCTCGAGGTGAACGCCCAGAAGGGCCGCCCCGGGGCTTGGCCGCCGGGCAAAGACACGGCACATCCGGAGCACCTCCGTTAAAGAATCGAGATCGGCGGTGAGGGTGGTGGCCAGAAAACCGGTGACACCGTGGGTAGCCAGGGTTTGTGCGATCCTGGCCAGGGCGGCTTCGCTGGCGTCCATCACATCGCCCCCCCCGGCGCCGTGCACGTGGACGTCCACGTACCCTGGGGCCACGTACCCGCCCGCCACCCGAAGATCCGCCTCCTCCCCCCGCCAGGGCCCGGCCTGCGCAATCACCCCGTCTTCACAAATCAAAATCCAGTCTTCCCGCACCTCCCGATCCACGATGAGGTTCCCCCGCACAGCCAGACGACCCATTCCACTCCCCTCTTCCCCCCAGTTTTCTGACGACTCCCCCGGGAGGCCAAGCGATCCCCACATGTACCCGGTCGATTCTTCGCTACCGCAATCCCGCAGCGACCTCAGCGCCCTGACAGGCCGAGCCGACCAGTTGTTCGGACCCTGACGCCTAGAAACCGAGCCAAGTGCGAAACATGTTTCTCGTGGGTCCCGGCTCGTAAATCACATACAACAATAAGAACACCATCAGACCAGTGGCCGCCGTGATCAGCCAAATCGTGACCGTCCAAGGGCCGATCCGCTTATGGGAAGCAAATCGGCTTTTGAACGCATAGCGCAACGCCACGATCCCGAGCACGGCGGCCACGGTGGCAAGAACCGAGTGGGCCTGGAGAAAGATTTGGTAGGGCTCCCGCCACTGGGCCGGTCCCCCGAAACTGGTGTCCCCGATGAAGATCGTCTTGAGGACATAGCTCAGAAAAAAAGCCGCGGCCAGCACGACACTCGTTAACATGGCCCTTCGGTGGGCCTCCCGACGTCCTCTCCGAATCAAATACCAACCGACGGCCGCCGAACCGGCGCTGACGAGCATGAACGCTTCGTTTAGATAAGCGACGATTTCTGCAGTCAATCTTCTCCCACGCTTTCCTATCCGACATGTCACCTTCATTCTGGCCGGAAACCCCAGTGGGGTCAAGCGTCCTACATGCCCCTGTCAGAATTCCTTCACAAATGGCTCCCGCCAGCCACCGAACCAGGTTCGCCCCGCGGCCCGCCCCTCGCCGATTCGGAAGTTCCACCCGACCTGATCCTTTGGAGCAAACCGCAACGGCTTTGCGTCGCCCGGCCCCCGCCGGAAGGTTGGTGGTTCTTCCCCAAAACCAGTGAACGACTACTTCACTTCAATGTCTTTGGTCGGCATTTCGTGAAATCCCAGGGCTGTGGTGTGGAGGGTGACATGGTAGAGTCCTGGCTTGTCAAAGTTTTTTTCCACCGTGTAGGTGCCGCTGGGACCTTCCACCACATCCACCAGCTCGTGCTTGGACTCCCCGTCTTTCCAGATCTCTAATTTAATGTAAGCTCCACTGATGGGCGTACCCTTCTTGCTCACCTTTTCAATCAGCTTCACGGGCTGATTCGCCTTTATGGGACCGGGGGGATCGGTGGAGAAGGCAATGTCAAACTGTTGATCCATGGTCATGCCCGGATCCATATTCATCTCTGTGGGTGAGGCGGATGACCCTGGGTTCCCCTGGGACTGATCGGTTTGGGACGGAGCGGCGGCCTGTCCGCAACCCGCCACCAACCCGGCGGCGAGGGAAAGGGACACCGTCGTCCAAGCCCAGCGACGCTTCATACCCATGCACCTCTTCCTTCAGTCTTGACCCCCGGTATCATACAACAGCGCCAGCCTCCAACTCACTGGCCCATTTGAGCTACACTTGTGGCAATTGTATGAACAACTGTATGAACGACGCCGGAGGCAGGCCGGTTACTCCCGGCCCGCCTCCTGATGGCAACAGGCGGTATGCGGGCGATTCATCCTCAGCTGAATCTCCCGGGTCGCCTCGTCAAAATCAAAAATCTCTCCCCCGAATCCCCGGACGAATCGCTCGGCATCCTGCCGTTCCCCGAACAGTAGGGCTTGGGGCTCACAACACAGTGTGGGTATGTCCGCCCCCATGACATACCATCCCGCCGCTGCACCCACCGTGTGGCCGAGCAAAAAATCCCGGCCCAACAAGCTGCGCGGCTGCGAGGGTCCTTGGGCACAAGCCAATAGTGCGCAGTGAGGACAACAGTACGTTTCTACGCTTCCATCGGCGTGGTTCGCCGTCATCGACAAGCGGTCGTCCACCGGCCGGCGGCAATAGGCGCAAGTGCTGCTGCCCCGTCCCGGCGCATCGACCGGGGGGCTCGCCAAGGAGATCCCCCCGTAGGTCTTCACCACCCGCCCTTGATCCACCAACACCCGAACATCCCGGTGCACCGTCATCTCCGATACCTGAAGGCGACGGCTCAGATCCGAGATCTTCAAGTGTCCTTCCTGTTGCAACCAACTCAGAATCTTTTTCTGTCGCTCCGCAGGCAGCACCCGGCGTTCCTCTCCCCTTGAGGTGATTTTGTGTGAAGTATACCACAATATCACAACGCCGGACAGGCCCATGAAACCCGGGATTGATCAGGGACCTGCGGTTTGACCCGAAGGCTGTGAGGCCGCCGTATACGGCGAAATCTCCACGTCCCGAATCTGGAGCCGAACCGTGGCCATGGCGAGCACCACCACGAAAAGGGCGATGCCGAGATTGCGCAACACCCGCCCGGGGCGTGGATGCCGGCGAGCGGCGTACACAACGCCCAGGGCAGCGGCCACCGCCGCCGCGCCCACCGCAAACCCCAAGGTCGAGAAGGCCGACCCTCCCAAAAAATGACCCCGCACCGACCCCGGCATGGTGAATAGAACCACCAGCCCGAGCACCACCTCAATGAGTAAAGCAACCCCCGTCCACCGCAGCCCGTAGCCGGTTGCCCATCGTGAATCCAGCGCCCCTTCAAGACCACCTCCAGTCTGGGCTTCCGCGGCCGCCGCCGTCTCCGATCCGGCCACCGACGCCTCGGGCGAAGTCCGCGTCACTCCGCCCTTCTCCCGGGACGCCTTCCGCTCTTGCCGCCAGGCGATCCAGATGGGCAACAAGCCCCCGAACACCGCCGTCGCCGCCATAAAATGCAGATACCGGGGCCATACCGTGGGATAAAACATCGCCTGGACAAAACTGTGGGTTTGCATCCACAAATCCGGGCGGCGCATCAGCCCCATGACGACGACAAAAATCATCGGCACAACCAAAAAGGGAATGGTCCCGAGAACACCGAGCAGCAGGTGCACCCCCGGGCGGGCCTGAAGGCGCTCCCAGGAGAATTTATAGGCGTACAACAAGAGAAAACCGAGAATCAAAAGCCAGATCACCGACAGCCAGGTGCCGCCGAGAATCACAGTGGGCGGATAGAAAAACCGGGTGTACAAGACCCCGACGAGCAAAAGCGGCGCCACGCCGAGCACCACCGCCAGACTCTTGTTCACGGACGTCGCCGTGAGAACCCGCTGGGCCAACTCGAGGTAACGGCCATCTTTTTTCGCGTGACCCACCGCTTCCGTGACCACCGACATGACGGCCCCAGACACCGTCAGCAGCACGAACACGATATGCAGCACGAATCCCACCACGAGCAGGACCGTAAAAAAAGGAATGGAACCCGGGATCGAGATCGGCAAATCGTGAGGTACGGGAGACATCATCTTTCACTCCTTTCCAACTCGGCCCGCGCTACTCATGGATCCCACCGGCGGGCGATCCGGCCGTCGCCGTGGTTCCCTGGGTCGGCACCGTGGCGAGGAACTTGCTGAGCGCCCGCAGCTCTTGATCCGTCCCCACAAAGGGAGGCATAAAGGCCCTGGCTTGATGCAGATTTTTTACGTAATTGTAAATGGTCGTCTCATTCCATCCCTGCAACCGAAAGGCGAGATCCCGGCGCTGGCGGGCAAAATTGTGCAAAACGTGGCAACTCTGACATTCCAGCCGAAAAACCTCCCGACCGGCCTCAATTTCCTGTCCCGGTGTCACCTGTTGGATCGGCGAAAACCGGGCGTTGGGCAGAATCCCTTCCGTATTGAGCCGCTCCACATCCGACACCCGTATCCCGTTGGCATACATGTAACCGGAAATCACGTAGGGCTTGCGGATCGATTCCCGGACCATTTCGATTTCCCCGACATAAAACACCGCCAAAGCCATGACCAAAAGCGAAGCCGTCACCCCGATCACCCGGTTGATCCTCCCCGAAGCCGCCAGGCGCATCGGGTAAAAAATCGCCACCATCGCAAACAGGAAGACGACAAAGATCCCGCCGTAATTGATCAGATCAAACTGCTGGGGCGACAGGGCCGTGGCCCACTGAATAAGCGCCCGGCCCCCCCCGGGAACGGACTGGTAATACCAGTACCCGGTGAGAAACATCATCACGCCGGCTCCGGCGAGCACCCGAGAAGCCACCCCCAAAACCCGGGCCCGAAGCTCCGCTTTGCGGACCGTGATCTGGGTATAGAGCATCGTGAATCCCGAGGCCAACGCCAAAGCCAAGAAGGTGCGGAAGGCCAGAGAGGGCAAGTAGGTGGGATTGAAGAAGGCGTCCCAGCGGGAACCGTCCGATAACCACGCACCGGGGGTCAACATAAAAGCCAGAATCCCGGTGATCAAGGTCATGGTCAACCACGAGGACACCGCATAGGCAATGCCGATGTTCCGGTGGAGTACCTTTTTCGCCCCGGTCAGTTTTGGCCAGGTGAAATAGTACAAGAGGATAAAGACCACTTCGGACACGAAAACGATCCACTCGGTAAACCAGAACCAGAAAAAGACCCGCAGCATCGAACCGATGGCCGCCGGCTGGACCACCCCCGTGGTCAGCCAGATGCCCACCCCTGTAAGGGCCCCCACGGCGGTGGTCACCACGAAGAAGTACTTTAACAACCGGTGGGCAAAATCGTCCATCTCCAGGTCTTTGTGTTTCATGGCGTAGGTTTCAAGGGCCACCACCATGATCGACCCACCGACGGCCGCCCCGTGGCTGATCAGTACGTGGACAATGGCCACCAGGGCAATCAAGCTCCCCGATCCGAACTGGTCCAGGGTGAATACAGGAAATTCCAATCCACGTCACCTCCAGGTACAGGCTGGACAAAGACGATAAAGTTGCGCACTCCTTTTCGCGGTCACCACCCCCGTGTGTTATTTATCGTTATAAAATAACACATTTCTCACCATCGATTTTATTCGTCTGGATTGTCGGGTAAAGGGGGGAAGGGAGACTGCGTGTGACAGTTTGTTGTATTTATCACGAAGCCGGCTCCCGGCCCGATCTTTGACGATATTTTGTCGGATCGAGAGACTCCGAATAGAGCGCCAAAGTCTAACCCAGGCTATCCACAGTGACGTTGGGAATTGGGTATCTGGCGATGGGGCAAGGGAGGAAAGGACAGTATGTCACATCTTCTCTGGGCGCGAATTCTCATGGCCACATCCCTGGGATTTCACATTATTTTCGCCACCTTCGGGGTGGGGATGCCGCTGATGATCGCCCTGGCGGAAACCGCCGCCCTGTGGCGCAAAGACCAGCTGTACGCCCGGCTGGCCCAGCGCTGGACCCGGGGGTTTGTGGTGCTTCTTGCCGCGGGGGTGGTCTCCGGCACCATTGTGGCCGTCCAGCTCACCCTCCTGTGGCCTCGGTTCATGGAGTTGGTGGGCCAGATCATCTCCACCCCCTTTCTCATCGAAGTGTTTGCGTTCTTCTTGGAAGCGATTTTTACGGCGGTGTACGTGTACGGCGGAGACCGGATCTCCCACAAGAGGCGGCTGGCGGCGGCGCTTCTCGTCACCCTTGGGGCCGGGGCTTCGGCGATCCTGATCACCGATGTGAACGCGTTCATGAACACCCCTGCGGGATTCGTTCCCGACGGGGGGCGGCCCATGGATGTTCGCCCTTGGGAAGCCGTGTTCAATCCATCCTTTCCCACCATGGTGTTCCATGTGCTCGTCTCCGCCTACATGACGGTGGCCTTCGTGCTCGCGGCCATCGCCGCCAAGCAACTCCTGGGCAGTCCATCGGCGACGGCCGCCGCCTATCACCGCAAGGCGATGATGTTGTGCCTGGGCGTGGCGGGGATCATGACGGTGTTGACGGTGATCGCCGGGGATTTGGCGGGAAAACACTTGGCCGCCCATCAACCGATCAAATTGGCGGCGGCCGAGGGGCTCTTTCACACCCAGACCCACGCCCCCCTGGTGATCGCGGGATGGCCGGACCCGGTCAGCGGCCAGGTGATCGGCGGGATTCAGCTTCTGGGATGGTTGAGTTGGCTGGCCACCGGGCGGTTCAGCGGCAAGGTTCAGGGATTGCTGGATTTTCCCGTGGATCAGTGGCCTCCCCTTTTCGTTCACTGGATTTTTGACGCCATGGTGGCGGTGGGAGTGTGGGGTCTCCTGGTGGCCGGGGCGGCGGCCGTTGCGGCAGGGCGGGAACGCAAGGGAAAGGGAGAATTCCCGCCGTGGCTTCTCTGGCCGGTGGTGAGTTGTGGGCCGCTGTCGGTGATCGGAATTGAACTGGGGTGGGTGTTTGACGAAATTGGACGCCAGCCCTGGACGGTGACGGGGCTGCTCCGCACGGCGGACGCCGTCACCCCGACCCCGGGGGTCCCCTGGATCGCGGCCCTTTTCATCGCTCTGTACGCGGTCCTGGCCTGGGGAACCGCCACGGTGATTCGGGCGTATTTTCGCCGCCATCCCGTGGATTTTGACGATGGAGGGGGCGGGGCTCCGCCTCGATCGGTGAGAGAGGGGGCGTGGCTGCCGTGACCGAATCCATGTGGGCGGCCACCCTGCTGTGGGCGGCCATTCTCGTCTACGCCGTGGGGGCTTCTTTTGATTTTGGCGCCGGGTTTTGGGAGTGGTGGGAATCCCGCCGGGGCATGCGCCAAGGAGCATGGGTGGCGGAGCGGTACGTGTCTCCTCTGTGGGAGGTCACCAATGTATTCTTGGTTCTCATCCCCGTTGCCCTGGTGGGCTTTTTCCCCGGGGCGGCCTATGCTTACGGGGTCCTGCTTCTCGTTCCCGGATCGTTGATCCTGATCTTGTTGGCTGTGCGCGGCACGTTTCTGGTCTACGGCCATACTTCAGAAATTCATCGCCGGCGAACGGAAGTGGCGGCCGCCTGGACGGGCCTGTTGATCCCGGCGCTGTTGGTGTTGACTTTGCCCGTGTCCCACGGGTTAGGGGTGAAAGGCGGCGGGGCAGGGGCTCTCTGGCTCGATCTTCCGGAGCTTTTGGCTTCCCCGGCCACCTATGGGTTCTTGGTGTTCGGCCTGACCAGCGAGCTCTTTTTGTCAGCGCTGCTATTGGCGGACCTGGCCCGGGTCAGTGGCGCGGGTTCAGCCTTCGCGCGGTACCGCAGGCGCGCCCTGGTGCTGGGCCCGGTGATGTTCATCGCCGCCGCCGGGGTCTGGGGGCTGCTCCCCCCATCCCAGACGTGGATCCACGCCCGGCTCCTTCAGCAGTGGCCGTGGTTTGCCGCTTCTTTGGCCAGCTTTTTCGGGGTGGGGCTCCTCCTGGGAGTGTACTCCAAGGAGGTCAAACCCCAGACAACCGCCTCCGGGTTTTCTTCAGTTCAGGAAGAAGCACCCCAAACGGGACAGCGGGGCGCCCGGATGCCCTCTCGACATCCCACTGCCACCACGGGATGGAAGGCGTGGCGCCACCCGGCCAGATGGGCGGTGGTGCTCGCCGTTCTGCAGTACGCCTTTGCCCACTGGGGATACGGTCTCGCCCATCTGCCGTTTCTTCTCGCCCCCAGCCTGACGGTAGAAGGAGCCTTTGCGGGGCCCGCCATGTTTCGCACCCTTCTCGTGGTGCTTTTGGTCGGGTTGGCTCTGTTTTTCCCGGCCTTTGTGTGGTTTTGGCGCCTGTTCATGGAGCGGCCGGAGCCGGCCCCCTGGGATCCGGAAACTCCGGATCACCCGGGATTTTAATGGGGGCTGCTTCCCGGGCCTATTTGGGTAAAATTCACGATACCAACCACCTCCCGCACGTTCGAACAACCGAACATTAAGCACCCTCTTGCCCCGTTTCATCCGTCACCGCCCGCCGACTGGACAGAAGCTTGTACACCACGGCGGCGAACAGGTGACACATCATGATCAAACCCGCCATGGTGATAGCAATGCGGCCGGGCCCCAGCCCGACCAAGGGGGTAACTAAACCGCCGATCAACTGGCCGCTCACCCCAAGCCAAGCCGCCGCACTGCCGGCAACTCTCCCGTGGTTCTGCAGAGCCAGGGAACTGCACATGGTGCTGATCGCCCCCACCACTGCGATCGCCACAAACAGCGTGGGAAGCACCAACGCTAACCCCGCCCGGGCCATCACCCCGCCGAGAAGCAATAGGCTGCCCAGCACCGCCACGACCAGGGAAACGCCCAGAACCCGGCGCTCCCCCCACCTGACCGCCGCCCGGGCGGCGATCTGCCCGGACAAAACAATCCCGATGCCATTGACGGCAAAAACCGCGCTGAACCCCTGGGCCGACACCCCGTATTCCTGTTGGAGAACAAAGGACGAACCGGAGATATAACTGAACATGGCCGCAAAAGCGAACCCCTGAGCCAATACGTAGCCCAGGAACTCCGCATTTTTGAGCAACTGACCCAGTGTCCCGATGGTTGCCCGGACGCCGCCCCGGACCCGCCGGTGAGGAGGATGAGTTTCCGCAAGCAACCCCCACACCGTCAACCAAAGAAGAATGCCCAGTCCCCCCAGAACCAGGAACACCCCGCGCCAGGAGGTCACCCGGAGGATCTGCCCGCCTATGACCGGGGCCAACACCGGGGCCGCCCCGTTCACCACCATCAGCAAGGCGAAAAACCGTGTCAATTCCGGCCCTTCGAAGTGGTCCCGGGCAATGGCCCGGGCGATGACGATTCCCGCCGACCCCGCCATCCCCTGCACAAACCGCAGAGCAATGAACCCCTCGATCCGCCCCACCCAAGCTGCCATCACCGACGCCAGCGCGTAGATCAACAGACCGACGAGGACCGGGCCCCGGCGCCCCCGGGCATCACTGATGGGCCCTGCCACCAGTTGTCCTGAGGCCAATCCCAACAGACACGCCATGAGGCTCAACTGGACCGTCGACGCCCCCACACGAAAATCCTCCGCCAACACCGGCAGCGATGGCAGATACATGTCCACGGTGAAAGGCCCCAGCCCCGTTAAACCGCCCAAGACCAGGGCGAGAATTCCCCGACGCGGGCGAAGGATCTCTTCTTTGACGATTGATGGCTCCAACTCTAACCTATCCTCCCCCCGCTGGAAACTGGGAATCTGCCTGCCGCATCCCATATCCTATATGATTCGACGGCCTGGGTCAGATCCCTCCCGGCATGGCGGGGTGCCAAATGTGATACAACATGAAGTAAGCCTTTGTGTCGGTTCGGAAAAATTGTTGCAAAAAATCTTCATCGACGATGAACTTCTGTCCTGTCCGGACAGTCTTCTTGTATAGAGGGCAAGGGAGGAGCGCTCCTTGGACGACGACGTGCAGCTCGTTCGACTGGCCAAAGCCGGGAACCGGAAGGCATTTTCCACGCTCGTGCGCCGATACCAGAATATGGTTTTCCGCACCGCCCTGGCCATCGTGCGGAACCCCGAGGAAGCGGCGGATGTCGCCCAGGAATCGTTCGTCCGGGCTTTTCTCTCCCTTCGCGCGCTCAAAGATGATGGCGCCTTCCCGGGGTGGCTGGCGAGAATCGCCACCCGACAAGCCCTGGATGCGGTGAAAAATCGCATCAGGGAGGGGGAGCAAATCCGTTCCGCCGCTGAGCAAGGAGAAGGGGGAGCCCCCGGCAACGCTTTCGCCCAGGACCCGGAGGGACGGACGGTTCTGCTCGACGCCCTGGCTCAACTGAGCCCGGAACACCGGGCAGTCCTGGTGCTGCACGAGGTTCATGGATTTCAATATCAAGAGATTGCGGACATCGTGGGCATTCCCGTGGGAACGGTTCGTTCGAGGCTCCATCACGCCCGTCTGCAGCTTCGTCGCTTGTTCATCAACGACTCACCCGAGGAGGAATGGTCGTGCAATGCCGGGAAGTCCAGGAACGCCTCTCCGCCCATCTCGACGGAGAGCTCCCAGAGGAAGAGGAGACGGCCGTAGCGACACATCTGGCCCATTGCCCGGTCTGCAGGATCCGCCTCGCAGAGTTGCGATCGGCGTCCCTAGGCGTTCACGAAGCTCTCGCCGCATGGAGCGCCCCGCCAGACTTTGAACATGCGGTAAACCGGCGCATCACGGCTCTCCGCCGGGCTAAACAACGGTTTGACGCCGGAATCGTCGCCTTGGTGGCCACCGGGCTTCTCGCCCTCATGGCGGTCGCAGCCCCGGTGGTCGCTTATCCAATCGACCACTCCTTCATCCGGCTGGCCGGCCACCTTCTGCGGGGTATGAGGATTTTGCTAGGGCTGTGGTGGAGTTCCGCGACAATCGGGGCCCCGGTGATGACAGCTATGGGAATCGGGATTGCCTTCCTGTCCTGGATCGCAGCCCGGGAGATCATCCGCCGAACCTGGCGGTCCTCGTCCACACCCGGGTAAGAATTCGGCCGAAGACGGTACGACCGGCGGGGAGGGCTACGAGACAATGTTGGGAGGCTGCAGGATGCAGCACATGGAAGTCAAACAGAAAACGCTTCTGTCGGCGGTGCTCCTTTCCGCCTTGGTGACCTTTTTCTTCGCAGGTTCGGCTCCCCAGCGCCTGCTGGCCGCCGTCCCGGATCGGTCCATCGTCGCCCAGAACCCGGTCACCATCCCGTACGGAGATACGGCGGAAGTCGTACTCGTGGTAGGAAACCCGGCAGACGTGGCCGGCACCGTTCGAGATCTTTTGGTCGTCACCCGGGGCGACCTGCATCTGCGATCGACGGCCCGGGCGGGGATCGTGGTCACTTGGGGAGGCCAGACGGTCATCGACCCCGGGGCCCAGGTCGAGGCCTTGTACCATATTCCCGCCGGCGCCAGGTGGTTGGACAGCGTCGCCCTTGGAGCCGCCCTCGCCGCCGGCCTCTGGGCTTTGCGCCTGGCCGGGAGTGTGCTCTTGGTCGTTCTTCCCACCTTGGCGGTTCTGATTTTGCGCCGCCACCTGGACGGAACCGTGTCCTACATCGAAGACTCCTTTGGACGCACCACCTTGGTGGGAGTGCTGGGGTCCTTGGCGGTCGTCGCCCTGAGCGCCGTCCTGGCGGTGACGGTGATTGGCGCCCCCATTGCGGCGTTGATTTTGGTCGCCTACGGGATCGCCGGGCTCATCGGCCTGGGGGCAGTGTCGGTCTGGGCCACTCGACTGCTGCAACCCACAGGTGACGGTCCCGCCCTTTCTTCGCCGGGCCTTCAAGGACTGATCGGCGCGGTTCTCGTCATGGCATTCGCCAATATTCCCGCTGCGGGGCCGGTGCTGCTCGCCCTGGCGTGGTGCGCCGGGATCGGCGCCGTTCTCGCAACGATGACCAACCGCCGGGTCGGTTGGATAAGGAGGAACCCATGAATACCTTTGATGCTGCGTTGTTTCACATCGTGAACAGCCAAGCGGGACATCACACCTGGCTGGACGGTTTGATGAGTTCCGTCGCCCAGTACTCCGTCGAGATCTATGCCATTGCCTTTATCGCCCTGTGGCTGCTCTTGCCCAAACGGGAGGAAGGGCCCCGGCACGCCTTGGTGGTGGCAGTTTTCGCCGGCATCCTGGCCTTGCTGGTGAACCTTGTCATCTCCCACATATGGTTTCGCCCGCGTCCGTTCACGGTCCTGGCGGCGGGCACCTTCACCGAGCTCATCCCCCACGCACCGGACGCCTCGTTCCCCAGCGACCACGCATCGGGCAGCTTTGCTCTGGCTTCTGCAACTTGGGGGAAAATCAACCGCTGGGTGGCTGCGGGATTGACAGCCCTGGCGGTCCTGACAATGATCGCCCGGGTGTACACCGGGGTACACTGGCCGACGGACGTGTTGGCCGGAATGGTGATCGGCGTGTTCGCCGGCCGCGTCATTTGGAAAATCGGTGCACCCATTCTTTCTTTGACCCGCATTGGACTGCGGATGTTCCATTTTGGCCGCTATGCCCGGGGTTAAATCCCGGGCGGCCCCGGCCGGGCCGGATACACCGGTCACCGTCTATTTTCCAGAACTTTCGAATCTTTTCATACGCGTCGCACTTCGTTCTCACACATGTCACCTATTGTTTACGTGTGCCCATTGATTTCGGCGCTTTGTGTCGTATAATTTAACGCGAATCTGGTATTTGTCCCGGTGCAACTTCTGTATGTTAACGTTTACTTCACATTTTCTTCACACACATTCGGGAAAGGAGTCAAAAATATGGAAAAAGCCGAGGTCACCCGGCAGGTGATCGAAGCGAAACAGCGGTTGGGCCTAAAATGGAAGGATATTGCCGGCGCGATTGGTCGCTCGGAGGCGTGGACAGCCACCGCATTGCTCGGTCAGGCACCGCTTTCCCCGGAAGAAGCACAAAAGGTGGGCAGTTTGCTGGAGCTCCCGGAAGACGCGGTGCAGGCGCTGACGGTCATCCCGTACCGCGGAACAACGGTTCCCATGCCCCCCACGGATCCCGTTCTTTATCGATTTTACGAGATTTTGCTAGTCTACGGGCCGGCGCTCAAAGAGTTGATCCACGAAAAATTCGGCGACGGCATCATGTCCGCCATCGATTTTGAAATGAGCGTGCGCCGGGTCGAAGATCCCAAAGGGGACCGGGTACAAGTCGTGATGAACGGCAAATTCCTTCCGTATCGAAAATGGTAACAGCTCCCTCCCCCCAAAAGATCCCTCCCTGGTGGCTTTAGCCAGGGAGGGGTTTGCGTAGACGGCTACTCAAGCATCAAATCGCTTCAAGATTGTTTCACGCCTTCCTCTGCACGCCAACTCGGCGGGCGTTTCTCGAAAAAGGCGCGAATGCCTTCCACAGCGTCGGGATGGGCGCTGTTGAGCGTGATGACTCCACTGGCATACTCCAGGGCCGACGCGTCGTCCATGGAAAGCTGCTTATAAAACATTCGCTTGCCAATCTCCAGGGTGGACAAGCTGTGCCGGGCGACCCGGTCAGCCAACTCCTCCACCGCCGCATCCAATTCCTCGGGCGGAACCACCCGATTGACCAGCCCGTGAAGCAGCGCCTCTTCAGCCGAGATAAAATCCCCGGTGAACAACATCTCCGCCGCTTTTTTACGTCCCACGTTCCGGCTTACAAATACCGCCGGCGTACTGCAAAACAGGCCGATGTTGACCCCCGGGGTTGCGAACTTGGCGTCCCTGCTGGCCACCGCCAGATCGCAGGCCGCCACCAACTGGCACCCCGCCGCCGTGGCCACCCCGTGCACCTTCGCCAGGGTCACCTGGGGCAGGCGCTGCAGACCCAGCATAAAGGTCTGGCAGACGTTGAACAACTCCAGCACCTCATCCGATGGCTGACCGCCGATCTCCCGCAGATTGTGTCCGGAACTGAACACTTTGCCTTCCGCCTGAATGATCACCACATTCAGATCCCGCCGCGGCCGGATCTCCCCGAGCACCTGGTTGAACTCTTCCAGAACCGCCCGGGACAACGCATTGCGCTGACGGTCGTTGTTCAGCGTCACATAGGCTTTCTTGCCCGATTCCCGATAGGTGATATATCCCATCCTCCCCGCTCCCCCTTCTCGACACAAACTGGATCCGTCCCCGAGCACCCGCATCGGGGCCGCGCTCTATGATCCACTATAAACGAATTAGGCCAATTCCGCCAAATGCAAAAGAATTAAATATCCCGCCAAGTAAACCGAAGGCATCCCCAGAGGAGCACCGCGACAATATAAACGCCTACGTACACCAGAAAGGCATCGCTCGGCGCGTTGAGACTGGCAAAGGGCCCCAGCATCCGGGCGGCGCTGTCACCGACGGGAATGCCACTTCCCGCCGTCACCTCGTACACCATCCGGCGATACAGCGCATCCGAGGGCATGAGAAGACTGGTGACCAGGCCAATTCTCTCCCCCGCCGAGCTGGAGGACCCGACACTCATGAACTGCTCCATAAGCCCTCCCAGCAGCGCCAGACCATACAAAAGGGTCACGGCCACGCCATTTCCCAAAGTCGGCAAATACGCGGACCCCAGCAGCGTCACGGCGCTGAGCACCAAGGGTATCAACTCCAAGGCGACGAAAGCGCGGAGAAGGGAAGTCATGTCAAGAGGAAAGTCCAGGAAGAGATGGACCATCCACACCAAAGCCCAGAATAGCACGCCGGCGTACAACAGCCCCCAGATCGCAAGCCCGGCCCATTTTCCCAAATACACCTGCCACCGCTCCACCGGCCTGGGGAGTATCGAATAGAGAATGCCGCTCTCAATCTCGCCAGAGATCGTCCCGGCCGACGAAAAAATGACCAAAAAGGCCACCATGAAGTTTGCGAAAAACACCCCGGCGACGAGAAGACCCGCCCCTTGCAGATATTGATCCAGCAAATTGCTCACAGACGGCGCCCGTTCGCCCGCCCGGGCCACATAGGAAAGCCCCCACCCATACAGAATCAGGAACACGGAGGTCAGCAGCACCGTCACCAGGAACACGCGTCTACGCAGGATCTCTCGCCAAGTCAGCAACATCACGGGAACCACGGGTCTCTCCCCCCTCTCCTTCCGCCAAGGCGAGAAACCACTGCTCCAGGTGGGTCTGCACGGGGCCCGACGCATATACAGTGATCCCCTGCTCCACCAGCAGGGCGTTGATCCACCCCGCCTGCTCCCGATCTGTCACAACGGCCTGAAGGCGGGCAAAGCCACGGTCATCCGCCTCCACCACCTGGATAGAAATCCCCGCGGGATCGGTGAATCCCTCAAGGATTCCCGGTTCCCACCCTCCCACTTCAAACTCCCACCTGAGTTCGGGGTGCAACAGCGCTTCCACGGTCCCTTGGGCTCGGATCCGCCCGTTCACGAGAAAAGCCACCTCGTCGCACACCGACTCCACATCTTCTAATAAATGGGTGTTTAGGAAAATAGTCTTTCCCTCCTGCCGCAGCCGCAGCAACAACTGGCGCATGTCGTGGCGGCCCATGGGGTCCAAGGCCGAGGAGGGCTCGTCAAGAAACAGGAGCGGCGGATCGAGGAGAAGGGCGCAGGCCCATCCCAGGCGTTGCTGCATTCCCTTGGAAAAATGGCGCACCCGTTCCTTTGTCCTCCCCGCCAACCCCACGTCGTTGAGCACCCGGCGGATTCGCTTCTCACGCCTTTCACCACCCAGTCCCCCGAGTTGGGCGTGAAAGCGCAGGACCTCCTCCGCCGTCAGCCAATCCTGGTACCGGAATAACTCCGGCAGATAACCGATCTGGCGCCGGATCTCCCGGTGGCCGAGGGGCAGGCCGAGAATCTCCGCCCGCCCCGCATCCGGCCGGATGAGGCCCACGAGCATCTTCACAAAAGTGCTCTTACCCGCCCCGTTCGGGCCGAGGAAACCGAAGATCTGGCCGGACTTTACCGACAGGGTGATCCCCCGGCACCCGGATCCGGGCCCGTAGAGTTTTGTCAGCCGATCGGTCTGGATCGCCACACTCATCGATCGATCGCCTCAGCCATCTGTATCAAGGAGGCATCGGTGGGAAAATCGGCCGCCGTGCCGCCCAGATTGTAGAGGACCCCGTTGTTATACCACAAAATCGACCGGAATTTTCCAGTTGTATCCCGCACCAGCACCGCCTCATGCCCGTTCACCGTCGTATTTTCCGCACTTCCGGGGCCCGACGGCACGAACAGAGTGTTTTTCCAATCCTCGGACTGACTCAGCCGCTGGCGCATGTCCTGGGGCAAAATGGGGAGGTCGAGCAAGACTTGGCGCACCTCTTCCATGTTCACCCCTTGGGGAATGTCGATCCGGGGCGACTGAATTTGCGTAAAGAAGATCGTTCCCTGGCCCGGCTTGAGACTCTGGCTCACCACGGCGGGAAAGTGAATCACGATGGCCTGACCTTCCAACTCGGCCGGGAGAGAGCTTTTGCCCCCAAGCCGGTGGATGAGCTCGTTGATCGTCGCCACGTGGGGCCGCAGGGTGATGTCTTGGGCACCCTGTACGTGGACTTGATCGCTCGGCGATGTGCCCGGGAGCGCTTTCAGCGGGTAACCGGCCAATTTCTGCGCCTCGGCGAAGGACACGTCCTGATAGGTCCCGCCCCCTTTGCGGTCCAACTGCCCATACTGTTTCAGATCAATATGCGTCACCCCGGCCTGTTCAAGAGCATTTTGAAGCTGGGTGAAGTCGTTGGGCTGCAGAGCCACCAGGTGTTCGATCCGAAAGGTCTGCAGCATCGCCGCCCACGCCTTCCCCGCCCAGGGAGCTTGGGCGCCCACCACGAGGACGGCGACGGCCGCAGCGGACACCGCCGCGCCGATCCATTTCCTGCGCTTCTTTGCAGCGCGCCACCGGGACGGGTCTGTTTCAACGGGCGGTTCCTGAGAGAAGGCTTGCCTCATGATCATCGGCTCAGTTGCGACAGTCTGAACCTGCACCGACGGGCCCGGGACGCGGGACGGGCGATCTGCCACGGCCATCCCGGCAATACCAGCAGGTTCGTCTTGGACCCGCTTTTGAAATCTTTTCCAGGCCTCATCGATGTCTAGAGACGGGGTCTGGGGTTTGCCGCCGGACTCGGTCGCCAAGGGAAGGGGGGCTTCCAAGAACCCCAGGCGATTTTCCACAAAACGGGTGAGGTCGATGGCTTCCCGGAGCTGTTGCCGGCAATCGGGACACTGGATGACATGCTCCAACCACCGCAGGCGTTGTTCCCTCGTCCCCTCACGGTCGATCAGCGCCTGAACTGCGGATGGATCGCACGGACGATTCTTCTCCATGGACGGAACCTCCTTCTTGGTATAATTTTTTGAAACGGGCGGCCGCACGGATCAACAACGTCCCGACCTGCTCTTTCGGCACCTGTAAATAATCCGCGATCTCCTGATAGCTGTAACCCGAGTGGCGAAGCCAAAGGACCTTGCGATCCCGCTCCGACATCTGGCGCAACACCCCTTGCACTCGGGCCCGCTCCCAATCTTGAAGAACCACATGCTCGCTGGAGGGGGTTTGCTCCTCGGTCCGCTCGCCGTGCTCCATTTGCTCCAAGGCCCGCTTGCGCCGTCGCGTGGCGCGCAGGTAATCATAGGCCATGCGGGTGCAAGTCCGATGCAGCCACGGCCCCACTTTGGACATATCATCCGGGGGATGCCGATAGAGACGAACGAACACCTCCTGGGCCAAATCCTCCACCACATCCGGGGCGGAGATCAGGAAGCGGAGGGTGCGCACCACCCGGGGATAATGACGCCGGAAAAGTTCCTGAAAATCGGCGGGGATTTCCTCAGTCAAACTGCCACCTCCTTCCCCGTGTCTATCGGGAGAACTTCATTTAGGAAGACGTCCAACAAGGGTTAAATGTATCATATCTCGGCGAAGCCTTTGTACAGGAGCTGGAAAAATGTGGACTGTCAAAAGGGGAAAGGGGGTGTTGTCCACCTTTAGCCGGCAGCACATGTAATCAAGGGAAAAGTTTCAAAAGAAATTCGATGCACGCCCCGCCGTCCTTTGCATTGTAGGCCTGAATCCTTCCACCGTGCATTTCCACCAGTTTTTTTGCGATATAGAGGCCGAGTCCGGCATGGCCGTCTTTGGTTGGACGTGACTCATCCCCTCGGTAGAATTTGTGGAAAACATGGGCCAGATCCTTGCCGGTGAAACCCTTTCCCGAATCACATACGGTGATCCGGATGTTGTCACGGGAAACGCCGGCATCGATGGCGATTGTCCCGTGTTCCGGCGTATAACGAATGCTGTTCGAGAGAATATTGTCAAGGATGCGCTCCAGTTTTCCCACATCAACCGACAGGATCTTCTGTTCTCGGTTCTCATATGTGACCTGCACTTTGATGCTGACCTTTTTTTCCCTTCCCATCAGCTCATAGTTTTCTTTTTTCTGTGTTAAAAAAGCGGAGAGATCAACCGGGACGAGCTCAAGCGCCCCGCCGGCATTTTCAAGTTCTGCGGCATAAAGCATGTCTTTGATGAGCTTGGAACCCTTATGTGCATTTTCCTTAATAGTTTGTAAATACTTTTCGATCTTCCGCTTGTCATCTTTTCCTTCCTGAAGCGCTTCAGCGTATCCCGCGATGGTGGAAAGAGGGGTTTGCAGGTCATGGGCAAGCGCCGCCACCATGTCCTGTCTTTCCCGCTCTGCTTTCCACTGGGACAGCAAAGACTCCCGCAGTTGGTTTTTCATCTCGTTAAAAGCTTGGCAAAGCCTCCCCAGTTCATTGTCTGCCTCATAAGCGAGATGAAAATCAAGATTTTTCTCCTTAATCTTTCTCGCCGCGTCGGCAAGCATATTCAGCGGTTCGCCGATATTGCCGGCAAACTTCTTCGCAAAAAGCCATGTAAAGAATACGACATACACAAACGGGGAAAAGAGGATTGCCGTAAACAATGGCACCACCCATATTTTATCCGTTATGTTCCTGTAATGAAGCGTCAATGGCGTCAATTTATATGCCAGCGCGACGCCGCCTTCGATTTTCCCGCCCGCATTGATCAACGGAACGAGTTTAACATATTTACCGTTTGTTGTAAAAGTAGCATTGATCTTGCGGAACAACTCTTCCTGATTTTGTATGATCCTTTGGTCCATCGACCCATAGATCGGCGTGCCATGCACATCCATCACCTGGTATGAGATCCCTTCCAAAGGAATGAACTGCTCCAGTTCCTTTCTTTCTGAAGGATAAAGCAGGTCCGCTCCTTTGCCCCTCACATAGGCTTCAATTTCCGGTATTTTCTTTTCATAATAATTGGCGGGATAGATTTTTTGGTGTTCGATCATCTTGATAAGAATCATATATCCCACACCATACGAAGCGATCGTCGCCATCACGCTCAATGTGAGGATGAGAACAAACATGAGGACAAATTGGGATTTGAGAGGCTTTTTTGCCAGCATGTAAACAACCTCGCCATCATTTCGTTTCAGATGATTTTATTAAAGCGATAGCCGATCCCCCATACGGTTGAAATATACTCTGTATCGGGATCCCGCGCTGAAATCTTGGCCCTGATGTTTTTCACATGTTCGGTCACGGTCGCCGCATCTCCCTCCGCATCATACCCCCAGACCTTTTCATAAATCTGCTCTCTGGAAAAGACCTGTCCGGCATGAAGGGAAAGCAACTCCACAATATCGAATTCCTTTTTTGTCAAAGGGATGAGATGGCCATCGATCTTCATCTGTCTCGCCCTTAAATCGATCGCCATTCTGCCCGAGCGAATCCATACGCGCTGAAGGGATTCATTCAGGAAAGCAGCCCTTTTCTCCCTCCGAAGATGCGCGTCGATTCTGGCAAGCAGTTCTCTCAGGCCAAATGGCTTGACGATATAGTCATCCCCACCCAGGGCGAGCCCCCTGATTTTGTCCGTTTCCGACTGTTTGGCGCTGAGAAAGAGAATAGGGCAGTGAACCGCATCCCGGATTCTTCGGCACAGTTCATATCCGCTCATGCCAGGCATCATGATGTCCAGAATGATGAGATCCGGCTGTTCGTGAGCCATTTTCAAACCGTTGTCCCCATCGTAAGCCACGGACACAACATGGCCCCTGCTCTCCAGGGAGTCTTTCAAAAGTGCAACCAGATCTTCCTCGTCATCAATGATCAGAATCTTGCTCATCCTGTCACATACCCCTCGCTTCTTTCCCTATTCATGGATTGTCCTGCCTTCCCACCTGTTGAACCAGATCATCCCCCCAACCAGCATGATCACAAATAACACGGCGGCCGGAATCAGCCCTCTGATAATTTGACCGATCACGAAACCTGAGGATACGATTTCGGGCGGGGAATCCATGCCGGGCAAATCGAGCAAATACGCTCCCGCCAACATGGACAACCGCACGGGCCACGCCCACGGCACAAATGGCCACACCTGATCGCCGAGACCGGTGGCCATCAGGGCGGCGATCAATAAGCCGACGCCGCCAATCCCAATTGAGGCGCCAAATCCCCAGGCGAAGCTGATCCAATAATGAAAGGCGAGTAGCGGAAGCGCCCCGATCATGGCCAGGATGGCTGCCGTCACAAAAATCGGCCAAGCAATCGCCACACCGGACATGCAATCGAATCCGACGATCAGTGCCAGTGTAGCCATGAACGTACTGGTCGATGCCAGGAAAACGAGAATGGAGAATTTACCCAAAAACAAATGGCGTCGCGGCCATTGACTTCCGAGAAAACCGTGAAAGCTGCCGGCAAGTGCCTCCTGATGGATCATGAAGCCCGAAAGGATACCGGCTCCCAACGGAATCGCCAGGACCGTCCATGTTTCAAAAAATACCTCGAATATGGAAATTTGAACATTTGCCGCCTGCGCCTTCAATGAAAAATACCCCATCATCAGCGCCACAAACAGGAAGGGTGTGAAAAACGTCAGCCAACGTATCGGCGTGCGCTTCGTTTTCAGCCATTCGGCTCTGAATAGGTTCATCATTGTCCCTGGTTGGCCTCCCTTCTCTCAAACCATAAGGATGTTATCCACGTAAACAGGACGAATGCGGTGATGGCGAGGACGATCCCGATGGGAATGACGGCGGGATCCTTAAGGGGATCCGATGCCTCCAACAAAACCCCGTTGGGGTGCGCGCCGACAACAGGGCACATGAGCCTGGTCGGCCAGCTCCGCGGAACATAAACCCAGTAGGGTCGGGGCGCCGCTGTCACGCCGGCAATCATCCCCAGAAAACCAACAGCCATACTAAAAATCGTCCCTTTCCACACCGCTGCCCACAGCTGAAGCGGTATGAATGAAAGGGAGGTTAACCAGATGAGGAAACCGCCTGGGAGAATGATTGACCACGGGATCGTTCCGCCCGCTGTGATCAGGCCGGATACGACGATGGCGATGATAAGAACCAATGTGGAAAGCAGGGAATAATAGGCCATTAAGATGATTTTACCGGTCCATATGGCCGCTGTCGAAACAGGGTGAACCCGTAAATTGCGATAATTGCCCGCCTTCTTTTCCTGCAATGCCACCAATGAAGCAAATAAAGCCGTGCCGAGTGGCATGAAGATGACCGGCCACCAATTGTACACTTGAGAAAGCAGAAGCCGCCAAGGCCTGACATAATCAGGCGGCATGAAGAGTTTTTGCGGCAAGGCGATCAGGATAAAAAAGAGCGGTGCAAGCAAGATCAGCCTTCTGGTCAATGTCCGCTTATATTTGAGATGCTCAGATTGAATGATATTAAGCATTCGTGCGCCCCCTGACCGTTTCCATGAACAATTCCTCCAGATCCTGATCATGACTGATTTCGCCCTGAAACTTGAGCTCTCCATCGCTGATGATGCCGATATGGTCAACCAACTGGGACACTTCTGTTAAAATATGGCTGGACAAAATGACTGTCATCCCTCTTTCTGGCAATAAATGGATGAATTCCCGAAACGCCTGAATTCCCAACGGGTCGAGTCCGTTTGTCGGTTCGTCAAGAATCAATAATTCCGGATACCCGAGGAGCGCAATGCCAATGCCGAGCCTTTGCTTCATTCCCATCGAAAATTGCGATGCCAGTTTTTTGCCCGTATGTTTAAGATCGACTTGTCCAAGCACTTCATCAATCCGTCCTTTCGGAAGCCCCAGCAATGTGGCGTGAACCAGAAGATTCTCCAATGCCGTCAGGTTGCCATACAAGGCCGGCGTTTCGATCAACGCCCCGATTCGCTCAAGGTGCTTCCGCCGCCATGGTTCGCCAAAAACAAGGATATCGCCGGCCGATGGACGCAAAAGTCCTGTGAGCAGCTTCAATGCCGTGGATTTTCCCGCGCCGTTCGGCCCAAGCAGTCCGTATACCGAACCTTTGGGGATTTGGAGCGAAACGTTTTTGACTGCAAGTCTCCTCCCGTAAGCTTTCGTTAAATTTTTCGTTTCCAGGATATATTCCTTCATCCCCGCTCCATCCTTTCAGGAATCCATTTGCCCTTCGGGGTAAACCTTAACAGGAAATGATCAAGAATTGATAAAGCTTTATGTTGTGGGGCTGTGATATGGTCGGGGTGTCACGGGTCCGAGAAAATGACGGTATGAGCAAGGAGCAGATTACCTTTATCTTTACGAAGTGAACGCGTACGGAGAGAGGTGAAACCTGGGAACTTTGTTGCCGATGGCGATGTTGATCTCGCTCTGCGTGACCACATAATTGGCGATTTGGTTGTACCAGCCCCGGGACAGTCCACCTTTCTTTAGGAAATCCCGCGGGAAAACGTGATGGACGTCGGATTTGATCTCGAGGAGTTCACGCACCGTGATGTCCCGAGACAAAAAACCCTTGTCATTCATTTTCACCTGGGCCGCCTGGAAGACCCGAAACACCGGGCTCGAGGCCACCGAGGTGTCCATCGCCTGGGGAAGAGCCGATTCCCAAAAAGCATCGGACAACTCACCCCGGATGATATTGTCCGCGTAATCCTGGATGCCCTGGGCATAGATCTGGCGAATGTCATAGTCGATCGTGGTCTCGGGGGAACCGGAATACCGACCCGTAAGCACGGACATGACGAACCATCGCCGGACATAGCGCTCAATGTCCGCATCCGGAATTCCCATGCGTCGGAGGGTAAGGTACAAGATGTAGGCAAAGTTGAGTGCATTCTGGGAGCCGATCATTGATTCACTGACGAAGCCGGCGGAGCGGATGATCATGATGAATCGTTTAAAATGGGTTTCGTTCATGAACTGGAGAACGCCTTGCCTGAGCTGGCGAAAGGACGACTCGATAATCCCTTCTTCATATTGCTTCGTTTCGAAATTCCTTCCGGACAGGAGGGCCACCAAATCCTCCAGTCGGCCCCGCCGGAACTCAGAAGTGAATGCCACCCGCAGAAGGTCCGTGTATGATGGCTTGTACAGGTCTTCCGTGTCTTTGCGGAGCCAGGCCATGGTTTTAAAATATTCCGTACCCGCAAACTGCGGATCGTTTTTTTCGACCAATGAATAGAATTCCGGCGACACCGCCATGTGGCAAAAGTAATCGATGGCCTTGCGAAGCGTGTTCCCTCCGTAGGATTCATTGACCGCAATTTTCGACATGGCGAAATCCGCCTGGCTGAGGGGCACCCCTTCGGAGTTCACCCGGATGAAAATCTCGGTCACCGTTTCTATATCGAGATCGGAGGCCAATTCAATCAGGCCGATTTGGTTGCTGGTAATCCCCCGAAGAAGTTCCAGGCTCCGGAAAACCTCTTGATGCGATGTCCCTTGGTTTTTCTCACAGTAGCCGTTCACCAGGTCAAACAGGCTCGTATCGGGGTCAAAAATATGAGCGATGTCCGGAATCCACGCCACATCCTTGGCAATGGCCGAATTGTACACTTCGAACCGTTGTTCCACGGGATGAAAAGCGCCGCGTGTCCTGCGCCATTATTACAAAGAAAAACCCGCTTTTGAAGCGGGCGCAAGCGAGATGAGCCATGAGACTAAAAGGGTCCGAATCTCCTAAACTCTTCTGACGCTCTCTAGGTTTCACCCCTCGGTCCCCGCCAGAGGCACGGATGGACTCTCCTCACCCGCCCCCATCTTCGCCCGTAGATCCTCGCGGAGCTCCTTCTTCAAAATCTTCCCGACCGGATTGCGGGGAATCGCCTCGATCAACTCCAATCGTTCCGGCCACTTGTAGACGGCGACTCCACGGTTTTTCATGAACTCCACCAGTTCCTCCAAGGTCGGGGGATCCCCCGGATCCCGGGGCACCACGTACACGCAGGTGCGTTCACCGAGCACCGGATCGGGCATCGCCACCGCCGCCACATCCGCCACCTTCGGGTGACCAAGAAGGGTATTTTCCACCTCCTGGGCGCTGATGTTGAACCCGCCGCGGATGATAATATCCTTTTTTCGATCAAAAAATCCGATAAAGTTCTCTTCTTTGCGCTGGAACAGGTCGCCCGTATAAAAATATCCGTCCTCGTCGAAGGCCTTGGCGGTGAGGTCCGGCC
This sequence comes from Kyrpidia spormannii, assembly GCF_002804065.1. NCBI lineage: Bacteria > Bacillati > Bacillota > Bacilli > Caryophanales > Alicyclobacillaceae > Kyrpidia > Kyrpidia spormannii. The sequence continues at coordinate 840,600 of NZ_CP024955.1, read as the reverse complement.
GCCCGTAATACCCGGCCATCACGTTGGGCCCCCGGTAGGCCAGTTCCCCCACGGCGCCGACTTCGGTGAGCACCCCCTTGGTGACGGGATCCACCAGTTTCGTCCGCACTCCCTGGACCACCCAGTCCACGCCGGACTTCCCCCAATCCGGAAACCGGTCCGCCCGGCGCGCCAGATCCGGCACATCCACCGGCCCGGCCACCAGCCCCGTCCCCTCGTTCTGCCCCCAGATGTTCACGATCTCGCTGCCCCATCGCCGTTTGAACTCCTGCATCGCCCACAGCGACGGCGGCGCCGACCCCGTGGTGATGGTCCGCACCGCCCGGAGGTCAAACTGATCCACATTGGGGTGCTTGGCGATCATATTGATAACCGCCGGAACCAAGATGGTGAAATTAACCTGCTCCTGCACCATTTGGCCGATAAAAATCTCAGCGTCAAAAGGATGGTGCAACACGAAAGTTCCGCCAAAGGTCAGCCAGGGGATAAAATTCACCCCCACCGCCGTCATGTTCACCAAAGGTGCGACACACAACTGGGTCTGGTGTGGCCCAAAGCCCGTGGCCTTGGATAGCATTCGGGCCTGAAACAGCCAGTTGTTGTGGCTGAGGGGACAGCCCTTTGGCTCCGCCTCGGTGCCCGAGGTCCAACAGATGGTGAAAATATCGTTCGCGTCCATCGGGATGGCGCCCAGCCGCTCTTCATCATACGCGCCCCGGGCCATCTCTCGAACGTCTTCCAGAGTCAGAATCTCCCGCAGGGCGGGCAACTGTCCTTGAAGTTGCCGGGCCATGTCCAAGCCGCTGAAACCGCGAAACTGGCGGGTGGTGATGAACATGGCGGCTTCGGTGAGGCCGGCGATATAGCTGAACTCCTTGGCCCGCCACTGAACGGGAATCGGGGCGATCACGCCCCCCGCCCGGGCGACGGCCAAGTAAAGCATCGCCAACTCCCACACGTTCGGAAGCTGAACCATCACCACATCGTCTTTCCGCAGGCCCCGGTCCACCAAAGCTTGGGCCACGGCCCCCACGGCTTGCTCCAACTCCCGATACGTCAGCCTCTCCGGGGAAAGACCCACCAATTCTTCTTTGTTGGGCGGGTCCACCAAAGCCACCCGGTCCGGGTGGACCCGGGCGTACTGGCGGAATCGGTCCCAGAGGGTCTCCGTGCCCCAGTACCCCTCCGCCGTATATTCGCGAATTCGTTCCGGTGATGCGAGAATCACGACTTTCCCTCCATTTTGACGACCATATCGCGAAACGCGAAGCCTGGGGTGCAATCCCGGGCCGGCGCCCCCGGAACAAACCTGAGCCGGCACCCCGGGAGTGGCGCCCGGAGCAGCCACGAGCGGTAGCCTCGCCACATCCCGGAGCAGCGACCCGGTAGAGCCCGGGGCCGGCGGCCGGTGACCGCCGCCCCGGAGGTCCCGAACCTCCCGCGCCTGGCCCCCGGGCGACAACCGGGGCCCGGCGGTCCCATCCCGGGCCTCCCGAACCAGTCACTCAAGTCCACAACCGGCGTTCACCGCCCCGAAGCCCCGATCATTCCGGAATACGCTCGATAATCGTGGCGTTGGCCATCCCGCCGCCTTCACAAATCGCCATGAGTCCGTAGCGCCCTTTGCGCTCCTCCAGCCCATTGAGCAGCGTGGCAGTGATCCGGGTACCGGTAGCTCCGAGGGGATGCCCGATGGCCACAGCCCCGCCGTGGACATTGACTTTATCCCAAGGCGCTCCGATCTCTTTCTGCCAGGCCAGCACCACCGACGCGAAGGCCTCGTTCACCTCAAACAGATCGATATCCTCCACTTTCAGGCCGGCCCGATCGAGCACCTTCTGAGTCGCCGGAATCGGGCCGGTCAGCATCGTCACCGGATCCACCCCCACCGCCGCAAAGGCGACAAACCGGGCCCTGGGCCGAAGCCCGAGGCGCTCCGCCATCTCCCGGCTCATGACCAGGGCCGCGCTCGCCCCGTCCGAGATCTGGCTGGCGTTGCCCGCGGTGATGAGTTCCAAGTCCTCAAAAGCTGGGGGCAGGGCCAGCATCTTCTCAAGGCTCGTATCCGGACGGATCCCCTCGTCCTCCGCAAAAGTCCTGTATTCGCCCGGGGCGTCGGGCACCGGAACTTGAACCGGCACGATCTCCCGGGCAAAACACCCCTTCTGCCGGGCTTTTGTCGCGAGCTCATGACTCCTCAGTCCAAAGCGGTCGAGATCCTCCCGGGTGAATCCCCACTGTTTGGCGATCATCTCGGCCCCCAAAGCCTGGTCGAAAAATTGCCGGTTCCACCGGTCCATCCGGTATCGCTCTTGAAGGTCGCGGGTCATGGGGACCCCATGCACCCCGATGGTGCTCATCATCGGGACCCGGGTCATTGACTCTACCCCGGCGGCAATGGCAATGTCATACACCCCCGCCATGACGCCCTGGGCGGCAAAATGCAGCGCCTGCAAGCTCGAGCCGCACTGACGGTCGATGGTCACCGCCGGCACCGACTCGGGCAACCCCGCGGACAACCAGGCATTGCGCCCGATGTTAACCGATTGTTCCCCCACCTGATCCACGCAGCCGACGATCACATCGTCCACCGCCGCGGCGTCGAGTCCGTTGCGACTCACCAACTGTTTCAACACCCCGCCCAACAGATCCACCGGATGGACCTGGGCCAGACTCCCCTTCCTCCGGCCGATGGGGGTGCGGATTGCATCAACGATCACCGCTTCGCGCATCACGGATTCCTCCTCATGACATTTTCAAACACCCTCATATTTATTTCGAGAAGTCGGACAGTACACCTGCCAAAACCGGCACGTCCAACTCTATCTTACCGCATTTTTGCCGAGGAGACGACCGGTCGTTCGTATGCGACAACATTTTCTGCGCTGACCAATGTCTTTGTGCCCTACACCCAACGCCTGGTCCCCGATCCATTTTCGTTCCACCGGCAAGTTTGCCGAATCGCGTCCACTGGGCGAACTCAGCCGTTTCGTGGGCACCTAGGGGATGCCACTGGTGGCACACGACAACAACCCTTGTTGACGTGACGGGCTACAGTCCCCACTTGTTCCTAAAGATCAGTGAATCAAGCGGCCGTCGCTTCTCCCATCCCACCATTTCCAAGAGAGGCATGGGCGGATAATGATCGGTATAGCCAACCGACAGGAGGGCCACTGGATCAATGTGGGGTGGAATCGAAAGGATGCTGCGAATATCTGTTTTCTTATAAAAACTGACCCATCCCATCGCCAGCCCTTCGGCACAAGCCGCCAGCCACATATTTTGAATGGCACACGCCGTAGACAGGATATCCGTTTCAGGTATCGAGTTCCTCCCGAGAACGTGATCGCCCCCCCGGGTCGGATCGCAGGTCACACAAATGGTCAGTGGGGCTTCCCGCAATGCCTCCACCTTGAGACTGAGAAAAAGATCCTTCCGGTCGTCTTCATAGTGAATCGCGAGAGCACGGCGTTCCTTGTCAGCAGCCCAAGACAGGCGCTCTTTCACTTCTTGGTCTGTAATTAAGATAAAATTCCACGGTTGCATAAAACCCACCGAGGGTGCATGATGGGCCGCCTCCAATATGCGATCGAGCTTGTCTTGTGGAATGGGGTCGGGAAGAAACGATCGAACATCACGGCGTGTTCGGATGACTTTGTAAAGTGCTTGTCTTTCCGTATCGGTAAACACGGTATTTCCACCTTTCCCTGATTGCCGCATTACCCGAAGGTCGGGCGCCTATCGGCCGCCGCTCGGGCAATAAGCGCAGACAGTTCTTCCACCGTTCTGGGGGGCCCACCATCATACAGACCCGCTTTGTTCAATTCCTCCCAGACCCTCCACAACACCGGTTTCGTCAGAGATACCCTTTTCAGAATGTCCGTGTCACTGAACACATCCTTGGGCAAGCCCTCGGCGAGAACGCGCCCGGCATGCATGATCACGACCCAATCCGCCCACGCATAGGCAAAGTCCACATCGTGGGTCGACAGAACGATTTGGATTCCTTGACGGTGTAAACGCTCTAACAATTCGAGCAACGCGTGAACCTGTCCAGGGTCGAGGGAAGCGGTGGGCTCATCGAGAATCATCACTTCCGGTTTCATGGCCAAAACTCCGGCCAACGCAACCCGCTTTTTTTGGCCGTAACTGAGGAGATGCACGGCTTTGTCCCGCAGATCCCAAAGTCCGGTGATGTTCAGTGCCTCCTCCACCCTCGCCTCAACTTCAGGCGGGGACAACCCCAAGTTCATAGGCCCAAAAGACACATCCTCCCATACATGACCGATCACAACTTGTCGATCCGGGTTCTGAAAGACGATCCCGACCTTGGCTCGCAGTCGAGCAAGCTCTTTGCGGGCGTACCGAACCTCCTGCCCCCGAAACAGGATTCGGCCGCGAAACGGGCGCAAAATCCCGTTCAAATGCAGGAATAACGTCGATTTTCCCGCACCGTTGGAACCAAGAAAAGCGACTTTTTTTCCGCGTTCAATACCTAGGGATACGCCCTGCAGAGCCTGGGTTCCATCTTCATAGTTATACTCGACGCCTTCTAATTCGAAGGTCGGCTTATCCATGCAACCGCCTCCCCACAAGCCAAGCCGCAACCGCCAGACCCACCACGGCCGCGCCCATCCAGGCGGCGGTTTTGAGACACACCGCCCATGGAGGCGGCAGGACAGTCAGTCGCCCGCGGTACCCCCGCGAGATCAGTGCTCGGTGAAGATCCTCCACCTCCAGGCGGCTCTTGACGGCCAACGCCGCCCCCAGACGACCAAGGGAAGACAAGCTCCGGCTCCATGACTGATACCCCAGCCGAGAGGACTGAGCCACATACGTTTGTTGAGCCATTTCCATGAGAATAAACAAATAGCGATACATGAGATGCATCACTTCCAAGAGAATCTCGGGCACGTTCACCCGGCGCAACATGTCCACGAGATCCGGCACCGGCGTGGTGAGCGCCAGGACGTACATCGAAGAGGTTACGGCCAGCGCCCTGACCCACACGGTCACCGCCGTCCGAACCCCTTCTCCGTTCACTCCAATCCACCAGCCGGGGATTCCATCCATCGACCAAACAAGAGAAAATCCTGAAGGCTGTACTTGAACCAAGAGCGGGATCGCACCAAGCGACAAAAACGACAACGGCAGCGCCATGAAGCGAAGGAACGCCCGTACGGGGATCCCGGCCCCGTATCTCAGGAAAAGTCCCGCGATCACAGGTATCATCGCCGCTACCGGGGTGGGAAAGACAAACGCACTTCCTCCCAAAGCCGCGGCAAAAACGGTTTTTTGCAGCGGATGGAGCCTGCGCCACCGGTTGGCATGGGCCCATCGATCAATCGGACTCATGGCGATCCCTTCTGCGGGCATGAAGATAGCCAATGGCATAGCCGACAACCCCGGCACCCAAGGCTGCCTGGAGGGAAAACAACAAACTCTCGATCTCACTGCCCGGGGGTTCCCATAAAGGGGAAAACCAGGGCCGGTAGTTCGGATCCAGTTGGTGTACCATTTCCTTCCCTTGATCATCCGATCCTTGGAACTCCGCTGTTCTGAGAGTCAATAACGGCAATGCCGCTAAAGCGACCGCCAATAATCCGAGAAATCCATTTTTCCCCCAACGCCGATGATGGTTATGCCTCATGGTGCGCCTCCTCAGCCAGGTTCATCGCTCGGCTCAGAACCTCGGGATTATATTTCATCACCCCGTTCACCATGATAACCGTGAGCAGCCCTTCGCTGACGGCGAGCGGAACCTGGGTGACGGCAAAAATCGATGCGAATTTCCAAAATGATGCCGCTACTCCCCCGATAGGGGCGGGAAACGCTAAAGCCAACTGGAACGACGTCGTAACATATGTCGATAAGTCACCCAAAGCGGCAGCAAGAAATACAGCTACTCCTCGCCCGAATCCATATTTATGGACCACACGGAATACAAGATAGGACACTGTGGGCCCGACAACGGCCATGGAGAACGTGTTGGCGCCAAGGGTCGTGATCCCGCCATGGGCCAGGAGCAGCGCCTGAAACAATAGGATGATGCAACCGACGACACTCATCGCCATAGGACCGAACAAAACGGCGCCCAGACCCACTCCGGTCGGATGTGAACTGCTTCCTGTGACCGATGGAAGCTTGAGAGCCGACAGCACAAAAGCAAAGGCCGCCGAAAGCGCCAATACAAGCTTCATCTTCAGATTGTCCCCGGCTTGTTTTTGTAAAGAACGAGTCCCGAGGATTAAAGCGGGCAGACATAACACCGCCCAAAAAAGACACCAACCCAAGGGAAGATAGCCTTCCATAATGTGCATGGCATAAGCTTGGCGCGGGAGCCAAAAGGCCATAAACAGAACCAGAATAACCCACCTGACCATCTTCACTCCCCCAAATCTTCGACCGTCTTGTTTTCTTCAGGACATAGCAAAACCCCTTAACCACGAACATGTTAAGGGGTTTTCAAACATCCGGACCATTCATCACCGCTCAAAGACCTGCTTTTCTGTGCTCCGCCAGTCCTGCGAAATCCCGCATCAAGCAGAGGACACCAGGCAAAGAACGGTGCGATCGCCTCACAGTGAACCACCCCCTATACCTCGTAGGGTAGAGTTCTTTTGGAAACGGGCCGGTATCCTGGCTTCGATTCATCACCGCCCTACGCCTTCCCAGTTTCCCAGTGGCGCCATGTAAGGCAGTTCCTCGTTACAGTGGCGGGACCGCGCGGGACTTGCACCCGACTTCCCGTTTTCCCGAGCCAGCGCTCTTTCCGAACAATGGCCTCGGGCACCCGTTCCAGGTATGAAATTGTTAAGAAAAGAACGATCTCTCACGCTCCAACACTGCAACTGTACAGATACGTCACCCGCCCACCAAGCCGGGTTTCGTTGAAAACAGTTTACTGACGATTGTATGGTCTGTCAAGCATGCGTCACATGATCCTTTTTTCGCAGTACTATGACCCACAAACATTACACAATCTTCAGATTTATAACGTTTCTATCTTTACACGCCGAGTCTATCATAGGACATGTCCGGTGATTGCCGGGCGTTGGAAGAATCAACAAAACAAGGAGGAGAGACGCATGAAGGAGCGGAGGATTGCACGAAAAAGGTGGGTGGCGGGTGCAGCCATGGCTGCGCTCATGTTAGGGACCGGCTTAGCACCGGGATCCGCATGGGCCCGGGAGGCCGGGCCTCAATCAAATGGCACCGCGGTCACCTCCTACGACTGGGTCGTGACCCCCGCTGGGAAGCAGGTCACCCTGGGAGATTTCCCGATGGGTGGCGCCCTCAGCCCAGACGGTCGATACCTGGTGGTCTCGAACGACGGGCAAGGCACCCAGTCCCTTCAAGTCATTGATCTCAAACAGCAAAAGGTCATTCAGACCATACCCTACAAGTCTCCGGAAGCCCTCTATCTCGGCGTGGCTTTTAGCCCGGACGGAAAGACGCTGTACGCCTCGGCAGGCGGTAACAACAAGATCCGCGTGTTCCAGCTTCGCGACGGCCAACTGTCCGAGCAATCCCCCATTGTGCTCATCGGTCTAACCCCGGGGCCCAAGGCCAATAACCAAAAGGGAAATGCGTATCCCGCGGGACTGACCGTTTCCGCAGACGGCGGCTTCTTGTATGTCGTCAACAACCTGTATAATACCGTGGTCAAAATCGACACCTCCACGGGCAAGGTGGTGGCCCAGGGGAACGTCGGCCAATACCCGTACACCTCTCTTCTCTCCCAAGACGGAAAAACCCTTTACGTCACCAACTGGGGCGAAGACACGGTGACCGCTCTGGATCCGGACACCCTACAGACCCAGGCCACCATCAAGGTCGGTCTTCACCCGAATGCCCTGGCCCTGAACCCCCGCACCGGCGCGATCTATGTGGCCAACTCGGACAGTGATACCCTCTCGGTGATCGACCCCTCCCGGCAAAAGGTCGTTCAGACCATTTCCCTCGCTCCCTATCGAGGCGCCCTGCCCGGAAGCCAACCGGATGCCCTCACCGTGAGCCCGGATGGCCGCACCCTCTACGTGGCCAATGCCGGCAACAACGACATCGCCGTCGTCGATCTCGGCAAAGGGTCCCCCACCGCCCGGGCTGATGTCAAAGGCCTCATCCCCACCGGTTGGTACCCCACTGGAGTATACACAACGGACAGGGGAAAGCAGATCCTGGTCCTTAACGCCAAGGGCCTCGGGGCCGGACCCAACACTCAAGGGCAGTATATCGGGAATATGATAAGCGGCACTCTTTCCATCATTGACGCCCCGAACCCAGGCGAACTCCTGCGTTACACCGAGCAAGTGAAGCGCAACAATCAACCCGCTTATGGGCCTGGGTCCAACGGGCGCCCTGGTGACGGCCGGACGGACCGGTTTCCCATCCCCCGATTCCTCGGCCAGGATTCCCCGATTAAGCACGTGATCTATGTCATCAAAGAAAATCGCACCTACGACCAGGTGTTCGGCGACATGGGCAAAGGCAACAGTGACCCGTCCCTGACCGAATTCGGCAAGGACATCACCCCGAATCTTCACAAGTTGGCCAACCAGTTCGTGCTCCTCGACAACACCTACACCGACGCCGAGGTCAGCGCAGACGGGCACAACTGGTCTACCGCCGCCGAAGCCAATGATTACGTAGAGAAAAACTGGCTGGCCAACTACAGCGGCCGGAACCGGGGATATGATTTCGAGGGCACAAACCCCGCGACCTACCCACAAAATGGATTCATCTGGAATGACGCGACAAAGTCCGGAGTGTCGTTTCGGGACTATGGGGAGTTCGTGGAGAAAGACTCCAAGACTGGCAAATGGGTTCCCACCGACCCCAGCATCGGGCAAAACTATGATCCCGATTATCCTGGTTGGGATTTGAACATCTCTGACCTGACCCGCTTTGACAAGTGGAATGAGGAATTTCAACAATACGTGAAAAATGGAAATCTGCCTCAGTTCGAGATCGTTCGATTGCCCAACGACCACACCATGGGCACCAAACCTGGAGCCCTCACACCCCAGGCCTATGTGGCCCAGAATGACTACGCCCTCGGAAAACTCGTCCATACGGTGAGCCATTCTCCCTATTGGAAAAACACGGCCATTTTCGTGATCGAGGACGATTCCCAGGACGGCTTGGACCACGTGGACGCCCACCGGACCGAAGCGCTGGTGATCAGCCCGTATACCCAACGGGGCGGCACCGTGGATAGCACTTTTTACGATACGGCCTCCATGTTGAAGACCATAGAACTGATTCTCGGCATGAAGCCGATGACCCAGTACGACGCCGCGGCCCTGCCGATGATCAACGCCTTCACCACCCATCCGGATTTTGCGCCCTACGACGCCGTGCCCCCGACCTATCCCCTCGACGCCCGCAACGGCCACAATGCCCCCATGGCCATGGTGTCCGAACAGATGGACTGGAGCCAGGAAGACGTGGCCTCGCCCAAGAAATTGGATGAAGTCCTATGGGCAGCGACTCATCCGGGACAACCGTACCCGAAAAAAAGCGAGGCGGACGGTAGCCCCAATGCGGCCAACGGCAGCGCCGGTGTTGCCGAAGCAGCCGATTAATCCCTCCGGATAAAGGTTGAGGGCCGTCCCTTCCACCGGAGGCCCTCCCTTTCTTCTCTCATCATTTCTACGAACAGTTCGTCACCCCGAACCGCCGCGCCGTTGTCCCCTCCCTTCCGAAGCCACCCGAGTGCCCGGTTCTTTGCGAATCAACTCGGCAAAGGCAGCCGCCAAACCGCCGGCTCCGTATCGGGTGCAAAAAGATTCTACCGCGCCCGAGCTGATCACCCGTCCCCGATTCAGAAAAATCACCTCATCGGCCACCTGTTCGGCCACATCGAGCTGGTGCGTCGAGAACACCACCGACCTCCCGCTCTTTTTGACCCCGACGAGGAGCTCTGCCAGGGTGTCCACCCAGTACGGATCCAGGCCATTGGTCGGCTCGTCCAGCACCAAAATGGGAGGCTCCGCCAGGATCGCTTGGGCGAAGAGCAGTCGCTGCTGCATGCCCTTAGAAAAGTGGCCAACCCGCTTGTCCCGCTCCGCCCCAAGTCCGACGATTTCCAAAACATCCCGGGCTCTTTTCTGGTCCAGCCCTTTGAGCCCCGCGAAAAAAGCAATGGTCTCCCAGGCGGTCAAACCCGGGGAGAAGGAAAAATCATCCGGCATGTAGCCGATCTGTTCGACATAAGCCCGGGTCCGCCGACCCGTTTCAATCCCATTGACTCGAATAACCCCGCTCGTCGGCCGCAGGAGGCCCACCGTCATGCGCAGGATCGTACTTTTGCCAGCACCGTTTCCGCCCGCAAGGGCCAACACCCGTCCGGGCGGAAGCCGAAAGCTGAAAGGATGGACCACCATATTGCCGCGGATCGTTTTTGAGATCTTTTCCCACTCCAGGCCCTTCTCACCCACGGCGTCGCCCCCTCTCCCAGACCCACACAGCGAGCGTTTGAAAAACCGCCAGCCACAGCAATCCGAATCCCGCCATCACCACCGGTCCCCAAGGCCCCGACGCCCCTTCCACCAACTGGACATAGGCCGGACCGAGGATCGATCCGGCCCCGAGCTGGATGACGGTGAACAGACGGACCAATTCGGCAGGATTACAGAACGTGAGAAGGGTCAACATCGGTTTTACGGCGCTATGGGGCATGAGATTTAACGAAGCAATGAGAAGGGTTGGCCAGGCGAGCACCGTCACAAACCACACCCCGACCCCCATGGTCAGCGCCTGCCAGCGATTGGCCGCCAGGGCCCCGATCAGGAGGGCAATCCCGAGGTACAACAACAGGATGGCCGCTGAAAAACCCAGGAACAGAGCCAGATCCGCCAGGGTCACCCCCTGCCCCAGCCAGGCCCCGACCAGACCGAACAGCCCGAACCCCACAGCCAATATCGACGCCAAAACGGCGACCAAGCCTACAAATTTCCCCGCCATGTACGCCCCGGAAGACAGAGTATAAGTCGAAAGCAGATCCCGGGTGCCGTCCTCCTTTTCGGCCGTCACGGAAAAAGCACCTAAGAGCAGCGTCATCATCGGCAGCAGATAGAGGATCAGGTTCATCATCGTCGCCGTGGCATGGGTATACGCCGGCAGCCCGGCTGCCCGGTTCGACTGGATCAAAACCAGAGCCAGGCTAAACACGCTGAAGAGAGCGAGAAATGAGTATGCCCAGGGATTCCGGTACCCCAGCTTCATTTCCCGCTTGGCAATGATCCATACAGCGCTCACTTGGGTTAGTGCCCCATTCCCGCGCCGCTCATATTACCTCCGTTCATGCTGCCGCCGCTCATGTTGCCCTGCATCTGTTCTTTCAGTTTTTTCATCATTTCCATGTTGCGGGCCCAGTTATGGCTCCCTAACTGATCCGCCGTAAACAGGTTCCCGCCCGGGTACTGTTTCAGGAAGTTTTCCGCATCGGCCTTATTCTGGAAGGAAACGACATTATAGGCCATGGGAGTCACGATATTCGGGTCGTAGACATAAGTGGCATCTTCGAATTTGAGCCATTGACTGCTGTTGTAATCCCGGACAAATCGCTGCGCAACCTGAGAAGTGCCATTTTGCTGGGTCCACTTGTTCATGCAGCCGAGGTCGTCAAATTTTAGCGCCTGTCCATCGGTAAGAATGATCTCCGTGGCAAAATGATCATCTTTGACTGTCATATGGCAGACGGCACACTTGTCCACGGCGGGGTCGATGGCCGCCGGTTGGGCGGCTTGTTTCCCGCAGCCCGCGAGAGCAAGACTGAGGGCGGCGGTCGCCGCCAGCATCCCGATCATCCGTTTGATTTTCATGCTTTCACGCCCCTGGTCGATGGTGTAAGAATGGATAAAGTCCCAGTCCGAGAAGGAAAAACGACACAAGCGGAACGGTTTTGTCCATCGGCGGTGCCGACGCGGTTCCGGTGTCCGGTGGCTTCATCAAGGGAGCCGTGTCCGTGAGCCAGCGCCTGCTATCACCGGCAAACAACTGCTCCATCACGAAGGTCCCCGGTGCCTGGAAAAAGATCTGATAAGCTGGAACGGCCCGGGTGAGCGCTAACAGGAAAGGAGAAGCCTGGTAAGGAAGGTCAGACCGCCCATCTCCGTCCGCATCGACTCCCTGCAGGTCATCCCAGTAATTGCCCACCATGCGATTGTCCCGACTGGAGATCGCCTGGGCCTGAACGACATTTCCGATCCACAAATTGCCATTAAAATCGTTGTCACGGGACGCTGTCATATAGAGTCCCAAGAAATTTTGCGCAATCGTATTGTCGACAAAACGATTCTGGCTGGCCTGATCCACATAAAACCCGATGCGGTTGCCGATGACGTGGTTCTTGGCAATCAGGCAGTGGTGAGAATCATACACCAGAATCCCTTGGGCCTGTACATTGGCGGCTTGTTTCTCGATGTGATTGCCGATGACCCGGCTGCCGTCGTCCCCCATGACCATGACCCCGGTGATATTTCGCGCGAAGCGATTGCCCGAGATTTCACTCTCACCGGTGAACATGAGGTGCACCGCGTAGTGAGAATCCTGAACGACATTATTGAGCACCTGGTTTCGGCGGCTGGTATCGAGATACACCCCGTCCTGGACCTTGGCGATTCGACAGTTCTCCACCCAGTTGTCGTTAGAATTCCACAGTTCAATGCCGTTCCCGACGGTGAACACCGTCCCGCCGGATCGCCCGACCCCCGTTCCCTGGATATGCACCCCCCGGATCTTGTTGCCATCGGCGCCCTGGAGCCGGATTCCTATGCTTCCGGTGGATATCGTCAGGTCGGACAATACGTTGTTGTCGCCGCGAACCTCCACCGTGGCGTGCTTCGGACGACTGAGTTTGTCTTCTAGCTGCACCCCCTGGACGTTCGCTCCGCTGGTTTGCACCAAGAGCAACGGCCGGTCTTCCGAACCCCCACCCCCGTTTGCGATTCGCACCCCCGGACCTCCAAGGAGGGTCATGGGCTTTACCAGGGTGATGGGACCGGCATACGTTCCCGGGGCGATCTTCACCGTGGATCCGGGCGGTGCCCGGTCGATCACGGCCTGAAGACCGCCGGATGCTTCTTCGGCGTGCACTGGCACGCTCCCCACCAACAGGCCGAACATCACCAGCCAAGCCCGCCATGGGATGGAAACTCTTTTCCGACCAATCAGCTACACCTCCTTCCTTCTATGCGGCAAACCCGCCGTGCCCGACCCGGACCTCACCCCGCCTTCACCGTAACGCATCACGCAACATTTGCCCGTAGCCCTTTCAGGCTATTTATGTGACAGAGTTTTGAACCCACCGCAAAATCAACAGGCGGTTATGATATGGACTACATACGTGATGAGCATCGTGTACATTTAATCGTGTACCACTTGGTTTGGACACCGAAACGCCGCAAGCCGGTGTTAACGGGCGCAGTGGCTGTTAGGTGCCGGGAGATCATCACTGCCAAGTGCGAAGAGAAAGGCTGGGAGATTCTAGAGTTAGCCATGCTGCCAGACCACATCCACTTATTTGTGAAGGTATGGCCGTCAGACTCGGCGGCCGATGTGGTCAAGGAGATTAAGGGGATCAATTCAACGAGATCACGGCCTTCTATTTCGGGATCATCCAGGGTCACGAGATGATTCTGGAATTAACAAACGAGGAAGCGCTAACTCGGCTTGAAAAATTAACCCACAAAACAAAAACCAATCCGTCGCCGTTGTTTCCCTTGGCGGAAGATGTCCCGGCCATGTTCCGGCGGGCCTGCATCAACACGGCCATAGGCTCGGCCCGGTCCTTTTTTTCCAACCTGCAACGGTGGAGGAATGCGAAAGCCCGGGCGGAATCAAAGGGCAAAAAGTTTGCTGATAGACCGCCGGTTCCGCCCCGGGAATGGCACAAACATACCGTGTTTTATGCGGGCCAGTATAAGGAATACACCGGGCAAAGCATCATGTTGAAATTGTTCGACGGCAAGACTTGGAGATGGGTAAAGTACCGCTTAACCGGCAGACCGATCCCGGACGGCTGGGAAACGGGTTGTCCAAAGCGCAGTCTCACCGGTGTTTTGAATCCGGATGAGCAAGACAACCGGTCGCTTTGGAACAAGATCCGGCAAGTACTGCGAGCGGCGACTAGACACGGGTGCCCAAAGAAGCCGTGGGGATTCATCCCCGGCAGATTGGTTTTTTGCCTTCGGCAACACGCCTTTCGTTTCTGTCCTGTATCCTTTCTTTTTTTCTGAGCCACCGCTGGTAGTTGGAATGCCAACTCTTCGCCATCCCGATCGCCTTGGAGATAATCGCCCGGCGCAAATATGCGGGGAACTTCGGCCAAACGGCGTCAATCGGGTAAGGCGGGTTGGGATTGCCACCGAATGGTTTCCCGGTTTTCCTGTTCATGCGTGGCTCTGTCCGGACCGTCAGTTTTTCCAGCGCCCTCGTTCCGGAATTCCTGTCCCATTCGGGCAGTTTGTCGAGATTGTCATGTATCACGTCCAGGTAAAACCCCAAGACAGCCCGGTAGATTTCTTCTGTCCGGCGGATCATCTCCGGAGAGCCGGTGATAAATCTTCTCATACGCTGTTTGGTTGAAATTATATTTTTGAGCACGGGCATTTTCTTCACCTTTGGGCGAGCCATTCCCGCCAGGACCCCACTGGAATCTCCGGATACCCCCGGGAATCCAACCAAACGTATACCCACCCGGACCGCTCCTCCCGGGCGTCCCGGACCCACACCCGCTCATAATCGTTTGCTTGACCCGGGCCCCGGTATTCTTCCAGGTCATCCATGGCCCGAAGCCCTTCCGGCGTCACCTCAAACCACTCGCCTTCCACTTCCCCTGCCGCCTCGTCCAACACCAGCGCCGGGTACGCCCCCACGTCGTACAACCGCCCCCGCACCCGGCCCGGGCAAACGCTGAGCAGGTGGGGAGCGACCACCCCGTGATTTGCCTCCCCCACCAAAAGCGTTCCATACACAAACACGCGAACCATCGGTCCCTTCTCACCTTTCCCCGTCGACATACCACCTGAATACCCCTCGTTGCGCCCTTTGCAGATCGCCATTCACCCACTCCGGATCATCCCTGTACCGCTGGGAGCGCCAGGGATCCCCGAGCATGTGGTATCCGCGCTCCTCCCAATATCCCGGCACATCCTCCGCCAAAAACTCGAGTCCTCGCACCCATTTGGCCGATTTCCAGAAATATAAATGGGGCACCACCAGGCGCAGGGGCCAGCCGTGTTTTGGAGTCAGGGATTTTCCGTTATGGGAATGGACCAAAAGGACCCCCTCTTTGAGCAACTCCTCCAGGGGCAAATTCGTGGTCCACCCCCTGTAGGCGTGCACCAGCACGTACCGGGCATCGGGCAGGAGCTTCACCCTCCGAAGGACCTCCCGAAAAGCCACGCCCTCAAACAGGTTGTCGTATTTGGACCACGTGGTCACACAGTGAATGTCGCACCGGTACGAAGTCTGGGGCAGGGCCATGAATTCCGAATAGGTGAATTGAACCGGCTGCTCCACCCGGCCAAACAGTTCAAGCCTCCAGCTCTCCAGGTCAATCTCCGGCACCCGGCCGGCGTGCAGAATCGGCCATCGCTCCGTGACAAATTGACCCGGGGGAATACGTCCCTCTTCAGCCACTGCCGCACCTCCTCCGACAATTCAATGTCCAACGCCGATTCCATGCAGAAGAATCCGGCCCGCCGTTCAGCCTTGCCCGCCCCCGGCGACGTTCAGATCCCGCTCAAGCGCGCTTTCCCCATCCACCGGTTGCCCCGCCTCCTGATCGGCGAACTGTTCGGCGTACAGCCGGGCGTACAACCCACCCCGGGCCAACAGCTCCCGATGCGTGCCTTTCTCCACCACCCGGCCGCCGTCGATCACCACAATTTGGTCCGCTCGCAGGATCGTCGACAGCCGATGGGCGATGACAATGGACGTTCTCCCCTGGAAAAGGGGCTGAAGGGCAGCTTGGATATAGCGCTCGGAGTGGGAATCCAGGGCCGAGGTCGCCTCATCCAAGATCAAGATCCGGGGATTTTTGAGAATCACCCGGGCCAGGGCGATGCGCTGCTTTTCGCCCCCGGAAAGCTTATACCCCCGCTCCCCTACTAAGGTATCGTACCCGTCCGGCAGCCTCTGGATCATGTCGTGGATGTAAGCCGCTTTCGCCGCCGCCTCCATTTCCTCCTCGGTGGCGTCTGGCTTGGCGTAGAGAAGATTGTCCCGGAGCGAGGCGTGGAATAAAAATGTCTCCTGGGTGACCACGCCAATCTGCCCGTGCAGCGACGATAATGTCACGTCCCGAAGGTCGTGCCCATCCAA
The DNA here is from genome assembly GCF_002804065.1 of Kyrpidia spormannii. Lineage (NCBI taxonomy): Bacteria > Bacillati > Bacillota > Bacilli > Caryophanales > Alicyclobacillaceae > Kyrpidia > Kyrpidia spormannii. The sequence continues at coordinate 824,268 of NZ_CP024955.1, read as the reverse complement.
AGTCACCCGGCCCACCTCGGGGTCGTACAACCGGGGAATCAAATAACTCAAGGTCGTCTTCCCCGCCCCGCTCGGCCCCACCAAGGCCACCAACTGCCCGGGTTCGATGGTCAGGTCGATCCCCCGCAGCACCCATTCGCCTCCAGGCCGGTAGCGAAAATATACATTTTCAAACTGGATCTGGCCCCGAACCCGCCCCACATCCACAGCCCCGGGACGGTCCTCGATCTCCACCGGCTTATCCAGATACTCGAACAGTCGGCTGAACAGCGCCGCCGACCCCATCACATTGACGTGAATATTCGCCAAGGCGGACACGGGACCGTACAGTTGCCCCAGATAAGCGGTGAAGGCCACCACCGTGCCCAGGGTCATGGCGTCCCCCATGACCAGGCGCCCCCCATACCAGTAGATGATCGCCGGCCCCGCCGTGGAGATGGTGGTGAGCATCATGAAAAACCAGCGGCCCACCAGGCTCTGGCGCATCTGCGCCTCCATGAGCTCCCGGTTTTTCGCCTCAAACCGTTCCACTTCACTGGGCTCTTTATTAAACGTTTTCACCAGAAGTATCCCGCTGACCCCCAGCGTCTCCTGCATCAACGCGCTGAGATCGGCCAACTTCTCCTGACTTCGCTTTCGCAGGTTGTAATTCATCCGCCCCACTCGGCGGGTCGGAACGATAAAAAGGGGCAAGATCACCAGCGACAACAAGGCCAACTGCCAGTTGAGGGCAAACATCGTCGCCACGGTGATGACCACGCTGATGACATTGCGCAGAGAGTTGGCCACCGTGTCGCTGACCACCATTTGGAGACTGTTTACATCGTTGTTGACCCGGGACATAATCTCCCCGGTTTTTGTATTGGTGAAAAATTGCAGAGGCATGCGGACCAGGTGCCGATACATTTCGTTGCGCAGGTCGAACATCACGCCTTGGCCAATGCGCGCGTTCAAATAACCCTGAAGCACGCCCACCGCCGCCGACGCCAGGGCGGTGGCCACGATCAGACCGGTCAACTCACTGAGGAGGACCATATCCCGCTGGGGAATCGCCCGGTCGATGATTCCCCGAATCAATAAAGGCTGGACCAGTCCGAGCAGGCTGCCCAAGACGATGGAGCCGATCACCCCGGCGAGCAGGAGGGCATACGGCCGAAAATACCCGGCAATCCGCCCCCAGGGCACATCTCGAAATCCCCGCCCCCCTTTTCCCTCCCCCCAGTCCGGTGCCGTGTAATAACGCAACGACAACACCCCCGTTCCTTCCATTTTAACAGAACGGCTGGGAGCGGGGAAATCGCGAAAACCGCGCCAGAGAGCCAACCGAGTATGGTAGAATAGATCCGATCCCGATATGGAAAGGAGAAACGGCCTTGTTCTCCACGTCCACCCATCCGGCCTTGGCCGCCGTGGAACGAAAATTCGCCGCCGGCGAGCGCCTCGATTTTGAGGATGGCTTGGCGTTGCTTCAGTCCCCGGACCTTCTTCGGGTCGGGGCGATGGCCGACGAAGTTCGGCGACAGAAAAATGGCGATGACGCGTATTTTATCATCAACACCCACCTCAATTACACCAACATCTGTCATCTCAGTTGTAAACTGTGCGCCTTTGGGATAAAACCGGATCAACCCGGGGCCTATGCCCTCAGCCTCGAACAATTGGAAGCGAAGATGAAAGAGATCGCCGGGCGGGGTTTCACCGAACTGCACATCGTCGGGGGCGTGAACGCCTCTTTGCCCCTCTCGTACTACGAAGAGATGATGCGCCTGGCGAAACGCATATTGCCCGGGGTTCACGTGCAAGCCTTTACGGCGGTGGAGATCGACTACATGGCCCGTATCGCCAAGCTCCCGGTGGAAACCGTTCTTGAGCGGCTCCGGGAGGCGGGGCTCGACTCGATCCTCGGGGGCGGGGCTGAAGTGTTCGACCCGGAAGTGCGCCGGATCATCGCCGGTCACAAAACCAGCGCCGACCGGTGGTTCGCCGTCCACCGCGCCGCCCACCAGATGGGCATCCGCACCAACGCCTCCATCCTGTACGGTCACATCGAGCGGCCGGAGCACGTGGTGGACCACTTGTTGCGGCTTCGGGAACTTCAGGATGAGACCGGGGGGTTTTCTTGTTTTTTTCCCTTCGCCTTCCACCCGGCCAACACCGCCCTGGCGGAGGAATATGGGATTCAAGACACCACCTCGGGGTATCATGATTTGCGCATCTTGGCCACCGCCCGGCTATTGCTCGACAACTTTGACCACATCCGGGCCTTCTGGATGATGATCGGCGAAAAAATGGCTCAAGTGTCCCTGGCCTTCGGGGTGGATGACCTGGACGGCACCGTCATGGAGGAACAGATTGTCCACGCCGCCGGCGCCGAGACGGCCCAAATGGCTCCGAAAGAACAGTTTATTCGCCTGATCCGGGAGGCCGGGCGGATTCCCGTTCAGCGGGATACGCTGTATAATAAGCTTAAGATCTACTGACTTGTCACGGTCCGCACTGTCAAAAGCGACGTGCGGTGCCGGAACGATTCCCACCCGACCGGCCGGACGGTCCCCGGCGGCCGGAGGATGGCGACGACTTGATTGCGCCGAGATTGCGCAAAGGGGGGATGTACCATGAAGAACAAACTGTACGGACTTTTCGGCGCTACCTTAGGCGTGGCATTTGTCGCCTTTTGCCTGAGCGCGTATTTTCTGTCCCAACAGATGTACGGGGCCATCGGGTGGACCGTGTTCATCGCATTTGTTCTTTACATCATTTTCGGCCTGACCGCGGATCGCGTGGATTTTCGCCGGGACGGCCGGTACCGGACGAACAATTTGAATTTCGGGTACTATAAACATCATTCCACCCCAGCTGCGGTCCACCGCCTGGAAGAGGAAAGAGCGCACAAGGATCAGCGGTCCCAGGCTTCCTGAACCGTCACTAAACGAAACCGGGAGCGACCCCACGCCCCCGGTTTTTTGTGGTCAGAACCGTTCAGACACCACTTTGGCCTGGGTCAGGAGAAGCAGGTAGTCCTGGCCTCCGGCTTTTGAATCGGTGCCGGACATGTGAAAACCTCCGAACGGATGCGCCCCCACCAAGGCCCCGGTGATTTTGCGATTAAAATAGAGATTGCCGACTTCGAATTCCCGCCTGGCCTGTTCAAGATGGGCGCGATTCCGGGAATACACCCCTCCAGTCAGGCCGTACTGGGTTCCGTTGGCAATCCGGAGGGCCTCGTCGAAATCCTTCGCTTTAAAAAAGGCCAGCACCGGACCGAAGATTTCCTCCTGGGCAATCCTGGCCTCGGGCGGAACATCGCGAAAGATCGTCGGCTTGATAAAATACCCGTCCCCCTCGGCGGGACCTCCTCCGGTTACCAGTTGCCCCTCGGTTTGCCCAATCTCGATGTATTGAAGCACTTTCTCATACGCCGCCCGGTCCACCACAGGCCCGTAGGACGCCTCTTCCAAGTCCGCCGGTGCCACCTTGAGTCGCTCCGTGAGTGCCTTGACCCGTTCCAGAATGGGCTCGTACACGTCCTCCAGGGCGATAACCCGGGAACAGGCGGAACATTTTTGCCCGGCGAATCCGAAAGCTGAAGTGACGATCCCCGCGGCCGCATCGTCGAGATCGGCGTCACTGTCCACAATGATGGCGTCTTTGCCGCCCATTTCCGCAATGACGCGCTTTAACCATTTCTGCCCTGGCTGCACTTTGGCCGCCAGTTCATAGATGTGAACCCCGACATCCCGGGAACCGGTGAAGGTGACAAACCTCACCTGGGGGTGAGACACCAGCACGTCGCCGATCTCCCCGCCAGAACCGGGAAGAAACTGAATCACTCCGGGCGGAATTCCTGCCTCTTCCATGATCTTTGCGAACTCCGCGGCAATGACCGGACTTGCGCTGGCCGGTTTTAACACCACGGCGTTGCCCGCCACCACCGAAGACACCGTCATCCCCGTGAGGATGGCGAGGGGAAAATTCCAAGGCGGAATGACGACCCCAACCCCGAGGGGCTCATAAATGACTTCGTTGTCTTCCCCCTGGATGCGGGTCAAGGGATGGGGGCGGGCCAGGCGGATCATCTCACGGCCGTAAAACTCCAGAAAATCGATTGCCTCGGCGACATCGGCATCCGCTTCTGACCAGGTTTTGCCCACCTCGAAACACATGAGGGCGGCCAGGTGAAATTTGCGCCGTCGCATGATCGCCGCCGCCTTAAACAGACACCGGGCCCTGGCTTCGGCCGGCACCCGGGCCCAACCTTCGAAGGCGGACCAGGCCCCTTCCACGGCATCCATGGCGTCCTCGCGGGTCGCCGCAGCGACCTGGCCGACCACCTCCTTCGGTCGGGACGGATCCGCCGAACGGATCCAGTGCCCGCTGAGCCGGTCCCTTCCGTCGATGCGCATGGGGTATTCCCGGCCGAACCCCCGACGCACGTCTCCCAGGGCTTCTTTCATCGCACGGTGGAACGTCCGATCTTGAAAATTGGTCAGTGGTTCGTTGCGAAAATCCACCAGCACGAACATCTCCCCCTTCCCCTGAACGGCAGATCATCCCTATTCTAATCGTCGGGTCGCCGGATCATGCAAAGTCTGGGAGAGGCGCCCGTAGCGGGGCGCCTCGGCCACGGGGGAAAAACGAAGAGGGGTGGATCCTTGCATTGCAGTAGGGCCGGGTGTCGGGGTCAAGGGGATTCCTCTTCCCGTCTCCCCTCCGTCGTGTCAGCGCCTCCCGAGGTGTATCCGGGCAAGGCCGGCGGGTCATATGCCCGCAAGTCCTCCGGCTGGGCGCCGGGTACGGGGTATTGTTCGAGGTAACCAAGAGGTTCTCGAGGGACCCACCCCGTTTCAAGGGGAGGAAATCCCCAACCATCCGGAGACGGGCCCCCGGTTCCTGACATTCCGGACGTCCCGGCTCCCGGCCCCCCGGGCGGCATACCGACACCAGGCACCCCCGGCATGCCCATTCCCGGTCCCCCGGGCATACCCGGCATCATCCCGCCCCCGGGCATCCCGGGAATCCCGGGCGCCCCAACACCAGGCATCCACGGTGCCCCTACTCCAGGCACTCCAGCGCTTGGCACCCCGGCACCAGGAGCCCCCGGCATTCCGGGCACACCGCTTGGCAACCCCGGTATGACCGGAGGAATCGGCAGGCCGCCCATGGGCGCGCCTCCCCCGGGATAGCCCGCTCCCCCTGGGTATCCGGTCCCTGGCAACCCGGGGTATCCGCCTGGACCTCCCGGCGTCCCGTACGGCACACCCGGGGCACCCGGGACATAACCAGGCTGCCCGGGCATGGGAGCGCCGGGACCCCCAGGAGACACCTGGCCCGGGAGCACTGACTCCACTAACGGCGGCAGAATGCCGGGCAACATGCCCGCCGTCCCATACGGGGCCCAAGGGGCGCCAGGTGCCCCCGGCGTCCCCGCCGGCGGGCCGTACATCTGCCGACAGGCGCCGTACCCCATCTCCCCCGGCGCCGGTTCCCCGTAAAACAACTCATCCGGCCCCTGACCCGGCAGTCCAGGAGACGGATAGCTGGCTCCTTGATCCGCATCGAACCCATATCCGTTCCGCCACATCGGCGTCCCGGATTCCACCGGCTCTGTCCAGGCGGCGGGCATCGGTACGGGAGCGGGGGATCCCCCGAGCCACTCCTCCGCACTTTGATTCCTCTGATCCTCGTTGTCCTTCGCGCTCTGTTGGTCCTCCATCGGTTCTCCCTCCTGGGCTGGTGACGTTCAACACCAGTCTATGAGAGAACCGCCGACAGGGTCCGGAGGACTCCAGAAGTGGGCTCACCGGTCCCCGGCGCCAAAAACAATAAAGGGGGACGGTTCGTTCCGCCGCTCGCTGATTTTTCGTCTCTCACGCCGTGGGGTCGGTCATCCGGTGTAGATCCATCAGACGGTTTATATCCTCGGTACTCACCCAGCCGCTGGCTGCCGCCACCTCTCGCACCGTTCGGCCCTCCTGATAGGCTTTTTTTGCCAACTCCGCCGCCCGGTCATAACCGATCACCGGGTTGAGTGCCGTCGCCAAAGCGGTGCTCCGCTCCACCCAGTGGCGACACTGGTCTTGATCCACCTCCAAGCCTTCAATACAACGCACCCGGAATGCTTCGCACCCCGTTCCCAGGATGCGGATAGCGTGCAGGACATTCCATGCAATCACCGGCATCATCACGTTTAGTTCCAGTTGGGCTCCGGCGGTGGCGGCCGCCACGCAGGCGTCACAGCCGATCACTTGATACACGATCATATTCATCATCTCAGCCATCACCGGATTCACTTTGCCCGGCATGATGGAAGAGCCAGGTTGCACCGCCGGCAGCCGGAACTCGGCCAAACCGCCCCGGGGGCCGGAACTGAGCAGCCGGAGATCATCCGCGATTTTCCCTAGGGACAAGGCCAGCCCCCGCAAAGAGCCGCTCAGCGCGGCCACGGCGTCAGTATTTTGCATGAAGGTGAATCGGTCTTCGGGCTCCCGCCAGGGGTAACCCGTCCATTCCCGCAGCCTCTCCAGCACCTTTCCCGGAAACTGCGGGCCGGCGTTCAGCCCGGTACCCACCGCCGTCCCGCCAATCCCAACCGCCAAAAGCCCGTCCGCCGCGTGGCGCACGTCCTTCAGACGCGCCTCCAGTGCCCCGGCCCACCCCCCGATTTCCTGGCCGACCCGAATGGGAACAGCATCTTGGAGGTGGGTCCGCCCGAGTTTCACCACATCCTTGTACTGTTCCTGCTTTTTTCGAAAGGCTGCAATGAGCGCCGACACGCTGGGAATCAGCCGGGTGTGCACCGATTCGCAGGCCGCCAGGTGCAACGCGGTGTGGATCGTGTCGTTGGTGGATTGCCCCATGTTCACGTGGTCGTTCGGGTGAACGAGGTCGGTCCGGCCTTTTTCCGCCCCCAGCCACTCACAGGCCCGATTGGCGATCACCTCGTTGGCGTTCATGTTCTGGGACGTCCCCGCACCCGCCTGATAAACGTCTACGACAAAATGATCGTCCCACCTGCCCTCGGCCACTTCCTGGGCCGCGTTGACGATGGCATCGGCCACCTCGGGCTCAAGCCGCCCCAAATCTCGATTGGCCAGGGCAGCCGCTCCTTTAACCAGCGCCTGGGCCCGGATAAACTCTCGGGGCAGCCGCATCCCGCTGATCGGAAAATTTTTTATCGCCCGGGCGGTTTGGGCACCGTAATAGGCCGCATCGTCGATCATCACTTCCCCGAGAGAATCTCTGGCTTTCCGCATATTTTCACGCTCCTTGATGATTGGATATACCACATTTTACCGATCAATCATCTCTTGATTTTCATTTCCCGTTTTACACGATGATACGTTAAAATAAGGTTAACGGCCGCGGGGAGGTCGGGGGCTCGAAATTCCGCCCGAGTCGGTCCGTCACCGATGCGAACGGCTCGAATTCCAGCGCGATGTCCCGCCTCCACGTCCGATTCTCGATCCCCGACGATAAAGCTCAGCTCCCGGTCCACGGGGTAGGCCTGCATCAGGTCCAGCAGCATCGCGGGGGCCGGCTTTCGGCAAGAACAGCCGCTCCGCGGCGCATGAGGGCAAAACCGTATGGCGTCGATCCGCGCTTTTTCGGCGCTAAGGCGCTGGCGCATCCGTTGGTGCATCCTGCGCACATCCTTTTCGTCCATATACCCCAATCCGACGCCGCCCTGATTCGTCACCACAAACACCCATAGGCCGGCTTCGTTGAGGCGCCGGACTGCCGCACCGACCCCCGGGAGCAGGGGAAATGCGCCGAGGCGATGAATATGGGCTACATATGGGTTGATCACGCCATCGCGGTCGAGGAACACAGCGGGTCGCACAGCCTCAATCCTTTCATCGAGGTACGGGCTTAAACACGGGAGACATCTCGAATTGCTATGAGAGCATAGATTGATATGGAAAGACCCTTTGCCTCAGAAACGATCGCATAGGTGTAGATTTCACGAGGAGGTGCTTCTTCATGCACCGATGGGCCGATGTCCATCTGACGTTTAACCTGATCAGAAGCTTATCCAAGGCGTTGGACGACGACCTGCGCCGCATTGCGCGACCCTATCACCTGACGGGATCACAGCTTCATTTGCTGAGTCTGTTGTATCAGGAAGATGGGGTTTCCATTTCCACCATCGCCCAGCGCGGACTTTGGCACATTTCGAGCGCTTTCCACAATGTTGCGAAATTGGAACAATTGGGGCTTGTGACCACTCGGTCGAATCAAGAAGACGAGCGGATCACCGAGGTACACCTGACGGAAGAAGGGCGCCGGTTGTTCGACGCCGTGAGTGGAGAAATTGAACAGTCCCGGGTGATTCAAGCGATTCAAAAGCTGCAAGAACACATGGGCGGCCAGCAGGAACTCCCGGTTCAGATCGGCCTTTTCCTGTGCGAGGCCCTGTCCGGGCGGGATTTTACCCAATGGCTGCTCCGCTCCACCGCGCAGTGGAAGCAAACCGACAATCCCGAAGACGTCGAAAAGATGACCGACACCGTCTACGCAAACCATTGAGTCAGATCGTCCAGCACCCAGGTGGGGGCAGCGGCGGCAGACGCAAGATCTTCTCGGCGGGAATACCCGGTCAACACGAGAACGGTGTCAAGTCCAGCCCTGTGGCCGGCCAGAATGTCGGTGTCCAAGTTGTCCCCCACCACGACCACCTCTTCTTTAGGAAGACCGAGCAGGGCGAGGGCTTGTTCCATCATGCGCCCTTGGGGTTTCCCAATCACAAGAGGCGCAACGCCGGTGGCCGTTTCAATGAGCGCTCCGATCGATCCGGCGCCGGGAATGAGTCCCCTCGTGTCCGGCAGAGCTCGGTCCGGGTTGGTGAGCACATAGGCGGCACCGGCTCGGATGGCCAAACATACTTCAGCCAGATCGTTGTAGGTGCAGTGGGTGTGAATCCCCTGCAGCACCGCCGCGGCCTCGGCTGGGGCGATGTCCCCAGGCCGGAATGCGCGAAGGCCGGCCGAAGACACAGCTTGCCACAGCCCATCTTCTCCAAGAACGAGAATCGGCTCGTTTTTCCAGACCTCGGCGGCGTGGGCCGCCGCGGCGACCGCCGAGGTCAGGACCCGCTGTTTGTCTGCGCGAAACCCCATATTCCGGAGCCGAGACGCCACGCGTTCCGGCGAATACATGGAGTTGTTCGTGACGAAGACCACGTCGGCAGAGCGGCTGATGTTTTGATACCAAGACACAGCACTGGGAATGGCCCGGTCCCCCCGGTACAGCGTGCCATCGAGATCGACAATCACTCCGCGTTTCTCGTAAAGGTTTTTGCTCATTCTACACCTCGCACTCCTTATCCCTGTTGAAAATCAACGGTAGGCTCCTGAACGCCTAGGCGGTGGTTGACGACCCTGGCCGCGACAAACAGAAAGTCGGACAGGCGGTTGAGGTACCGACACACCGAATCCGCCACTGGCTCTTCCTGGGCAAGGGCCACGACCCGGCGCTCGGCCCGCCGGCAAATCGTTCGCGCGAGGTGCAACATCGCCGCTGCCGGGTCCCCGCCCGGCAAAATGAACCGGGTGAGAGGAGGCAATTGTTCCTCCCACCGGTCGATATTTTTCTCTAACCCCAAAACGTGTTGATCGGTGACAAAACTGCCTTCGCGCTTCTCCTCGGGCGTGGCCAGCTCCCGGCCGACGTCGAATAACTCCCGCTGCACCCGCTCCAAGGCGGCGATCACGTCCCCCCAGTTGCCTGCCGATCGCCCGCGGAGCAGGGCTACAGCCGCACCGACGGCGGAATTCGTTTCATCGATCGTTCCATACGTGTCCACCCGCAAGGAATCCTTTCCAATGCGCCGGCCAAACACCAAACTGGTCTTCCCGTCGTCACCCGACCGGGTATAAATGCGCACAACCAGCCCCCCTTGTAGACAACCGAACATTTTGGCTCTACTATGAGAATAACTCAACCACCGAGGAAAGGAGCAGATCCATGACTCTGCCGCAATGGGTGACTCTCTTCGCCGCCAGGACCCCCACGTTACCGCCGGCCACCGGCACAAACCTGTTCCTGGTATCCGACGGGGGCGAAGGCCTCGTCATCGACGCCGGCTACTCAGACCCGGAAGCTCTGCGACCCTTGACGGACGCCGTCCGGGAACGCCACCTGCACGTCACCGGCATACTGTTGACTCACCACCACCCGGACCACGCGGCAGGAGCGGGATATTTGGCCGAACTGTGGGATTGCCCCGTGCACGTTCACCCGGCCGATGCGGCGGCGGTAGAACAGTACGTCCCAGAACACCGCCTCCGACCGGACCTCGCGGAGGGCACCACTCGGCAGGTCGGCGACGTCCGCTTGGTCGCCCTGGAAACCCCGGGTCACACGCCGGGACACCTCTGTTTCTGGGAGCCAACGGCAAAGGTCTTGTTCACCGGAGACGCGGTCCTCGGCGCCGGGACGACCTGGATCGGCCCGCCGGATGGACACCTTCGAACCTATCTCAATACCCTCCGAAAACTGTTGACCTATCCCGCCGAGATCGCAGGTCCCGCCCATGGACCGCTTGTGCAGGATCCGGCAGGCCAGATTCGCTACTATCTTTCCCACCGTCAGGAACGGGAGGAGCAGATCATGTCCTTGATCGACAAACATCCCCGGCGGATCGCCGAGCTGTTATCGGCCATCTATGAACGGCAGATTCCGCCCGCTGCCCGCTGGGTGGCGGAGCGCACCCTCCTGGGACACCTCGTTAAACTGGAAGAAGAAGGACGGGTGACCCGCGCCGTGGACACTGGAACACCCGTCCCCCTCCATCAGGTAACTTGGACCGACGAAGAACTCCGGCGATGGACGGACCAAACCGTCTTCTCTGCCGTCCCGTGAGCCATCAGCGAGACGGAGCCCAGGCCCGTCTCGGTCGCGCCCCTGAAACGTTCAATTTCGTAAGCTTTGCGCGGGTCTCGTACTCCTCAGGGCCACGGGGGGAGCGGGGTGGCCGGCTTTCGTACCCCGGGATCACCGGGGCGCACCCGGACGGCCGAACCCATCACCCGCTCGGGCCAGTCTCCCTCAGTGAGCCATGAGATACACCAAGCAGGCGATACTGGTGCCGAGAGTCACTCCACCCGCTACCTCCAGGGGCGTATGGCCCCGATGCACCCACCTTCGGGCCTGGGCCGCTGCCACGCCCGACAGATCAATCCCCGCCTCTTGGGCCCGGTTGACCAATTCGTACAGAACCACGGCTTGTTGCCCGGCCTGTCGGCGCACGCCTACGGCGTCGTACAGCACCACGGTGGCAAAGACGGATGACACAGCGAACCAGGGCGAATTCCAACCATAAGATAACCCCATCGCCACCGCCAACGCGCTCACGACCGCCGCATGAGAACTGGGCATGCCTCCACTGCAGAACGCCAATCGCCAATTCCACGCCTTTTCCCGCCATCGCTGAAAAGGAATCTTGATGCCTTGAGCCACTAACATGGACGCCAGTGCAGACAATAACGGCAAATTCCACGAAGTGTTCATTTCCATTGTTCACTCCCCAGGACATCGGCCACCAAATCGGCAGCTCCCTGTTGAACCAGCTTTCGCAACCGATCCTTCACGCGACGACGCACCTCTTCATCCAGCAACAAGCGTTCCACCGCTTGGCGCATCTCGACTCCTTTCGTCGGCCCGGAGATAACCTCGAGTTTAGCCAACGCCCGGGCATTGTCCTCCTCATGGCCGGGCAGTGGCACAGCGCAGACCATCGGCAACCCCATCGCCGCCGCCTCCACCACCGTGGCCGTCCCCGGTTTTGTCACCAAGACGTCGCTGGCGGCAAAGACATCTTGGATGTCGTCACGATACCCCAGAATTCTCAAGGCGTGCCTCCATCCGGCCGCCCGCTGGGCCAGCTCCTTGTACAGGCGGCGATTCCGGCCCGCCACCACCACCATTTCAAAATCCGCCGGGGACTCATCCAACCAGTCTAACCATTGTCTCACATTCCCCAGGCCCAGCCCTCCGCCCATGCACAACACCCGGGGTACATCCTCCCAACCCAGCCGGGCCAGAGCCTGGGCTTTGGGGATCGCGTGGCTGAAAGCCGGCCGCAGCGGAAAACCCGTGACATGCACCCGTTCCCGGGGATATCCCAAGTCGATCAATTCATCCCTCATCCAAGGAAACGGCACACAGTACCAGTCCGCCTCCGGGCTCCACCAGAAGCGATGCACATGGAAGTCGGTGACCAACGTCCCGAACTTCCCCCGCCACCCACTTTGGCGAAAACGCTCCAACAGAGCCAAGGAGAAAGGGTGGGTCGTCATCGCCCAATCCACGTTCTGCCGGGTCATCCACATCATGAACGAACGGGCGTAGATCACCCCCAGAAGTCCCGAAGCACCTACGTGCAGTCTGGGTTGCCCTTCGGTGGCCTGGTACATCCAGCGGTAAGCACTGGGCCATCGCCGCAACAACATCAGGTATGTGCCGATCACCATGTGGGTCAACATTGGATGAGACCGCTCCAGACTGCGCACGACTTCCACCCGTGCGTCCGGGTGTCGTCGATTCCACGCCTCCGCTACGGCTACAGCCGCCAGGGTATGGCCGCTGCCAAAGTCATCCGTAAGCAGAATCCCCCGTCCCAATCCCTCAACTCCCTCCCGCAGCCCGCACCCGGCAGGTGCAGCGGGCATCGTCATCCCCGGTCATCGGCGGAACCCGCGCCAGGGGGCTTCTCTCCCCGCCGAGAACCGTAAAGCTGAATCAACGTCTCCGGTGAAATGTAGATCCAATCCGCTTGCAGGGTCTGAAGGCCTTGGGACAACCTGTTTCGGCCCTCCGGATGGTGCCCGAGGAGCACACCCTGAAGGTAACGGGAAACCAGACGCCGCAACCACCTTGGCCGAAGGGGGGAGACGATAAACCCCGCCCGGTCGGTTCCCCGGCTCAGTACGCTCAGGCCGTACAGCACTTTTACCCCGCGCCATCGCGGATCTTCCTCCACCGCCCGGGCTAGGATCGGGAGAGACCGGCGCCCGATCTGCATATAACGAAGGGACAATTGCCACTCATTCTTCGCATCTTTCATCAGTGATTCTAAAAGTGTATTGTCAAAATGAATCTCCGCCACCGGATCCCCAAACCGCAACCGAGTTCCGTTCTTCAAGGTGATCGGCCAACCCCAATAGCGCCTTCGCCCGAGGCGGAAGAGACACTCCCCTGGCCCTGCCAGGGGCTGAGAATGCATCAACCGAGCTCCTAAGCGATCCACCCTGTTCCAGAGACGTTCTCGGAAGGTTCGCCTTGGCACATCCGACAGTTTCACCAACCGCCACCCGTTTTCTTTGGCCCATTCCACAAACAGGGGCAGAGCCTCAACCACCACCGCCGGGGCATCCCGGCGGGCCCCAAAAGTATCACCCGCATCGTGGAGAAGAACAATGGCCCCATCTTTCATTGTCCGGATCATTCTGCGGGCGAGTTCGGCCGGAGGCCCCTTGGCCGCCCAGTCCCAACTCATATGGCTCCAGAGGACGGGCCGGATGTGCTGACGCAGTGACCAGATATACGCCGGCAGGTTCAACAACCCCCACGGGGGCCTGTACCAGCGGATCTGCACGCCAAAAGTATCTTCCAAGCGCCTTGCCGCCTCAACCACTTCCTGCCTTGTCTTCCCGGGACCCAGGAGCCACAAGGGCCGGTGGGTCAGGCCGTGGATCGCCACATCGTGTCCTTCGCCCACCATCATTTTGATGAGATCGGGGTAACGAAGCGCCTTTTCCGCCAAGACGAAAAAAGTGGCTCGTACGCCCTCCGCCCGTAGAATTTCGAGGATCTTGGGGGTGTAATCCGGGCTCGGTCCATCGTCAAAGGTAAGGGCCGCCAACTTCATCCCGGGTGGTAAGCGCTTGATGCATCCAATCCCCATCGTCCTTCCGAGAAAAGTGGGCACCACGGTATACCCCACCATCACGAGAAGAGCTACCGTCAACCACGCCATGATGTCCTGCCTCCTACAGCGAGAAGCCCCCTCTATCATCTTACCGTGAAATGTGTCACATCGTCTATGGCTGTACAAAATCGTAACGTTGTGAAGAACAACGATACATAACGGACATTTCGCCCATTTTTCCCACCCGCCCGCCGAAAGTGTCCGGAATCATTTTCCCGCCCGGTCCCGTGTCAACCCAGAAACTTCTCAAGAGATCGACGCGCTTCATCAAAGGCATCCGCATATTTTTCCACCGCGTCCCAGACCCGCTCCGGGGTCAATCGATCGTAATCTTTAGCCAAAAGCCGGCGGAGATCAGCCACAGGAAGAAACGATTCCCCGAAGGACCGGTCGAAAATACCTTCTTCCATCATAATCTGCAAAATGTCTTGATAGCTGGCGGGGTCCCGCATGGCGTACCCGTCGATGATGTGGTTGCAGCTATCGATCAGGCATTCAATGGACATATGCAAACCGCGTTCGGCGGCCATTCGAATCAAAGGATCGCTTTCAAACGCTGACCGCCCGCGGCGCTTGACCTCTTTAACGCCCTCGGCATAGGAACTCATCAATTCCAAACGGGCGCGAACCCAGGAACGATCGAGAAACAAGTCGGTCCACCTCTTCCCCAAAGCTCTGATGTTCAGACCCCATTGTAGACGCCCACAGGTCCGTCTGCAACGACCCCCCATGCCCGGGGTGAGCCATGCGGACCATTGACGCCCACCGCCAAGCGTGGTACACTGGCTTCAATTTCAAAGATGTTCCGCGGGGGGTGCCGTGCCGCCGGGAGGAGGCGAGCACGGCTGAGAGAGGCCGGCAGCCTTAACCCTTGGAACCTGTCTGGGTCATGCCAGCGAAGGGACGGTGGAACAAGATCGACAAAGGCTGCCGGAAGGCGGCATTTTTTATGAACTTGATCGACATGCGGCAAAAGTGTACATCCGGGATTCACTGGTTCGGCTCCAGACTGGAGGGCCGCGTCCTGGCGGGTTTGTCATGGCGCGGCCTTTCTTTTGTCCTGGGCGGACGTGGGGGGCGAAAGGAGGTTTTTCATTGGGCTTATTTCAGATTCACGTGGTGACGGATGGACAGAAGGCGGCTCAGGAATTGGCCGAGGTCGTCCGCAAAGTGGCCCAGGCCGGGGCGGACGCCGTGCAGTTGCGGTACAAGGCGGCTCCCGCCCTGGAGCTTTACCGACTGGCTGAACAGCTCCTTCCGGTGCTGGACGGCACATCCACGAGGCTCCTCATCAACGACCGGGTGGACGTCGCCTTGGCGGTCGGAGCTCACGGGGTTCATCTGGCAGCCAAAAGCCTGCCGGTCGATCGGGTGAGGGCACTCCTTCCCGCCCCGATGGTGGTGGGCCGCTCCGTGCACAGCCTGGAAGAAGCCCTGGAAGCCCAGCGTTCCGGCGCCGATTACGTCACATTCGGCCACGTTTTCACCACCCGCTCCAAACCAGGCGTACCACCCCGGGGTCCCGATGACCTCAGACGGATCGTGGAATCTGTGGACATCCCGGTCCTGGCCATCGGGGGAATCACTCCGGACAACGCCGCAGAGGCGGCTCGCACAGGCTGTGCCGGCGTCGCCGTCATCGGCGCGGTCATGGGCCACGCAAACCCCGGTGCCGCCCTGTCCGCTTTGGCCCGAGCCCTGGAGGCATCCGGCGCCGCCCCGGCACACCCCTTTCGTTGGCCCGCCAGCTAGACGGGACAGTCGGAGGCCGGCGGCGCCACCGGTCCCGACATCCGGGCTGTCGTTAAGGTGCCCAGGGCAGCCATTCACCCCTTGGAACGGATTGGAGGAGGTTCAATCATGAGGGAGCAGCGGATCGAAATTGCCGTCATCGGCGGAGGCTTGATCGGAACGTCCATCGCGTATCACTTAACCAAACGAGGCGTGCGGCCGTGGTTGTTCGAGGCCGAGACTCTCTCCAGCCAAGCGAGCCACGCCGGCGCCGGCATGCTCGGTGCCCAGGTGGAAATGCACGAGCCCGGGCCTTTGTTCGAACTGGGGGTCGCCAGCCGTAAAGAATTTGCTGCGTTGTGTGAGTCCTTAAAAGAGGAGACGGGCATTGATCCGGAATACGCCGCCGAGGGAATGGTGCGGGTCGCATCGACTCCGGAGGAAGCGGAAGAACTCAGGGCCCGGGGTGAATGGCAGCGCCGGGCCGGGCAGCGGGCGGAGTGGTGGTCGCCCGAAGATGTGAGCAATGCCCTGGGCTACCCCCTGCCCCCTTGTGAAGGCGCACTGTACCTCCCGGACGACCACCGGGTGGAGGCGCCCCGTCTGGCCAAAGCTTTAGCCCGGGGTGCCGTACAAGCAGGAGCCACGATCCGCGAAGGTGAGCCGATTCTTCGATTGGAAGAGACCAGCGGCGGGGTCCAGCTCACCACGGCCCTGGACACGTATACCGCGGGCACCGTGGTCGTGGCGGCGGGTGCGTGGTCTTCCCTGCTCCTTCAGCGGCCGGAATGGCGCGGCCGGGTATTCCCGGTCAAAGGAGAAGCGGTCTTCCTCGAAGCGGGGCTCGTGCCCCTGCGCCACACCGTTTTTGCCAAAGACATCTACCTCGTTCCGAAAAAAGACGGGCGAATGTACCTCGGGGCCACCGAAGAGCGGGGAACGTGGTCCAGGGAGCCCTTCGCTGCGGGGATCGCCCAACTGACCGCCCGGGCGGGGTCCCGGGTGACCGACCTACAGGGCCTCGCGGTGTCTGAAGTGCGGGTGGGCCTGCGGCCGTGGTCGGACGACAATCTTCCCTATCTCGGACCGATCCCCGATACGGAGCACCTGTGGATCGCCGCGGGGCACGGCCGCAACGGTATCCTGCTCACGCCCATCACCGGCCGATTGATGGCCAAGTGGCTGGTCAGCGGAGAGCGAGATCCCCTGTTGGAGGCTTTCGACCCTCTCCGAATCACCCGGCGTTAGACCCCTTTCACCCAGTCCTCCCGGGCAGGGCCGCCGGATGTGCCGGAGGCCCTGCCCGCCTGGCCGCGGGTTCACGCGCCCAGTCCGGCCCCTCACTCCTGTACCTCGCGCTTTGGCCGCAACCACTCCCGGCCCCCCAGATACGGCCGAAGGGCGGCGGGTATGTGAATCGATCCATCCTCTTGCTGATGAACCTCCAACAATGGGATCAAAATCCGGGGAGACGCGATGGCCGTATTGTTCAAGGTATAACAGTAGTGCAGTTGCCCATCGCCGTCCCGGTACCGAAGGCCGGACCGCCGGGCCTGAAAATCCAAAAAGCTCGAGCAGGAATGGGTTTCGCTGTAGGCATTGCGGCTGGGCATCCAGGTCTCAATATCGTGCTTCTTCACCTGGCCCTGGCCCATGTCCCCGGTGCAGACCTCTACCACCCGATAAGGCAGCTCAAGGAGGCGCAACAACTGCTCGGCATTGTGCAAAAGCTCCCAGTGCAGCCGCATGGCCTCGTCCCCATCGGCCCGGGTGATCACGACCTGTTCCACCTTTGTAAACTGATGGACCCGGTACAGGCCCCGGGTATCTTTACCTGCCGATCCCACCTCTCGCCGGAAACAGTTGGAGATCCCGAGCATCCTTTTCGGAAGCTCCTCCTCGGAGAGGACTTCATCTGCATAGTAAGAAACCAGGGGCACCTCCGCCGTCCCCACTAAATTTAATTCATCCTCGGGAATCACGTAGGTCTGTTCTTTGCCCAAGGGAAAATACCCTGTCCCGAACATCGCCCGATCCCGGACCATCACGGGGACGATCATCGGGGTAAAGCCTTTCGCCACCAAATGGTCCACCGCCAGTTGAATAACCGCGCGGTGCAACAAAGCCGCCTCGTTTTTCAAAAAATACATCCGACTGCCGGCGATCTTCACGCCCCGGGGAATGTCGATCAAATCGTGCATCTCCCCGAGGGTCACGTGGTCGCGAATCGGGAAAGAAAATGTCGGTACTTCTCCTTCCCGGCGCAGTTCCACGTTGTCGTGGTCGCTCTCCCCCACCGGCACATCGTCGAAGGGCACCGCCGGGACCCGCAGCATCAAGTCTTCATACCGATTCTTGACCGTATCGAGTTCGTCTTCCAATCCCTTGATACGCTCGTTCAGTTGTCGCACCTCTGCGATATTCAACTGTTTTTCCTCGCCCTGAAGGGTTGGGGTCCGCTTCGATTTCTGATTGCGCTGGGCCCGCAGCTCTTCGATCTGTCCGAGCAATTGCCTGCGGCGTTCGTCTACCTCTAATAAATCCTGGACATCAATGGAAATCCCCTTGTCCCGGGCCGCTTTTTGCACCCGGTCCGGGTGGCGGCGGATGTACTGGATGTCAAGCATGGGAAGCCTCCATCTTCACGACATTCAAATTTTATATTACTGGACATACCCCCCCATTGCAAACCGCGCCTGAACAGAGTTCCCGGTGCCGACGAAGGGATGAAAGCCATCGTCTACAGGTTGTTCACGAAATCTTCAAGAGTCCTTCCCTTTCTCTGGACCGTTGGAGTATAATAGGGCTGCATTGAAAAAGGTTAATGGATCAATCCATTGAGCCACAGTCGCCCTCACCACAGCCGGGAGGTGAACCCTAGATGTCCTTTCCTATCGTCCGCAAGAACGGCATCCCCTTGTACATACAGGTCAAGGAGGCCGTCCTCGCACAGATCCGGAACGGACATTGGAAGACGGGTGACAAACTTCCGACGGAACGAGAACTCTCCGAGCGTCTCCAGGTGAGCCGCAACACCGTAAGCCAGGCCTATCAAGAGCTTGAAGCCGAAGGCGTTCTCACGTCCATTCAGGGACGGGGAACCTTTGTGTGTGATCGAGACGACGCCGTCCGCATTGAGAACCGCAAAGACCTTTTGATGAAGATCATCGACGTGGCGATGGAGGAAGGTCTGCAGCTGGGTTTCTCCATTGAAGAGTTCGCCGAACTGACGGCGGTACGGGCCAGGCAGAAGCGGGAGTTGCTCAATCTCATCCAGGTGACCTTCATCGAGTGTAACCGTGAGCAAGTGGATTATTTTGCCCGTCGGATCCAGTTCCGTTCGGGGGTGTCCATCACACCCGTCGTCCTCGATGAACTCCGACAGAATGTCGAAGTGCACCTCCCCAAGGTGACCTCCGCAGACCTCGTGATTACTACATTTTTTCATTACGATGAGGTCAAGGAGTTGTTGGGACCGAAACGCAATGTGCTGGCCATCTCCTTAGAACCGCAGATGGACACCATTGTTCGGATCGCCCGCATTCCCGTTGGTCGGCGGATCGGCCTTGTGTGCCGTTCGGAAAACTTCGCGGGAAAAGTGCAGTTGGCGTTGAAAAATGCCGGCCTGGACGGTCTGGACCTGTCGGTGACCACCACGTCGGATCCCGAGGAACTCGAATGGTTCGTCGGGGAGATGGATAGTGTCATCGTCTCCCCAGGCCGGCGGCGGGAGGTGGAACGACTCTGTCGCCGGCGCCAGGAGGTCATCGAATTCGTCTATCAACCCGATGTGGCATCCATTAACTTGTTGCGCGCGGCACTCATTGACGTGCGCCGAGGGTGAGACCGCGCATCGCGTAAAGATACCAGGTTTCGGTTATATTGTGGCTGAGGGCGGCTGGAACGGTTCCCAGATGTTTTCAAGACGACTAGAGGAGTGACTCAGAGTATGTTGGAGGAATTGTCGTGGAAGGTCGGAGGACAACAGGGGGAAGGGATCGACAGTACCGGCGAAACCTTCGCCACGGCTCTGAATCGGCAAGGGTATTACATCTACGGGTACAGACATTTTTCTTCGCGCATCAAGGGCGGACATACGAACTATAAAGTTCGGGTCTCCACAAAGCGCCGCTTGGCCAGCGCCGATTTTCTGGACATTCTCATCGCCTTCGATCAGGAGTCGATCGATTTTAACGCAAAAGAACTCCGCTCAGGAGCGGTGGTCATCGCGGACGAAAAGTTTCATCCCACCTTGCCGGAGGGTGTGAAGGCCGAGCTCTACGTCGTCCCGTTCACGAAGCTCGCCGAGACGGCCGGATCGAGCATCATGAAAAATATGGTGGCCCTCGGCACCTCCGTGTACCTCCTCGACCTCCCGGTGGATATTTTCTCCGGGGTGATTCACGACACCTTTGCCCGCAAGGGCCAGAAAATCGTTGACCAAAACATGGAAGCCATCCGCCAAGGCTATCAATTCATGAAGGAACAACTCAAAGATGGGACCCACATGAAGCTGCAACCCCCGGCGGGCAAGGGTTCCCACCTGTTTATGATGGGGAATGACGCCGTGGCCCTCGGAGCTCTGACCGGCGGTTGTCGGGTAATGGCCGCCTATCCCATCACCCCGGCATCGGACATCATGGAATATCTTATCAAGAAAATGCCTAAAGTCGGAGGCGTGGTGGTCCAGACGGAGGACGAGATCGCGGCAATCAATATGATCATCGGCGCTGCCTACGGTGGCGCCCGGGCGATGACCGCCACCTCCGGCCCCGGTTTGTCCCTCATGATGGAAGCCATCGGTTTGGCAGGCATGACAGAAACTCCCGTCGTCATCGTCGATACCCAGCGGGGCGGCCCGTCGACAGGGCTTCCGACCAAACACGAGCAGAGCGATCTGTACGCCGTTCTGTTTGGCAACCACGGCGAGATTCCCAAGATCGTGTTAGCTCCGAGCACAGCCGAGGAGTGCTTTTATGAAGCGGCCCGGGCCTTTAATCTGGCGGAGCGTTATCAGTGCCCGGTCATTCTCATCACCGACCTGGCCCTGTCTTTGGCGAAACAGACGGTGGAGCCGCTGCATCCGGAGACCATCGAGATCGATCGCGGCAAACTGATCACCGAAGTCGATCCTTCTATGCAGAGTGGATCGTTGTTCAAGCGCTACGCCTTTACACCCGACGGCATCTCCCCCAGGGTGATCCCTGGTGTCAAAGGCGGGATCCATCACGTGACCGGCGTGGAACACAATGAGATCGGCCGACCGGACGAGGGGAGTGCAAACCGCGCCAAGATGATGGAAAAGCGTTTGCGCAAGCTCGAGAACGTGGAACTGGACGGCAGTCTGACCTTCTCCGGGGATGAACACTACGACACCCTGGTGATCGGCATCGGGTCCACCCGGGGACCGATTGAAGAGGCGGCGGAACGCCTCACCGCGGACGGACACCGAATCGGCCACGTTCACGTGAAGGTTCTGGCCCCCTTCCCAACCCAGGCCCTATCGTCGTACACCGAACGGGCAAAAAAGGTGATCGTGGTAGAGAACAACGCTACAGGAGAACTGGCCCATTTGATGCGGTTCTTTGGCGTCACGACCCCGACGGTGTCTGTGAAAAAGTTCGATGGCAATCCGTTCTTGCCCGGTGAGTTGTACCGTCAGCTGAAGGAGTGGATGTAACGATGGCAACGGTCAAAGAGTTTCGAAACAACGTGCGGCCGAACTGGTGCCCGGGGTGCGGAGATTTTTCCGTACAAGCCGCCATTCAGCGGGCCCTCGCCAATCTCGGTATGGAGCCCGAACAGGTAGCGGTGGTATCGGGGATCGGTTGCTCCGGGCGTATTTCCGGTTATATTAACACCTACGGATTTCACGGGGTCCATGGCCGGGCGTTACCTTTAGCCCAGGGGCTAAAACTCGCCAACCGGGACTTGACCGTGATCGCCGCAGGCGGCGACGGCGACGGGTTCGGAATCGGTTTGGGACATTTTATCCACGCCGTCCGGCGAAACCTGGATATCACGTATGTAACCATGGACAATCAGATTTACGGCCTGACCAAGGGCCAGACTTCGCCGACCAGCGGCCATGGGTTCAAAACCAAGACCACCCCGTCCGGCAATATCGAGCACGCCGTGCAGCCCATCGAACTCGCCTTGGGGGCCGGCATCGGATTCGCCGCTCAGGGATTTTCCAGCGACATCAACCAATTGACCCGGCTCGTGGAGTTGGCGATTCAACACAAAGGCTTCGCTTTAGTGAATGTATTTAGTCCTTGCGTCACCTTCAATAAGACCAACACCTACGACTGGTTCAAACAGCACATCGTCAACCTGGAAAACGATCCGGCCTACGATCCGACCGATCGCAGCCGGGCGATGCAGAAAGTGTTGGAAACCGGTGGGCTGTGTACCGGGTTGATCTACCGGCAGGAGCGTCCTTCCTACGAAGAGCTGATTCCCGGTTTCCAGGCGGAGCCTGTGGCGCGGCACAATCTACAGATGGATCCCGGTGTGTTTGGCGAGTTGGTCGCAGAGTTCGCCTGAGAGACGAGGGTTGGTTTTCGCGAGGTCGCCGCTTTCCCGCCGGGAGCGGAAAACCGGCACGAACAAAGGGCGGACGTACAAGGAATACAGGGCGCACACGTACAAGGAATACAGGGCGCACAAGGAAAAGGCCCGGGGCATATCCCGGGCCTTCAACCTTCATAAAAACGCGTGTGTCCTTTGTATGATTAAGCTGCCTGCTCGACTCAGCCTTTGTTCTGGGACGGCTCGCCGGGTTATGTATCTTGTCCCCAGATATCGTCCCTCGCCGAAAGATATCGGCTACCGCCCCCGAACTTCAAACTGCTCCCGGCACCGCAGGCAGATCCACCTTTCGTGACGCTGTTGAACCAGCATTCGAACCAAGCGGGTCCGCTCACTGTGGCAATGTGGGCATGGAGTTTTGAGCTTGGGCGAGCGACCGCGAGGTAAAACCGCCAAAGACATCTTCCCCACTCCCTTCTTCCCGGACACCGGAGGGCCCTGGTTATGGGTTTTCCGGGTCCATCCAATCTATAAGACGATGGGAGCAGGGATTTTGTTCCTTATCTCGATCAGTCCACCCGACCCTGGGCGTCCACCGACCACCATCCTTCCCACCCCGCTTCTCCCACAACCCCCAATCGCCGGGTGAGGTTCACCACCGGACAAGCGTGGTTGGGGATGAGCTCCACCACCTCTCCGACCCGGGGGAGTTCAACCCCAGAATTCGGCCTTTCGATTACACCGTGTTCCTCGGATAACCGAGTCACCCTGAGCCCTTCCTTTCCGCAGAGAACCCCGAACCCCTCGAGTCCAGAAGAACCGTGGGCTCCCTGATCCAGAGCGAGCGTCTTGGCCCCCGCATCTATGACACATCGGTCTGGGGTCGGCCGGCTCACCACCCGGGCCACCACCCGAAGGGAACAGTCCTCCGGATTGGCTGCACCCAAGCGGACCTGGGTTCGGTCATTAAACACATAGTTGCCCGGTCGAATCTCGCTAATCCCGGGGACTTTGGATACACGGGCGGCCGTCGGTGTGGATCCCGCGCTCAAGGCCGGGGTGGGCAGGCCCCTCATCTGCAGCGCTTTTTTTAAGGCCGCCAACTGCTCGCCTTCGCTCTTGGCGATGGCCTCGACCTCCTCCTTCGACTCGGCGCCGTACGCGTGGCCGGCGTGGGTCAACAGACCGGCAAAATACACCCCTCCCCCCGGCTCTTCCCGCCAGCGCTTTTCCCACAAGAGGATCCTGGAGACGACAGCGGCAGCACGGTCCTCCTCGGCCGCCGGAATGCCACAGCGGTGCAGCCCAGTGTCGACCTTCAGCCACAACCCCACCGTCACCGCCCGTTCCTCGGCCATTCGGGCCAGGAGGTCCACTTGTTCCAGATCATCTGCAACCGTCGTAACCCGAGCCCGGGCGGCCAGAGCGGCCAACCGATCCCGTTTCACCGCCGATATCACCGGATAGGCCACGGTGATATCCCGAAACCCAGCCTCGGCGAACACTTCTGCCTCGCCCAGTTTCGCCACGGTGATGCCCTGGGTCCCCGCCATCCGCTGTCGGCGGGCAATTTCCACCGTTTTATGGGCCTTGACGTGCGGCCGCAGCGCCACCTTGGCGTCGGCAGCCAAGGCGGCCATTCGGGCAATATTGCGATCAAGGGTAGGGCGGTGGACCACCACAGCCGGTGTCTCAAACCACTCTGCGTGTATAAAGGGCAAAACAAGCGGCTGCACCATTGACTCTCCCCCTTCGGCGGACGCCCCGGCCTCCCTGGCGCCGGGGCGTCACAATCGGTACAATAGTCATAGAACCCGCTAGGTAGAAAGGAGCGAACGGTGTGAATCCCGGTAGTTGGACTTCCGTAGAACTCCCATCCGATGCGCGCTTGCTGCGCAAGGAAACATTCACCCTTCAGATGGAACAGCAAGATTACGATATCGAGCTATTCGAGACGATGGAAGGTGAGTATTACGCCATGGGCACGCCCCGGGCTAGTGATAAAATCATCGTATACGGCAGCCCGGTGGTCCCCGATGCAGCCCTGGCCCTTCAGATAGTCATTGACAAGATCCAACGGGAGCAGGTGAAAGAGTAACTGCCCGCCCTGTTCCCCTCGCCCTGGGGCACTTCTCCGCTTTCCCAGGCGAATCGCCTGCATTCTCGGAGCTACTGCGTCAGGCGGTCCACCGTTTCCCGGTCTAACCGCCTCACTACCTCAGTCAGCAACCGTACCGCTTGGTCATAATCATCCCGGTGTAGCAATGCCGCATGACTGTGAATGTACCGGGTCGGAAATCCGATCACGATGGAGGGGATCCCCCGCCCTGCCAGGTGAGCCCGGCCCGCATCGGTTCCTCCCCCGGCCATGGCGTCAAACTGGTACGGGATCCCCAATTCTTCCGCCGTATCGATGACCAGATCCCGAAGTGGACCATTCGGTACTAACGTGGCGTCGTAGAGAAGGACGAGCGGCCCTTTGCCGCACTTGCCGAGCGCCTCGCGCTCCGACAAGCCCGGGGTGTCTCCGGCGATTCCCACGTCGACGGCGATAAACACATCGGGCTGAATCCATTGAGCCGCGGTTTGCGCGCCCCGCAGACCCACTTCTTCCTGCACCGTGGCTCCGGCATACACGACGTTCGGATGGCCGTTATCTTTCAATTGGCGCAGGAGGTCGATCACCGCCGCGCAACCCGAGCGATTGTCGATCGCCTTCGCCATGATAAATTTGCCCCCCGACATGACGGTGAACGGACAAATCGGCACCACCGGATCGCCAGGTCGCACGCCAAACTCCATCGCCTCTTCCCGGCTCCCGGCGCCAATGTCAATAAACATGTCCTTCTTCCGAACCACCTTGTCCCGCTCTTCCTTCGGGAGAACATGGGGAGGTTTGGATCCGATCACACCGATGATCTCCCCTTTTCGCCCGAGGACCCGCACCCGCTGGGCCAACATCACCTGCTCCCACCAACCGCCCAGGGTCTCAAAACGCAAAAAACCCTCCGGGGTGATATGGGTGACCAAAACAGCCACTTCATCCATATGCCCCATGACCATGACCTTGGGGCCCGCGGGATCACCAACCTTCTTGCCGACAATGCTGCCAAGGCCATCCTGCAAAACTTCGTCGGTGAGCCCCTCAAGGTGCTTTCTCATCAATTCCCGTACGGGCCCTTCAGCTCCTGGGGCACCGGGGGCTTCCGTTAACTCTTTCAACAACTCCAGTGATGCATCCATAGCACTCCCTCCTCCATTCCATTCCCTAGATCTTTCCACCAATCCATAACCAGCTGTGCACATTCCTCCGCCCGGAAATCTCATCTCAAACCGGGAGTTTAGCCTTCCGCCGTCACCTCAGGGTGTCGCCCGACCATAGAATGGTTCGGTGGGAAATATCCCAACGGGGGAGGCATAACCGTGATCCGTGTGGAGCCTTTGACATTCGATGAAGGAACCGCCATCGCTGTCCAGATCGCCCTCCCAAAGACGAATCTTCTCGCCGTCACCACCGCTACGGGATACATCATGTGCGGTGCACTGGACGTATCCCTGCTCAACACCCGCCTGCGAAACCGGGAGATCATCGCCGGACGGGCGGTTGGCGTAAGAACCCTGGAAGAGCTCCTGGCAGCTCCTTTAGAACAAGTAACCGACGCCGCAGCGGCCGTCGGTTGGCATCCCGGGATCAGCGGACGAACCGCGATCGCTCTCCTGTTGGCCCGGGAAAAAGCATCTGGAAAAACCGTGTAGCACATCCCGTCCGCCTCGCCAAAGCGACGTTACCCCCTGCCGGGACGACACCGACGGCCCGCACCGTGGCGGGCCGTCAAAGAATCCTATCGGCTCCGGATCTCGTCCAAGCGAATCGCCCGGGTATGTAGCGTATGGTCCCACACCCGATTCTTGCGAGTAAAGAAAGCCGCTGTCGTCACCGGAAACCAGGTCAACGTAAATACGGGAAGAATCACCAAGCCCAACAGCGCCTTCAAAGGCACTCTCTCCAACAGCATGGCAAGGGGCAGCTGCCCGAACAAGAAAATGTTCATGCTGACCCAGAACCAGTTCGGGAACAGCGTGCTGATGTTCGTGAGTTCAAAGAAACCCGGGGAGAACACTTGAAAATACAACATCCCCGTCGTCAAGAGCACGATCAACATCCGCATGGGTTGAAACAGATAGAGCGCCGAATCGAACATGGCCAAATTGCGTTTTCGCAGGCTCTCCCGCAACAATGACCAGAAATACCGATGGAAACAATCAAAATGCCCTTGCATCCAACGTAGCCGCTGGCGCATCGATGCTTTGAGAGTCAGTGGTTTTTCGTCGTACACCCGGGCATCGTGGGCCCAGGTCGGGTAAACCCCGCGCATCACGCAGCGCACTCCGAATTCGAGATCTTCGGTCAGGCTCGTCGCCCCCCAGCCGATCTCCTTCAATAGCGCGGTCTCTACGCAGACCCCGGTTCCACCCAAAGCGTTGGGTAAACGAAGGTTGTACCGCGCCAACTGCCACATGCGGTTCGTGTACCAGTAGGAACATCCGTAAGAAATACTCACCCAGGAATCAAAGGGGTTTTTCACATCCAAATACCCTTGAACCACCTTGGCCCCTTCGCACAACTTGTTATTCATGACCTGCAGGAAATTCGGCGAGACCAAGTTGTCCGCGTCAAACATGACCACGGCATCGTACTCTCGGGGCCGTTTCCACAACTGCCCCAACATCCACTCAATGGCATAACCCTTGCCACGTTTTTCCGGCTCGAACCTCTCGTAGGCGATCGCCCCGGCTTCCCGAGCAATATCGGCGGTCCGGTCCGTACAGTTGTCACAAATCACGAAGACATCGTACAGTTCCTTCGGATAGTCCAGATGCTTCAAGTTTTCAATGAGCGGAGCAATGACCTTTTCCTCATTGTGTGCCGCGATGAGGACAGCAAACGATTTCGTCGGTGGATGCTCCTTCGTCCTGTGGCGGCGCCGCAGTCCAAACAGCGACAGGACGACTTGGTACATGCCCACCACCGCCGCCACCACCTGGAGGAGGATGAAAAAGCCGTTCGTCATTGTGTGTACAAAATCCATCCACGACTCCCTCTCTTTTCCCGTCCCCGCAGGGCCGTCCCCGCGACACCGCCGCCTTCGGCCAGCCAGCGCCGTCAGGGCATAGTATGACACAGACAGCTCAGTTCTCACCCACTATACCACGGGCGGAAAATCTTACACAACCCCCCTTGACCAGGCCCGCACCCGAGACATATGGAGAGCCCGGGACGCGTGTTCACCCTCAGCCTTCGTGGGACAAGGAAACGAGGAGTTTGCGGAGGGACGCCGCCCGATCCCCCCCAGACTCCACCAAGTCGCCCGGGAAGTACAAACGTTTTACCGCAATGGGCGGCAGATTCCGAAGAAGCACAGACTGTTCAAAGAAATTCACCCACTTGCCGCCCCCGTCCGAGAGCCACACGGGTTCCCGGTTCCCGGAGCCATCGATGCTCACGTGAACAAAGCCCGCGTAACTGTCCGGATCAAGCCCGGCCTGAACAAACGCCTCCCGGACCAAGCGCTCCACTTCTGGAGTCCATTCGGCCACAGGCACCGATTCAAACAATCGCCGATGGAGCAACCTCCCGGCGAGGTCAGAGAGTATCGGATCCCCGGAGCGCTCCCATCCGGGCAAGCCGGCCAAAAACACGGCGTCATCCATGCCGAGAAAGGCCTCGATGGACAATTCCCCGGGATCCTCCAGGCCGCTCATCCACGAATCCCACAAAGGGGGTACATCTTTTAAGACCCCTTCCCGGCGAAGCATTTTCGCCCTTTCCACAATCTTCCGCACCAGAAGATCTGACCCCACCGTCGTTGGATGCAAATACACCTGGGCGTACATAAAATACCGGGCCAACATGTATTGCTCCACGGTGAGGCGTCCGCTCGGCCGAACCAAGACCTCAGCCCGTCCTGGAATCATGACGCGTATCAACCGCTCCAACTCAAACTGCCCGTACGCCACCCCGGTATAGAGCGCATCCCGAAGCAAATAATCCATGCGATCCACATCCAGTTGGCCGGTGATCAGCTGGTGCAGGAGCGGAAAATCAGTTTCCCCCGTGATGACCCCTGCCACGTCTTCGGCAAACCGGTCATCCACATCGTCGAGCACTGCCCGCAATTCCGCTTCTTCCCGCAACAGCCGAACGGTCCACCCCTCATGCCGCTGGCCTGTCACCGGTTCCACGGCGTGGGAAAAAGGCCCGTGCCCAATGTCGTGAAGCAAAGCCGCGGCCAAAGCCAACAGCCGAGTTCGCTCCCCGGGGGTCCACCCGTAATTCCGCATAAAATGCTCGACAACTTTGCGCATGGTCTCGTACGCGCCAAGGGAATGGGTGAACCGGCTGTGTTCGGCGCCGTGGAACGTCAAGAAGGAAGTCCCCAACTGTCGAATCCGCCGAAGTCGCTGAAAAACCCGGGTGTTAATCAGCCGCCAGATGAATGGATCCCTCACCCGGATGTAATTGTGGACCGGATCTTTCAACACTTTTTCTTTTACCTGCTCCATCCGCCCGTCCCCCACATCGCCATCAGACAAAGCCCGCCTCTACAGGTTACCACCTCGGCGCCTTCCCGTCGACCCGGCGGCACCAAAGAAGCGCCACGTTTCCGAAATCATAGGCATCTTCCCGTGCCGGAACCCCCCGATGGTCTCCTTCATATCTTGTGGGCAGACACCCAGGAAGGGGGCTTTCCCGTGCAATGGATCGCACTCCTGGTCCTGGCCCTGGCATCGAATCTCGACAACCTCGGGATCGGCATCGGTTTGGGACTCAAACGGGTGAGACTGCCTTGGACGTCGAACGCCCTAATCGCCGGAATGGCCGCTTTGGCCACCGGCCTCGCCGCGTATGGCGGCCGCACCGTGGCCCTGTTCCTTCCCAGGCAGATGGCCAATCTTCTTGGTGGGGTGATCATCATCGCCATCGGGGTTTGGGTGGTTCGATCCGGAGGACAGACCCCGCCGGACAAAGACTCGCCGAACGAGCCTGAAACCCCTCTTGAGACCGGAGAGTGCCGGAACCTCGTGGATCCCCACGCCTTTCGGACCTCACCTCGCCCGGAAGCCCGGCGAACGGCAGCGTCCACGTCCTCGGCCAGCGCAGAGCCTCCGGCGGTGTTCGCCGTTTTTCGCACACCGGTCTCCGCGGACGCTGACCGAAGTGGGTCGATCTCCTGGAAGGAAGCGCTCATATTGGGAATTGCCCTGGGAATCAACTGCCTGGCGGGAGGCTTTGCAGCCGGCCTGACCGATCTTTCTGCCGCCGGAGCCGCGGTCCTGACCGCTGTATTCAGCTACGTGCTCACAGACCTCGGCGTGCGCATTGGCCACTATGCAGGGCAGCATTGGTTCGGACGATACTCGCATTTCATCGCAGGAATCCTCCTCGTGCTCCTGGGGGTCTATGAGTGTCTCTCTTGACTCTTTACTCCCAGGGGCGCCAAGCCCCCAACACCGACAGCACGAATCCCAGAACGCCGACGACCAGCGATCCCACCGCCCCCGAGCGCAGCCCCCGCCTCCACAGCCACCGACTGAGATTAAACGTATACACCAGCACCCCAAAAGGGATCACCCCGGCGATCAACCATTTCAGGAGCACCCTCTGTCCCTCCCTTGTGCCTTCCATCAGATCCTCTTGGACGTCAACAGATTGCCCACCCGGCGGATCACAAACCGGCTCTGCACTTGAATCGAGAATTGAGGATAGCGTTCCGGCCACCGATAGTTCTGCCACTCAGCATCGGTGAGAAAATCTTTTCGGGCGTAAAGCCCCAGGCCCAGAGCGTCCGACCCGTCCCGCTGCAATTTGGCCACCAGTCGTTCCGCTTGGCGATTAAACTCCTGCTCCGCCCATTGGCGCAACTGAGACAGCCCTTGGTGGCTTCGGGTGTCAAAATTCCCCACGGCGCTGACCAGGTCGACGTCAAACTCCGGGGCAATGCGCCACACGGGGCGCCCCCCCGCCAAGTTGTAACTCATCGCCGGTCCCCCTTCGTGCTGCTGGACTTCCACCGTGAACCGACCCTGGGGGACGCGAAACGTCAGGAAGGCGTGGGCCAACTCCCCGCGCAGCGCCAACAGCATCCTCCCTTCCTGACCATCCAGAATCTCCACTAAGCGGTCCCCCCGAAACACCGCAGCACCCGGAAACTCCTCGGGGTTGCCCCCCACCCGCTGCATTCCACCCGCCTCAAAATTCACCGAGGGATTCTGCAGTTGTTGCTCGCTACGAGCCTTTTCATCCGGGCTCTCAGATTCCTTTCCACCGCCTTGATTCGCCCCGGGCTTCTGGGACGCCTTGCTGCGGTCCTGGGCTTTCACCGCCTGATTGATCGCCAGGACGGAAGTAAAGGCGTCTTCGGAATCCGTATCCATCGCCCGGGCAAAGCGATGAAGCTGCACCACGGGGACCATCCCCGTAAAGGTTCTCAGCCTTTGCAACCCCTCGATATACCGGGTGACGGAGCTCTCCAACACGGGCTTGTTTTCCTTAAACGAATCCGCCGCTCTGCCCCGGACGACCGCCACAAACATGGTCCGCCGGAACTGCCGGAACCGCAGGAGATCAAGCACGTGGGGAGAAACTCCCTCCCGGGCGACGCCCTCGCCGAAAAGGACATATTGGCACTGAACAAAATCCAACCGCCGCTCTACCGTACTGTTCACCAAATTGATAGCCTCCCCGAGGCTTCTGGCCACAACGCTCACCGATTTGCTGCCTTTTTCCGTCTCCCCGCCTCCTCCCCCACCACCCCCTCCTCCCGGGGAACTCGAAGGGCCGCTCATTTCCCGGGGAACGGCAATGCGAAACGTGTAAACGTACACCCCCGGAGCAGGCCCCGTATCGATGGCAAAACTCGGGACGAACCCCTCTTCCTCCAATTCCGTGCGGTCCCAGCAACCACTGACAAGTAGACAAGCCACGGCCATCATCGCCAAACACCACCACCGCCGCACCTCTACCCCTCCCTTCGGCGCCGGCTGATGACCGCCCCGACCCATAGCACCGCCGGAAGGCCCAGCAACATGACCCATCCCCAGGTACGCAGATAACGATTGGTCAGGTCGGCGGTCTGCACATAATCAGCGGGCAGAGAAGCCACTCCGTACACCAGGGCGGCCGTCGCAAACACCAGAGGCCGGTAGACCGGCAAATCGCCCGCTTGCGCCAAACTTTGCGTCGCAGCCCACAACCCGGCGGCAATATAGATGACGGCGGACAGTACCCAGAGAACATCAAAGATGGCTTCCATGCGTTGAATGAAACGGCCGAGGTACACCAAGCGGGCCAATTGATAAAAAGGAAACGGGTTGTCCGCCCCGGACGGCGGAGGGAAGGACAGGGTGTACCCCAAAACCATGAGGATCATCAACACTCCGGCAATCCATACGGCGCCCCGGGCAATGCGGCCGCTATCCCGAACGACCCGAATGCTGGGGAACATAAGCCCCAAAAGGACAAGCTCGGAAAAATACGAGGACTTTGCCACACCCGCGGCCACCACCGTGCCAAGA
The DNA here is from genome assembly GCF_002804065.1 of Kyrpidia spormannii. Lineage (NCBI taxonomy): Bacteria > Bacillati > Bacillota > Bacilli > Caryophanales > Alicyclobacillaceae > Kyrpidia > Kyrpidia spormannii. Next base: position 792,503 of record NZ_CP024955.1, on the reverse strand, counting down.
CCTGGACCGAGCACGGGATACAAATAACGATGATCCATCCAGCCCAGATCCGCGACCAACAGAAGTAAAAATCCCACCAAAAGTACGACGGCCACCAGCTGGGACAGCCGGCTGAGAGTCTCGATCCCGTAGTAAGCGATATACACGGTGACGGCCATGAAAAGAAACATCACCACGTGGGCCGGGGTCCTGGGCAGAATCGTGCCGATCACCGCCTCGACAAAAGCCCGGGTCACCAAAGCGGTGATGAGGACGAAATATCCCCACAAAATCACGCCCACAATCCACCGGCCTGCACTCCCCCACCACTGTCCGGCCATGGTGATCACCGAATCCCCCGGGGCGAACTCGACGATGCGGGAGAATAGCGTACAGGCCAAAAGGGCCACGAGAAGGGCGATCACCATGGACAGCCACCCGGCCCGGCCGGCCGACAATGCCAGATCCTGAGGGAGTGTCAAGGCAATCGACGCACAAAAAACAATAGCCAAAAAGCTCCTGGCTTCCTTGGAGCCGACATACCCGGTGTGCATCATGAGTCTTTCCCCCCGCCTTCTCCACCGGATTCGCCATTTCCGCCATCCTCGCCCTGCCCCCTTGCGCCGGAATCGTCCTTTCGCCGCTTGGCCCCGGTATCTTCCACCCGCGGTCCCTCCTTGGTAGGCTGCGGTCGAATGGCCTGGCTCCACGCATCCCACCGGCGGTTGATGGGTTCCTGCATGCGCGAATCGCCCGTGCGCAGATACTCGGGGCGCAGCTCCTGTTCATAGGCTTGACCGCGCAGGACAATGTCGGGATTGGAATGGCGATGGGGCGCCACCGGCGACATGAGTGGCACGCCGAAGGATTTCGCGCTGACCAAGTTCCCCAGAACTGCGGCCAGCCCCAGGGTGACCCCGTAAAAACCGAAGCCCGCCGCCAGGGCGATGAAGAAAAATCGCATCACCCGCACGGCGAAGGAAAGGTTGTAGTTAGGCGTAGTAAAAGAGGCCAAGGCCGTGACGGCCACGACGATGACCAGCAGGGGGCTGATGATGCCCGCCTGGACGGCCGCTTGCCCCAGAATCAATGCCCCGACGATGCCGATGGTCGGGCCGATCACCGAAGGAATCCGAATGCCCGCCTCCCGAATCAGCTCAATGGCCAACTCCATGAGGAGTACCTCGCCGATGACCGGAAAGGGGACCGTTTCTCTTGAGGCGGCGATGGCCATCATCAAGTCCGTAGGGATCATTTCCGGATGGTAATTCACCACGCCGATGTATAGCCCTGGGAGGAGGACGGCGATGAGCAGGGACGCAAACCGAATCACCCGGATGAAAGACCCGAAAGGCCAGCGAAGATAAGCGTCCTCTGGCGTATGGAGCAAAGACCAAAAACTGAGAGGCACAACGAGAGCATAGGGACTGCCGGACACCAGCAATGCCACGTGCCCCTCCACGAGAAACGCCACCACCCGGTCCGGCCGTTCGGTGGAGAGGATTTTCGGGAACAGGGTGCTAGGCGGGTCTTCCAAGTACTGCTCTAAAAGCCCACTGTCGATCAACGCATCCAAACTCAGCCCGTTGACCCGGCGCTTGACCTCTTCCACCAGCTTGGGGTTGGCCACGCCCTTCAAATACATCACGGCCACGTCGTTCTTGGTGGTTTGCCCGACCTGGATGATTTCGGTCACCAGTCGGGGGGAGCGCAGCCGCGCTCGGATCAGGCCGGTGTTCGTGCGAAAATTCTCGGTGAACGCTTCATGGGGACCCCGAATCACCTGCTCGGACTTCGGGTCGGAGACACTGCGGGTGTCCCAGCCTTTGGTTTCCACCGCCAGCCCTTCGCCGAGGCCTTCGATAAACAGGACGCTGTTGCCCATGAGCAACTGCTTGACAGCATTGCGGAATTTGGTGACCCGCTCCACTTGGTTGCCGGGGACCAAGGTGCGCAAAACCCGCTCCATATCCCCCGTCCCGGGATCGGTATCCGGCCGGACCGAGGCCAGAAGCATAAGAGGTTCGAGGATAAAATTGTTGATGACGACTTTATCCACCAGGCCGTCGACAAAGACAAGCAGGGCCCGCCGGGGTTCGGGAAGACCGATGCTGAGATGGCGGACGATGATATCCTTGTTCTGCGGGAGGGTAAAGGTCTTGTTCAGCATTTCTTCTAGTGAGTCGAGGGACGCGGGGATCGGGTCGTCCCCGGCGTCCGACTCGGATCCCCCCCGGGAGGATTCCCCTTTTCCTTCCTTTTTGGCCCATTCCGACAAGGGGATCGGTTTTTGCGGACTCACCGGCTTCTGTTCGTTGTCCCGGTCATCTCCCCGAACCTTCATGGGTTTGTCCGGTTTGCCTTCGCTTTTGTCCTCGTCGCCCCCGGAATTCCCACCCGGTCCCTTCATGACGTCTTCACGTTCTCCCAGGGAAAAGGTGGCATCCAGAATCGAATCGTCCACGGTGAACAGCCGCTTCACCCACCGCCGGAAATCCAACGCCCGAACACCTCCTCCAACAGCACCGGTAGTATTCCCCAAGGGACAAAAAAACTCCCCAGCCATGGACTGGAGAGTTTTTTTGATACCCGTGTTCTTATATGCGAAGGAGTTCTTCCACCGGGCGGCGGACAACTTTCACCCGGCGCACCTCGGGATCATCGGTGCCCTGCACCGGCAGACCGGCATTCATATGCTCGCGAATGTACTCCAGACTGGCCTCGGTAACGATCTCCCCGGGTACCAGGATTGGAATCCCCGGGGGATAGACCATCAACATCTCCGCGAAGATCCGTCCCACCGAATCCTGGAGGGAGACGGTGTCGGTCTCGGCATAAAACGCCTCCCTCGGCGTCATGGCAAGCAGAGGCATCACCGGGGTTTTCACTTCCACGGGATATTGGCCGATCTGGGGGCGAAACTCCGCCGCCAAAGCCTCCAGGGCTTCGACAAGCGCTCTCATTTCCTCCTCCCCGTCCCCCGGGGAGACAATACAGAGAATGTTGTACAGGTCGCTCAGTTCCACCTCGATGCCGAACCGCTCCCGGAGGATCTGCTCCGCGTCGTATCCGGTGATCCCCAAATCCTTGACGCACACGGTGAGTTTTAGCGGGTCGTAGGCCACGGCCGCCGAACCTTTCAGGGCGTCTTCCCCGAAACAATACAGGCCCTCGATCCGATTGATCCGCTCCCGGGCCTCCCGGGCCAGATCCAGCGCCTGGGCGATCAATTCCCGCCCTCGCACCGCCAACTGGCGCCTGGCCGTGTCCAGGGAGGCCAGCAACAGGTACGACGTCGACGTGGTGGTCAGCATGCTGAGGACGGCCTGTACGTGTCGAGGATCCACCCGCCCTTCCCGGACGTTGAGCACCGAACTTTGCGTCAGCGATCCGCCCAACTTGTGGACGCTGGTAGCCGCCATATCCGCCCCGGCGTCCATGGCCGATATCGGAAGATCTTCATGAAAATGGATATGGGCCCCATGCGCCTCGTCGACTAAGACGGGTATGTCCCGGTCGTGGGCAAGGGCCACGATGGCGCGAAGATCGGCGGCAACTCCGTAATAGGTCGGATTGATCACCAACACCGCCCGGGCGTCGGGATGCCAATTCAACATCGTTCTAACGGTGGACACACTGACGCCGTGGGCGATGCCGATCCGCTCGTCGATCTCCGGCGGCATAAAAATCGGATGGGCCCCGGACAAAATGATGGCGGACATGACCGACTTGTGCACGTTGCGCGGGACCAAAATCTTGTCCCCCGGGCCGCACACCGCCATGATCATCGTCATGATGGCGCCGCTGGTTCCCTGGACAGAAAAAAATGTATGATCCGCCCCAAAAGCCTCGGCTGCCAACCGCTGGGCATCTCGAATCGCCCCTTCTGGGTGGTGCAAATCGTCCAGGGGGGCAATGTTGATCAAATCAATGGAAAAGGCGGCATCCCCGAGGAACTCCCGAAATTCCGGATCCGCCCCGGTCCCCGCCTTATGTCCGGGTATATGAAATTGGAGAGGCCGACGCCGGGCGTGCTCCATCAAGGCGGTGAACAAAGGCGTCGACCCCTGGTCCAAAGAGTCCCGCTCCATTTTCATCTCAGCAAGGCATCCCGCAAGGACGCCGGCGAAGCCTCCCACACATCCCGGTGATTCTCGGCAAAAAAGTCTGCCAATCGCCGCCGTTCCTCTGAACCCAGAACATCCACGTTCACCCGTCCTTTGACCGCCTGATCCATCTGATTCACGTGTTCCGCCAGCCGCTTATAGCCGGTTTGATCTCCTTCGTTCACCCACATCTCACAGGCGCCCAGCCCGTGGATGCACGGTTGATGTTCCTCGTTGCGCCCCAAGGACACCCATGCCACCGCCACCCGCCGGCCCTGCCCGCGCCGGGCCGGATCGTCGGAGAATGAGATGCCCCGCTCCACCCGGCTCTTGGCGTGCAGTGCCCCCTTGTCCACATAAACGTTCTCGCCATCGATAATCACGGCCGTCAAACCGCTGAGCTCGTCCGGCGTTTTGTGTCGTGGCTGTCCGGTCAACTCCAACTCTTCCACCCGGGCTCCCCCCTTTGTCGCGCCGCTCCGGCCGGCACCTGTAGCATTCCAAGTACGGTATAGTGTATTATACCGGGCTCATTCCCGGCCCTGCAACCATTTCCACTTTTGATAGGAACGCCAGAAGGCGGGAATCTCCCGGAGGGCATACATCCAGGTGCCGAGGACGTCGGCGGTGGCCGGGGCGTACCCCGAGGCGTCCAAGCCCGAGAGCCTGGCCAGCCAGAGCGCCCGGGGGAGATGATAGGCGCTGGTCACCACCACAGCCCGGCGCCATCCGTGAATTTTCATCAAGCGGCTGGAGAACAGGAGGTTCTCCACCGTATCTGACGAAAGATCCTCGAGAATCAACCCCCGGGGTGGAACCCCCCGAACCCGCAGGTAGTCTGCCATCACATCGGCCTCACTGGGGACTCCGGGGCGCCTCTGCCCGCCGCTGACCAGAATCCGGGGGGCATAACCGCGGCGGTACAGATCTAACCCGGCTTCCAACCTGGCCCTGAGCGCGGCGCCCGGCTCTGTCCCCTTTATTTTGGCCCCGAGGATCAGCAATACGTCCGCCGGGCGCGGCCGATAAAGCACTCCGCGCATGTTCAGGCCAAGCGGAAAACCGATGAAAACGGCCGCTGCCAACGCCGCCCACACGGCGCTCCCTCCCCAGTCCCTTTGCGCTCACGCTATCATGATATGGAACCCGCAAGGGAAATGGGACCCGGGAAAGCCGAAAACAAAAAGGGCGAGAAAGGCCGCTTCTGCCTCTCCCACCCCAGGTGCCGTTGCGCAAGACGATGCCGGTTTGTACACCGGTTCCACTTGGGTTTTATAGATCGAAGTAAAGGTAAAACTCGTACGGATGCGGCCGGATGGCCACCTGCTCGACTTCGCTGGTCTTTTTCAGCTCGATCCAGTTGTGAATGAAATCTTCGCTGAACACGTCTCCCGCCAGGAGAAACTCGTGATCCGCCTCAAGCGCCGCCAAAGCCTCGCTGTAAGATCCGGGCACACTGCGGATCCCTTCCTTCTCCGCCGGAGACAATTCATAGATATTCTTGTCCAAAGGACCGTAACCCAGAGCTTTGGGATCCATCCTTTTCTGGATGCCGTCCAACCCGGCCATCAACATAGCGGCAAAGGCCAGATAAGGGTTCGAAGTCGAATCTGGCGTCCGGAATTCGATGCGGGCGGCTTTCGGGGTAACCCCCGCCACGGGGACCCGGATAGCGGCACTGCGGTTGCCCTGAGAAAACACCAGGTTCACTGGAGCCTCAAACCCGGGGACCAATCGCTTGTACGAATTGGTACTCGCATTCGAGAAAGCGAGAATAGCCGGAGCGTGATAAAGAATCCCGGCGATGTACTGCAGTGCCGTCTCACTGAGGCTGGCGTAGGCTCCTTCCTGGTAGAACAGCGGCACCTCACCCCGGAAGAGGCTCTGGTGGACGTGCATCCCGGACCCATTGTCGCCAAAGAGGGGCTTGGGCATGAAAGTGGCGACCTTTCCGTACTTCCGGGCGACATTCCGGACGATATACTTGTATAACAGGACATGATCCGCCGTTTTGGTGAGCGTATCGAACCGGAAGTTAATCTCTGCCTGCCCGGCGGTGGCGACCTCGTGGTGATGCCGCTCCACCGGAAGCCCGGCTTCCTCCAATGCGAGAACGATCTCCGAGCGCAGATCCTGCTGGGTGTCCGAAGGCGCCACGGGAAAATATCCGCTTTTGTTGCGGATCTTGTAGCCCAGATTCGCTTCCCCGCTTTTTCCGCTGTTCCAAATCCCCTCCTCGGAATCCACCGCATAGAACGCGCCGTTTTGCCCGGTGTCGAACCGCACGTCGTCAAAAACGAAAAACTCTAATTCCGGACCAAAATACGCCCTGTCCGCCACTCCCGTTCGTTCGAGATACGCCTCGGCTTTCTGGGCGATAAACCGGGGATCCCGATCGTACCGAATACCGCTCGGTTCGTATACATCGCACATCAGGTTCAGAGTGGGGACCTTGGTGAAGGGATCCACGAAGGCGGTATCCAGGTCCGGCCGCATGACCATGTCACTTTCTTCGATCCCCCGAAACCCTTGGATGCTGGACCCGTCAAAAGGCAAGCCCCGCCGCAGGGTCTCCTCGTCCACGTGGGTCGCCGGGACCGTCACATGATGCTGCCGACCGGGGACGTCCACAATGCGAAAATCGACCATTTTGATCCCTTTGTCGCGGATCAAATCCAACACGTCTTGTACAGTCATCTTCCTCTCTCCCATTCCCAACGTTGTGGCTATTATACGATGGGAGTGAAAGAAAGGTCAACTGTTTGTGTTAGATAATCTAACACACATGCTAAGAAATTTTTTTGCCGCGCTGCCGAGAAGCACCGACAAAAGGAGCGTCGGAGCTCGTCACGGCGTACCGGCCCACCCCACCCGCCGATGTACGGCCTCCAGCCGCTCCCGAAACTCCTGGTCACCGAGAACCGGGACTCCCCGGGAAGACACCTGATCTTCAAGCCGGATCCAAGACGTGCACCCGAGATAAGTCTCCCGCACCGGCAGGATTCGGGGCTCATCCAAACGATAAACCCGCACGGCCAACACGTGCAAAGGCTTATAGGGGCGCCAGTGCAGGCGCTGGCTGGCGTAGTCTTCGGTCCAGATGTGCAAATCGACGAGGTTGGCCAAGGCCGCCTCATCTTGTAGCTCAATATCTTCCACCACCCGGGCGGCGTGGGTAATTTCCACTTCTGTGGGTGGCACTTCCCTGTCCCGGAGGGTCTCTTCTAATTGCCTGTGCCACCCAGGTTTCACCAACTCTTTCTTCTGATGCTCATAGGTGGGATATAGAAAAAAGCTCGTCCCCCGGACGCGAAAATCTTTCGTTTCCTCGACGATCCCTCCTTTTCGCAAAAGGAGGATTTGATCCCCTGCGTCCAGAGCCCGAATCGCCACCGCCCACTCTTTTAACGCCAATCCGTCCGCCACCCCGGCGTCACGATGCATAACGCCGTCCGAGGACGAGATCGGAGTATATTCCTTTACCTTTAACACGCAAACCGCACCTCCTCCCCGTTCTGGCCCCATTATACGGCAGCGCAGAAATCCAGGGCAAACAACAGGAACTGTTCGTCCCGGCGTCGAATGTAGAGACAGGGAACGGGGAGGGAAGCCGAGGATGCAGAGACACCGCCCGGATTTTCTGTTGTTTTTTCTCATCCTGTGTCTAGTCGGTGGAGGCCTGACCATGGTCTACAGCGCGAGTAGCGTGACAGCGGTCACCCTGTACGGGCAGGCGTCGTATTTTTTTGTGCGCCAATGCATTTGGGCGGGGCTGGGGTTCATCCTCCTGTTTCTGTTCATGAAACAAAGTGCCCAGGGGCTTCGGCGATTGACTAAGCCGCTTTTCGTCGTGAGCCTTTTACTGTTGGTGATGGTGGCCATCCCCCACGTGGGAACCTCGGTCAACGGCGCCCGGCGGTGGCTGGATCTGGGCCCGATCAACCTCCAGCCTTCGGAGTTGGCCAGCCTGGCGGTCATCTTGTACAGCGCCTATCTTCTCGATAAGAGCCAGCATCATCTCATGGAATTCCGGCGGTCCATGATGCCGCCCCTGGTCATTGCGTTTGTGGTTTTCATGCTGATCATGCTCGAACCGGATCTCGGAACGGGGATGATCATCATGGGCACCGTGTTTTCCTTATTATTTCTGGCGGGCACACCGCTTCGGTACCTCGCCGCCCTGGTCGCGGCCGGCGGCCTGGGAATCGGCCTGTTGATCCTGCTCGAACCGTATCGCCTGGCCCGGCTCACAGTGTTTCTCAACCCGTGGAAAGACGCCCACGGGGACGGCTACCAGATGATCCAAGCGTTTTACGCCTTTGCCTCCGGCGGGTGGTTCGGGCGGGGGCTCGGTTATGGAATCGGAAAATATCTGTGGCTCCCTGAATCCCACACAGATTTTATCTTCGCCGTCATCGCCGAGGAGCTGGGTGCCATCGGGGCCATTGCCCTGGTGACGCTCTTTGCCCTGTACGTTTGGCGGGGGTTGTGGATTTCCCTGCATGTTCCGGATCGCTTTTTGTCTTTGACCGCCGGGGGCATCACGGCCATGATCGGACTGAGCACTTTCATTAACCTCGGGGCGGTGACGGGAATCCTCCCCGTCACCGGAGTCCCGCTTCCCTTCATCAGTTATGGGGGTAGTTCCTTGTTGATCAAGCTGGCCGCTTCGGGGATGCTGTTAAACATTTCGAGGTATACCCGCACCGGGGAGGTGCCGGAGGCCGCCTACACTTCTCCAGGTCCCAACCGGCGGCCCGCTTCGGGTTAAAGGACGGGAGGGTGGCCGTGGTACAATGAAGGTAACCTGTCGGCGGGCGACCCCGTACGCCCAGCCCGGTCGCCGCGCTTTGACCTGCGCGCGGATTTTACCACGGAAGGGAGTCTTGCCTGTTGAACCGCTCATTATTCGATCTCGGAGACGGAATCTGGATGGTGGATCTGATGGAACGCGGCTTGTCCGGCCGCACGGGTTCGTACATTCTTCCCGGAGAAAAAAACGCCATCATTGAAACCGGAGGCAGTCTATCTCTACCGCAAATCACTGCTGGAATCCAGGAGGTGGGTCTGTCGCTCGACGCGATTGATTATATCCTCCTCACGCATATCCACCTGGATCACGCCGGGAGCGCCGGTAGTCTGGCGGCTGTCTGTCCGAAGGCCAAAGTGGTGGTTCACCCCCGGGGGATCCGCCACCTGGCAGACCCCACCCGGCTGGTGGCCGGCGCCCGGGCCGTCTACGGGGACAGACTGGAGTCTTTGTTCGGGGAGGTTCTCCCAGTTCCCGCCGATCGCCTCATCGCCGCGGATCACGGAGGGACCCTCGACCTCGGCAGCCGGAAATTAACCTTTTATCACACCCCTGGACACGCGAAACACCATATCAGCATTTTTGACCCGGTGAGTCGAGGGGTGTTCACCGGGGACACGACGGGGATTCGCTATCATCGGAAGTTGACCGGACTCGACCGGGACTACTTGTTCCCGACCACTACCCCGGTGGATTTTGATCCTAATGCAACGCACGAATCGGTGGCCCTTTTGCGATCTTTGCGACCGGCCAAAGTGTTCTTAGGCCATTTTGGCGCCACCGATGCGGTGGACTGGGTGTTCGACGAAACCGAGCGGTTGGTGGACGCTGTAGCCCAGTTGACCGAGAAGGTGTATCGGCCGGACATCGCCCTTGCAGAGATGGCTCGTCACCTGAAATCTTTCGCCTTGGATGATATGAAACAAACAGTCGGTACCCCCCGCACTGACGCATTCCTGGACGATGACATGCTTCTCAATGCCATGGGATTACTCCACTGGTATTCGAATCGCTAAATCCTCCTGGGGAAAAGACGGGTGTCCCGTCTCTTCCCCCGTTCTTCTGAATACCGCCTCACGAACCAAACAGCCAATTCACCCCGTACAAGAGCCCGGTTACGGTGGCAAAACTTATCACGGTGGACAAAAATGTGGTGCCGGCGACAAAATCCGGGCGGGTTCGGTACTGGGCGGCGATCATGGTCATAATCACCGCCGTGGGCATGGAATTCTGCACCACCAGTATCTTCGCCGTCAAGCCGCCGATGCCGAGCAAATAGCAGATACCGACCATGACGGCCGGGGACGCGAGAAGCCGAACCAAACTGGATACCGCCGCCGGAAGAACGTCTCCCCTGGGTTTGACGTGGACCAGTTGCATTCCCAAAATCAACATCACAACGGGAATCATTGCATCTCCGATCATCTTGATCGGATCATAAATAAAATCAGGAATGGGGATATGTAGCACATTCACGGCAAGGCCCACCACAGCTGCATAGGTGGTGGGCAGGCGGAACACATCGGCCGCGGCCCTCCGCCAATCGGACTGCTCCAAGGAAGCAAAATAGACGCCCAGCGTATACATCAGGACAAAGTTCAACACCACAATAATGACGCCCAAGGAAAAAGCTTCTTGCCCGTAGGCGAAAAGCAAGATGGGAAGACCGTAATTCCCCGTGTTGGGAAACACTGTGGTCATCAACGCGGGCATCAAAAATGTCTTCATCCCCAGGACCCGGATGACCAGCCAAGTGATACCTGCCATGGCGGCGGTAAACAACAACACGGCGGCCGTCATTTCCGCCATCTGTCCGAGGGTGAGTGGATTACGAGCTAAAAAACTAAAGATCAACGCCGGGCTTAACACGGATATGGAGAATTTTGATATAGCCGTTAAATCCGTTGCACCGTAACGCCCGAATAAGTAACCGATTCCGATAATCAGGATGACGGGAACTGTCACATGGATGAACAGACTTTCTTCCCTCCCAGGCTGGCAGCAAAATCCGCGAAACGGATGCCACGGATTCCTCATAGGTCCTTCGGCTCCGTTCGCGCCCTTCCCCCGTGTTCTTTTTAGTCATTTTGGTCCGCCTGGAACCCGAAGCTGCTCACCGCCCGGTAATCCGGACCGGCGGGGGAAAGCCTCGACTCATAGCGATGAAATTCCGATACCCGGAAGGAAATCCCCGCCAGCTCCTCGGTATCCGGAGCCCGGGAGCCGGCTGGCTCCCAGGGGAGGGACAGGCGGCCCAAGGTGAGGTGGGGACGATAAGCAGGCCGGTCGTTACCCGAAGCCCCCAGGGCGGTGGCGGCCTCCCACAGGCTTTGTCGCAGGGCCATCAAGTTCGGGTTGGGCCGGATTCCGAGCCAAACGACCTTACTCCGGTTAAACGTCCCAAGGCTCCCGAGGACGAGGTCAAAAGGGGCCGTTTTTTTAGCCGTCTCCCGGGCCGCTCCATCGGCCGAATCCAGCTTGTCATCGATAAGATCGCCAAAAAAAAGCAGTGTGATATGAAACTGCCTGCGATGATACCACCGTTTGACCGGAATGGCCGCCCCTTGGTCCGCCGCCCACGCCTCGATTCGCGCCCCGATTTCCTCCGGGAGGCCGATCCCCCAAAAATACCTGCCCACCTCATCACCCCCTCACATTCCCCGGGATCATCGGCCGGGCGGAATCAGTCCTCCTGCCATTTCACCGATTCGCTCGGACACCCTTCAAAAGCATCCCGGGCGTCCGCCACGTACTCTTCGGGAATTTCCACGAAGCCCTCCCGGCCCCCGGGCAACTTCACAAACGCAAACCCATCCTCGTCCTCTCCGTAGACCTCTGGACAGGCCGCGGAACACGCTCCGCACGCAATGCACGTCTCCCGTTCCACCCAAGTCTTCGGCATTCACGTTCTCCTCATCTTTCTACAACCATGCATACCCGAGACCCGGTTCAGTTTTTCAGCACTTCGACCCAGCGATCGGGGTAGAAACCGATCACCACTCCACGGTCGGTCCACAGAATCGGCCTCCTGTACAACTTTCCCTCCTCACTGAGCAGCGCCAACCACTGCTCGTCGCTCAGAGTCTGATCCTTGAGCCCGAGTTCCCGATACCGCGTGCCCTTGGGATTGGCCAACTCACCCGGGGCGACCCCCGCCGCCGCCACCAGAGAACCGAGTTCCTCTCGGTTCAAAGGATGCTTCACAATGTCTCGCTCGACAAAGCGCACGCCCTGCTCGCTCAACCACGCTTTGGCCTTGCGGCAGGTGCCGCATCTCGGATATCCTAGAAACGTCACCATCAGCCCTACCCTCCCCCGGTTTAAGTATAGCACGCCCCCGGACAGGCTCAAACCGCCCGGGCCTTCGGGGTGGGATGGGCAAAGGAGAGAATCAATGCTGCATTCATTCTCCAGAACGGAGTTGGTCATCGGCCCGGAAGGGCTTGACGTCATGGCCAAGAGCACCGTGGCGGTCATCGGTTTGGGCGGCGTCGGCTCCTTTACAGCGGAAGCTTTGGCGCGCACCGGTATCGGTCGCCTGATCCTCTTCGATCCCGATACCGTGGACATTACCAATATCAATCGGCAAATCCCCGCCCTGATCGACACGGTCGGGCGTCCCAAAGTCGAAGTCATGAAAGAGCGGATCGCCCGCATCCACCCCGGGTGCGACGTCGTTACCGTACAGACGCGCCTTGCCAGAAATAACGAGGAAGCGCTGTTTCGCCACCAACCCGACTACGTGGTGGACGCCATGGATACGATCAGCGCCAAAATCGACTTAATCGAATCCTGCATCAGGCGTGATGTCCGCGTGGTCTCCAGCATGGGAGCCGCAAACAAAATCGACCCGACGCGGTTTCGGGTGGTGGATCTATCGGAAACCCGAGTGGATCCCATCGCCAAGGTCGTGCGCCGTGAACTGCGCAAGCGCGGCATCGTCTCCGGGGTACGCGTCGTCTGTTCTGATGAACAGCCGCGGGAACCGAGGCTCGACGTGCTCGCCCGGATGTTGACCCCGGAAGAGCGGGCCGCCGCCCGTACGAGAAAGTCCGCCATGCCCCCGGCCAGTCTTGCCTTTGTTCCCCCGGTGGCCGGGATGATCCTGGCCAGCGTGGTGGTGAGGGATCTTCTCGGCTGGCCCATCTAGAGGGTTCACATATGGACGAAAGACTCGACACAGGCTATCATGGAAAGGGAGGTGGGTATCGTGGTTGCACAGAACCCGCTTCGTTACCGTGCGCTACCGGTTTCCGTTGTGAAACAATTCACCTTTGATGCCGCACACCGCCTCGAAGCCTACGAGGGAAAATGTGCCCAATTGCATGGACACACCTATCGTTTGGAGGTCGAGATCAAAGGACACCCGGATCCCCGGGGACTTGTCATTGATTTTAATGAGATTAAAGCCCTGGTTGAGCGGGTGGTCCTTGAGCGGTTCGACCACCGCTATCTCAACGACGAGGTTCCCTTCAACACCACGGCGGAAAATCTCGTGGTGTTTCTCTATGAAGAGCTCGCCAAAGCCCTGCGGCAGACTCCCCTGGCCACCGATGTGAACCTCGAACGGGTGCGCCTGTGGGAAACTCCCACCAGCTATGCCGAAGTACAAAGGGAGGATATCATCAGACGTGAAACTGAATGAACTCTTTTTCTCCATTCAAGGCGAATCCTCCTCCATGGGGCTGCCCACGGTGTTTGTGCGCTTCACGGGATGCAATCTCCGCTGTTCGTACTGTGACACCACCTACGCCTATTTTGAGGGCACTCGGACGACCCCCGAAGAGATTTTCCGGCGGATTGAAGAATACGGCGTTCGTCGGGTGTGTTTGACAGGCGGCGAACCGCTGATTCAACCTCGGGAAGAATTGCAACAACTTTTGGATCTGCTCGGAGGAAATAATTACGAGGTGTCGATCGAGACCGACGGTTCCATCGATATCGAGCGGGTGAAACTGCGGCCAAAACAACGGTTCGTCCTTGACATCAAAGTGCCTTCCTCAGACATGCACACCTACATGGATTTCGACAATTTGAAACGAGTTGTCCCCGAGCGGGACGAAATCAAGTTTGTGGTGGGCAACGAAGAGGATTATCTCTGGTCAAAAGAGATCATCCGCCGGTACGAAATCAGCCCGGAGCGGGGGTATCGGCTGTTGTTCAGCCCCGTGTACGGCGTGTTGGAGCCTCGTACCCTGGCGGAGTGGATTCTCCAAGATGAGTGGGATGTCAGACTACAAGTACAACTGCACAAGTGGCTGTGGGAACCCGGAAAGAGGGGGGTATAACCATGGGAGAAAGAGAAGGAGAAACCCGACCGGCGACCGGCCGCCCCGCTTTTTCCCCGGAGGTGGAGCCGCAAAGCCCTTCGTGGGCACCGTGGCAGGAGCCGACAAACCTCGGTTTGGAACATAGGGCCCCCCGGGCGGTGGTGATTTTATCGGGGGGGTTGGACTCGACAACCTGTATGGCCATCGCCGACCACGAAGGGTATGAACTTTATCCCATCACCTTTTCTTACGGGCAGAAACACGCGGTGGAACTGGAATCCGCAAAACAGGTGGCTGCCCACTACCGCGTGGGCGATCGCCACCGGGTGGTCGACCTGGGAAACTTTATCCGCGGTTCTTCCTTGACCGACCCGGATCAATCGATCCCCGTCGGTCGCAGCCTGGAGGAAATCGGAACCGGCGTCCCCTCCACCTACGTGCCGGGGCGGAATACCGTCTTTCTCAGCCTGGCCCTTTCCTTCGCCGAGAGGATAGACGCCCGGGCCATCTTCATCGGTGTCAATGCCTTGGATTACTCAGGTTACCCCGACTGCCGGCCGGAGTTTCTCCAGGCGTTCCAACGAGTCATCGATACGGGCACCGTCGCCGGAAGCGAGGGCGCCGGGATCCGCCTCAAGGCTCCCCTGGTACATCTCACCAAGGCCGAGATTATCCGCTGGGGATCCCAGCTGGGAGCGCCCTACGCTTTGACCCATTCCTGCTATCAGGGAACGGTTCCCGCCTGCGGAGTATGCGACTCCTGCCGGCTCCGCATCCAGGGATTCCGGGAGGCCGGCCTCGTCGACCCGATCCCGTACGCCGTTCCCATTGCATGGCAAGCGGGCCGCCCCAACTGAGGGCGGCCCGACCAAACCCAGGCGTCTTATGCGGTCATCACCGCGCGGACAGACGCACAACCCAGATACTCCAAGGCGTCCGCCATATGATTGAAGTAGCTCGCTCGCCCGTGAAGCCCCCAAGCTTTGGCCACCCGCATAAACGCCGTTAACTGCCGCACATCGGTGGCCACGTAGGCCAGCCGGGGTGCGTCGATCTGTTTCACGTATGCGTGAATATTGAGGACATCGATACATCCCCCGATCTGGTTCAAGCCCACTCCACCCACTGCATGAATGAGCACCCCCGAACGCCCGGGCATCGCTCTCGACACCTCGGGAGACACCGGCGGGCGAGGCTGCACTTGACCGGAAAACGCTTCCTCGAGGGTGAACACGACAATGTCTCCCCGGATGTCGGCCCAACACCTCACCTGTCCCACTCCCCCTGGCTGGGAAGCTGCCATCCTTCCCGTAATGCCCTCCTCTGTGACACCCGACGAATCACGGCCGTTTGGAGTTGGCTCAAATTAAACCGATATATTCTGACGATTACACCGACTCTAGGGGGCAAGAACCTTTGGTTGGCGAAACGACCTTAACACTCGGGTAGGTGATATATTCGCGATTTGAACCCAAAATCCTGCCGACTGGCCGATTGATTTTTTGTAAATATTCTTATAAGATTTCACACCAAAACGAAAAAAGCCGTCCGGCCATAGTAAATCACAGCAAACCAGACGGCGTAAATGAAGTTTCGGTCAGACAATTTCCTGCCGCCTGTTCCAATTCAGGGCTCTCTTCGCCCCACTGGGAGCAGGCGGTCCGGAGACACCGTACGGACGGGCACCCAGGTGGAGTCGTCCTTTTCATCAAACCGTTCCAGAAAAGCGATTACTTCCCGGGTGATGGGGGTGGGAGTCGATGCCCCAGCGGTAACCCCGACCCGGCGCACCCCGCGAAGCCAGGCAATGTCCAACTCGGTGACATCCGCCACCCGCTTGGCCGGCACGCCCGCGATTTCTTCGGCCACCTGAGCCAATCGCGCCGTGTTGTTGCTTCGGGGGTCGCCCACCACCACCACCAAGTCGCAACCTTTCGCCTGCTCGGCCACCGCCTCTTGGCGAAGTTGGGTGGCCAGGCAAATTTCATTTTTGACCTCGGCCTGGGGAAACCGCTCCTTGACCCGCTCCATCAGCTCCCGGGTGTCCCACTGGCTCATGGTGGTCTGATTCGTCACCAGCACAAGACCCGGAGGCAGATCCAGCTCTTCAATATCCTGGACATTCTCCACCAAGTGAACCCGGCCCGGCGCCACGCCCAGCGCCCCCTCGGGTTCCGGATGCCCCCGTCGCCCGATATAAATCACCTGGTAGCCCTTGGCCACCCGGTCCCGGATCAGTTCGTGGGTACGCATCACATCGGGGCAGGTGGCGTCCACCACCGTAAGCCCTTTTTCAACGGCACGCTTTCGCACCTCCGGGGACACACCGTGGGCGGTAAACACCACCGTTCCCCGGTCGATCTTCTCCAATAAGCTCAGGCGATCCCCCCCGTCCAGGGTCATCACGCCCTCGCGTTCAAAAGCTTCCACCACATGGCGGTTATGAACGATCATGCCGAGAATATAAATCGGCCTGGGCAAGTGAGGATCATCCGCCGCCCGTTTGGCCAAGACCATCGCATCGACCACGCCGTAACAGTATCCCCGGGGCGCAATCTTGACCACTTCCACCCCGAATCCCCCTCTCCCT
This sequence comes from Kyrpidia spormannii, assembly GCF_002804065.1. Taxonomy (NCBI): domain Bacteria; kingdom Bacillati; phylum Bacillota; class Bacilli; order Caryophanales; family Alicyclobacillaceae; genus Kyrpidia; species Kyrpidia spormannii. The sequence continues at coordinate 775,748 of NZ_CP024955.1, read as the reverse complement.
CCACAACCGATCCCCGGCCTTGCCTGAACCGGCCTCGATATGCTTATTATAGTTGAAGCGGCCAATCCGGCCAAACGGCGGCACGCCGAGAAAAGGAGCCGAGACATGGAACGCTTTGTGGTTGCCTTGCCCGACCTCTTCGTCCATCGCATGCGAGAATTACTCGGCCCCGAAGCCGAGGATTTTTTTGAAGCCCTGCGCCGGCCCCGATCCCGGGGCCTCAGGGTGAACACTCTCCGGGCCAGACCGGACGCCCTGGCGAGGCGTTCCCCTTTCTCCCTTGCCCCGGTTCCCTGGGCTCCGGAAGGCTTCTTGTACCACCACCCGGATCGGCCGGGGCTTCACCCGTGGTACGATGCCGGGGTTTACTATATCCAAGAACCGGCCGCCATGGCCGCAGCGGTACTGCTGGCTCCCCAACCCGGGGAGTGGGTTCTCGACCTGGCTGCGGCACCGGGAGGAAAATCGTCCCATCTCGCCGCCCGGATGGAGAACCGCGGCCTTCTCGTGGCCAATGAGCCACACCCGAGGCGCTGTCGGGTCCTGGCGCAGAATCTCGAACGGCTGGGCGTCACGAACGCTCTCATCACCCAGGAACAGCCCGAGGCGCTCCTCCGGTTTGCCGGCCTCTTCGACCGGGTGCTCCTCGACGCCCCGTGCACCGGAGAGAGTATGTTTCGCAAAGATCCGTCCGTGGCCGAGGCCTGGAGCCTCCGGCGGATCACCCGCAACGCCGAGCGCGGGCAGCATATCCTCTCGGTGGCCGCAGATTTCGTCCGGCCGGGAGGACGATTGCTTTACGCGACCTGCACCTTTGCGCCGGAAGAAAATGAACAGGTCATCGCCCGGTTTCTCCGGGAACGAAGGGATTTTCACCTGGTCCCCGCCGAGTTGCCGGGCTCTAGCCCGGGGCGCCCGGAGTGGGCGGACGGCAACGAGGAGTTGTCCCGGTGTTGTCGCCTATGGCCTCACCGAACACCGGCTGATGGGCATTTTTACGCACTCTTGGAGCGGGCCGAAGACGCCCGTCCCCAGGGCGCAGGTCGGGGGCAGACAGGGCCCCGGATCGGGCGGAGTCTGAAGACTTCCCGGCTTCCCGATCGGGCCGCGGCGGCCATTCGCCGCCAGTTGCCGGAAATCTCCCTGCCGGCCCTGTGGGAACAGCGGGGGGACACCTGGATTGCCCTGCCTGAAGATTTGCCTCGTCTGGGCAGTTTGGACGGTGTGCGCATCATGGCCAAGGGCGTAGCCTGGGGGGCGGTTCGGGGCGCCACCTTTCTCCCCGCCCACAGTCTGGCCATGTCCCTTCCCTTTGAAGAGTCCCCCCGGGCCATCACCTGGCCCGCGAACACCCCGGAGGTGGTCGAGTGGCTGAAAGGCCGCTCTCTGCCCGCCCCACCCGGCGCAGAGCCGGGATGGGTACGGGTGGGAGTGGACGGCTTCCCTTTGGGATGGGGCAAAATCTCCGCCGGCCAACTGAAGAATCATTATCCGAAGGGCCTGCGCCGCGACCTCAGCACCGACCGGGAATTGGACGACCCAGAGGACGGCGGAGCCGACGGACAATCGGGCAGCCTTTAGCCGCCACCCGTTTAGAGAAACCTGCGGGTGACTCTGTCCTCTTGACACGTGAACTGCACCCGCAGGCCGTCCACCACCGTCTCCAAATGGACCGGTCGACCCCATAAGGCATGGACATAGGGCAGCGTCTTTTCCACGTATTTGAGATCCAATTCCGCGCCTTCGAATTCATGGCGCAGGTACAATTCTCCCCGATTCTCATGATCTCCGTCCATCACTACGATGTACGGAAACCCTCCGTTGTTCCGGGCGGTTATCAGCCGATCCCGCACCGCTTCCCAGTCTTTGTCCACCACCCGGTACTCCGAGCCCACCCGTTGATAAAGGTACAGGTCCAGCCGGTCGACGATCTCTTTGGTCAGATAGTTGCGCAGCAGACTCTGGTCGGATTCAATCTCTCGGACCTCGAACAGCGCCTCCCGGCCGAGCCGATTGTCGATGTCCTCCAGGATCGCCAGGCCCACGGCGTAGGGGTTCACCTGAACCGGCGAAGGGGCCACGACCCCGGCGTGAAGTTTGGCGAACTCGAAGCTCTCTGCGGGATCCAGGTCGAACTCCCGCATGATCCGCAAATGCCAGAACGTCGCCCAACCTTCGTTGATGATTTTCGTCTCCAGTTGGGGCCAAAAATAAAGCATCTCCTGGCGGACGATGGTGAGCACATCCCGTTGCCAATCCTCAAGGACGGGGCTGTTGTCCATCAAAAACATCAACAAGTCTTTTTCCGGGCGCTTTCCTCGCTTTCGGGCATCTGCTCTTTCCTTGATCTGACGCATCACGGTGCGAAGGGCCTCTTCCTTTTCATCGACCATCGGCTCCCGGTCCAGGGCCCACAGGTCATCGTAGGGACCCGGCCCTTTCGTCCCTTCGGACAGGTCCTTCTCCTGACCGGGATTTGAAAAATGTGACGGGTCGATGTGCTCCTGGATCGCCAGGGCCGCATCCAGGAAGGATTCCACCGCCTCTGTCCCGAACTCCCGCTCATATTGTCGAATCCGGTCTGCCGCCGCGGCCATGCGGTCGACCATATCCCGGGGAGTGCGCTGAAAATACGCGTTATTCCTGAAAAAATCACTGTGTCCCAGCACGTGGGCGACGATCAGCTCATTTTGAACCAACGTATTGGTATCCAGGAGAAAGGCGTAACATGGATTGGTGTTGATCACCAGCTCATAAATCTTGCTCAGGCCGAGATCGTACTGCATTTTCATGCGGTAAAACGCTTTTCCGAAACTCCAGTGGGAAAACCGCGTGGGCATCCCGTAGGCTCCGATGGTGTAGAGCACATCCACCGGGGTGATTTCGTACCGCATGGGAAAGGGCTGAAGGCCGAGGTTTAGGGCCGTCTCGGTGATCCGCTCGATGGCCGTCTCCAAACGAGACCTCTCCAGGGCCGAAAGACTCATGAAACCGCCTCCCTGCCGTCCGGGCGGAAAAAGTCGCTCAGTGCCCCGAGGATGTCACCCCGCTGGCGGATGCGCGCCATGCGGAAAAAGGGGTGTTGCAGCCGTTGCAGCTGGCTGATCAAAAGGGACGGGCGATTGTACGGATTGACCTCGGCGAAGCCCACGGCGCAGGCGACGTTCAACAGTTCATTGATCCCCGCCAGGCACGGGTCGTTGTCCGACGGCAGGTTATCCCCGTCGGAAACATGGTAGCTGTAGATGTTGTATCGACTCGGCGGGTACTCCTCCCGAACCAAATCCAAGGCCAGGCGGTAAGCGCTGGAACAACTGGTACCGCCATTCTCGCCCCGGGTAAAAAATTCTTCCTCAGTCACCCGTTTGGCCTCGGTGTGGTGGGCGATAAACTCGATGGCCACGTGGCTGTACTGCCGGCGCAAGAACCGGGTCATCCAGAAAAACAGCGTGCGCGCCACGTATTTTTCAAACTCCCCCATCGACCCCGAGGTATCCATCAAGGCGAAGATCACCGCCCGGCTGTCCGGGGCCGGGTGGTCTTCCCAGACTTTGTAGCGCAGATCGTCCTCCCGGATGCGGCCCAGCCCCCGGTCCCCTCGCAAGCCGTTTCGTTTCAGGTGGGTCAGCAAGGTACGGCGCTTATCCAAGTTGCCGGTGAGGCCCTTGGGGCGGACATCCGTCCAGGCCAGACCATCTGCAGAACTTTGCACCTCTTCTTTTTTCTGCAGATTTGGCAGTCGCCAGTCCGCAAACACCATCTCCTCGATCTCTTCCAATTCCACCTGGGCCTCGTAATAGTCCATGCCCGGGGCGTCCCCGGCCCCTTGGCCCATCCCCCCGGCCTGGACTGGATCCCCCGCCTTCCCCAGAACGTCTCCCACCCGGCTGCTCCCTTTCCCGGCCCCCACCTGCTTCCCTTTGTTTTCATTAAATCGGAAACGGTATTCATCAAGGGTCCGAATGGGCAGTTTGATCACCTGTTTACCATCGCTGAAGACGATACTCTCATCGGCGATCAGATCTGACAAGTGCCGGCGAATGGCCTCCCGGACCTTCTCCCGATGCCGGCGTTGATCATCGTACCCCTTGCGGTGCAAAGACCAATCTTCCTGGGAGAGGATGAACAACGGTTCCGTCATGATCCCGCCTCCTAGCGATTCAGCAGACTTCCGGTGTAGCGGAGAAGTTCATTCGCACACACCGGGCAATATCCGTGTTCGTCGATCAGCCGGCGGGTGACCTCGTTGATCCTCTTGAGTTGCTGCTCATCCGGCACCGCACTGGTGGTGGTGATTTTGATAACATCTTTCAGGTCGGCGAACAGTTTCTTTTCGATCGCTTCCCGGAGGCGGTCGTGGGACCGGTAATCAAAGGTCTTGCCCTTTCGGGCATAGCTGGAAATCCGAATGAGAATTTCTTCCCGGAAAGGTTTTTTCGCCGTTTCCGACACCCCGATCTGCTCCTCGATGGAACGCATCAAGTTCTCATCGGGTTCCACTTCTTCACCGGTCAGGGGATCCACGAGCTTTTTGAGGTGACAATAGGCTTCGATGTGGTCGAGATAGTTGTTCAGCAACACCTTCGCCTGCTCCTCAAAGGAATAAACGAAGGCCTTTTGGACCTCGTTTTTGGCCATTTCATCGTACTCTTTCCGGGCCAGGGACAACAGGTGCAGGTAACGCTCCCGGTCCTCTTTAGAAATGCTCGGGTGGGTGTCCAGACCTTCTTTGAGCGCCCGAAGCACGTGCAAGGCGTTGATGCAGGAAGTCTCCTGGCGAATCAGGGCGCTGGAGATGCGGTTGATCACGTACCGGGGATCGATGCCGCTCATGCCCTCATCGGGATGCTCCTGTTTGAGCTCTTTCACGTCCGCCTCGCTGTACCCTTCCACATCTTCCCCGTCGTACAGCCGCATTTTTTCCACCAAGCTGATGGGTTTGCTCGTTTCCTTCAAACGGGTCAGCACCGAAAACATGGCGGCCGCCCGAAGCGCATAAGGGGCGATGTGGACGCCCTTGACGTCGCTTTGTTCGATCAATTTCTCATAAATCTTCACTTCGGCGCCGACTTTGAGGTTATAGGGCACCGGCATGACAATGATGCGGGAGTGGAGCGCCTCGTTCTTTTTGTTGTTGATAAAGGACCGGTACTCGGTCTCGTTGGTGTGGGCCACGATCAATTCGTCGGCTGAAATGAGGGCGAAGCGCCCAGCTTTGAAATTTCCTTCCTGGGTGAGGGACAACAAGTTCCAGAGGAATTTTTCATCGCATTTGAGCATTTCCTGGAATTCCATGAGCCCACGGTTCGCCTTGTTCAGCTCCCCGTCGAACCGATAGGCCCGGGGGTCCGACTCCGACCCGTACTCCGCAATGGTGGAAAAATCGATGCTTCCGGTCAAATCGGCGATATCTTGGCTCTTGGGGTCCGAGGGGCTGAAGGTTCCGATCCCCACCCGATCGTCTTCGGAAAATAGCACCCGCTTGACCCGGACCTGATCCACCCGGCCGCCGTACCGCTCCCGGAGATTCAGGCGGCACACCGGACACAGGTGCCCCTCCACCCGGATGCCGAACTCCCGCTCGAACTGCGGGCGCAAGGAATCGGGCACCAGATGCAACGGGTCTTCGTGCATGGGACAGTCCTTGATGGCGTACACGGCGCCGCGATCGGTGCGGGTGTACGCCTCCAGGCCGCGTTTGAGGAGAGTCACGATGGTGGATTTGCCCCCACTCACCGGCCCCATGAGAAGAAGCACCCGTTTGCGGACGTCCAGGCGCCTGGCGGCGGAATGAAAATATTCCTCCACCAGACGTTCGATGGTCTCTTCCAGTCCGAACAGTTCCCGGTCAAAAAAGTGGTACCGGGTGCGCCCCTCCTCCTTCTCCACCCCGGCATCTACAATCATGTTGTAAATCCGGGCGTGGGCGGTTTGAGCCAGATGCGGGTTCTTTTCCACGAGCTCCAGGTACTCGGCAAAAGACCCCTCCCAATTCAGCCGCTGCTCCTCTTCGTGAAAATCCTCAATGAGTTGGAGAATCCCCATGATCCAACCTCCCCTGTCGGGCGGCCCCCTCTCCTTGGGTGTCAAGGTCCTTTCTACGATGATGGCTGCAGTGTGTTCCCGGAGCCGCACCTCGTTCAGAATCTCGTCTCAGTCTCAGTATGGACCCGGATACCCGGAGGTAGACCTGGGCAGTCGAATTATCATGCCCGGGGCAGGGGGTTTTTAACCCGGCAAGTCCATGGGCTCTCCAGAGCTCCTCCACAGGTCCTTGACATTGTTCTGGTACAATGGAGGACAATGACACAGGGAAGCCGGAACGGAAAAAGTGAGGAAAGAAGGGAGAGCAGTGGCGAAGCGCAAACCGAATCTCGAGGAAGTCACGTGGATGCGGGGAGCCGCCATGGGCGTGGTGGTGCTTCTGCACGTTCTGGGATACGCCGTCGCGGTCGTCCCCGGAGCCGGGGGAGATCCCTTTTTGCCCATGGCTTCCGTGGCATCCCTGCGGTTTGCCCGGCAGATCTTTATGGTGATCACCGGGTTCGTCCTGACATACCAGTATTGGGGAAGAACGGTGGAACCCGGGCCGTTTCTGAACCGCCGGGTCCAATCGGTGGTGGTTCCGTATCTGGTGTGGAGTGCCATTTACCTGACGGTCCTGCCGGCCCTGGGTGGCGGAACGGGGATCGATGTTCGAAATGCCTGGGCGGTGATCGAAGCGCTGCTCACCGGAGGCGCCATGTATCACCTGTATTACATCGTGCTGACCCTTCAGTTTTACTTGCTCTTTCCCTGGTGGATTCGCTGGTTTCAGGGACTGGCCCCGGCCCGGCGCCAAGGATGGACGATCCTCCTCGCGGCGGCCGGCCTTGTCTTGTTATACGTGGACTTTCACTGGACCCTTCATTACACCAGTTCAGCCAAGTGGTTTTTATATCGGGACCGGTTTCTCGCCTACTATTTCGTGTATTTTCTGTTCGGATCCGCCCTCGGCGCCGCGGTGGCCCTGGCCGGTCCGGGCCGGCGCCTCGCCCGCAGGAGCGTGTGGCTGGGTTGGATCGCCGCGGGCATCGCAGCCCTCTACGTCGGGACCGTCTTTGTGGTGCGCTTAAAATCGGGATGGTCCTATGCAGGGGCCGTAAACATCATGCAGCCGTCTTATGTATTTTATGGCATCGCCGTGTCCATGGCGCTGTATCTGACTGGCAGGTGGAAACGGGAACACGGACGGGAAGGGGGATGGGTTCACGCCGTGGGCCGCTTCTCCTTCGGCATTTATCTGAGCCATCCCCTGATCCTGTTCCTGTTGGAGCAAAACCTCTTTGCCGGCAGCTCCCATCGCTTCTGGTGGGCGGAAACCGCCCTGTTGTGGGCAATGACGATGGTTTTGTCCTGGCTGCTGATGGCCGGGACGAACCGCGTTCCCGTGCTCGGCTGGTTGCTCGGCAGCGGACAACATGCCCCATGGAACGGAAGGTCCCTCCCCGCCGGGCGATCCCTTTCCTCCTGAATCCCGCGGGCACACGGGCACTACGCCTCGGGAGGTGCGGCCCCCCGAACCGCCAAGGCCGCCAGCTGGGCGCGATTTTTGACGTCGAGCTTGGCCATGATGTTTTTCAAATGGTTTTTGACCGTATTCTCACTAATCGTGAGGGCCTCGGCAATCTCCCGGTTGGACCTGCCCCGGGCGATCAACCCGAGGATCTCCCGTTCCCGGGGAGTGAGCCGTTTGGCCACCTCTGCCGCAGACCCCTGAGCCGGGGAAGCGAGGGTGGTCACCAGCCGGGCAGCCACCTCTCCGGAGATGGGAGAAGCGCCGTCCGCCACGGCCCGCAGGTAACTGATCCAATCCGAGGGATCCAGGCTCTTGACCAGATACCCCTGAGCCCCCACCCTCACCGCCCGCAGCAGATCAGCCGGGTCGTGGGACACGGTCAAGATGACGATCTTGATCTCGGGCAGCCGGTCTTTGAGCATGCGGGTCAGGGCGATGCCGTCCGTTCCCGGCATCCGGATGTCCATGAGAACCAGATCCGGGTGCAGCCCGGGGATCCGCTCCAAGGCTTCCCGGGCGCTTTCCGCCTCTCCGACCACCTCGAAGAACGAGTCCCCTCCGAGAATGGCCCGCACCGCCTGCCGGGCGCGCCGGTTATCGTCCACGATGAACGTTCGGCATCCCATTCCCACACCCCCTCCCGGATGGCTCTACGACCTCGGCCCGGGCCCCAAAAAACCGGGGCCCGAGTGGTCCTTTGGCACGGGCCGCCCGGCCCGTTTCAGCACTTGCTGTACCCGCAAGCTTCACATTCAAAACACCCGCCCTGACGCACCAAAGACATGCGGTGACAGTTCGGACACAGGTCTTTGCCAATGTTGAAACCCCGCAAGGAACGCCCGTTGCCGTTTCCGTGGCCATGATCTCCGTGCCCACCGCCTGTTCCGCGGCCATGTCCATCTCCGGAAGCGTCCTTGCCGTCTGCACCCCCGCCGGTGTCAGGAGCGCCCTGGGATGCGGCCGCATGGTAGACCCCGCCATGGCGGAGGGGAAAAGTTTCCGAGTGCTCGATCAGGGATTTGGCGATGGCATCGGGGACGCTGGTGATCCGTCGCTCCCCGAACCCCACGGCGCTATATCCTCCGATCCCCGAGAAGTGGCGCACCAACACCGCTTCTTTATCCGGATTTTGCGAGTCCATGAGGTACAGGGTGATCGCCCGGCCCAAAGCTTCGTTCGCCGCGTACACGTCGCTGCCCGCTTTCCCGATGTTCACGAAGATCTCCCGGGCCAGGTGGTCTTCCGGGTCGTCGTTGATGGTGATGTACGCAGTGCCGAGGGGCGTTTCCTTCTTGTACGTCGCCCCGTACAGCACATCCGGGCGCTTGCGTTTGACATATTTTGTCGTGTTCGGCCGGCCCGTCCCCGGCGACTCCGCCGCGACCGCCGCCTGAGGCGCCGCGGCACCCGCTTCCACCGCCGCCGTCCCGGTCTGGGCCCCTTCCCCGGCACCCGCCCCCTCTTTCTTGAGCCTGTCCTCGCTCAGGGCCAAGACCTGTTCCGAGCGGGAACCGTCCCGGTAGATGGTCACACCCTTGCACCCGAGATCGTACGCCAGGTCGTACAATTGCTTCGTATCCTCGACGGTATAGGATTCCGGCGCGTTGCAGGTCTTCGAGATGCTGGAGTCGATCCACTTTTGCAATGCCGCCTGCACCCGCACGTGCTCCTCGGGGGTCAACTCCATGGCCGTGACAAAGTAATCCGGGAGGTGCTCCCGGTCCACGCCGGGGTGAAGGGCGAGATAGTCATCGACAATCTGGGCGTTCTCCTCAAACATCCCCAGACGGGAATTGCGAAAATACGACCAGGCATAGTACGGCTCGCACCCGGTGGAACACCCCACCATCGTGCCGGTGGTCCCCGTGGGCGCGATGGTCATGGTGGTCACGTTGCGCACGCCATATTTGCGAATGGCTTCCACGACGTGCGGCCTCTCCGCGGCCATGTGCCGCATGTACCCGGACTGCAGGAACTTCTCGGCGTCGAAGCGGGGGAAGGGACCGTTCTCCTTGGCGAGTTCCACCGACTCCAGGTAGGACCATTCCGCCATCATCCCGATCAGCACATCGATCAGCCGGGTGGACTCCTCGCTGCCATAGCGCACGCCGCAGTGGATCAGCAGATCGTGCAGCCCCATGATGCCGAGGCCCACCCGCCGCTCGCCCAGTTGGTTTTCCCGGTTTTCCTCAAACGGATAGTACGTGGCATCGATCACCGCATCTTGAAAGCGCACACCGGTGCGGACCGTCTCCTCCAGGGCCTCCCAGCGGATGTGGTGGAGGAAAAACTCCGCCCGCTCGTCGTCAAAATGTTTGCGGAGCCACCCGCGGATGTACTCTTCTTTGGTGGGATCCGAAAAGGTCGCCTCCACCCCGCTGTCCTCAAAGCCGGTGGTGAATTTGCTCAGCACCACGGCGCCGAGGTTACAAATCCCAAAGGCCGGCAGCCCCTGTTCCCCGCAGTTGTGGGCGACGATGCCCGAAGCCACCAGGGAGTGGGTTTCCGGTTCACTGACGTCGTAGACCGTCACTTCCTCCCCTGGCTCCACCCCCGCTACGGCGCTATAAAATTTTTCCCGTTTTCGAGAAGGCCGACTGATTCGCTGGAGAGCCTCCTGTTTTCGGGTCACGAGTGCAAACCCGATCTTCTCGGCAAACACCGCCACATTGTTGCCAGACAGAATCAGTTCGTAGAAACCCTTACTCTCGTACACCCGGGATTCACCGGAAATCGTCTGGTACTGGAATTTCGCCTGGTTCCTTTTGGGTCGATCATATATCTTTCCATGTATCCCGAAATTCAATAGCAAAAGTTGCACGTCTTGAAGTAAGCTTTTTGAAGCCGAGGTCATTCGCACGGTGCGGTGATGTTCGTCATTTTCATAAACCGCGCCATCCGAACTGAAAAGAGCCTGAAGAAAGGCTCTCACCGTTTCCCTCGAGGCCTCAAACACCGCCGCGGGCACCCTCTTGTCCTCGGCCCTGACCTGTTTTACCCCTAGAGACAGGAGCCGGTCGCGAAATTCCTTTCTCCACCAGAAAACTTGAAAAACCCCATTCTCCCTTTCGAATACCTTGGCTTCCGCCCCGGATAGCTCCTTGCCGATCCTGATCATCTCCGGAATGACTTCCGCGTCTTCGCGACCAAAGACCATCCCGACATCTCCGCGCTTTGAGATCCAACCATCGCCGACCAACCATCCCAAAAACCAACCCCAATCCCGTCCTAGGCCATCCTTTTCCGGGAACAACCCCTCCCCGGACTGGATGAGAACCAAGTCGCCGGGCTGCAGTTCTCCCGCTTCTTTCCACCCATCCGATGTAAGGAGCCGGTGATCCGGCGTCACTTTCAACTCCATGCCATTTTTCAGCGCCACCTTCACCGTCTGTTTTCGTCCCGTGGGAAAGACTACAGCCGGTCGTGGCGACACCCCGGGCACCGCGTAGGATCGACCGTTGACCACTTCGACCCGGCGATGAACGCGGTCATCCGTCAGGACCTTAAACGGCGCCGAACCGACCCGATGATAGAGGTCCTCGAGGCGCAGATAGCCAAATTCCGTCGCGACCCGAGTATCCGGGTGGAAACAAGGGTTTGTGGCGATGATTGGGTTATAATACCAACTATTGCTCATGGCGTTGTAGCGCCCGAGGAAAACCACGCCGGGTTCGGCGGATTTCCACGCGGAGGTGATGATTTCCTCCCACAACTCCTCCGCCGGAAGGGTCTCGGTGACCACCAATTCCCGACCCGTAGCCTCCCAGCGGCCGAAGTCGCCATCGAAATCGTCCATCTCCTCCATCCGGGGAAATCCTAAACTCCAATCACCGCCCTGCTGTTTCACCTGCATGAACTCTTCGGAGATACCCACCGAAACATTGGCCCCGGTGATCACCCCTTCGACCTGCTTGGCTTGGATGAACCGGTGAAGATCGGCGTGGCGGTCGTTCAGGATCAACATCAGGGCCCCCCGCCGGGATCCTCCTTGGAGGGTCAATTGGCAGCCCACCGACATGATTTCCCCGACCCCCACTGGGCCAAAACCATCTCCGAACACCTGGTTCCCCTTATCGTAAAGGATCCCCCAGGAGTACGCCCCGGAACTCCGCCCGTTAACCCCTTTCACGTACGTGTAACGAGGGCGCAGGGAAGACAGGATCACCGCCGTCCGGCGGCCCCGGGCCATTTCCTCCCACATATCCCCCAGGGTCTCGGCGATGGTACCCCGGCTATCCCCGGGTACCAATACAGTACCCAGCACCTCTTCGGTCATCACCACGCCGGATTCGAGGATTTTGTCGTACACCGTCAGGGCGGGTACCGTGGTGCCATATTTGACTGGCAGATCCTGTTTCATCCATTTGGCCAAATCCCCGTCCCACAGGTCGTCGTATCCGTCGAAAGAGGAATCCGGGAACACAAAGGTCCAGTCGGCCCGGTCCTCTACGGCTTGCAAGAACGCCCGGTTGACCCGAACCACCTTGGTGCTGTGAGGATAGGACTCTTGCAGAAAATCAAAGAGGTCCGGGTGCCAAACGTCCAGCACCAATTGCAGGTGAGACCGCCGGGGACCCTTTGACACGGGAATGAGACTGCCCCGGGGAGGTATTCGGGAGAGGTTCATGCCCACCCCGCCGGAGCGGGCCTGGATCTCCAAGGTCTGGCCAAAGGATTTCGCGTAATCTCGCAGCCGGGGGCCGACACTGGGGATGACAAAGCAGTTGTAACTGGTGGTCTGGAAACCCGTGCCCATCGAGGCGTTGATGCGCCCGCCGGGGACATATTTCCATCCGCTCTGCAGTTGATAAAACCGCTCTTCCCACAGTCCCGGGTCCTTGGTCACCGCCGCCGCCCCTTTGGCAATTCGCCGCCACATTTCCCGGGGTGACTGCTCCTTTAGCACGTCGAGGTCGTCGTAAGACTGCTCAATGCGATGACCATCCCGAAGTTCCACCACAGCGGTGCGCCGGGAGGGGTCGACGGTGACGACCTTGCCCAGCTCGTGGTAGGCCCGCTTTTTGTCAATTACGGCGACGACAAGGCTGCCGGGTTTCAGCGACTCCTTTTTCGCGTCTTTCAGCAAATACCGATCTGCCACAATCCTTTCCCCGGTGGGTGAGAGGCGGTCCTCCTCGGTGAACGGCAGCATGGTCCGATCCTTTTGTTCCATCACAACCCTTGACCCCTCTCTTTGTCCAGGAGCGGAAGAATTTCCCGAAGAAATGTCTCCACGTCTTTAAATTCGCGGTATACACTGGCAAAGCGGACATAGGCCACCTGGTCGACCTCCCGGAGGACAGCCATGACCCGCTCACCGATCTGGTTCGTGGTCACCTCACGCTCAAACGCCTGGCGCAAATCCCGTTCCACCCGATCCACCATAGCATCGATGGTTTCCGAGGTGATGGGGCGCTTTTCACAGGCTTTGAGCAGACCGCGGCGGAGTTTCTCCCTGGAAAAAGTCTCCCGCATCCCGTCTTTTTTGATAACCTGAAGGGGGGAGACCTCCACCCGCTCGTACGTCGTAAACCGGCGGCCGCAGGCGAGACATTCCCGCCGCCGGCGCACGGCATCGGCGGTCGTGCGGCTCTCAATCACCTTTGAATCCCCATGCGCGCAATAGGGACACTGCATAGTGTTTCCCCCTCGAAATCATGCAAATCCAACACTATATGTAGTGTGGTGGACAAGTCCCATTGTAACGAGTTCTCCTTCCTCCCTCAACGGGCACAAGAGAACGAAATCCATAAAAAAAAAGCCCAGGCTGCCCCACAGGCCCCCAGGCGACCCGTTACGCCGTTACGCTTCCGTCCGGCTTCCGAATTCGAAAGCCACCTCCAGGGTTCCGTGGTAGGGGACATATTCCACCCGGGAGACCATGAGCCGCATCAACCGGTGCCGCTTTACCGGATCATCCGGGTACAAAGAGAGGGCCCCTTCCACTTCGGAAAATAGATTACCGACCTCCACCCCGCTCCGGGCGGCGAGATCCAGGGCCGAAGCGATCAGCCGCCCGTAATCCAGTTCCTGTTTGAGCACCGCATCGAGAGCGTGCAGGATGGCTTCTTCCACCCGCCAGAGGGGTACCGATGCCCGACAATGGGGGCAGACGTACTCCTGCCGATCCCGCCCTCGGTACATCGGCAGTCCCTCACACCGGCAGTACAACAACCCATCCATCCCGCTCCCCCCCTTGGATGCCCTAGCGTTGCGCGCGGAGTTCCTTTCTCATGCGGATATGGGGAATCCCGGCGTCGATAAACTCTTCTCCCTCGGCCTCGTACCCGAGTCTTTCGTAGAATCCCCGAGCATGGACCTGGGCATCCAGAACGATGGTTCTTTGCCCTTCCCGTTCGGCAATCTCTTCAAGAATGCCGATGACCCGGCTCCCCAGCCCCCTCCGTCGATGGCCGGGCAAAACCGCCATGCGACCGATCTTCATCGTCTTCTCCCCATAAGGGATCATCCGGGCCGCCCCCACCGGGGAGCCCGACTCGATGACCACAATGTGAACCGTTCGCGGATCCTCGTCCCACTCGTCCAACTCCAGGTCCTCGGGTACTTCTTGCTCTTCAATAAAGACCTTGCGGCGAACCGCCAAGGCTTTGTCTTTATCTGCCGGATCCCGCACGACCATCACTTGGATCAAGCGTATCCCTTCCCCATCCCAAGATCTTCTTTTATTGTACCACGTGCGCGACGTCCCGTCCGCTCCCTTCCCCTAGGCCGGGTCCCTTTAGACGACAGCCTTCGCGCCACTGTGATGCACCTCACAGACGTGCAACCCCGCCAACCTGAATAATGAAGGCATCAGCCTGATTTTTTCGGGAGGGAAGAGGATGGAAAACCGTTACGCCGCTGTGCTCGATGTGCGCCGGTTCGCTCCTGCGGACAAACACCGGACGATCTTTTTCGTCTGGGAGGCGCTGCCACCGGGAGAACAACTGCTCCTGATTAACGATCACGATCCCAAGCCGCTCTATTACCAATTCTCGGCAGAACAAACGAATCGGTTTGACTGGAACTACGTTGAAGAAGGCCCGACGGAGTGGAGGGTGCAACTGGGGAAGCGGTGAGAAAACTCGGATCAAAGCGGTTCGGGAATCCCCCGCGGCTTTCGTCGAGGGCCCGACCGCCCGTTTTTCGGGGCTGGAGGAGGATTGATGATGAGGAGGATTGTCGATTTAGACGTCCGGGACATGCTTCGGGCGAAGCAAGAGCCCTTTGAACGCATTATGGAAACGGTTAGCTGCCTGGAACCGGAGGACGTATTCCAACTGCATGCGACTTTTCGTCCCGACCCCTTAATCCGAGTTCTGGGGCGGCAAGGGTATCGGAGTACGGTTGTCCAAGAAAGCGAAGAGCATTTTATCGTGCAGTTCTATCGGGAGGAGACGGAGCGGCCCTTCTTCCGCCTCGACAACCGCGGGCTGGAGCCGCCGGAGCCCATGATGCGGACCCTGAACTTTTTAGAGCAACATTCCGAATGCCGAGCCGGTGAACTGGGACTCGAAATCTGGAATGAGCGAGTGCCCGCCTTCCTGCTCCCTGAACTGGAAGAACGAGGATATCGCTACGATATTGAGCAGGAAGAGAGTGGAACAGTCCGGGTCAAGATTTATCGAGCCCAGTGACGGAGGGGCCTGTTAGTCGGCGATTGTAAGGGACGTACTCCATCCGCCTGGGCCAAAATCGGAACAGTGGAGGAGGTGCCATTATGTCTACGACCAAACCAGAACGGCCGACGGAAGCCAGTGCGGGTCGGGCGGCGTCCCCAGGCGCCCGGGGGGATCCCGCAGAGGTTCGGGTTACAGCGTCCAGACCGCCGGGTGGACGGGCATCTGCACCCGGGATGTTACCCCCGGGAGTGACGGATTACTCTCCAGCATTTTCTCTACCTATGCGGTACCTGCTCCTGGGGTTGGTCGGTTTCGCGGTGTTTGCCGGGGATCTCCTCATTCAGTCCCTTCGGGGATTCCAGGGCGGCCTGTTCGGGGGGGGCGGGGATCGCCTTAACCCATTTGTTGACCCTGGGTTCCTTGCTGTCCTTCGTCATGGGGGCCGTGTACCAATTGGAAAGTGTTGCCTTTTTGATCCCCATTGCTTCGGAACAGGCGGCAAAGTGGAACTTTTGGCTCTACGCGGTGTCCACAGCAGGGCTCGCAGCATCGATGGCCGCCTGGTGGAATCCGGGACTGTTATTGAGCGGCGCGGCCGCGACGATCTCCATTGGCGGTTACGCAGGAATTGTCAGCGCCTCGCTCAAAAAGGCACCAAATCGCGACGCCATGTTCCGGTTTGTGCGCTCGGCCCACGTGTACCTACCCCTGGCGGTGACCGTAGGATGGCTGCTCATCGTCGCCCCTCGCGTTCCCGGGCTGCGCAACTGGATCGAGGCCCTTCTGGTCACCCACATCGTGCTCGCCGCCGGCGGTTTCTTCACATTCTTGATTATTGGTTTCAGTTTTAAGCTGCTGCCGATGTTCACCCTTTCCCACGGTTTTTCGGTGCGCTTGCGGGATTGGACCTTCGGCTTCGCCCATGCCGCCATCTGGCTGATCATCCTCGGCGCCTGGACCCATGTCGCCCCCGTGACGGTACTCGGGGGCATCGCGGGGTTGGCGACCTTTGCCTTGCACCTGTTCCACCTGCGGGAGATCCTGGCTAAACGGCTGCGCAAAAAGATAGAGCCTACCCTTCGCGCCGTGATTGTCGCGGGTGCCGCCGGACTCATCGGATCCGCCGGGTTCATTCTCGCCCCTGGCATTCGAAGCCCGAAGGTATGGGCCGGTGTGGCCGCCTTGTATCTCCTCGGCTGGATGACTTTAGCCGTTATGGGCTACGCGTACAAAATTGTTCCGTTTTTGATCTGGACCCGCCGGTACAGCCAAAGGGCGGGAAAGGAAAAGGTTCCGTTGATCGGCGATCTGATCTCCCCCGAGCAGCCCCGGCCGGTGCTTTGGGCATTTGCCGTGGGACTGATCGTACTCACCGCGGGCATCGCCTGGATGCAGTCCTGGGCGGCGGCCGCGGGAGGAACGGTTGTGTCCCTGGCCCTGGGGGTCTTTTGCTTTCACCTTTTGACGGTAGTCGACCTCGGCAAGATCGGAAGGGAGATGCGCGGCAATGACTGACCAGGATATCCTCCGGGAGGCTCTGAAGATGGTGTTGGACCCGGAGATCGGGATCAATGTCGTCGATCTCGGTTTGATCTATGGAATCGAAGAGCCGGAAGAAGGGGTCGTCCTCATCCGCATGACAATGACGACCCCGGGGTGTCCGGCTCACACCAGTCTGAGCGAAGCCGTACGCCGGGCCGTGGCCCGGGTGCCGGGGGTTGAAAAGGCAGTGGTGGAAGTGGTCTGGGACCCTCCCTGGACGCCGGAGCGCCTATCCGAGGCGGCCCGGGCCCGATTGGGGTGGTAATCGAAAGTGGGGAAGGATGGGCGTCGCGGCCGACCCTCAGGACCCGGACGGCCCGACGCCTCCTGCGTATATCGGTTCCGACCGGACTCCGTCGACTGCAGCGGTAAACCGCACCGGACGCTCGTCGACCACTGTGTCGAGATGAACGGTGGTCCCCCACAGCCGCCGCACGGCCATCAGCGCTTTTTTGAGGTGTTTCAGGTCTAGGGGCACACCCTCGTAGCGATGGTGCAACACCAACTCCCCCCGGGGCGACTCCCCGGCTACTTCTAACGTCGGGAGCCCCCCGTGCACCCGTTCGGCCACTAAAGCGTCCCGGACCCGCCGCCAGTCTTTCTCCATCACCCGGAGCTCCCCCCGGGCCGCCTCCCACAGGTAGAGATCCTGTTCTTCAACCAATGACTCGGTCAAATAATTTCGCAGAAAGGAAACGTCTGTCTCCCCTTCCCGAATCTCGAACAGCCGCTCCAGGTCTTCCCCCTGAGCTTCATAAATGGCCAACCCCAGGCGATACGGATTGATGGAATAGCCCCCGGGCTGCGTCACCTGGCTGTGCATCCGGGCGAATTCCAAGGCCTCGTCCGGAGGAAGATCCATCTCCCGCATGATCCGCAAATGCCAGTAGGTGGCCCATCCTTCATTCATAATCTTCGTCTCGAGCTGCGGCCAGAAATACCGCATTTCCTCCCGGAGAGCAGCGAGAATATCCCGCTGCCAATCTTCGAGTTCGGGGCTGTACTCGATGAGATAAGCGGGGATGTCTTCCCGCAGTCTGTCTCGTTTGGCGCGCCCCCCTTCCCTCCCCTCCTCGGCTTCCCGGGGTGGCCGACCGGGCCCCACCGGGGAGGGCGGAGGCGTATGCTCCGCCACCACCAAAGCATCGTCCAAAAACGCTTCCACGGTGTCTTCCCCATGAACCATTTCATAACGTCGAATCCGCTCCGCATAAACCGACATCCGTTCCACCATGTCCCGGGGCGTGGTGGAAAAGTGGACATTATTGCGAAAGAAATCGGAGTGGGCGAGAACGTGGGCCACGATCAGCTTATTCTGAAGGAGAGTATTGGTATCCAATAAAAAGGCATAACAAGGATCACCATTGATCACCAGTTCATAGATCTTGCTGAGCCCCGTGTCATACTGCAGTTTCATCCGCTCGAAAGCTTTGCCAAAACTCCAATGAGCAAATCGGGTGGGCATCCCGTAGGCGCCAACGGCATAGACGACGTCAGCCGGGCAGATCTCATAGCGCATCGGAAACGGACGGAGTCCAAAAGATTCGGCGATATCAGTCATGCGCTCGATTACTTCCTCCAAACGATCCAAATCCCCACGTGGCACGTTAACCCCCCCTGTTTCCGGCGGATTCGTCCTCCCCTGGTGATATCCCCGATCCTCGACTCGGTCGATGTTCACGACACATCCCGACTCGGAGCGAAGAAACTGGCCAAGGCTCTGTATACGTCCTCCCGATCCCGGATCGCAGAGAGGCGGAGATGGGGAGCCTGGATCCGGCGAAATTCTTCCATAAGCCGACTCTCCCGTCCATGGGAGATCACTTCGGCATACCCCATGGCGCTGGAATACTCAAGCAGTCGCTCGGCCAGCTCCACCGTGCGGGGATTGTCGGAGCCGAGGTTATCCCCGTCGGTGAAATGAAACGGGTAGATGTTGTGGCTCGCCGGCGGGTAGCGCCGCTCCACCAGCTCCAAGGCGAGTTCATAGGCGGAGGAACACCGGGTCCCCCCGCTTTCCCCTTTGTTGAAAAATTCCTCTTCGCTGACTTCCTTCGCTTCGACGTGATGGGCGATAAAAGCGATCTCCACTTTCCGGTAGTTGCGCCGAAGAAATCGGACCATCCAGAAATAAAACGAACGGGCAACATATTTTTCAAAAGTCCCCATGGAGCCGGACGTGTCCATCATGGCGATGACCACGGCGGCGGTCTCCGGCTTTTTCACTTCGTCCCAGGTCTTGAAGCGAAGATCGTCCGGCTGCAGGTCGATGATCGCTCCCCGGCCCTCCCGGGCATTGCGGCGCATCGCCTCCAGGATCGTTCGCTTCTTGTCGAGGTTTGCCATCATTCCTTGTTTGCGGATATCGGTGAACTCAATGTGGTCCACCTCCATGTCCCGGCGGTCTTTCGGCCTGCGATTCGGGAGCTCCCAGGACTCGAACAAGATATTTTCCAGCTCTTCGAGACTCACTTCGGTCTCGTAATAATCCACCCCCGGTGCGTCGCCGGCTTGACCCGCCCCTTGGCCCCTGGCGCCCGGCATGCGACCGATCACGTCTCCGGGCTTGGTCCCCCCTTGCCCTTGGCCCACCCGAGGCCCCTTATCCCACTGATATCGAAAGCGGTATTCTTCCAGGGAGCGAATCGGCACCCGAAAAACGGTTCCGCCCCGGGACAGGACGATGCTCTCCTCGGTGACGAGATCCGCTAAGCGCTCCCGGATCGCCCGGCGTACCTTCTCCCGATGCCGCTCCTGGTCGATCTGGCCTTTTCGGTGCAAGCTCCAGTCATCGTGGGTGAGAGAAAACGGCGTACGCCCCATCCTCATTCCCTCCCTCCGTGGCTCAGCGATTGAGCAAACTGCCTGTGTATTGCAACAATTCGTTCGCGCACACTGAACAGTATCCGTGGTGCTCGATCAATCGACGGCCGACATCGTTGATCCGCTTCAGTTGTTCTTCGTCTGGCGTCTTCGTCGACGTGGTGATTTTAATGACATCCTTCAAATCAGCGAACAGCTTTTTCTCGATGGCCTCCTTCAACGCGGGGTGTGACGTATACTCGAAGCGCTTACCCTTGCGGGCGTACATCGATAGGCGAATGAGAATCTCCTCGCGGAAAGATTTTTTCGCGTTCTCGGTGACGCCGATTTGCTCTTCGATGGAACGCATCAGCTTTTCATCGGGGTCCATCTCTTCCCCGGTTATAGGATCACGAATCTTCTGCCAGCTACAAAACGCCTCCACGTTGTCCAGATAATTCTCCAGTAATGTCCGGGCGGATTCCTCGAAAGAATACACAAAGGCCCGCTGGACTTCCCGCTTGGCGATTTCGTCGTACTCCCGTCTCGCCAGGGCGATGAGATTGGTGAGTCGCTCTCGTTCTTCCGGCGTGATCGAAGGGTGCTGGTCAAAGCCATCTTTCAGGGACTTGAGAATGTCGAGCGGCCCGAGACACGGAGCGTCAGAACGGATCAGGGCACTGGAGATGCGATTCATCACGTAGCGCGGGTCGACCCCGAACATCCCCTCGTCCGGCGCTTCAGCCCGGAGTTCGGCCACGTCTTTGTCTTGAACCCCCTCCACCGCCTCGCCGTCGTACAGGCGCATCTTTTTTACGAGATCCATCCCCGCCCGCTTCGACTCCCGCAATCGGGTCATCACCGTGAACATGGCCGCCGTTCGCAAGGCATAGGGGGCGAGATGAATGTGGCGCAACTCACTTTGCCCGATCAGCTTTTGATAAATCTTTTCCTCCTCGCTGACCTTGAGGTTGTAAGGAATGGGCATAACGATCATTCGAGAATGCAGAGCTTCATTTTTCTTATTGCTGATGAAAGCCCGGTACTCCGTTTCGTTCGTATGCGCCACGATCAACTCATCTGCGGAGATCAGGGCGAACCGTCCCGCTTTAAAATTCCCTTCTTGGGTGAGGCTCAGCAGGTTCCACAGGAATTTCTCGTCACTTTTCAGCATCTCCTGGAATTCCATAATTCCGCGGTTGGCCTTGTTGAGCTCCCCGTCAAATCGGTAAGCCCTGGGATCCGACTCCGACCCGTATTCGGCGATGGTGGAAAAATCAATGCTCCCCGTCAGATCGGCGATATCCTGGCTCTTGGGATCCGAGGGACTGAACGTCCCGATCCCCACCCGGCGATTCTCCGAAAACACCACCCGCTCCACTCGCACATCTTCAATGCGGCCGCCGTATTCGTTCTCCAACCGCAATTGACATTGAGGACACAGGTCACCTTCGATAAACACCCCGAGCTCCTCTTCCACCTCCCGCCGGAGCGGGCCGGGAATGAGGTGCAGCGGTTCTTCGTGCATGGGGCAGCCGGCGATGCCATAGACCGCCCCTTCATCCGTTCGGGTATATTCCTCGAGCCCTCGCTTCAGGAGCGCCACCACCGTGGACTTTCCGCCGCTGACGGGTCCCATCAGCAAGAGCAGTCTTTTGCGTACATCCAGCCTTTTGGCCGCAGGATGAAAATACTCCTCGACCAGCCTCTCCAACGCCTCGTCCAGCCCGAACAACTCCCGGGAGAAAAAGGCGTATCGCTTGTGCCCATCCACGATCTCCACCCCGGCCGACACGATCATTTCGTAGATCCGGGCATGGGCGGGCTGGGCGATGCGGGGGTTTTTCCGCACCAGGTCCAAATAATCCAGAAACGTTCCCTCCCAAGCCAGACTCTCCTCCCGGCGACGATAAGCATCGAGTTTTGAGCGGAGATCCATTGTCGTTCTCTCCTTCGCTGAATAGATAGAAAAACGCCACACGGTTTCAACGACGCCTGTCCGGCACCACCGGCGCTAAGGCTACCCTGTGACGTAGTTGTGATACTAAAATTCGACAAAGAGAGGCAAAATCCTACTTGAGATTTTTGAACTTTTGACCTGCACTCGTCTTGTCCACAATTCCTTCACAACCCTTGATCTGCATGGTGAGAAAAAGGAATGGTAAAATAAGAATCGTAGGCAAATGGGGCCGGTCTGAAACCGGCGAGGAGGGGGACCATGAAATATCGCACCATACCCGGAACGGACATTCGGGTTTCTGAAGTAGGGTTCGGAGTGTGGTCGGTGGCGACCACGTGGTGGGGAGTCCGCGATCAAAACACCGCCCTGCGGCTGCTGCATCAGGCCTTCGATGCGGGGGTCACTTTTTTTGATACCGCCGATGTCTATGGCACCGGTAAGGGAGAGACGATCCTGGCCGAAGCGTTTCCCGGGAAACGCGATCGGATTATCATCGGCACGAAGTTCGGTTATGACATTTACAGCAATCCGGGTGAGCGAACGGGGATGTCCGAGCTTCCGCAGAAGTGGACGCCGGAATTCATCCGCTTTGCGTGCGAACAGAGCCTGAAACGGCTTGGGACCGATTATATCGATATTTACCAGTTGCACAACACCCGCATGTCCACACTGCAACAGGATATTATCTTTGAGACCCTTGAGCGTCTCAAAGACGAAGGGAAGATCCGCGCCTACGGGCCGGCTTTGGGGCCGGATATTGGTTGGCGGAACGAAGGGTTGTACGCCCTGGAGAACCGATCCATCCACGTCATGCAGGTCATTTACAACCTGTTGGAGCAATGGCCCTCCCTGGACCTGTTTGAGCCTGCGGAACGGAACCACGTCGGCTTGATCGTCAGGGTTCCCCACGCATCCGGGCTGCTCGACGGCACATATAACCCGGAAAAACACTTTGATAAATCAGATCATCGCAATCACCGGAAACATGAGTGGATGGGGCGTGGATTGCAAGCGGTGGAGAAGCTCCGGTTCTTGACCGCGGGCACCGGCCGCACCCTGGGCCAGGCGGCGATTCAATTCGCCCTCGCCCAGCCCTCGGTGGTGACGGTGTTGCCGAATTTCACCAGTGAGGCCAATGTCGCCGAATTTACCGCGGCCCCGGATGTGCCGCCCCTCACCGAGGAGGAACAGGCGCGGATCCGCACACTGTGGGACCAAGAACTTCGGGAGTTGCTCGATCAACCCTATGCCGACAGCGAGAAAAAACCGATCCCCGTGGCCCGTTAAGGACAAGAGCGCCTTGGGTGCACAATGCCCAGGGCGCTTTGCGGTCCTTATGAGCCATGGAATACACCTGGCCCCGGTATGTTTTCGAGAGAAGGGGTTACGCCCGTCCGCCGACCGATTCAGCTGGTGCCGGAACCACGGTCCGCGTCTCACCGTTTAGGGTGTAACGGATTTCAAAATCGGCATTCAAGGAATTCAGCGCCGAGCAGTAAGTGTGATAGGACAACTCCACGGCTCGCTTGACCTTTTCGTGGGTCAGGTCTGGCCCGTCGAGGACGTAATCGATGGTGATCTTTGTAAAACGCTGTGGATGTTTCTCCGCTCGTTCCGCATTCAACGTCATCTCGAACCGGTCGATGTGGAGACGCATTTTCTCCAAGATCATGGCGATGTCGATTCCGGTGCATCCTCCGACCCCCATGAGCAGCATTTCCATCGGCCGTACGCCGCTGCCCTCACCGCCCGCCGACTCCGCCGCGTCGATTCGTACCGTGTGACCGCTGGTCTGCCCCAAGGCCTCGAAAGCCCGTTTCCCCAGCCATTTGACGTCCACCCGCAAGCCAAACCCTCCCTTGGTGTCACCTCTGAGAAAGCTCTGCGCCTTCTTTATCGGGATTATACCATACTCCGGAGAACCGCTTCCGCAGCTGAGACACATCACCTCCGACTCGGCATCCTCCAAAAAACAGGCAGGGCCCTCGCCCTGCCACATTGATGACCCTTCGGTTGTCTATCCTGCCAGGACTTTCTTACCAGGTGTTCGCCCCATGAAACCCATCCTTGTCCACGGGGAAGAAAACCAACTGTCCTTTTTTGTCCTGCCGATCCCGCTCCTTCTCCTTCCGGGTCCACTGCACGAAGATGTACACGATGGCGCCGATGTAGGCGGCCTCTTGGGTCAGCTTCATGATAATGCCGCCCAGCTGCTGGTCCACATAGATCGACAGGCTTGGGATCAGCCTCGGCATGGCATCGTAGGTGACGTAAAGCGGGCCGCCCGAGAAAATGATAAAAGCACAGGCCGGAGTCAGGAGCACTGCGTCCGCGAATAGGTAGATGATCTTCTGGAGTTCGCTGAGGCGCTTCACCCCCGCAAAGGGTTGGATCACCGGCAACCAGTTGATAAACGCCGCGATCATCATCACCAAGTGCACCCAGACGGCCAATGAGCCGTGAGACATGAGAAAATCGAACACGGACGGGAAATGGTAGGCCGTGAATAACAGGTTCAACGTGATCAACGCAAACAGGGGGCGGCTGAGGACCCGGATCAGCCGTTCAATCCCCCGGACCTGCATCCATGACCGAACCATCCATTCTGGGAGGCCCAACAGCACCAGCGGCGGGACCACCATGTACTCCAGGGCCATGGCCGTCATGTGGACGCTGAACAGGTACATGTGCCCAATGTAGTCGACCGGACTGGCGGCCACCAGGTAAAACAGGGTCAAGCCACTATAGAAGGAAACTTTCCGGCCCACCCCGGCCGATCGGTCTCCGGTGCCGCCCGAGGCCCGCCACCTGCGCCATGTGGCCCAGTACCACACTCCTATAGCCAGAACGACAGCCAGCAGCGGAATGTTCCAAGAGGACCACAGGGATCCATCAATGGGCGTGCCGCAAAATGGCAACGGGAATCCCCCCTTATCCTAGGGCCACAAAACCAAAACCAACACGAAAATGAATCCCAGCAGCGCCCCGGACGTGATAAACAGCGTGGGAAAAGAGTGACCTTTTTGGTTCAGGTGCATGAAATCCCACAGCTGCAGAATCACCTGAATGACCGCTAACGCCAGGATCACCGGGATGACCACTGTAGGGGACATGCCGGCGCCGACCATCGCAAAGGCGATCACCGTAAACAAAATCATAATCGCGAAGGAAATGATGTGTTTCCGAACCGACCCATGCCCGGAGCCGGATTCGGTACCGGTGTTGTGGGTCTCCGTCGGTACGTTCGTCATCCTTGCACCATCCTTTCACACCAAACGCAGACTTGGTGGATTCAGGAAATCCCCAAGATGCCCATGAGATAGACCACGGTAAAAATGAACACCCACACCACGTCGACAAAATGCCAATACAGGCTGGCGATGAACACCTTAGGCGCTTTCCTTGGGGTAATTCCGCTTCGCCTCAACTGGAGCATCAAGATCGAGATCCAGATCACCCCGAAAGCCACGTGGCCACCGTGAAATCCGACCAGGGTAAAGAATGCGGAAGAGAAGGCACTCGTACCGAAACCGAATCCCTCTCCGGCGTAGGTGATGAATTCCACTACCTGCACGGCCAAAAACCCTAGGCCGAGCAACACAGTGACCCCCAACCAACGGAGAAGCGAGCCAAGGTTGCCCCGGTGCATGGCATTGATGCCGAGCACGCCGGTCAGGCTGCTCGTCAACAGCAAGATGGTGGCCAGGCCGATGATCGGCAGGTGAAACAACTCGTGGGCAGTCGGACCGTTTAGGGTGTGCCCTCGAAGGGTCAGGTAAGTGGCAAAGAGGGAGGCGAACAGGGCGCATTCGCCCCCCAGGAATACCCAGAATCCAAGAACCTTATTTTTCCCCTCAAGGGTCGCTGTTTCTGGTCCTAATTCAAGCCGATCCCCGGCATTGACCAGCCTGGGCTGAGTTTCCATGGCTTCCATTACGCCCGCACCTCCCTCACCCGAGTGCTCTCCTCCGGAAGAATGTGATGTCCTTCGTCGTCATTGAGGGAGTGATAAAACATCGCCAATGCAATCACCTCAAGTCCCAGCACGATGAAGAAGAGGCGATGGTAGATAGCCGCAAATCCGGCGATAAACAGTCCGACGGCCATCACCAAAGGCAGAAACGAATTCGACGGCATGTGAATGGGACCCAAGGGTTCGGCTGCCGGGACCGTCGAGCCCTCTTCTTTGGCGATCCACAGGGGATCCAGGCCGCGCACCAAAGGCGTCTGAGCGAAGTTGTACTCCGGAATCGGGGATGGAACCGCCCACTCCAGGGTCCGGGCATCCCAGGGATCGGCCCCCGCCACCTTGCCCTTGGTGAAGGCATACACCACATTGGCAGCGAAGACGATCATCGACACACCCATGATAAAGGCGCCGATCGTCGACAATTGGTTCCAGATCTCCAGCCCCATACCCGGGTTGTAGGTGGGTACCCGGCGTGGCATGCCAAACAGTCCGGCCAAGTGCATCGGGAAGAACGTCAGGTGGAACCCAATGAACATCAGCCAGAAATTGATATGGCCCAGCACCTCGCTCATCATCCGGCCGGTGATCTTCGGGAACCAGTAATAAAGACCTGCGAAGAAACCGAACACCACGCCGCCGATCAACGTGTAATGGAAGTGCGCCACCACGAAGTAGGACCCGTGATACTGAAAGTCCGCCGGAGCAGCCGCTAGCATCACGCCCGTGAACCCGCCGATCACGAAGGTGGGCAGGAATCCCAAGGCGAACATCATGGGGGGCTTGAACCGGATCTGACCGCCCCACATGGTGAACAACCAGTTAAAGACTTTCATCCCGGTCGGGATACCGATGAGCATCGTGGAAATCGCAAAAATCGAGTTGGCCATCGCCCCCAAGCCCACCGTGAACATGTGGTGCACCCACACCATGAAGCCGATAAAGCCGATCAACACTGTCGCAATGACCATGGAGGTGTAACCGAAAATGCGCTTCCTGGAGAAGGTCGCCACCACTTCGGAGATCATCCCGAAAGCTGGGAGCACGACGATGTACACTTCTGGGTGTCCGAAGATCCAGAACAGGTGCGTCCACAACAGCGGGTTCCCACCCATGGTCGCATCGAAGAAGTGGCCGCCAAAAAGTCGCTCGAACATATACAAGAACAGGCCTACGGTCAACGGCGGAAATCCGAACACGATCAGGCCGGAGGTCACCAGGCTGGTCCACGTGAACAGCGGCATCCTGAGCAGGGTCATGCCCGGCGCCCGCATGTTGAGAATCGTGGCGATGAAATTGATCGCGCCCATTAACGACCCGAAGCCCGCAATCTGTAGGCCGATGACGTAAAAGTCCATCCCTGTGCCGGGAGTATACTTATCGAGCCCGATGGGGGTATAAGCAAACCAACCGGCACTTGGAGCAGGGCCAAAAAACCAGCTGATGTTTACGAGCAAAGCCCCCACGAAAGTGAACCATAGGCTGACGGCGTTCATGAAGGGGAACGCCACGTCCCGAGCCCCGATCTGAACCGGCATGATCAAGTTGACCAATCCGAAGATCAAAGGCATGGCTGCGAAGAAGATCATGTTCGTTCCATGCATGGTGAATAATTCGTTAAAGGTCGGGTAACTCACAAACTGATTATTGGGCACAAACAGCTGAATACGCATCAGAAGCGCTTCCACGCCCCCGACGAGCAGATAGAACACCCCGATCAGCACATACATGATCCCGATCTTTTTATGATCCACCGTCGACAGATAGTCCAACAACCAGTGGCGCTTATGAGGCGCTTCGACGGTATGCACGTGATGGCTCAACACTTCTTCCAGCGGTTTTGCCATCCCATAACCCTCCTTTTCGACCGAACTGCCCCCTCGAAACAAGCCGCCGTGGGATGAGTCGTTATTTCAACCCCTCCAAGAATGCGGAGAGCGCCGAGATCTGCTGCTGATTCAAGGGCAGTTTGGGCATCTTGGTGCCCGGTTTGATCGCCGCCGGATCGCTGATCCACTTCTCCACATCGGTGGGGTTATTATCCAGCACCCCAGCCACTTTCGGACGATCCGCAAAACCCGTCAAATCCGGCCCCAGAACCCCTTTGAAGTTGGTTCCCGCAATGGCGTGGCATGTGGCGCAATTTTGCGCGAACAACTTCTCGCCCTCAGCCGCCTGCGCACTCGTCGGCTGCACCTGGGGATTTTTCATCTTCTGAACCCAGGCTTGGAATTGCTGCGGCGTGTCGGCAATGACAACAAAGTCCATCACACCGTGGCTCGGGCCGCAGTATTCTGCACATTTCCCTTGATACTCGCCCGGTTGACTGGCCTCGAACCACATGGTGTTCACCCGGCCGGGGATGAGGTCGGTCTTGCCGGCCAGTCGGGGCACCCAAAACGAATGCATGACATCGGTGGTTTCCAGCTTGAGGTTGACCTTGGTTCCCACGGGGATATGTAAGGCTTGCGCCGTTACAATTCCCAGATCAGGATATTCAAACTGCCACCAAAACTGAGACGCCTTAACCGTGACATTCATGGTGTTCGGACCCGTCTGTTTCTGATCCAGCGCAAAGGCGGTGGACACCGTCGGAACAGCCAGAATCCCCATAAGAATGAGTGGAATAATGGTCCAGGTCAACTCCATCCAATTGTTTCCTTCCACCTGTTTTGGCGGCAAATCCTGCCCCTTCCGCCGACGGAAGCGGATGAGCACATAAACGAGAATCGCCATCGCCACAATAAATACGCCGGTCATAATGTACACGCTGGTCATAATCACCGATAATTCCATCTTGGCCACCGGCCCGGCCGGATCGAAAACGGACATATCGGTCCTTCCGCAACCGGTCAGCCCAAACAGGAGCCCTACCATGACAAACAGTAGTCCGATGCGATGTTTCGGCCTCACCCACCAAACCCTCCCTTTCCCTTATCTCCTAGTGCGGCCAATCCCCTGCTCAGGAGTCTATTTCCATAATATCAAAAAATCCTGGGAGTTAATATGGCCAAAATGTGACAGTATGGCCGATCCTTTGCGTTTTTTCCCGATGTCGAGTAAACGGGGAAGGGTTTGTCATCTAAGGTAAATAGTGAAGTTTCAGAATCTGGCGTCCCGACCGGTGAGAGCCCATCACGTCCCGAGCTCTTCCCGGCCCGCCTGTCGGCGGCCGCTCCCGTACACCCAAAGGGCTGTGAGGAAAAAGACCACCATCGTGGTCCAGAACACCGAACTAAACCCCAGAGTTGTTCCGAGCGCCCCGCCCACCAAGGGGCCCAACACCGTACCCATCATTTGAAAACTCGTGGTCATTCCGAAAGCCGTGCCCCGTTCGGATTCCGAGACGAGCTGGCCAATCAACGCATTGGAAGTCGGAAGAAGTCCCCCAATAAAGAGTCCCGCCGCCGTCCGCAAGGCGATCAACTGCACAATTGTCTCCGCTGTCCCGGTCCACCCGAACACAATGGCGGCGCCAATACACATGAAGACGAGCAAGCGGCGATGGCCGTAACGATCCCCAAGCTGCCCCGCCACCACCGCCGACACCGAGCCCGCCACCCCCGCCAGCGCCACCAAAAGGCCGGTCACCGTCCCCACGAACCGCGAATCGCCGAGTAAATGCCTGACGAACAAGGGAATCACCGGCGCGATGACCACCACACCGAACTGGACCATGGCGCCCGTCATCGCCAGACTCAGCAACCCCGGGCGTCGGACCAGGGTCCATATTTTACCGAAAAACCCCTGTTCGGCCCCCCGGCCGACCGGCCGAACACCGGAAGGTTCGGCCACCCCGAGCCAAACCAGCAGGGCGGCCACCACGTTCAACGCGCCAAGCAGGACGTAGGGAAACCGAATGCTCACGAGATCGGCCAGCAATCCCCCAAAGAAGGGCCCTATCGCAGCCGCCGTAAAATTCGACGTCTGGTACAGCCCCAAGGCGGACCCCAAGCGATCCGCCGGGGTGATGGACGTCACCAAAGATAAGGACGCCGCCGCCACTCCGCCCAGGGCCCCCTGAAGAATTCTGAGAATGAACAGCTGCCACGGCTGATGTACAAATCCCATGGCCCCGATAATGAAAATATTGGCGAGATAGACCTGGATCACCACCCGGCGACGCCCGTGCTTGTCTGCAAAATTCCCCCACAGCGGACCGGTGATCGCCGCCACCAAGGGAGTGACCGCCATGATCGCCCCGGACCACACCCCCACCGCCCGGGTGGAGGTCACCCCCAGATGAGGAAGATAGAGGGGGATAAACGACCACTGAAAATTGAGCCCCAACACCGCAATAAAATTGCTGAGCCACAGAAGGTAGAGTGGTCGCCGCCAAGAGGTTTCCGGATCCTCAACGCTCTCCCGCCGCCCGATCCTCATTCCGCCACCCCGAGGGCGCGGCGCACAAAGGCGGGCAAGGCAAAACTCCCCTCCGCAAGATCGGCGGTTACATACCGTGTACTCTCCTCGCGAATCCGGCGGGTCCATCCGGAATCCTCAAACGGATCGAACAAACACCCCAAAGTAAAGGTCCACAAAGCCCCAGGATATGTCGGTACCGGGGCCCAATAGGTCCGGGTAACGGGAAACAACTCGTTTAGCACCCGACGGGTATTTTGAAGCACCGGCAGATAAAAAAGCGGGGACTCACTCTGGCAAACCATGATTCCGCCCGGGCGAAGAGCCGCTTTCACCGAGCGGTAAAACGGTTCCTCAAAGAGAACCGTGGCGGGGCCAATGGGATCCGAGGAGTCGACGATGATCACATCGTACTGATTCTCGACGCCCTTTATATACTGCACCCCGTCTTCAAACCGCGTGCGCACCCGGGGATCGTCCAACTGTCCAGCGAGCTCGGGCAGATACGTCCTGCAAGCACTGGTGACCTGCTCATCGATCTCCACCAGATCCACCCGCTCCACCGAAGGATATTTTAGACACTCCCGCACCGCGCCCCCGTCGCCTCCGCCGATCACCAGGACTTGCTTCGGATTTGGGTGCAAGGCCAAGGGGACATGGCTGATCATTTCGTTATAGATAAACTCATCCCCCGCCGTGGTCTGCACCACGCCGTCCAGGACCAGCGCCCTGCCGAAGGTTTCCGTGTCCACGATAGCGATCTCTTGAAAGGGCGACCGTTCCACGTGAAGAACGTTTTTTAATCTCCAGTTTAATTTCAGATGACCCGATTCCACTTCAGTCAACCACAAAGCCCCGTCTCGCTCCTGAATGTATTCAGGCCGGTTCATCTCCTTCACCCCCCGCACATCGCCAAAAGCCAGTATAACAAAAGCGTTGCCCGACGACAAAAAGGCCGGCGCGCGAGGCGCCGACCCTTCTGCCTTCTACCTCCTTGTACCGCCGGGGTACCGCCCTCGCGGACCGGAACTCACCAGCCTCAATCGGCGAGAACTTTCTTCAATTCCTCGGTGAGCATGGGAACCACTTCGAACAGATCGCCGACAATCCCGTAATTCGCCACTTTAAAAATCGGCGCTTCCGGATCTTTGTTGATAGCCACGATCACCTTCGAGTTTGACATGCCGGCCAGGTGTTGGATCGCACCCGAAATTCCGCAGGCGATGTACAGATCCGGCGTCACCACCTTGCCGGTCTGCCCGATCTGCATCGAATAATCACAGTAACCGGCATCACAGGCCGCCCGGGAAGCACCCACCGCCGCCCCGAGAACCTCGGCCAGTTCATACAGCGGCTTGAAGCCCTCCGCGCTCTTGACCCCCCGACCGCCGGAAACGATAATCTTGGCCTCGGTCAAATCCACACCGGAAGTGGCCTTTTGCACCACTTCTTTCACCACGGTCCGCAAGGAGGCGCCCGATAGACCCGCCCCCACCGTTTCCACAGTGGCACTCCGTCCCGCATCCGGCTCATCAGCGGACAGGTTGTTCGGCCGGACGGTCGCAAACACCTTGCCGTCTGAGATCGTCACCTTGGTAAAGGCTTTCCCGGCATAAATCGGCCGCGTAAACACGATCTTGCCGTCTTCCAGCCCCACGTCCACCACATCGGACACTTGACCCGCGCCAAACCGGGCCGCGAGCTTCGGCGCCAAGTCCCGGCCAATAGCGGAGTGGGCGAAGAGCACCACGTCGGGATCTGCCGTTCGGATCAGCCGCTCCATCACCGAGGCATAAGCGTCCGGTGTATAATACTTCAACCCGGCATCTTCCACGACGTACACTTTATCGGCGCCGTACGCCCCCAGCCCCTGGGCAAATCCGCTTACGCCATCCCCGACGAGAGCAACAGAAACTTCTCCGCCCTCCGCCAAGCGCCGGGCAGCGGCCAGAGCTTCATAGGTCACATTCCGGACTTTGCCCCCGCGCAGGTCCGCCATCACCAAACATGTACGCGCCATTGTCGTCTCTCCTCTCTCTATACCTTACAGGACTTTTTCGTCTGAACGCAGGGCCTGAACCAATTCCTTCACCTGATCGGCCAAATCCCCCTGGAGAATCCTCCCGCCAGCCTTTGGCTTGGGCAGGAAGGTCTCCAGAATCTCCGCTTTCGCAGCGACGCCTGCGGCGTCGAGGCCGAGGTCAGCCGCCGTATATCGGGTGATCGGCTTCTTGTTCGCCTTGCGAATACCGATCAACGACGGATACCGCGGCTCATTGAGCCCCTGTTGAGCGGTGACCAGGATGGGCAAGGTGCCCTCCACCACCTCGACGTCCCCTTCCGCATCCCGCTCTGCCCGCACCTTCCCGTCCGCCACCTCGAGCTTTGTAACCGTGCCGATATGCGGGATGCCGAGTAGCTCGGCCAGCCGGACAGCCACCTGACCCGAGCCGTCGTCCACCGCCTGATTCCCCGCAAGAACGATATCGTACGGATGCTTCTCGACGGCCTTGGCCAACACTTGAGCCGCCGTGAATTCATCTCCCAGCAAGCCGGGATCATCGACGATGACCGCTTCGTCCGCCCCCATGGCCAACGCCGTCCGCAACGCTTCCTCCGCCCGGGCCGGCCCGAGAGTGATCACCGTAACCTGGCCTCCGTGCTGTTCCTTGAGGCGGATCGCCTCTTCCACCGCGAACTCGTCGTATGGGTTGATCACGAACTTGACCCCGTCTTCCTTAATCTTTCCATTGTCGAGAACGATGCGTTCCTCGGTATCGAAGGTCTGTTTCATGCACACAATGATGTTCATCCCAAGGACTCCTTTCTGTCCGGTTCTCTTCGCCATCGCTCATCTTCGCGGCGGACCAGCCCTCCGAGTAACAAGTCTACCACCGGACCCGCCAAGGCCACCAGGTCATATTTCGCCCCAGTCAAAACCCAGGCGGTGACCGTTTCGTCCATGGTGCCAAAGATCATTCGCCGGGCGATGCGCCGATCGATGGTCGGTCGAAACATCCCCCGCTCCACTCCCCGCTCGATGATCCTGTCGATGATTCGATAATACGGGCGCATAATGTCGCCGATCTTGCGCCTCACGTCGGGATTGGTCTGACGGAGGTGGACCTGGGTGACCATGGCCAGGTCTTTCGTTTCCGCAAGTCCCCGAAAGTACAGAAACACCAATCGATGCAACATCTCGGCGGGATCCTCGAGCCCGGTCAGGGCCGCCTGGACCCGTTCGATGATCTCCCCGATGGTCTCCCGGAGGATGGAGATGAGAATATCCTCTTTGTTTTTAAAATAGAGGTACACGGTGCCGTCCGCGACCCCGGCCTCCCGGGCAATCCGGGACACCTGGGCATTGTAGTACCCGGACTCGGCCATGACTTTTACGGCCGCCTGCAGAATCGCTACGTACTTTGCTCGATCCTTGCGCAGCGCAATCGCTCTCACCCCGGTAAAATGAATGGTGATTCATTCATTCTTATTCTATCGACCGACCGTTCGCTTTGTCAATAAAAAAGACGAGGGCGGCGCTGGGCCGTCCCCGCCTCCTTCAACTTTTTTACCAAGTCCGGATCCCCGGAGCGCTGGGAGGCGCATTTTGCAGCGTATCGATCACGGGATATGCGTAAGCCACCAGGATCAAGACGGCAGCCAGGGAAATGAGCACCGGCCACCGCTCCAGCAACCGGGGCGTCGCCTCCGCAGGATTGGCGACCTCGCCGATCGGATACTCCTCGAAGCCTTTCGGGGCAAACCAGGTCAAGTAAACCACCATGCCGATCATGAGCATGGCTCCAATGAAGAGCAGCGTACCACCGAGGGCCATGACCCCCTCGAGGGGCATCCAGCTGAGTGCAGTGGGGTCATTCATGTAGGTCGTGTAGGCAGTGCGCCGGGGTACACCCAAGAGCCCCATGTAATGCATGGCACCGGACATGAGCAGCATCCCCGTCCCCCAGATCACCGCCTGGATCAGTCCGACCCGGTTGGCTGCCCGGGTCAATTTTCGTCCGGTAAGATGCGGCAACAGCCAGTAGCTGATGCCGAAGAAGGTCATGGCCACTGCCGTGCCGACGGTCAGGTGGAAGTGACCTGTCACAAAGATCGTATTGTGCACGACCTCGTTCATCTGGTTACTGGCGTTGACAATCCCGCCGGCCCCGCCCGGAATGAAGGCGATCATGCCCATCATCGGGACCATAAACCGCACATCGTTCCAGGGGAGCTTTTTAAACCACCCGAACAGCCCCGTCGCCCCCTTGGCGCGGCCTGCCGATTCAAACACCGCAAACATATTGAAAGCGGTCATCAGTGAAGGAATCACGACAAACATGGTCAAGATCACGTGCAAGAATTTCCACAGGGGCGGAATACCCGGCTCCAACAATTGATGGTGAAAGCCAACGGGCGTCGAGAGCAGGATAAACATCACGAAACTGGTTCGCGCCAAGGCGTCGCTGAACACCTTGCCGCCGACGATTTTCGGCATCACCGCATACCACATAGTGTATGCTGGCAGCAGCCAGAAATACACCAGGGGATGGCCGAAATACCAGAACAACATCCGGCTCAGTAACACATTGACGGTCGAAACCCAACCAAAAGACCACGGAATCAGTTGCAGGACGACCTCCAGGGCCACGCCAATGGTCGCGATCTGCCAGAGCAGCATGGTGGCAAAGGCCATAAAGGTAAAGAGGGGCGAGAGCTTACCGGGATTTTTCCGTTTCCAGATTCGGTATGCCGCAAAGACGCCGTACCCGCCGAACCAGCTGCCCACCACCACCAAGGCCGTGCCGATATAGAAGAGCGGCGACGCCTTCATCGGCGCGTAAAACGTGTACAGGACCGACGCATTTCCCGCCAATACTTCGAAGGTCGCCGCCACTTGCCCGATGACCATCATCCACCAGCCGAGCCAGCCTAACCTGCGGGCCACCGGGGGCAATGAACCGCCAGTGGTTCGGGCGACACCGGAAAAGAAAAAGCCAATGATAAAGTAGGTGGTGAAAAGAAGCCCCATGTACACACCGTGCGCAGTGAGAATCTGGTAATAGTTCAACCATTTCGGCAGGGTGATGACGCCGCCCCGGTCCAGACCTTGGAGCAGGCCGGCGATGGCCGCCACTCCGAAGGACAAAAACGCCACCAACACGTAAGCCAAGCTCAACCGGGCTGCCGCTCGGTCCACCCGCACGTTCTGGGCTTCCGCCACTTGTGCTTCCGCCATCCTGATTCACATCCTTCCCGTCTCTACTTTACAATTAAGTGAGCCGCCATCAATTGGTGGCCGGTTCCGCAGTACTCGTTACAAAGAATTAAGTAATCCCCGGGCTTTGTGAAGGTATGGGTCGTGGAGTTGACCAACCCCGGAATGACCATCATGTTCACGTTCGTCCCCGGTATTTCAAACCCGTGCACCACATCTTTACTCGTCACGTTGAAAGTCACCGTGGATCCCACCGGGACCTCCATGCGGTTCGGTGCATAGCTAAACACAAAAGCCGTCATGTTGGCCACATAATTGTTCTGGCCGATTTGTTTCAAGGCAGGCTGATCGAAAGGCGGCGTCTGGCTCACTTTGGTCGGGTCCATCACCTGAGTGTTACTCGGTGGTTGAGCCCCCATGGCGAATGCGTTCACCCCAAGTGTGATGATAAATGCAATCAACGTCAGCACGCCCACGGTGAGCCAGATTTTTTCATAACGATGCAGGTGCATATCCGAACCCTCCTCCCCACTCTAACCTTTCGGAAAGCGATTCACTGATTGTCCTTAGCTGCGAGGCTCACTCCCGACTCAATTCCTGTCCAAAAAGAGAATGAAGACCCCGAGCCACGACACCAAGAGAACCGCCCCCACGATAAATACCGAAGCCAGAGTCCCTTTCAGGTTCTCCTCTGCTTCCGTCTCCCGCTCCCTGGTTTTTGGAGCTGACATCTGGGCCATTGTGCCCCCTCCCTTCATGACCATGGCCGCTGAACAGATGAACCGCCTCGGCTAATTCCATCCTCAGTTTCCTTCTTCCCTCAAACCAGCGCATGATAAAAAGGGACCATTGCCGATAGTACAAAACTACCAGGAATGTTAAATAGACACATAACCGACACAAAGGTTTCACTCGAAAGACACAAACGCCATCTTTTTGCCAAAAATAAAGGCCCGCAGACGGGAAATTGACCTTCCCGTCCCGGGCTTTCCCCTTTTCCGACAAATTCTGCGCGGTGCTGTCAAAAAAGATTCGAAGGCATTACCGGTGCGCCCGGCCCCGAACGCCGGCCAGGGAGTACGCCCGATCCACCCCCACCGCCGCCGCCGCGGCAATCACCGCTTTGACGAGATCACCCGGAATAAAGGGCAACACCCCCAGGGCGATGGCTTGTCCCGCGGTCAGATGCCCGACGTGGGCCAGCCAGGCCGCCCCGGGGATGTACGCCACCAGGGCGCCCCCGACCACACTCCCCACAAGAGCCCGAAAAATCGTCAACCGCCCTCGCACGAACCAACCGATGACGAAGGCACCGAGGATAAATCCGATCAGATAACCGCCCGTCGGCCCGAGCAGAACCCCGAGGCCTGCATGTCCCCGGGCGCCGATGGGTACGCCCAGCGCCACCAACAGAACGTATAAGACCATACTTAAACCGCCCCACCAGGGCCCGAGCAACAGCCCCGACAGCATGACGCCGAGGTTTTGCCCGCTGATGGGCACCTGGGTGAAAGGCAGCGGGACCGCCACATAGGCCAGCGCCCCGGTGACCGCGGCCATGAGCGCCGCCATCACCATTCCCCGGACCTGCATCTCCATTTTCCTCTCCCCCCTTCGCCGATCTACTTTACCATGGGAAACCGCCCTGGACAAACGGGTTGCCGAAGATCGGCCGATTCACTACAATGCTCGTGGACACGAGTGCTCGTCGACCCGGGATTCCACAAGGGATTCCAGGTCATCGCCGGGGACTTTCACGAGAGGATTTTGACACCATGCTGGCACTGAACTGCGCGACCATAGGATGGGACGACGGGGGATACCATGCCCCCGTCCTAGAAAATGTGGATTTTCAAGCGCCCCGGGGGACATGGACCTGCGTGATCGGCCGGAATGGATCGGGCAAGTCCACCTTACTTCTGGCCTTGGCCGGCCTTCTGCCCGTGACCCCAGGAGGCCTCACGGTGGACGGACAACCGTTGGAACAAGTCAACTCCGCCGCCCGCTTGGTGTTGGGCCGGGGAAGTCATCAGATCGTGGGCAGCACCCCCGCCGAGGATATCGCTTGGGGCCTGCAATTGCAACGCCTCGCCCCGGACGCGATCCGGCGCCGGACTGCTGGGGCCCTGGAGGCATTCAATCTGGTGGATATAGCCGAACAGCCCATTCATCTTCTTTCCGGCGGTCAACTCCAAAGGGTGGCCCTGGCGGGGGCATGGGCGATGAAACCGGGATGGATTCTCGCCGATGAACCCACATCGATGCTGGATCCCGATCATCAGGAACGAGTCTTGGATCTCCTCGCCACCCTTCGGGACGGGGGGGTCGGAATTGTCCACACGACCCATTCATTGGAAGAAATGGAGCGCGCGGACCGGGTGTGGCTGGTGGATGGAGGCCGGGTGATTCCGCTGGGAACGCCCGAAGAAGCCCGAGAGGCGTGGGAGCGGATCGCCGAAGCGGGTTTCCCAAAACCGTGGAAATGGAAAGTTATGGAGAACATGACAGTCCCCCCTCGGGCAGAAGAAGACTCCCGTCGACCTAAACCCGCGGGCCCAGACCCGGGAGTCCACCCCGGTGCGGCGGCCGGCCAGGTGTCCTGGATTTTTCTCGCCGGGGTCCTGCAGGGTGTGAATTCCGGAAAACCTGGGCCGGATCCGCGGCCACAAGATGCTGAACCCATAGCCACCCTGACCGATGTGGTCGTGGAGGGCCGGCTGCAATTGGAACGGTGTGAACTCTACCCGGGCATCACCGCCCTCCTCGGACCCAGCGGGGCAGGCAAAACGACGCTCCTCGCCCTCCTCGGGGGGCTCCTGCAGCCGAACTCCGGCAATTTTCACATGAGGGAAGGCGACCCCTACCGGGCCCGCCGGGCCCTGACACAGCTCAGGCAAAACGCGGCCATGGCTTTGCAGTTTCCCGAGCAACAACTTTTTGCGCCGACGGTGTACGAAGACATGGCCTACGCCCTGCGGCGTCGGGGCCTTCGGGCCGAAGAAGTCGACAAAAGGGTCCGGACGACGGCGTCCGATCTCGGCCTTACCCACCTGCTGGAGCGCTCGCCTTTTACCCTCAGCTTTGGCGAACAGCGCAGGGTGGCCCTGGGGGGCATCTTGGCCCTCAACCCGCGCATCCTGCTGCTCGACGAGCCCTTCGCCGGGATCGATTCTGCCGGCCGAACGGCCCTGGCCGGGCTTCTTAAAAATTGGGCAAAACGAACCGGAGGGGCTCTCGTGGTGGCCAGCCACCACATCGAAGAGCTCCTGGATGTGGCCGACCGGTGGTGGCTGTTGGAGGGTGGGCGACTGACCGCCGCAGGTTCCTTGTCCGCCGTTGCCCGGGCTGCCTCGTCCGGAGGGGACCACCCCATCGCCGCGGCCAAGCTGCGCGTCGCCGCCCGGTGGTCTTCCCGGGTTTGAGATGGCCTCCAAGGCTGCGAGGGAGAGGAGGGAGAAATCCATGAAAACCGAACTGTTACTCGGACAGTACCTTTCAAGGCAAACTTTCCTCCACCGGCTAGACCCTCGCAGCAAACTGTTGATCGCTCTCCTCCTCACCATCGATCTCATGAAGGCCCAATGGCCATGGGAAGTGTTGGGATTGGGTGCATTGGCTCTTCTGGGCATGGGGGCCGCACGGGTGCCTCTGAGGGCCGCTCTCAAAACTTTACGCCCCATCCTTTTTCTGATCGCCTTCAGCGCGGTCATGAATCTCACCGCCCCGGGAACCCGCTGGATCGAGGTCGGCCCAGTCACTCTCACCCGCACGGGCCTGGTTCTCGCCATGGACACCTTGACCCGGATCCCGGCTTTGATTCTCCTGGCCTCACTTCTGGTCTGGACCACCTCCCCCGGGGCGTTGGCCGAAGGACTCGCATCCGCTGTCCGCCCCCTGGAGCAATTGGGCCGCCCGGGCCGGGCGACGGCAGCGAGCTTGCGGGACGTGGTGTTTTTCGCGGGGCTGGCCCTGCGCCTGATCCCACAAGTGCACCAATCGTTCCGCCAGGTCCGCACATCCTTTCTGGCCCGGGGCCTGGAGGTGGACACCGGGCCAGCCCGGGTCAGGTGGCGCTACCTCGCGGAGATGATCGTCCCTTGGCTGGTGGCGATCCTCCGGAGCGCCGACGACATCTCCCTGGCCCTGACCGCCAGGGGTTACCGCCGGGGTGCCGCCCCCACCCCGCTGTACGTCCAGCCCTGGTCCCGGCGCGAAATCCTCTCGGTGGCGGCCGCTGGCCTCGTCACCCTGTGGGTCTGGCGACACACCTTCGTCGGCCTCCTCGGCATCGCGGCTCTCCCTTTCTAGCCGCCTGTCCCGGATCGCCACCATCGAACCGAAACTAGACGATCTCGCACTTCAGCACGTGCTCCATGTGATTCAGCGCCATCTCGTGAGCCTGGGCATTGAAAGACGCTACCCCTTGGCGGTGAACGGCAATCTCCAGATCTCCCCGTTTCGTCACCCGGTGTTTGTACAAGCCCAGGCAAGTGCTGACCACGCAGATGTCTGTGCAAACCCCGGCCACGTGCAATCGGGTGATCCCTTCTCGATCTAAGTAGTCCAGCAGCGGCGTCTCGTAGGTGGCGTCATACGTTTTCTTCGGCCAGGTCACATACCCCTCGTAGCCCTCCACCGCCGCGGCCAGCCGGTCTTCCAGCTCCCGACCCGGGGTCCCGGTCAAACAATGGGGCGGAAAAAGACCGGTCCGGATCTCATAATCGGACTTCAGATGATCGTCCCGGATATCCAGGATCGGGCGGCCCTCCCGGCGGAACTCTTCGACGAGCCCCTGAACATAGGGGATGATCTCCTGTCCCGCAGCTCCACACGTCAAAGCCCCATCCATATCGATAAAATCTTTCGATAAGTCGATCAAAAGCAGAGCTTCTCGCACAGCCGGCACCCCCTCTGCGAATGTTCTGCATTTATCATAGCAAAAAATGGCTGGCGGGCCAAGGACCCGCCCTACGCCCTATTTTCCCGGCCAATCGGTGCGAAGGCCCGCGAACAGCCGCTCCTGGTCCCGCTCCGGCCGCACTGCCACGCGAAAGTATCGCTGGTCCAACCCGACAAACGTTCGGCAGTCCCGGACGAATACCCCCCGACGGGCAAGGCGGGGCCACGCCCGACCGATGTCAAAATCCTCCCGCCACGCTAACAAAAAATTCGCCTTCGAGTCGGTGACAGAAAACCCGAGCTGCCCGAAAGCCCCCACCATCCGCCGGCGCTGCTCGATAACCCACCGCCGGCTCCAGACCGCAAAGGCCTCATCTTGCAAAGCCGCCGTCCCCGCCGCCAGGGCAACACCGTTCACCGACCACGGGGGGCGCAAACCCTCCATCCGCCGGATCACATCCGGAGACGCCGCCCCGTAACCCAGACGCACTCCGGGAATACTGTAAAATTTGGTCATCGAGCGGAGGACGAAGAGCCCCGGCCGCCGGCCGACCCGGGGGATCTGACTCCGAATTTGCTCATCGGAGCAAAAATCGAGAAACGCCTCATCCAAAAGCACCCGCACCCCGGCCTCCTCCGCCTCATCCAACACCCTTTCCAGGGATGCCGAATCCCAAAGAACACCTGTGGGATTATTGGGATTGGCAAGAACCAACAGATCCACCCCGGTCCCGAGGGCGTCCATCAGCACCCCGACGTCGGGGACAAACCCCCGCTCCGGACGGAGTGGGATACGGTGGATCTCAGCCCCGGCCGCCAGGGCGGCGTCTTCGTATTCCGAAAAGGAAGGGGCAAGAGCCAGGATCCGCCGAGGCCGCCACGCAAACATCAAGAGAAAAATCAGTTCCGCCGCTCCATTGCCCACAATTACCGCGTCCGGGCTCATGCCCCACCGCTCGGCCACCTGCCGGCGAAATCCCTCCTGGCGGGGGTCCGGGTAGCGATGGACCTCTTCCAGGGCCGCCCTCATGGCCGACCTCACCGACTCCGGGGGACCCAGGGGATTGATATTGGCGCTAAAGTCAGCGAGATCCTCGGGATCGCCGCCCCAGCGCTCCCGATACTCCCGGACATTTCCCCCGTGATCCATGAATGGGCGCGTCATATCCACCGCCCGATCACCTCCATCGCCACCAGGGCGCACACCTGGGTGAACACGCACAAGGCTCCGTAGACGTCCCCGGTCAAGCCCCCCAATCGTTTGGCCACCCGGCCTGCCCAAAACCGGGCGGCAACAAAGGCGACCCCCGCACCGAGAAGCACCGACCACTGGCTGGAGATCACCGCCGGGACCCCGGGGATCAGCAGGGCCACCCCCGCCACGGCCACATCCCCAGGTCCTGCCCCCCGAAGGGCCGCCCCCATTCCTTCCGCCCGGGCGTAGGGCAACGCCGCCACCGCCCAGACCATGATCCAGCGGGCGATGCCCCAGGCGGCCGCCGGCACCTCAAAGGGCGCCCCTTCGGCGATCCACATATCCAAGAATGCCCATTCCGTCAGGAGCACCCCGATGGCCGTCATGACGCCAAAGGCGCCCACCCGGCTGTCCCGCATAATTTCCAGGGCCCTCTCCCGCTCCCGGCGACTGCCCAGCCCGTCTGCCGTATCCATCCACCCGTCCAGGTGAAGCCCCCCGGTGAGCCACAGATCTGCCGCCACCACCAGGGCCGCCGCCCCGGGCGCCGGCACCCGCAGAACGTGCAAAAGCTCCGCCGCAACCCACAATAGGGCTCCGAGGATGACCCCGACAAAGGCGTACCAGCGAAGGCTGCGCTTCTGCCGTTCCTCTCCCGTCTCCCCCAAAAGGGGCACCGGAATTCGGCTGAGAAACCGTACGGCGGTGGTCAGGGCCGCCCCTTCCCGGGCCGCCCATCGTCCAATCCCGGCTACCGCCACCCGGCCATCCCCTCCGCCAATAAAATCAACACCGCCATCTCTCCGGTGGTCCAGGCCATGAGTCGCACAGTCCGGGGGATATCTTCCGGCTCCAGGGGGCGTGCGTCAGGACCCAGGTAAGGGCGGAAGGATCGCCGCCCGTGATAAAGGTTCCAGCCCCCGAGCCGCACTCCCAGAGCCCCGGCCGCCGCCGCCTCCGGAATACCCCCGTTGGGGCTGGGATGCCGCCGGGCATCCCTCCGTATGGCGCGAAAGGCCCCCCGCACGTCCAGTCCAAGCACCCCCGCCGCCCCGAGCATCAGGACCCCGGTGATCCGGGCCGGAATCCAGTTGAGTGCATCATCCAGCCGGGCCGCCACCCGGCCGAAATCCAGGTATCGAACATTGCGGTACCCAATCATGGCATCAAGGGTGTTGGCCGCCCGGTACGCCATGGCCGCCGGCCCCCCGCCGAGGGCGGCGTAGAATAAAGGGGCGATGATGGCGTCCACGATATTTTCCGCCACACTTTCCACAGCCGCCCGGATCACCTCCCCTTCGGGAAGACCGCCGGTGCTTCGACTCACCATCATCCCGGCCGCCTTCCTGGCTCCCTCCAGGTCCCCCGCCAGGAGGAACCCGGACACCCGCCTTGCCGCCTGGGCGAGATTTCGAGGCGCCACCGCCACCCAGACCCACAGGGCGGACACCACAAACCCGAGGGCAGGATGAAAATGCCCTCCTAGCCACACGGTCAGCCCCGTGACCGCGTAGGTCAGTCCCACCACCCCGACGGCCAAAATACCACCTGCCCATCGTTCCCGGACCCCACGACCAAAGGGAGCCTCGGAGGCGTTCCCACCTCCGCGCCCAGCACCGGGAACTGAGCCGGATGGGCCCACGCCGCCCGGATCGCCGCTCTCTCCCTCAAGCGGAGGCACCCGAAACAGACGGCGCAACCCCCTCTCCCCGGCTTCGATGCAGCGCCCGAGTCCCACCACCGGATGAACCGCCCCGGGCGGTTCTCCCACCAGGACATCGAGAATCAGGCCGGCCAAAGCCTCCATCACGGCGCTCCGCCTCCCAGACCGGCTTCAACACGGCTGTCTATCGCCCTGGAGCGAATCTCGACCGGTAGACCCGCCGTCATCCGGTACACCCGCCCAGAGGCCCGGGCCAGGGTTTGATTGGCCAAGCCCAGAGCATCCCGGAACAGGCATCCCACCGCCGTGGCCGGGACCACCCCTTCCCCCACCTCGTCGCTCACCACCACCACGGGATAAGGGCTCCGCCGGCACCGGCGGATCAGCGCCTCCATAGTTTCCTTAAGATCTCTTTCCTCTTCGGGTGACCATTCGGGAACGGGTTCGCGGTGGGACCCGTCCAGGGACGGGGATCGCAGGGCCAACCTCCGGCTCATCCAGGCCGTGACCCAGTGGGTCAAACTGTCGATGAGCACCACTCCCCCGGGGCCCGGCCCGTCCCACAGTCCGGCCAGTACATCTCCTTCCGGCGCTTCGATGGTCTTCCATCCCGGCGGGCGCCGCCTTTGGTGGCGCCTCACCCGCTCCTCCATTCCCTCCCTCGGGGCTGTGGCGACGTAGACGACCTTCACCCCGAGCTGTCGCGCCCAGTGATCGGCCAAACCTTCCGCCCATTCGCTTTTGCCGCTTCTCGCCCCGCCGATCACGAAGGTAAGAGACGGCAGCCCCCCCCGGCGATCATCTCTCTCCCGGAGCGCCCGGTGGAGCAAGCGATGGGCCTCCCGAGCCAACATCCAGCCCGCCTCGGACCCCGGGCCCGCGTACACCGCAGATCGTCCGCCCTTGCGAAACAGCACCGCCACCGCATCGGTACTGGTCCCCGTCGCCGGGAGCCCGGACTCCGCACAC
Source organism: Kyrpidia spormannii (assembly GCF_002804065.1). Taxonomy (NCBI): domain Bacteria; kingdom Bacillati; phylum Bacillota; class Bacilli; order Caryophanales; family Alicyclobacillaceae; genus Kyrpidia; species Kyrpidia spormannii. Next base: position 731,991 of record NZ_CP024955.1, on the reverse strand, counting down.
CGGACCCCCCGCTCCCGCAAAACCCGGCTTTTGACCTCGGTCAACGTGATGACGGCGTTCACCGCCGCTTGCTCGGACAGCGCCCCGTCGAACACCGCCGTCATATTGATCGTCCCGGGCCCGGCATCGAACCATCCCGGCTTCTCCCCGGCGCACAAGGCATTGCTCGTCCCCGCCGTGAGGGCGATCAGCCACCGGCCCCCGGGGCCATTCACCACCGACCACTGGGTCTCCCTCACGTCTACCGCGGTCATCATCCCCACGGCGGGCGTCGGCACCCGGACCGACTTCAGCCTTCGAGCAATGTCCCCCGCGGGGTCAAGGCCCTTGTATCCGAGATCCACCGTTACGTTTGCCACGGCGCGGATGCCGCTTTGGCGTCCGCCGCCGTACACCGCCGACGACAGGCTTTCCCAAGCCTCCTCCGACTCCAGCCACCAGCACCCTTCCCCCCACCGAAGGGTCAGCCCCAACTCCGTCACCCGCCGAATTTCACGCTCCATCTCCGACACCGCACCTCGACCACCCATCCTGTGCAGCCCCCATCGCCCGCCCCGCGCCCTTGGCGTCTTCACGCCCCGGGTTCCCCGGGCACCGCCCGCGGATCCCTTCCCCTGCGCCGGGGCGCGCCCGGAGGCTCCAGAGCCAAGAAACGATAAACCCGCTCCCAGTCGACATGTTGTCGCAACAAAGCCGCCAACCGATCGAAAGCTTCCTCCCGGACAGCATACATGTCCCGCACCTGGCCTTCAAGAGGGGGCAGACCCTTCTCCCGGCGCAGCCCATCCAGCCAGCGGCGCCGGAAGGCCCAGCTGTCGAAAATCCCGTGGACATACGTCCCCCAGACCTTTCCATCCCGGGACACGGCGCCCTCGGGATACCCCGCCTCCCCCCCGGCAGACTCAAGCCACAATAAAGAGCGGGGCTCTTCGCACCAGGACGTCCGGCCCATGTGAATCTCGTACCCCTCCACCGGCACACCTTGCAAATCCGGCCCCAACTCCTCCGCCGCCACCCGGCCGGCCCTGCGCAAGACACGCTTGGTCGGGAAAAACGCCGTCTCCGCGGGAAGGAGGCCGAGCCCAGGCACCTCCTCCCCCGGGCGCCCCCCTTCGATCCCCTCCGGGTCCGTCAAGCGAATACCCAGCATTTGATAACCTCCGCACAGCCCCACCACCCGGCCCCCCCGGGCGGCAAAATCGCCGATGGCCGCCGCCAGCCCCCGATCCCGGAGCCAGACCAAGTCCCCGATGCTATTTTTCGTGCCGGGCAGGATCACGGCGTCCGGATCCCCCAACGCCTCCGGCCGCTCCACCCAGCGAATCCGCACGTCGGGTTCCAGTCGCAGGGGATCGAGGTCCGTATAGTTCGACAGGTGAGGCAAACGGATGGCGACAATCTCCAATGGCCCCTCCCCGAAGCCGCCGGGAAGGGCCAGGGAATCCTCGCCATCGATAGGCAAATCCTCCCAGGGAACCACCCCGATCACCGGCACCCCGGTCCGCGCCTCCAGCCACTTCAGCCCCGGTTCGAGCAACGACGGGTCGCCCCGGAATTTGTTGATCAAAAAGCCCTTCACCCGCCGCCTCTCCTCCGGGTTGAGCAGCTCCAGGGTCCCCACGAAGGAAGCAAACACCCCGCCCCGGTCGATGTCTCCCACCAGGAGAACCGGGGCGTCGGCCAGGGCGGCGATGCGCATATTCGCGATGTCCCGGTCTTTCAAATTGATTTCCGCCGGACTGCCCGCCCCTTCGATCACCACCACTTCCGCCTCTTGACGGAGCCGGTCCAGGGATTCTTTCACCGCACCTAGAAGTTCGGGAATCAGGCGTTCCCGGTATTCCCGGGCGCCGGCGTCCGTCAAGGGTTTCCCTCGGAGGATCACCTGGGCCGAGGCGGGGCCGCACGGCTTGAGCAAAATCGGGTTCATGTCGACGGTGGCGATCACGCCGGCGGCCTCGGCCTGAACCCCCTGGGCCCGGCCAATCTCCCCGCCGTCCATCGTGACATAGCTGTTTAACGCCATATTTTGCGACTTAAAGGGCGCCACCCGCCAGCCGTCCTGGGCCAGAACTCGGCAAAAGCCGGTGGCCAGCCAGCTTTTCCCAACGTTAGAGGCCGTGCCCTGTAACATGATGCACCTGGCCGGGGGAGAGACCGCCGCCTCAGGCCTCGGCATCGGAGACCCCTGCCTCCTCAAAGGTGGCCATCTCATCGAGGATTCGCGCAGCGGCCTCCATCATCGGCATGGCCAGGACCGCGCCCGTCCCCTCCCCAAGGCGAAGATCGAGATCGAACAAGGGCTCCCGCCCCAGCCAGCGAAGGATTCGACCATGCCCGGGCTCCACCGACCGGTGCGACGCGAACATGTAGGGCAACGCCCTGGAGTCGATGTGAACCGCCGCCAACACCGCCGCCGACGCGATGAACCCGTCCATGAGCACCGGCACCCGCCGGGCGGCGCCGGCCAGAGCCGCCCCGGCCAACCCGGCGATCTCCAGACCGCCCACCTTGGACAGCACGTCCACCGCGTCCGAAGGGTCCGGCCGATTCACCGCCAGAGCCCGGCGGACCGCCTGGAGCTTTTTCTGCCGGCGGACCGGATCGATTCCGGTTCCCAGCCCCACCAGGTCCCCCTCGGGCCACCCAGTCAGTGCGGCAGCCACCGCCGCGGCCGCCGTGGTGTTGCCAATGCCCATTTCTCCCAGGGCGAGGAGCCGGATGCCGGAGTCGATCATCTCTATGGCCACACTCCAGCCAACATCCAGGGCCCGCTCCGCTTCCTCCCGGGACATGGCCGGCCCCCGGGTCATATCCGCCGTCCCGGGTCGGACTTTCCGCACCCGGAACACCGCCCCGGAACCGGCCGCCCCGGTGGTGGAGCCGACCCCCGCCGGGTTGATCTCGACCCCCACTCCGACATCCACCACCCAGACCGCCGCCCCGGCCACCCGGGACAGGACGTTCACCGCCGCCCCGCCGCGAAGAAAATTCAACACCATTTGGGCGGTGACCTCCGGGGGGTAGGCGGACACGCCGCCCGCAGCCACCCCGTGATCCCCGGCCATGACCAGCACCCCCGCCGGCCGGACCTTCGGACGCTCCTCCCCCGTCGCCGCCGCCAATTCCACCGCCAGACCCTCCAGGCGCCCCAGACTGCCCTGGGGTTTGGTCAACCGGTCCAACCGCCGCCTCGCGGCCTCCGCCGATTTTTCAGAGGGAAGGGGGATTTCCCGGGACATCCAAGAATACAATTCGATCACCTCACAAAAGGGGTCTTCATCCATTGAAACTCCCGGCGCCGCGGATCCTTTTTTATCGGGCCTCTCGCCCTAGTCCTTTGTTGAGCCCAACGCCCAGGGCATGGGATCCAGGCGCCCCCGCTCATTCGCTCCGGTCAATGTATACTTGCGCTGGTAACCCCGGGGGGTCACCATCCGCCCGTGATACTCCCGGGTGGAAGAGTTGCCGATAATGAGAGTAGTCAACATCCCGATCTCGTGGTTCAACATGTCTTCCAGCGTGGTCACGTCCACACGCTGCCGCTGTCGATAAGCGCTCTTCACGATCCCCACCGGCGTCTCCGGATCCCGGTACCGCAAAAGAATGGACTGAGTTTCTACAATTTGTTGGGTCCTGCGCCCGCTTTTGGGATTGTATAAGGCGATGACAAAATCGGCCGCAGCTGCGGCCTCCACCCGGCGGGCGATCACCTCCCAAGGGGTCAGGTGGTCACTCAGAGAAATGGCGGCAAAATCGTGCATCAAGGGCGCCCCGAGGAGCGCCGCCACGGCGTTCACCGCCGAGATGCCGGGAACCACCTCGATCTCGGGATCGTCGCCGGGCTCCCAGCCCTGCTCCATGAGGACCTCATAAATCAGACCGGCCATGCCGTATACCCCGGCGTCTCCACTGGAGATCACCGCCACCGTCCTTCCCGATTTCGCTTGCTCCACCGCCGCCTGGGCCCGGGTGACCTCTTCGGTCATCCCCGTGCGAAGGACCTCCCGGTCGCCGATCAAATCCCGGACGAGATCCACGTAGGTCTTGTACCCGACAATGAGATCGCTTTGTTCGATGGCCTGACGGGCCCGGAAGGTCATGTGTTCCTCACTGCCCGGCCCAAACCCGACGACGAAAATCTTCCCCATCCCCGTCCCCTCCTCGTGCCATCTCATGCATTAACTCCTGCAGCCGCCCCGCGACAATGTCCTCCAACTTCGGATGTCCCGCGAGATACCGGGCGAGCCGAAATTCCACCTCCGGCATCTCCGCCTGGGCCTCCTCCACCCATCCCGCCAGCCGCTTCATCAGGACCCCGGTGAACAACAGGTACGGCAACACCACCACCCGGCGCACTCCGGACAGGACGGCCCGGCGGAGAGCCGTGGGCACATCCGGGTATGTCACCCCGACAAAGCAGGGCTCCACCCAGTCCGCGCCGCACTTTTCCCAGAACAGGCGAGCCAAGCGATACAATTGCCCATTCGCCTCGGTATTGCTCGATCCCCGGCCGACGAACACCACCGCCGTCCCCTCGGCCTTCCCGGTGGACAACTCCCATTCCCCAGCGGCCTCGGCCAAGCGGTCCACCAACATGTCGAGGACGCCGGGGTGAAGGCCCAAGGGGCGCCCGTAACGCACCCGAACCCCCCACTCCCGGGCAGACCGGGCGAGAATCTCCGGAATCTCCTCCCGGACGTGCCGGGCCGGCAAGAGAATCACCGGTATCGCCCACACTTCCCGAATTCCCCGAGCGGAGAGCCGCTCCATCACGTGGGGAATCCCGGGCTCAGCCATCTCCAGAAATGCCCCGGCGACGGTGCGGTCCGGCCACCTGTGGCGGAGGTTCTCCACCAATGCAGAAAACTCCCGGTTTCCCTCGGGATCCCGACTGCCGTGACCGATGAGAAGCACCGCCCCTTGCTCATTTTCCATCCTCATCCCCTTCACCCCTCCCAAGCCCCGGCCCGCTCCGCCCGGTGGCGGGCGCAAAGATCCAACCAACGGTCGACCATATCGGGATGGGAGCCAAAATGCAGGTGCGTGTAGGCAGCGAGAAGCCGGTCTTCCGCGTACCCATCCCGGCCCCAGCCCCGGCGGGCAGATACCCGGTATGCCCAGGGATACGGCTCCTCGATCTCCACCAGATGCGAATAGTGAAACTCGTGCCCCCGGGCCTTTTCACCCGCTTTCAAAAGCACCGTATCCCGCTCCGCCACCACCTCCCGGTACCCGAGAGCGGCGAGAGTCCGCTGCATCCTCACCCAAGCCGGGACGAGCCCCGCCATGGGATAGCGACGCCCTTCCGCCGTCTCGATGCCCCGGGACAAGTACATGAGTCCCCCGCATTCCGCGTAGATGGGCAGCCCCCCGGCGTGCCGCCGGCGCAGGTCCTCTAGCACCTGACGATGGGACGAAAGTTCCTGGGCGAACTCCTCGGGGAAGCCCCCGCCGATGTACAGGCCGTCCGCCTCCTCGGGCACTTCCTCCCCGGCGAGAGGCGAGAAAAAGAGCAGCCTGGCTCCCCGGTGCTCCAATAACTCCAAGTTCTCGGCGTAATAAAAATGAAAGGCCGCATCCCAGGCCACGGCGAGGTTGACCCGGGGCGGGCGCGGGGGCCGGGCAAAGAGCACGGGATCCGACGCCCCCGGGGCCGGTGCGCTCCGGGCCAATTCCACCACCCGGTCTACGTTCACCGACTCCCGGACCATTTGGGCCAACTCGTCAAACCACCCTGACAACTCCCCGCGCTCCAGGGCGGGAATGAGACCGAGATGGCGCTCGGGAGCGGCGAGATCCAGCCGCCTGGGCAGTGCGCCCAGGACGGGGATGCCGCACGCCCCTTCCACGGCGGTCCGGATGATCTCGGCGTGGCCCGGGGATCCCACCCGGTTCGCCACGACCCCGACGATGCGGACCCGGGGGTCGAGGCGCTGAAAGCCGAGCACCACCGCCGCAGCGCTCCGGGCCATGCTGTGCACATCCACCACGAGGATCACCGGAACCTGGAGCAGCCGGGCCACCTGGGCGGCACTCCCCCGGTCATTCCGGGGGTCTTTGCCGTCGTAGAGCCCCATGACCCCCTCGATCACCGCCACATCGGCCCCGGCACACCCGCGGAAAAAGCTTTCGCTAAGCGCTTCCTCGGGCACCATCCACGTGTCCAGGTTGCGGGCCGGCCGGCCCGTCACCGCCCGGTGAAAGGTCGGGTCGATATAATCCGGTCCCACTTTAAACCCCTGCACCGTCAATCCCCGCCGGCGCAATTCCGCCATCAGCCCCACCGTGAAGGTGGTCTTCCCCGCCCCGGAGTGGGTGCCGGCAATGAGAAGGCGCGGGCAGGAACTGCCGGAACTTGGTTTCGCAAGGGCCTTCCCTTTCACGGGCCAGCCCCCCTTTCCACCGCCCCGTTCTGGAGATCCGGACATTTTCTCGCCACGGACAGAGTGACATTTCCAGAAACGATTTTGTCGACGAGCAGCCGGTCGGTGCCCGCCGCCCGCATGGCCGCAGGTTCACTGACTCCGTAAGCCCCGGTGTAGCGATACACCATCTCCGAAGGGTGCCGCATGGGCATCTCGTTCAGTTCAACCGGAGTGTAGGCAATCAGGGGCCAACCGCGATCTCGGCACAGCGCCACCAGACCCGTTTCATCTTTTTTGCGGTCGATTGTCGCCACCGCCGCCACGCTGTCCACCGCCAATCCCTTCGCCCGGAGGGTCCCTTCCACCACCTCCTCAATCTCCGCCCGGGGGGTGCCCCGGTTGCACCCGATCCCCAGAATCAGGGATTTCGGGCGGTAGACCACCCAGTAAGGAGCAAACTGACGCAGCTCCTCCTCGGACCAGATCCGGTCGGTGATGAGGAGCAAAGCCCCAAAGCCCGGCAACCCTTGCCGGGCACGCTCGGCCACCGCCCCCCGGGCTTCCTCCAGGCTGTCACACCGGTGGATGGTGGGCGGCAAAGGGGTCGGGCGGGTCCACCAACCCCGCTCTCCGGCCTCTTGGAGAACCAAGACCGGCTCCTCGTTGACCACCGCCGCCGATGCCGGAGTGACGTGGCGGTCGTCGGCCAAAGTCCAGCCAAAAGATCGACCCAGGAGGTCCACGGCGATGGTCCGGCCCACATCCGAAGCCGTGGTGATGACGGGCTGGGCACCGAGAACCTCGGCCACGCGCTCGGCCAGGCGGTTCGCTCCCCCCAGGTGTCCGGAGAGGACAGAGATGGCAAACCGCCCGGCGTCATCCACCACCACCACCGCAGGATCGGTCTTTTTGTCCCGCAGCACCGGAGCGATCATCCTCACCACCGCTCCCAGGGAGATAAACAAAATCCAGCCCTCGTAGCGGTGAAATCCATCTTGAAGCAACTCCCGGACACTCCCGGAAAAGGGCGTCGCCCAAAAGGAACTGAACGTCTCGCCCTCCTGAGCTCCCCCGGCTGCCCGGAGGTCAAATTTCTCACTGTAGTACACATCGACGCCGCCCAGCCCTTCCGCCGTCCGCCAGGCCAATTCCACCCCGTGTTTGGTGATCGCCACCGCGGCGTAAGGCTGGGGATGATCCGGCCACGGCATCACGGCTCCTCCCCCCCGGGGGCATCCCCGGCCCGTACCGCCCGCCGGTACCGATGGGCAAAAGTGGGATCGTAAAGCCGGGATTTTGGCCCATCGGGACGGCGCAGCCCGGGGTCCAGGGCCGGCCCGGCCAAGATCAAGGCGTGACTTCGGATTTGGGCGTCCCGCATGTCCTCGACAATTCGGCCCAAGGTGGAGCGGACAACCACTTGGTCCGGCCAGGTGGCTTTGTACACCGCCGCCACCGCGATATTGTCCTCCCATCCCGCCTGCCGCAGGGCGTTTCGGACATCCCCCATGAGCCCCGCCGACAGGAACAGCGCCAAGGTGGAGCGGTGCCGGGCGAGGGCGGTCAACTCCTCGCCCGGCGGAACCGGCGTCCTCCCCGCGGCCCGGGTGAGGATCACCGTCTGGGTCACTTCGGGCACCGTCAGCTCCGCCCCCAAAACCGCCGCCGCGGCAAAAACTGAGGAAACGCCGGGAACGATCTCCCAGGGGATCCCCGCAGCGTCGAGCCGGGCGGCCTGCTCAAGGATCGCCCCGAACACCGACGGGTCCCCGGTATGGACCCGGGCCACCCGCTGACCCTGCTCGGCGGCATCGATCATCCGCCCGGCGATCTCTTCCAGGGTTAGCCCCGAGCTTTTCTCAATTCGGGCCTCGGATTTCGCTCCCCTCAGCACCTCGGGATTCACCAGGGAATCGGTGTACAGAATGAGATCGGCTTCCTCGATCAGGCGCTTGCCCTTGACGGTGATGAGTTCCGGATCCCCCGGCCCTGCACCGATAAAATACACTTTGCCGATCCCCGGGCGGCTCATCGTTCCTCCCCCTTTTTGACGATCATCAGGGTGAGGTATTCCAGTTCCCGGCCCCGGAGCTCCCGGACATCCCGAAAGACCTGCTCATCGGGGGTCCCGCATTTGGTCACCACCGCCGCCCGGTCCACCAAGTGCAGCTCTTCCAAAAGATCCACCATCATATCCATGACTTTTGCCACTTTCAAAAACACCACGGTGTCGTGGTCCGCCAGGGCCCGGCGCATGGCCTCCCGGTCATTCACCGCGGGGATGATGCCCACTCTCTCGTCCCCGTCCGCCAAGGGAATATCCAGCCGGACCGCCGCTCCGCCCGGAGAAGAGACCCCCGGGACCACCTCCACCTCCACCCCGGGGTGAAGCCGGCGCAGGAGCCGGACCAGATGAATGGCCGTACTGTACAGATACGGGTGACCCTCGGTGATAAAGGCCACGTCCCGGCCGGCCGACAACTTCTCCCACACCCGGTTCACCGTCTCCTCCCACTGAATCCGCAATTTTTCCGGATCCCGGGTCATGGGAAAGACCAAACCCAACCGTTCCGGGCCCGGGGTGGGCAGCAGACTTTCGACGATGGAAAGGGCATAGCTTTCCCCGGAGCGCATTTTTTGCGGATATGCCACAACCGGAGCTTCCCGCAGAATCCGATGGGCACGCAGGGTTAGCCACTCGGGATCCCCCGGCCCCACCCCGAGCACGAACAATTTCCCCAGTCGATCAGCCATTCTCGTTCCCAGCCCCTTCCTCCGCCCGTCGGGCGGCCACGATGTACACCGGATCAAAAGCTTCAAACCGGGTGAGATCCTTAATGGGGCGGCTGCGGGCCACCTGGATCAGCGTCACGTCCACCGCCATCCCCCGATTTCGCAGCCCCTCCACCGCCTGATAGAGATTTTCAAGCGTCGCGGCGTTCACCACAATGCGGCCCCCGGGCCGCAGGCGCCGGACGCAGACGTCCAGCAACTCCTCCATCCGCCCGGCGGTGCCGCCCAGAAACACCGCGTCGGGGTCAGGAAACGCCTCGAGTCCGTCCGGGGCCGTGCCATGCACCCAGTGGACCGGGCGGTGGAATTTTTCCACGTTGCGGCGGAGGTTCTCACAATCTTCCTCATTTTTCTCGATGGCGTACACCCGTACCCCCTCCGCCAACCCCGCCGCCTCGATGCCCACCGAACCGGTACAGGCCCCGATATCCCACATCACGGCACCCGGGCGAATGTGCAACTTCGCCAGGCTGACCACCCGGACTTCCTGTTTGGTGATCAGCCCACGCTTGGGTTTGCGCTGAAAAAACGCCTCATCGTCAATCCCCAGGGGCCAAACCGCCTCCCCCGATGCTCCTTTTTTATGGGCCTCCGCCCCAGTCCCTCCTCCGTCTTGCCGGCGGCGGATCACCACCACGTTGAGGGGGGCGAACTCCTGCTCCGCGGCGTCTGCCACCGTGTACCATCCCGTCCGCTCATCCGGCGCTCCGAGGTTCTCCGCAACGAACACCTCCACCTCCGAAAGCCCCGCCTTCTGGAGTGCCCTGGCGATTCTCCCAGGCGTACTCCCGTCCGACGTCACCAAGGCGACTTTCGCATGGGTGCGCACCCAGTCCACCACCGGCTCCACATCCCGCCCGTGCACCGAAGCCAAAAAGGCGTCCTGCCAAGGCTCTTTCATCCGGGCAAAAGCCAACTGAACCGAAGAGACGTGGGGGTGGATCTCCACCTGTTCGGGGCCGAGTTTTTTCGCCAAGTACGCCCCGATGCCGAAAAAATTCGGATCCCCCGAGGCCAGTACCACCACCCGGCGGCCTTCCCGGCGGACCTGATCAATGCGGCCCACCGCCCGGGAAAGCCCCTCTTGCACCGCCAGGACCTCCCCGGAGTATTCGGGAAAATAGTCCAAATGCCGCCTTCCCCCCACTAACAGGTCAGCCTGTTCAATCCATCGCCTCACCGGGACGGGCAGTCCCTCAGCCCCGTCCGCTCCGATGCCGATGATCCGGACCGGTTCCACGGCCTCTCCCCCCTTCCGATCACGCGCCCCTCCAAATCGCAGAGGATCATTTCCACCCCGAAGGCTCCTCCGACGTGCTCAGAAGCGCGTGCACAGATCTCTTCGCACAATCGCTCAAAAAATGCATGGTACCCCTTCGACCAAAGGACATCCCCGATCTCCTTGGCGGTATTCGCCCGACGAATTCCTTCCGCCTCGGAGGGCGGCACTCCGGACTGAACGGCCAGGTCGGCCAGCCACCCCGGGTCCACCGACGATCCTTTTGAATGGAGATGCATGTGTCCCGCCGCGGCCTTGGAGAATTTTCCAATCATGCCGCAAAGGGTCACTTTTTCCACGCCCCGTTTGGCGCACTGCTTGAGAGAAAACCCCAGAAAATCCCCCATTTCGATAAAAGCCTCTTCCGGGAGATGGGAAAGCTCCCGCATGGCCACCTTTTCACTGCGCCCCCCGGTAGTCAACACCACCTGCCGGCACCCCGCCGCCGTGGCCACACTGATGGCCTGGGCTACGCTGGCCATCCACGCCGCCGTGGAAAAGGGCTTGACAATCCCCGTGGTACCCAGGATTGAAATTCCTCCGATGATCCCCAGCCGGCCGTTCATCGTCTTTTTCGCGATCTCCTCGCCCCCGGGCACGGAGATCACCACCCGAATCCCGCGCCGCCCCAGCATCTCCGGCCCCGCCGCCTCTTCTGCGGCCTGGCGGATCATCCTCCGGGGCACCGGATTGATGGCCGGCTCCCCCACGGGCACGGCCAGCCCGGGCTTCGTCACCCGACCCACTCCCTCGCCACCCTCGAGTTCAATCCCCGGCTCTCCCCGCCAACTCACCGTGGACCAGATCCAGGCGCCGTGGGTGGCATCGGGATCGTCCCCGCCGTCTTTGATCACGGCGCAGGCGGCGCGCTCCGGCGTAAACGATAAACCTTCCACGGCGAATCGCACCCTTTGCCCGGCCGGGAGCCCGATTTCCACCTCGGACAGCGGCTGTTGGTGAACCAGGGCCCATACGGCTGCTTTCGTCGCCGCCGCAGCGCAACTGCCAGTGGTATAGCCGTGGCGCAGCGGCCGCTCCGGCGGTTCGGTCATCTCGCCCCCGCCTCCGATACGGCCAACAGAGACAGGGCATTGACGATGGCCACAGCCACCGGACTGCCCCCTTTGCGGCCCTCATTGGTGATAAAGGGCGGCTGATCCAGACCGGCCAACTGCGCTTTCGATTCCGCCGCCGATACGAACCCCACCGGCACGCCGACGATCAGCGCCGGGCGCGCCTCCCCCGCCCGGACGAGGCGAATCAACTCCAACAGGGCGGTCGGGGCGTTACCGATGGCCACGATCCCCCCTTCCGCCATCCGGGCCGCCTTGCGCATCGAAACGATGGCCCGGGTGGTTCCCTGGCGCCGCGCTTCCTCGGCCACGTCCGGATCGGAAATCAGGCAGTGCACCCGCCCCCCAAACCGCTCAATCCGCGCCTTGGAGATCCCCACCTGAACCATCTGGACATCGGCCACCACCGGCCGTCCCTCCCGGATGGCCCGAATCCCCGCTTCCACAGCCTGGGGATGAAACCGCAGCGACCTCCCCAGATCAAAATCTGCACTGGCGTGAATCACCCGTTGGACAATGGAAAATTGTTCTTCCGTAAAAGAATGCTCCCCCAGTTCTTCCGCAATGATGGCAAAACTCCGGGCCTCGATCTCCTCGGGCCGGACTGTCGACGGCACAAACTCGCTCACCCCATCTCCCCCTCCCCGCTGCGGGTACAAAAAAACCCCCGACCCATCGGTCGGAGGCAATATGCGTTGACGCCTGGCGGGCCTCAAGAGCCCGGAATCGGCACACCGCACCCCATACCGCGAGGGTCTGCCGGCGTTTCCATCAAGGTAGGTCTCCTGGCTCCCGGGTCATCGCGGCCCTCCGTCTTCCCCGCAGCTAAGCGAGTGACGTCGTCCTCGGCGGACGTGGAGGGCAACTCGTCCGGTCACAGTGGCGGGTCCGCTCGGGATTCTCACCCGATTCCCTGTTACCTTCCGCCGCAGCGGAAGCACCTTGACGTCGTTGCCACAAACAGTCATGCTTGAAATTGGATGAAGATAAGATTCGTTGTAAGCATAACTCACGATCCGGGACCGTGTCTAGAGCCGTTTTCGCCGATCCCATCTGTCCTGCCACCGAGATCCTGGCTTTTCAACTTTTTTGACCGAAAAATGTTCCCGTGAAGAGGTGGTTCTCCGATGCTGTTTCTCCTTGCCGGTACCAGCGACGCCCGGGCCCTCGGCGTTCAGTTGCAGAACGCCGGCTACCCGGTATTGGCCTCGGTGGTCACCGAAAGTGCCGCATCCTCTTTGCGTAAGGAGGGGCTCTCGGTCACCGTGGGCCGCAAATCCGCCGATGAAATGGCTAGGCTCTTTTCCGAAAACGGAACCCGGGCGGTGGTGGACGCCAGCCACCCCTTCGCCGAAGAAGCGTCGCGAAACGCCATGGAAGCGGCCACGATTGCCGGTATTCCCTACATCCGGTATGAACGTCCGAGCTCGGAATTATCCGAACATCCAAACTTACACTTAGCGCGGGACTACCGCAACGCCGCAGAGCTCGCCGCCTCCTTCGGCGGCACCATTTTCTTGACCACCGGCAGCAAAACCCTGCCCATCTTCGCCGAAGTCCTGTTGAAAGACCCGACCATCCGGATGATCTGCCGCATTCTCCCCACCGAGGAAAATATGCGCACCTGCACCGCCCTCGGCATTCCTCAGCGAAACATCGTGGCCATGCAGGGTCCGTACACCTCGACGCTCAATGCGGCCTTCTATGAACATTTCGGCGTGACCACCCTGGTCACCAAGGAGAGCGGCTCTGAAGGCAGCGTCATGGAAAAAATTCAACCCGCTCTGGACCGTGGCATTCATACTATCGTGATCTGCCGTCCGGGCATTCAATATGAGCACCTGTGCCACAGCGCCGGCGAAGTACTGGAAACACTGGACCGCCTGCCTTAGGCGGGCGGCCGTTTCCACTTCGCACCAACCGCTGGATCCCCTCGATCACCCGGCCGATCGCAGCCACAACGATCGAAAGGGACAGGGCGGATGCCCAGAAGCTCCTTTTGGGAGCTCGCACCGCCTGAACCTTCAACCGAGCGCCGTCCACATCATCTCCGTTTCCAGGGCGGTCTTCTCGGCATCTCGCCGATCATCGATTCTTCATCATATAAATCTCCCGATCGTGCTCGCCGATTTTGCGATCGTAAAAAGCCAAATCCGCTTTCGTAACCATGTTCGTTTCAACGTGTTGCAGCCGCTGATCGATACCGATGGTTCTGGCGTCGATCTCCAAAACGGCCTGGCGCATATGCGGAAATTCTTCCAAGATATGCTCGACATGTACGACCCGGCAGTCCACATCTCTCACCCGCTCTTCGACAGTGGACAACCGGCTCTCGACCACATCCAACCGGCTCTCGACCACATCCAAGCGGCGTTCGACCGCGTCCAAGCGCTGCTCCACCGCGTCCAGGCGCTGCTCGACCGCACCCAAGCGCTGTTCCACCGCGTCCAAACGCTGCTCGACCGCACCCAGGCGCTGTTCCACCGCATCCAAACGTTGGTCGACCGCATCCAAGCGCTGCTCCACCGCATCCAGGCGCTGCTCGACCGCACCCAGGCGCTGTTCCACCGCATCCAAGCGTTGGTCGACCGCATCCAAGCGCTGGTCGACCACATCCAAGCGCTGGTCGACCACATCCAAGCGCTGGTCGATTCTATCAACTCGCGCTTCCATCCGGTCGAATCGCCCATGCAAACTCCGAACCTCTTGAAGAATGACCTCCAGAACCTCGTTGACGTGACGATCGTCCATCCGGCACCACTCCTCATCTGTGGGTGTCGGCCGCATCTTCCGCGTTCATCTGAGCTGCCACAAACAACATCGGCCTCCCCTTCCACTTCGACACCGAACCCGGAAACTCCTGTCCACCGGGAGGATACACCACCACCGCCAGATGGGGATCCCCGACCCCCGCGAGCTGTCGGTCCTGAATCCATGCGCTCGCATCGAAACTCACCCACTCCAAGACGGCGTGTTTCAACAACGCCGTCTCCCCCAGTTCCAGCCGGGCAAACTCCGGGCCCAGAATCTCCGGCCGTTCGGCCAACCTCCGGGCCCACCCCAGCACCCCCCCTTTGTCCAGGGTCGGCACCCACCAGGGGGACCGCGGACGAACCCGGCGTGTCAACAGATAATCGATTTTTAACAGATCCTCCGCCACCATGGGCCGCCTGAGACCCTTGTCGCGCAAAAAATCGCGCATGCGCAGAAACAGATCCTCGGGCTGATATCCCAGCGTCCCGTACCCCTGCCGATCCCAGTAATCCCCCAGTTCCTGATACAAATCAAAGGCACTGGAAAACTCCCAGGCCCTCAGATACCGCAGGGTGTGATCCATCCAGTGCGAATTCCAATATTTGTCCACCATATCCTCGACCCGCTTGATCCGCCGGACGTCCTCGTAGGGCAACACGTCGTTGGCCAACACCTCATAGGGGGGCTCGTCCATGTACACGTACCCGAACTCCGCCGCCCGGGCCCTGAGCCCCGTTCCCCGCAGTAGTTTGAGAAACCCGAGTTGCAGCTCGTCCGGTTCCAAGGCGTACACATCGTCGAAGGTTTTGCGGAACGACCGGTAATCTTCCCGGGGCAACCCGGCGATCAAGTCCAGGTGCTGCACCACCCGACCGGACTCCCGCAACCGCCTCACCGTGCCGGCCAACCGATCGAACCGCTGAATCCGCCGAATCAGTCGGTTCGTCTCCTCGTTTGTCGACTGGACCCCGATCTCGAAACGAAACCGTCCGGGCGGCGCTTCCGCCGCCAAAAACTCCACGATCTCCCGGCGCAGGATATCTGCCGTGATTTCAAACTGAAACACCGTCCGCCCGGGGTACCGGGCCAAAAACTGAAACAACTCCAAGGCATAATCTTTTTTCAAATTGAACGTTCGGTCCACGAATTTAATTTGTGAAACGCCGTAATCGATCAACCGGGCCAAGTCTTCTTTGACCCGCTGCAATGAAAAATACCGCACCGCATCATCGATGGACGACAGGCAGAACTGGCAATGAAACGGACACCCCCGGGAAGCCTCGAAGTACACAATCCGATTGTCCAACTCCTCCAGGTGGCCCCGGTAAGGAGAGGGGATCGCGTCCAAAGGTTCAATCCAGCCCCGGCGAGGCGCAATCTTCACCCGGTCCCCCTCGCGGAAGGCCAGGCCAGCGATCTCGCCAAGATCGCCTCCGTCCCTCCAGGCCCGGAGCAACTCCAGAAACGTCGCCTCCCCTTCTCCGATGACGATGGCGTCCACCTCCGGCCACTTTTCCATCCACTCCCAGGTGTCATAAGAGACCTCCGGTCCCCCTAACACCACCCGTGTAGCCGGAGACACTTTTTTCAAGAGGCGCACGATTTTCAGTGTTTCAACGACATTCCAAATATAACAGGAAAATCCGACGACCTCCGGGCGGTCGCCCACCACCTCGGACAAAACCCGCAACGGATCGTCCTTGATGGTGAACTCCCGGAGCAGTACGTCGAACTCCCCTTCCGCCGCGGCCCGAAGATAACGAAGCGCCAAGGAAGAGTGAATGAATTTCGCGTTCAGCGCCGCGAGCAGGACCTTCACTCCGACCCCCCCCTAGTGCGTAATGCCGGTTCCACTTTGCACCAGCCACTCTTTGACTTCTTCCGCCAACTGCCGCAGGCCTTCAAAATCTCCCGCCAACCCGTGCAGCCGTTCCTGAAAGGCCGTCGCCATCTCCACCTGTCCCGAGGATTCCAATTGTTCCAGATCCCTCAGAATCGAGGAAACCAAATTCGACTTCCTTTCAAACAGCCGCTGGGCCTGCTTGATTTCTTCGCGAATCTCGGACATCTCCCGATCTAGCTGAAACGCCGCCTCGGCGGCCGCCCGGAGGCGCTCCCGAACTTGGGTCGGCAGATTGCCTTTGTATTTATAGTTCAGGGAATGTTCGATGGTCGCCCAGAAGTTCATCGCCAAGGTTCGGACCTGAATTTCCGCGAGCAGCTTTTTTTCCCCTTCGGCCGTTTGGATGGGATACCGAATAATGATATGGTAGCTGCGATAGCCGCTGTCCTTTTGGTGCCGAATATAATCGCGTTCCTCCACGATCTCCATGTCCCTGCCGTCCCGCTGGCGAATGAGCTGGACCACCCGATCAATGTCGTCGACAAACTGACACATGATGCGAATACCGGCGATATCGGGCACCTCTTCCACCCGTTCAAGGGGGATGCCCAACCGGGCCGCTTTATCGAGGATGCTGGAGACTTTCTTCAGCCGCCCGGTCACAAACTCGATGGGCGAATACTCTTCTTTTCGCTTGAGTTCATTCCGGATACTGCGAAACTTCACCTTGAGCTCTTCAACAGCCTGCTCATAGGGCAACAAAAACCGATCCCAGTCAATGGTGTGCACGCGCCTATTCACCACCCCAGGCCCCGTGGGCCGGAACTTTCGCGGACCAACGTCCTCCCTTTATCATACCGGAATTCCGGTTCGTCCTCCAAGGGATGAACACGCTGTTCAAGGACCCGCCAGGCTCGGCAATCCTACGGCTTGACCGATCAAAAACACGATGCCCACCACCACACTGTATACCGATGTACAGCCCGCCAAGACCACCCTCCAGCCCATCCGTCGCCCCGCCAGTCCGTACCCCATCATCGTCAACAGGGAAATCAAAAGATTGGCCACCAGCATGCCCGCCACGAACAGGAAAAATACCCCCAGGGCGGCCGTGCGCCCCCCGGCCTGCATCGCCGCGGCAAATACCATCAATTGGGTGGGCGTTTCGGCCCCGGCCCCGTGAATCACCCCGACGGTAAAGGCTCCACCCGCCCCCAACTCCGCGTCGGCGCCCCCGGAATCTTTGCGCCAGAGCCGTCTCCACCCCCGCCGCACCCCTTGGTACAACAGCATCCAGCGGCTCCGGACCGCAAGCTCATGCCTTCCCGTGAACAACATCACCAACACCCAGCCGCCCAGGGCGATCAACGTCGCCCCCACCACCGGTTCCATGACACGCCCCAGCCACCCCGGCACGTGAACGTCCGCGACGATGACCGGAATCCCGAGCAACAGAACCACCGTCCCATGGCCGAGGGCATACAACATCGCAAAAAAAAGACCCCGAAGCCGGTGGGTTCCTCCGGCAATCAAGTCCGTAATCGCCGCCACGTGATCCCAATCAATTCCATGCCGAAATCCGAGGGCCAGCGCCAATCCGCCGAGGGCCACCACCGAGATCGTCATGACCGGCCACCCCGCTTCCGCCCGTCGAATCCGGCTCCAAAGACAAAAATGCCCCCCGAGCGCCGCCCGGGAGTGTTCTCCATAGAAAACACCACGACCATGTTCGCGCCCCCCTATCCGCGTAGGTGTGCGGCCGGTTGTCGGACAGGGCAGGTCTCCTGGCTGAGGATCTTCACCTTTCCGCGTCTTCTCAGGCAACGTGCCCAATGACCCCTGCGGATCGGCTCCCCATCACAGTGGCGGGACCGCGCCGGACTTGCACCGGACTTCCCTTTTCAGCGCCGATCAGGCGCACCCTGTCTTCCATCCATTGTCCGTCGTCCAAAGTATACTACAGTTCCGTCTTTAAGAAAAAGATCCCGAAACGGGAATCTACTCCTCCACAAACCCGGAGCCAATGCTTTGCAGCCGCTGAAGGGCCTCCGCCCAAAGCACCGGGCGCTCACAGGCATTTCCCCGACAGATGTACACCTGGGTCTGCCGACCCTTCGACCGGTGGCCACTCACCCAGGGCAGCACCTCCGACACCCGATCCCCCTCCGCTCCATCCGGCCTCACCACCCACAGAGCCCGGGGGAGATACAGGCGCCGAACTTCTGCCGGCCAGCGGGCCGCGGCAAAGGAGCCCTGAGCCTGCGGTCCCCCGACGAAATCCTCCCCGCTGTCCCCCGCTTCATCGCGAACCGGTTCGGCCACCACGATCTCCTCGGAAGGCCCCACGGCGAAATCCCAGGCCGTCAAGAAGAACGTGTATCCGGCAGGATAACGGGACACCGCCCCGGCAAAAGCCCGAAGCTGGGCCTCCGCCCACCGCTCCCAGGCCGGATCCCCCGTCAGGCGGCCTAGCCACAGCAGGTCCAGGGCCAGGACGGAGTTTCCGGAAGGCAGGGCTCCGTCCTCCGCCGTCTTGGGCCGGGACCAAAGCGCCTCCGCATCCGACCCGGTCAGAAAACAGCCCCCCTCATTCTCATCCCAAAACAACGTCCGCACATCTTGCGCCAGCCGAATCGCCCGCCGCAGCCACACCACATCTCCGCCGGCCTGGTACAACTCCAACAAACCCCAGATATAAAAGGCGTAGTCGTCCAAATAACCCAGGATCCCCGCTTCGCCATCCCGATACCTCGCCAACAGCCTGCCGTCCCCCTGGCGCAAAGTCCGCCACAGCCACTCCGCCGCCCGCCGGGCGGATACCAGATAGTCCGCATCCCCGAGCACTCGAGCCCCCCGGGCCAAGGCCGCGATCATCAGCCCGTTCCAGGCGGTGAGAATTTTATCGTCTTTATGAGGGTGTACCCGACGATCCCGCACCGAGCGCAGAATCTCCAGCCCCCGGCGGACCTTCCCATCGATCTCTTCGGGAGTCATTCCCAGTTCCCGGGCCAGCAAATCGACATCCGTATCGATCTCATTCAACACCGATCGGCCGCCTTCAAAATTCCCCTCCTCCGTCACACCAAAGTACCGGCAGAGAACCTCACCATCCTCCGGCCCCACCGCTTCTGCGATCTCCTGGGGCGTCCAGACGTAAAATTTTCCTTCCTCCCCTTCTGAATCCGCATCTTCCGCCGAGTAAAATCCACCCCCGGGATCGGTCATCTCCCGGCGCACGTAAGTGACTATCTCCCGGGCTGTCTGCGCCCATCGCTGGTCCCCCAACGCTTGGTACGCTTCGAGATAGGTCAGAACAAGAAGAGCATTATCGTACAGCATCTTCTCAAAATGCGGGATGAGCCAACGCCGGTCGGTGGAATACCGGGCAAATCCAAAGCCGACGTGATCCCAGATCCCCCCTCGGCGCATCCCCTCGAGGGTTCCCTGCACCATATCGAAAGCCTCCCGCCGCCCGCTGCGCACCCCGTACCGCAACAAAAACAAAAGATCGTGGGGCCGGGGAAATTTCGGGGCTTGGCCAAACCCGCCAAAGGTGTGGTCATAGCTGGCTAAAAGCTGCTCGAAGGCCCGGGTGAGCGTTCCCGCATCCACCTCTCCCTGGGCCGTCCGACCCAGGGCTTCCCCGATCTGGCCGGTGAGATGCCTCCCGGCGTCTTTGACGCGGTCCGCCCCCTTTTCCCACAACTGCGCCACCCGGGTCAACAGTTCCATCAGCCCCGGGCGGCCATATCGACTCCGCTTGGGAAAATAAGTTCCGGCGTAAAAGGGTTCTTTTTCCGGTGTTAAGAACACGGTGAGCGGCCAACCTCCTTGCCCGGTCAGGGCCTGGCACGCGGCCATGTACAGATGGTCGACGTCCGGCCGCTCCTCCCGGTCCACTTTAATCGCCACAAAATGGCGGTTCAGAAGTTCCGCCACCTCGGGATCTTCAAAGGATTCCCGTTCCATGACGTGACACCAATGACAGGTGCTGTATCCGATCGACAAGAAAATGGGCTTATTTTCCTTCTTGGCCTTCTCAAAGGCCTCCTCGGACCAAGGGAACCAGTCCACTGGGTTATACGCGTGCTGGAGCAGATATGGCGATTTTTCCCTGGCCAAGCGGTTGGGTTTATTATTAGTTGTTGTCATGGGGAACACCCCTTATTTTTGTACAGGATCAAAGACCCTTGATGAGGAAAGGATCCAGGTTACGGCGGCAATCCCCGCCACTATAAGAAAAGACCCCCGAAAGGCGCCAATCATCGCACCGAGGGGCGCTGCACTTTGCTGCACGACTCCTTGCAAAGCGAGAAACAACTGGCCGCACATCGCGGAACCCGCGATGAATACGGTAAAACCGAGGGCATACATCCATCTGCGGCCGAACAGATCCGCCAGCTGACCGAAGGGGACAATCAGTCCCCCGAGGGTCAACAGATAGACCAGACTGACCCATTCGATAATATGCATGCCGACGTCTAACTGCTCTTTAAGTACCGGCAAGGCGATGTTGATGATACTGGCGTCCAGAGCGGCCATAAAGGCACCGATACACACCGTTCCCACCACAAACCAGTGATACCCCGCCCGTTGCCGCACCGCCCGGAGCGGCAGAGCCGCCCCCATCTCTCCCCGGGTGATTCTGGCCAACGCTGACACCGCCTCCCCTCTCTGCACCTATTGTTCATTATATCCCGCGGCTCCATCTTCAGGGCTGCTACAGTGGCGAAAAAGAACCACGGGATCCCGCCGGCCTGTGCCCCGATACAAAAAAAAGACCTGGCCGGGTTCCAAAACCACCGGCCAGGCTCCTTCGATGGTAGTCCAGCACTTCCCGCAAACCGGTCGCGTCCCCGTCCGGTTAATGATACCCCTTTGCTTCCTCCGGTTTGATCTTGGTCGCAAACTTCCGGTACGCCCAAAGCTGATACGTGATCACCGCCGGAACGAGTACTACCGCCACAACCAGCATAATGGTCAGAGTTCGCGGACTGGCGGCCGCCTCATAGAGGGTGACACTAGCTGCCGGGTCGGTGGCCGAGATCAGCATGTTCGGAAACATGCCGATGAATCCCGTGGCCCCGGTCAAGAAAATCACCAGGGAATTCGCGAAAAATCCTGCCAGGGCCCGGCCTTTCCCTAGATAGAACTTCGCCGCGACCAAGGCCACCACGGCTAGGGCGGGCACGACGTACAAAAAGGGCAGCCGGTTGAAATTGTCCAAAACCTGGGTCCGGTTGGCCGTGGCCACCATAAATAGACCGTAAAGGCCAATTGCGACAAACCAGGCCACGTTGGCGACAGACAACATGCGCCCTTCCAGGGGCCCGCTCACTTTATGGGCCACCCAGGACCCCGCCGAGACCAACGTCAGGGACAGGAACGTGAGTCCTCCCAGAATTCCGTAGGTGTTCAACAAGGTCAACACGTTCGTCTGATTCCCGTGGGCATCGAAAGCCAGCCCGTAGAACATGTTCGCAAAGGCGACGCCCACCAACAGTACCACGAGCAAACTGCCGCCGAAAAAGGCCCATTTCCAGCTCGCCCGCCAGAACCGGCCGCGGTCTTTGTGCATGAACTCAAGCCCGATCGCCCGGTAAAACAGGCCAAACAGGATCAGGAAAAGCGGCACGTACAAGTAGCTGAACATCATCGCATATACGAGGGGAAAAGCGGCGAAGGTCGCTCCCCCGGCGGTAATCAGCCACACCTCGTTTCCGTTCCAAAAAGGCCCCACCGTCTCCTGTAACTGCTTTTCCTCCCGCTCCGAACGGGACACGAAGGGGTACAGGATACCCACCCCCAGGGTATACCCGTCCAGAGTGAAATACATCATCCAAAGAACCGCCCACAAACCGAACCAGATCACTGCCAACGTTTCATGGCTCAACATCGTGTTCCCCTCCTTGCTGCAACTACGCCTGGGCCGCACGGGCCGGGGTTTTGCCGCCGCGCTTGACCGAGCCCTCTGCCGGCGGGTCCACCGGGCCCCGGACCGCGTATTTATGCAACAGATACACATCCGCGACGATCAGCGACGTGTAAAAGACCACCAGCCCAGTAAGGGAGAAGAGAATGTCCCCCAGGGCGATGGGGCTAACAGCCTGACTGGTCTTCATCAAACCGTACACAATCCACGGCTGCCTACCCATCTCCGTAACCACCCAGCCCAGGTTGATCGCCACGTAAGGGAGCGGAATGGAATACAACAGCAACTTGAGGTACCGCCGGGAATCCAGTAAGCGCCCCTTTCTCCACAGGTACAGGCCGTACCAAGCGAGGCCGAGAAACAAGAATCCAAGGCCCACCATGAGACGAAAGCTCCAGAAAACCGCCGGGACATTCGGCCGCTGATCGGCTGGAATGTCCTTCAAGCCCGTCACGTATCCACTGAAAGAATTCGTGTACATCAAACTACCGACGCCCGGGATTTTGCCCCAATCGAGTAAATTCCTTTCATTCGCCGGATCGGGGATGGAGAACACGGTAAAGGGTTGATTCGGCCCGGACTCCCACACGGCCTCAAAAGCCGCTGCCTTGGCAGGCTGCACCTTCGCCGTGTGAATCCCTTGAAAATGCCCGACCAACGGGACCGCCAAGGTCGCGACCAAGGCCATAACCAGACCGAACTGAAAGGATTTTTTGTAAAACTCCACGTGCTGTTTGCGGAGCAGATGATAGGCACTCACTCCGAGGACAAAAAACGCACCGACAATATAGCTGGCCAATACCGTGTGGAAGAACATATACCACGTGTAAGAGTTTGTGACCACCTGCAGGAAACTTTCGAGCTTAATCCGTCCATCCTGGATTGTATAGCCGACAGGGTTTTGCATAAAACCGTTCGCCGTGATGATCCAGAGGGCGGAGATGTTGGTCCCGATGGCGACCATCCACATGGACAGAGCCCGGAGTTTCGGAAAGCGCTCTTTCCCGAACAGCCATACCCCAATAAACGTGGACTCCAGGAAAAACGCCAGCAGCGCCTCAATGGCCAGAGGCGATCCAAAAATGTCCCCCATAAACTTCGAGTACTCCGACCAGTTCGTACCAAATTGAAATTCCATGGTGATGCCTGTGACAATCCCCAGCGCAAAATTGATCGTAAACAGTTTGCCCCAATAATCTGCCATCCGCCGATACAGCTCGTTGCCGGTGCGCGCATACCGCGTTTCCATAAGCGCCACCAGCACGACCAAGCCCAGCGTCAGGGGCACAAACAAGAAATGATAGATCACCGTGACTGCAAACTGGATCCGACTCAAGAGGATGACCTCGGCCACCTCGACCCGCCCCTTCCGGAACCCGAAAAATTCCTTTAATTGATAACGGGTCCCATCTACTACTTTACCCGAAATTAAAGGCATTTTTGGGGACGAAAGGTGATACTGTTGTAGCGAAATGTAAACAAAACTGTAGCGAACCTGCTACTCCTTGTCCATTTTGTGAAAGCGAACCATCGCTCGAAAAATCGCCTCTTCAATGTCTTCGGACCGAAGGACGAGAGGCTGTGGGGCCTCATCAAGAGCGGCCCCCTCCGCCCGATCTTCCTCTTTATCTTTGCGAATCGCCACGAGTTTTCCCAGGTAAGACGTCACCCAGACCGCGAGAGCGGTCACCACCAGGGCGTAGAGCACCATGGAGAACAACCCCCAGCCCTTTGGCACGTAAGGCGCGATGAAATCCTGGATCACCTGTTTAATCAGGTCATTCCAGGCCAGGGCAGCCACCAAGCCAAACCCGGCTGTGGCGAGATCCACCATTTTTTCTAAAACTGTCCGAACCATGCGATCGACCTCCCATCATGAAAATGTGTACAAAATATACCCGAGATACACCGCCGATGCCCACATCATCACCGCGGAAATACGTTGGATCACCAGAAGGGACGATCCCCGGAGCACCACCCGTCCCATGGCGTGGCCCACCATCGACAAGGCGAAAAACCAGAGCCAAGAAACCATGACGCTCGCCAGGCCAAAGGCCAGGCGCTGGGGCCACAAGGAGTAGGCCAGGGCCGCACCGCCCACCACGACCAACGTATCAATGAGCGCATGGGGATTGAGGAGCGACACGGAAACGGTGAACCCGACCTGCCGTCTGGGCGGCCAAGCCACCGTCGAACCATCCGCCTCCCGGTCTCCTCCCTTATCCCGCCAGGTTGAGATCCCCATGTAGAGCATAAAAGCGATCCCCACCCCGCCGAACAACCCCCTCAGCCAGGGCACGTGCAAAGCAGCGGTGGACACGCCGACGACGGCCAGGACAATGAGCAGCGTGTCGCAGATCCCTGCCGTTATCACTGCCGGAAGGGAACGGGACCAGCGCCGGTGCAATGCCCCTTGGGTGAGAATGAATCCATTTTGCATACCGATGGGAAGAATCAGCCCCAGCGACAAAATCAAACCGTGGAGAAACGCAACGAGCACCCGCACCCCTCCGCCAGATCCCCGGTGCCATGGTTTTCATATGGCTTCCCTGAGAATTTCACACGTCTTCATTTTAATACAAATGATCGATCTCTGTCGGCAGGGAAGTGCCGAGCGACGACTACACCCTTTCGGCCGCCCACTTCTTGGCCGAGATCCTGCCTTGGATCACGACGCCCACCAGGGACACAACGATCAAACCGACAGCCATGCCCAACAACACTTCTATGTCCGTCCGCATCGTGAGCCATCCGTTCCCTTTGAGCGCCACCTCCCTCAGCCCGTCCACATAATACGTGAGGGGCAGGCAGTGCCCAAGGGCGGCGACCCAAGCCGGCATTGCGAGAAAGGGCCACGTGAACCCCGAAAGCAGAAAGGAAGGCACCGCCACCAACATCGAAACCTGAGTCGCCTCCAATCGACCCCGGGAGAACAACGAGGCGGCAAACCCCAAGGCCACGAGCACCAGCACAAACGCCACCGACAGAGCGACAAAGGGCATCATGGCCCCCTGAAAAGGAACACCGAATCCCCGGACGGCCACACCGACCCCCAGGAGTACATCGAAAAGGCCGATCAAAAAGTACGGAAGCGTTTTCGCCAGAAACACGGTACCCGGACGGCGGCCGCCCGCCAAATACGCCCCCCATCGCCCCTGCTCCTTCTCTCGGGTCACCCCCAAGGAGACGCCGAGCAAGATCACTTGTTGAAACACGGTCCCGGCCAGTCCCAACAAGAGAAAATCACTGTAATTCAGCGTTGGATTAAACAACATCCGGTAGCCAAACCCCAGACCGTACCCATAATCCGGAGACAGACCGCGGGCCTCCATGCGCTGGATGGCGATTCCTCCCGAGAACGTCTGCACCACGGCGTTGGCGTTCTGGAGGGCGCTGTTGGCGATGATCATATTGCTGCCGTCGATCACCGCCAGAATCTTCCCCTCCTGCCCCCGCTTCACCGTCCGGGACAGATCCGGGGGAATGACCAGAGCCATCGACGCCTCCCCTCGCTGGACGGCATCCAACGCCTCCGCTTCGGAGGCAACCGGGCCGATTAACTGAAAACCTTCCGATGCGCTGAATCCCTCCAGAATCTCCCGGCTCAAGGCGCTTTGGTCCTCATCCACATAGATTGTGGGCAAATGCCGCACCTTGTGCTCACTGTAGAGAAACCCGAACAAAACCAGGTACGCGACAGGCACGAGCAGGAGGATGGCGAGCATGCGCCGGTCCCGGATCAGCGCCCTCCACTCAGCGGCCAACATGTCCGATAACGTCATGGCGTCTTCGCCCCTTGCCACACGGCGGTCATCCCGGCCAACACATCCTGGGGATTGTCCTCAATCTTGATTTTTACTTGAAACGATTGGATATCGCGATCTTGCAAGTGGTTCGTGGCTTTCGTCACGGCAAACTGAGGTGCCGGGTTGATCTCCTCCACGCGGCCGTTCACCTGTCGGTGAAGGGCCGGAATATCCAGAGAAACCGGGTCCCCCACCTTCACCTGGGGAAGCTGGTTCTCCCCCACGTAAATCGACACCCATTTGTCCGCCGGATCCGCCACCGTCAGCACCGGATCGCCGGCATTCACCATTTCTCCCACCGAGAAATTCTTCTTGACCACGATCCCATCCACTGGGGCCACGAGCTCGGTGTACGAAAGATAGGTCTGTGCTTCATCTAAACCGGCTTTCGCCTGTTCCAGTTGCGCCTGGGCGGCTTTCACATCCGCCTGGGCCACCGCCACCTGGTCCCGCCCCGCACTGGCCTCCTGGAGAGCGCCCTGGGCCTGTTCCACTTGGTGGCGCGCGGCGTCCACCTGCTCCGGGCGGGGACCCGCCTGGGCCAATTGGAGTTGGTTCTGGGCGGCCTCGTACTCCGCCTTAGCCTGGGAGAGTTGGAGTTCCGCCTGGTTTTTCTCGGCCTCGGATACAGCCCCCGACTGGTACAATTTCAACGCCTTGTCGTAGGCATCCTGGGCCTGATGGTAGGCCGCCTGGGCCCCGTCGACCTTCGCTTGGGCTTGGGCGATTTCCTGGGGCCGGCTGCCCTGTTGCAAGCCGGCCAACTGATCCTGGGCCACTTTCACCGCCGCCTGAGCCTCAGAGACCTTGGCCCGGGTGGTTTGGTCCGTCTCACCCACCGCCGCCTCGGCTTTTTGCACGTTCGCCGCGGCAGCATCCACCGCCGCTTGAGCCTGCTCGACCTTCGCCTGAAGATCGGCGTGTTCAAGCCGCCCCAACACCTGGCCCTTTTTCACCGATTGTCCTTCGGAAACCGAAAGACTCTCGATGCGCCCGGCTATTTTAAAACTGAGATCCACCTCTCGCTGCTCGACGATACCACTTTGGGGAGAACCATTCTGCTGCGCGTGAACCGGGAGAAACAAGGCACCGGCAACCAAAGCGGTCACCCCGGCCACCGCGCCACTAATCCCCCAAGGACGCCAATTCATCGTCAGATACTCCTTTCATCTGCCGCAAAATCATCTTGACGATCGTCCGCACCCGCTCGGGCGCGTCGATCGCGCCCCCGTGCAGCACCGCCCGGGCCGCTGGAATCACCACCATGCCGAAAAAGGCGCCGGAAAGGGTCTGAACGTCGGCACGATCATCGATCCAATTCCGGGCTTTGGCGGCGGCCCACTGGTCATCGAGGAGCTGGAAATACTCGCTCAGCACCTCCTGCACGGACAGTTGACCCTGGACATCGGCACTCCAAATCTTCTGAACCAGTAAATGGCAAAAGGCCCGATTTTCCTCAAAGAAGCGAAACTGGCTTTCCACCGCCCGGACCCATTTGTGAACCGGGTCTTCTGTGGAGAGCAGCGCCTGCCGCAACCGATCAGTCAACTGGCTGAGGCCCCGGCGCATCACGTAAGTGAACAGTTCTTCCTTGGTCTTGAAATTATAGTAGAGGGTCCCTTTAGCGACGCCGCACTGTTCAGCGATGGCGTCCATCGTCGTATCCCCAAAACCCCGTTTTGAAAATACTTCTACCGCCCCTTGATAAATCAGATCTTTTGTACGCTTCGCCATCACCACCACCCCCGTTTTGATCTAACACGAACAAATTTATACCCAATCGATCAAAAAATCAAGTCGGCATCTGCTGCTGTTCATCAAAAAAGAAGCCCGGGAAACCTCCCGGGCTATACCTGACCGTACCCAAGTCCCTTACCCTGCCTTCGCGCCCATCCCCAGGCCTCCCCATCGGCAGCCTGCGTCCCCTGAGGGGGAATCATACCGGTGTCAGGGGCTTTTCGCCTTTTAAGACGTTGACGGCGTTTTGTACCGCCAACCGGGCCATGGCGGTGCGGGTGGCCACCGTGGCGCTGCCGATGTGGGGGAGACACACGGTATTATCCAACTGGAGCAGGGGATGATCGGCCCCAATCGGCTCCCGCTCATAAACATCCAAGCCCGCCCCCCAGATCACCCCTTGTCGGAGGGCGTCCACTAACGCTTCCTCGTCCACCACCGGCCCCCGGGACACGTTGACGAGGATCGCGGTGGATTTCATTTTTGCCAGTTCGTTGCGGCCGATGAGGTGCCGGGTTTCCGCCGTCAGGGGGGTGAGGATGACCAGGATGTCCGCCTCCCGCAGGAGTGCGTCCAAACTCAGGTACCGGGCGCCCAGGCGCTCCTCCACTTCCGGCCGGGGGCGGCGATTATGGTACAGAATGGTCATGCCAAACCCCTGAGCCCGGCGCGCCACCGCTTCTCCAATCCGGCCCATGCCGAGAATGCCCAGGCTTTTGCCATAGATATCTAAACCGGTCAGTCCCAGGGGCGACCACGTGGTCCAGCCCCCATCTCGAACCAGTTCGGCGGACTGGGGAAGCCGCCTGGCGGTGGCAAGCAGCAGCGCCCAAGCTAAATCCGCCGTGGTCTCCGTCAGCACGTCCGGCGTATTGGTCACGATCACCCCGTGGCGGCGGCAGGCCTCCACATCGATGTTGTCGTAGCCCACCGCCATGTTGGCCACCACCTTAAGGCGCGGAGCAGCTTTTAGCAACTCTTCATCCACCCGTTCGGTCAGCACGGAGACCAGGCCTTCGGCATCCCGCAATTGGTCCAACAAGACATTCCGGGGAACAGGCTCGGACTCCCGGTCCCACAGGCGAACCTCACAATCATTTTCTGCCACACGCAAAGCTTCATCGGGCAGTTTCCGGGCGATATAAAGAACTGGCCGCATCGGGCGCTCCCCCTTCACGTTTTTTTCGTGGCAATCCGATGATTTGCGACAAATTTCGACGCCATTTTGCTGCCCAAACCGCTATTTTGACTGGTTTTCCACGTGAAACCTTAGAATGGTGGATATATTTTGACTCCCATATGCCCGTTTCGCGGTCCGAGATTATTTTTTCCCGGACCGCATAATTTCCATTATTAACCATAACGTTATCCCGGCTATGACCGCAAGCCCCACTGTCAAGGCGGTATAAAACCAAGTGGGCACTGGAGAACGGGCGAATCCCCCGAGGACCAAGGCCGCCACCACCACCGCCAGGGACAGGAGGATCACACTGGCCGCCAACCGGTTCACCGCCCGCTCCACCCGACGCAGCGCCCATTGTCCGTCCCGGAGGCGCAACCCGAGCCGCACCTCGCCGCCCCCCGCCGCCGAAGCCCACTCCGCCAACCAGTCCGGTGCCTCTTCGGCAATCTTTCGCCATCGCCGGCCGTAGGCCGCCAGCTTCACCGCCGCCGCTCTGGGGGTATAGCGCCCGACAAACAATTCCGTTCCAAAGGGCTCTGCCAACTCCACGATACTAAGAGAGGGATCGAGCTGCTCCACCACTCCGCCCAGGGTGACCATGGCTTTCCCCACCAGAGTCAAATGGGTCGGCAGGCGGATCTGGTGGCGGAATGACAACTCGAAAGTGAGTTGCACCACATCCCGGATGTCGATTTCGTGAAGGGGCACTTCGTAGAACTGATCGCGAATCTCTTCCACGTCCCGGTACAAGGCGTCCCGGTCCACATCGGCCGGAGCTACCCCCAGATTGAGCAGCGCCTCGACAATGGCCGGGGTATCTTGGCGCATGAGCGCGATGATCAGGTCTGCCAACTGGCTTTTGTGCTCCGGGGTCAGCCTTCCCACCATGCCGAAATCGAGCAGCACCAGGGAGCCGTCTTTCTTGACCAGCCAGTTGCCTGGATGGGGGTCGGCGTGAAACAGGCCGTCCACCAGCATTTGGTGGAGGATCGTCTCTGCAATGATCCGGGCGAGGCGCCGTTTTCGTTCCTGACCGAGCGCCTCCACCGCCCGGGAAGACAATTTGGACCCTTCCATATACTCGGCGGTGAACACCCGACGAGTGGAATATTCCCCCACTACCTCGGGGATGTACACGTTACCATCATCCGGCAAACGCCGGCGCATCTGCCGTGCATACTGGGCCTCCAGGCGATAATCCAGCTCCCGGCGCAAAGATTGCCGAAGCTCTCCGACAATGGCGGTGAGGGGGTAGATCTTTCCCCACTGGGTGTGCACCTCGGCCCAGGCCGCCAACTCTTCCAAGATCGCCACATCCGTTTCAATCTGCCCCTCAATGCCCGGCCTTTGCACTTTGACGGCAACCTCCTGGCCCCAGGGGAGTCTGGCCTTATGTACTTGTCCGATGGAGGCGGCAGCCAGAGGAGTCGGATCGATAAACGAGAACAAGCGGTCTATGGGTTTGTCAAATTCCTCTTCTAGACGGCGGGCAATCACTTCAAAGGGAACGGGGGGGACCTGATCCTGAAGCTGCTCCAGCTCCGCCGCCACCTCCGGCGACACCAAATCCGGCCGTGTGCTGATCAGCTGGCCCAATTTTACAAAAGTCGGCCCCAGCTCTTCGCAGACCTGGCGCAATCGCCTTCCCATGGACCGCCCCCGCTCCGGGGACGCGATTTCCTTGCGCCCATCCCACAGGTAGCCAAAACCGTGTTTGAGAAACACCCGGGTGATCTGTTGCACCCGCCGCCACTTGGCCTGTCGCCCCATGAACCACTTCCCGCCTTCCATCCCGGCACCCACCCTCACCTCAACCCCGCACCCGCCGGGGGTTGTCCGTAAACACCCCATTCACGCCCGAGCTAAACAAATGTGCCGCCCGGAGCGGATCGTTGACCGTGTATGCAAAAACCGCCAAACCCTTACGGCGGGCGGCCTGGGCCAAGCCCCGCCCGGCAAACCAGTGCCGCACATGAAGGCTGTAAATCCTCAGCCCCGCCTGCCGGGCATATTTCCAAGGGGATAACAGAAACCCATCGTACAGCAACCCCAATCGGGCCTCGGGATCGATTCGCTGAAGCCGCTCCAGGGCCGAGTGATCGAAAGAAGAATAGATGATCCTGCGCCGCCCGGACGCCCGAACGCAGTTGACCACCTGCTCTTCGAGGCCCCGATATACCTCTGGTGTGGTCTTCAGTTCGATGTTGACCCAAACTTCTTCGGGAATTGCCACCAAAGCTTCGGCCAGTGTCGGAATCCGCTCCCCAGCAAAGCGCGGATGGAACCACGCCCCGGCGTCGAGTCGGCGCAACTCCGACCAAGTCCAATCGCCCACCCAGCCGCGGCCATCCGTGGTCCGCTCCAACGTCGGATCGTGCAGGACCACCGGGACGCCGTCCCGGGTCAACTGCACATCGAGCTCGATCCCCCCGACGCCGATCTCCACGGCCCGGCGGAACGCGGCCAACGTATTCTCCGGTGCCTCCGCCGAAGCTCCCCGGTGCGCCCACACTCGCACTTCCACCGGTTCGCGATTCACCTTACCGTTCCCTCCCTAGGGCCCCCTTCGTCCGCCGGCTGGCCATCCAACGATACATCCCATCCCACACGAGATAGACCAACGTCCCGACCACCAGGCCATTGCTGAGAAAAACGCGAACCACCTGAGGCAGTGCAGGGAACGCACCACTGGGAAGGGCTGTCAAACCCAGCCCAAGGAGTAGGGCCAGCCCTAGACCCTGACGCTGCCCCGGACCCAGGTGAGCTTGGCGCATGGCGTCCAGCCCCACCAGAATCAATTGTGTAAAGGATGCAAACATGACGCCGTATCCCACTTCCCTGGGCATGGCCGCCAGCCATCCGGCAATTCCGGGAAAAAAACCCATCGCCGCCAGCATCGCCGAACCCCATAAAAATGGCAGCCGATCCCGAATGCCGGTCAGAGCGACAAACCCCGACGCCGTGGATTGCGGGATCATCCCCACCGTTCCCGCCACCCCCGCGGCCACCGTCGTCACCCCGTGCCAGAAGCCGGCCCGGCGCATATCTGCGGGGGGAACTTGCAGAATCCGCTCCATGGCTTCCACCGAGGCGACCAGGTTACTGATCAGGATAATGGCCACGAATAAACCGTTCACCACCACCGACCAATTCCAAACTGGGGGACCGAACAAAAACGGACCCGGCCAGGCAAACCAAGCCCCGGTCCTGGCTGCGTCCCCGGAGTGGTACCCGGCCGCAGCCATGGCCATCCAGCCGATCGCCATCCCGACGAGCACCGAGTACTGCCGAAGCCAGCGCACCGGCCCCAGAGAGGCCGCAAGAATAATGGCGACCGTGAGCACGCCCCCCCAACCGAACCAGACCGTGTGGGGAGACACCGGCAACCCGAGCACCCCCTCAAAAAACGGCCCGGCCATCTGGGCGGCCAAGAGGAGCAGGTAACACCCCGTCACCGCAGGAGTGAACCATTGTCGGATGATACGAAAGGCCCCGGTCACCGCCAACAGTACCACAAAGGTGCCCGCCGCCAACAGGCCCATCTCTAAAGCCCGGGAAACGTCTGAACCCCCGGCTGCCCCGCTGGCGAACAAGAAAAAAACGGCAAACCACAAACCGGCCGGCCCATCGTTAATGGGCATCCGGTGGCCCCACAGGCCCTGAACCAGTGAAGCGGCTCCGGCCACCAAGCAGGCCCGGGAAATAAATCCGGCAGCCGTCCCCGGATCCAGATGAAACGCTTGAGCGAGCACCACCGGAATGGGGACCACCGATGCGATGAGATAAATCAGCCATTGCACACTCCGCCCCGCCGCACCGGCGATTCCGATCCCGCCAACCACCTTCTCATTCCTCCCTCGACGCTTCCATGATACCGCAAACCCGGCGAAATCGGAAAAGGAGCGGCGAGAACTATTTTCCCGTCGAAATAGACTACTCTCCCGGGCGAAGCTCTGGTATGATCCAACTGGAAGGTTTGTCCCAGTTGGATAAACCCTGAAAATACGAACATCAGGTGATGGGGAGTATGTTACCGTCCAACCAGCGCAATGTTTTGCTTGAATCATCGATCCACCGGGGATTTCAGCAGAGTATTCAAGACCTCGGCTGCGCCCCTCCGGGTCCTGACGTGTTTGATGCGGAAGTGTTACAGTACCTCATCGCCCACCTGGAATTAACTCGGGAAGAGATCAAAAATCTCCGGCAAAACTTACACGCGCAATTGGCCTCCGCCGAGGTGCTGACCGTGGAGGACACAGGGGATGGGCGTTTTTCGTTCCTCGTCCGGATTCCCTATCAAAACCATTTGGTGGACACCTGGTTGATCTATCGCCGGGACGTGTGGAGAAGCGGCGGCGTGGCGGCGCTGTCCAGCCGCCCCGTGTGGAAGCGACCCCGGGTGATGGGGGCGGCTTTGGTGGTCTCCTATGTCCTCATCGCCCTGATCGCCGGATCAGTGGGGCAGTATCTGGCCGGCCACAACCAACAGCGCCTGGAAGCTTTAGCCAGTGCCGCCGGGTACACCTTGGTGCCCACCTCCGCCAACGCGACAAAAGGGGCCGCGTCCGGTACGGCCGCCCAGGCCCCCGGTGGAGCAGCGTCCAAGCCCGAAAGTGCCGCGCCAAAACCCGAGGGAGCTGCGCCTCCGGCCCAGGGGCAGGCAACGCCGCCTAACGAGACGATCACCTTCACCCTTCAGATGGGGATGACGGCCGGAGATCTGACCCAGTTTCTCCACGACAAAGGGCTCATCCAGGATGTCGCCGCCTTCAACCAGAAGCTCGCCGACACCCACGTGGACCAAGATCTAAAACCGGGCACCTACACGTTCCAAAAAGGCATGTCGGAAGACCAGATCATACAGACGTTACAACAAGGCCCCCAATCCTGACGGGGGCCTCATTCATTTTCTTCCAGACGGTGTCCGGTGAGACTATCGCTTACTCCAGGTGGAGTTGAACCGTTTCCCGCTGGCCGTCCCACTCAATGGTACTCTCGGGGCGATTCCACACCTGCAGCCAAATGATCCCCGTTCCGCCGCCCCACATGTGGAAACCACCGGGCGGATAAAGACCGGTCACCGCCCTGGATTTCCACTAACTTTGAGCATACTTGTGCCTGGCCGCCCAAAGGGCCAGAGTGCGAAACAAGTACACAAAGACAGCGCCGACCACCAGAAAAACACCCGCCCTCGCCGGCGTGGACGGCACGTGTCCGGTCCCTCCGCCTCCGAGGTAGACAAAAACCGCCGCCCCCATCGACCCGGCGATGACAAACAGGCTGATCCCGGCCATCCACAGCCCCACCGTCTCGATCCAGCGGAAAAACCACGCCTTCCCCGTTCGCTCCAAAGGGAGCCGTTCAAACGTCCACACGCCGAGCCACAGACCGACGGCAGCCACGGCGAGAAGTAGAATCTTTAGCCCGGTGTTCCCAAACACCGCTCCTTGGGCCAGGTATTCCGACACGGTCAAATAGACCGCCACATCCACCGCCGCCCGGATCCGGCCCGCGAGCCATGTCCAATCTCCGAACACCCCGCCGAGAGCCGTGACGAGAATTCGGACCCATACATGAATCCCAAAAACGACAAAAGCCGAGGTGATGGTTGCACTTCGGGCCGTTCCACTCCACATGGCAAAGAGAAACCCGATGGTGTATACGGCCGAAAGGCCGATGGCCGATGACAGCCACCAGTCGAAGACCGCCCACCAACCCGCATCATAGGCACCCATGAGGACAGCCACCAGGACGTTGGCGAGAACGGCCCCCTGGAGCACGAACCAGCCGGTCCACCATTTGGTCCCCGCCACGTGGCGGCGCCCGACCGGCCCGGCGAGGACGGTGGATAACCCCTGATGGGTCCACTCCCGATACCAGGCGGTCACGGCGAGAACTAGAGCCGACGCGCTCCACAACCCGATATACACCGTGGGAGACTGCACGGATAGCGCAGCGGCCTCCCGAACCATTCTGCCGGCCGTCACCCCCGCCCCAGCCAGCAACTGCACCCCGAGGAGCCGCCCGATGACGGGAATAGAGATCAGCGCCACCGCGAGCACCCACATGGACGTATTCTGGCGCCTCTCCCTCCACGCCACCGCGTCATTCCAATTCCAGATCCCCATAGGTGTACCCCTCCCGGCGCATCATTTCCACAAAAAGATCGTCCAGAGCCGGTTGCACCGCTTCCCAGTACACGGGCTCCAACGCCCGGATCCGTTCCATCACCCGCTCCGCGGAGCCCCCGACCCACAGGACCCGCAGCCGCCCCTCCTGCTCCACCCGCCACACTTCCGGCCACTGGGACAGGTCGGGCTCCGCCTCGGGCCGGAACACCACCAGGATTTTCCTGGCCTCCTCCCACAGATCGGCCAAAGCCGTGGACAGCAGCAGTCTCCCCTGAAAGAGGACCCCGATGTGATCCGCCACCCGTTGCAGATCTTCCAGGAGATGTGTCGAAAACAACATCGTGGTCTCATCTTCGGCCACCTGGCGGACCAAAAGCTGAAGAAATTCCCTCCGCACCACGGGATCCAAGCCGTTGGTCGGTTCATCCAATACCAGGAGCCGGGGATGCGTCGCTAAAGCGCAGGACAGGGAAACCTGCATCTTTTGACCCTTGGAAAGGGTGGAAAACAGCGCTTTGCGCCGGAGTCGGAACATCTCCAACAGCGCCCCCGCCCGGTGCTCGTCCCACCCCCGATAGACGAGGCGGTGCCACTTCAACACATCTTCCACGCGAAAATTGTTCGGCCAGTTCGGGATGTCGGGCACGTACCCCACCCCTTGCCGGGCTATCCCCGTGGGATCGTCCGCCCGGTTTCCAAAAAGCAGCACCTTGCCGGCGGTGGGTTGCCAAATACCCAACATCAGGCGAATCAATGTCGTCTTTCCGGCGCCGTTCGGGCCGATCAGGCCAAACACGGCCCCGGCCGGAATGTGCAGCGTCACATCCTTAAGAGCCTGCACCCCATCGATGGTTTTCGACAAATCTTGCGCTTCGACCGCCCAGCTCATCAGAAACCTCCCTCCGATTGAGACCAGCCGGCCACCACCCGGCCGGCGATCTCCAGCCAAACTTTCGGCTCGATTCCCAAATGGTACGCCGCGATGAGGAGTTGTCGAATCTGCTTTTCCATCCACGCCACATCATCGGGGGAAGGCATTCGAGGATTCGGCTTCGCCACAAAGGTCCCCCGACCCCGGAGCGTTTCGATCAATCCTTCTCGTTCCAGCTCCTGGTAAGCCCTAGCGACAGTGTTGTGATTCAGCGCCAACTGGACCGCCAACTCCCGGACCGAGGGAAGTCGAGTTCCGGGCTCTAGCCACCTCCTTGCCACCGCTTCCCGCACTTGGTCGACAATCTGTTGATACAGGGGTACTTCCGATCTGGGATCAATCCTCAGCCACATCCCGATCCCCCTTCCCCTCACGGCCGTTCTCCCTACCCGCGCTGCAGAACGTGCCCCGTTTGTTCCGTATGAACCATGCGTACCACATCATCCGGTACATATAGTATGCACGGGGTGCAGCGGTTTGTCAAACCTACACGTTGATGCGACAGAATCCCCGGTCAACGGCTCCCAAACGTCAGTGGATCTTTCTCTTGCGAAAATACCCGCCCATCGTTTCGTGAATATCCGCCACGGAAACGAAAGCCTGGGGGTCGATTTCCCGCACCACGGTACGCAATTTCGGCAGCTCAAGCCGAGTGACCACCGTGTAGATCATCTGCTTCGGCTCTTCGGAATACCCGCCCTTGGCCTCGAGGTACGTCACCCCTCTCCCCAGGCGGGCCAAGATGACCACCCCCAGTTCCTCGGCGCGGTTGGAGACAATCCAAACCCCCTTGGACTCATCCAAGCCGTCCACCACCACATCGATGGTTTTGTACGCGACAAAATACGCGATCAAGGAGTACATGGCCCGGTCCCAACCGAAGACGAATCCGGCACTTCCCAGGATGAACACGTTAAAAAACATGATGATCTCGCCTACGGAAAATGGCCACCGCTCACTGAGCACCACGGCGACAATTTCTGTTCCATCCATGGAACCCCCGTGTCGAATCACCAATCCCACCCCGAGACCCACGATCACCCCCCCGAACACCGCCGCCAACAGGAGATCTTGGGTCACCACGGCCGCCGAGCCAAGCACCCAGGTCCAAACCGCCAGCCCCGCAACCCCGAGGAAGGTCAGGACGGTAAAAGTTTTGCCGATCTGGTTGTAGCCGAGGAGGAGAAAAGGAAGATTCAGGGCCAACAGGAACCACCCAATGTTCAATCCGGTCAGATAGGACAGCAGTATGGAAATTCCTGTCATGCCTCCGTCGATGATATGATTGGGCACCAGAAACCCGCGCAACCCGTACGCCGCCACCAAGCTGCCCCCAATAACCAGAACCCCTTGATAGACCCGGTATCTCCAATGTTCGGCCATTCGCGTCTCACCCATCGTCAGTTTTCCCGCCCTCCTTCCAACAAAAAAAGTCACAGGATACCCTGTGACCCATTATTTCACATGCGATTCTCGTGCGTCCAGTGGCTCAGTTGGCCGGACGCGCTTTCTCTTGGAGCCTCGCCTCAATCCATACCACCGGAACCGCGTGGGAGGTCAGCTTGCCGGAGGGGGTGGGGACCTGCCGGAGAACCAACTCACCCGTCACCGAGATATGATCGCCCAGAGAATCGAGAGCGGCGGCATCGGCCAAAATCACTGGGATCATCACATAGCTCTGTCCTTCGATGTTGACGGGCCGATCGGTCTGTACAAAGACCAGCCCCCGCTCCACAAAATCATCGCTGTCGAGAAAAACCCGGGACCGGACCACTGTGCCCTGGATCGTCACTTCCATCTTCTCGTCCCTTTCCTTGCCGAAGTCAGTCTGCAAAACTACGACCCGTCACTATAAATGGGAACTTTCAGACAGTACGGGGACGAGGGCCTTCCCCGTGTCCTGGCGATGCGCCTACCCCAACCACGCCCAGACTCGGGGCTCACCCCCATACCCGATCATCGACTCTACAGTACAAAGTATAGCAGAGCTACTAGCCCGATGACTAGACAGTAAATCGCAAAAGGTCGAAATGCCCGGACCTCCTGTTGTTGAAAATACCGCGTCAAAATCCACACGCTCACAAAAGCGGCCACCCCCGCCGCCAATCCCCCGACCAAGGCGGGGCCCAACAAGTCCCGGTGCTGGTCGTGGAAAAGCTTCGGGACCTCCAGGATCCCGGCCCCCAGGATCACAGGCGTCGCCAACAAAAACGCAAACCGGGCCGCCGCCTCGTACCCGAGGCCCGCATAGAGCCCGGCGATCATCGTCATGCCCGACCGAGAAAAACCCGGGATAAGCGCCAGGCACTGGGCGGACCCGATCAAAAAGCTCTGGCCCAGCCCCAGGCGTGCAATTTCTTCATCCTCCCTGCCGATCCGGCGGAACATGTCGGACCGTGCCATCGCCCGGCGCCTCTGCCGATCTCCGATCCAGAGGATCACGCCATTGACCATCAAGAAAAAGGCGGCACTCGCCGCGGACGGAAAATGAGCACGGAGAGTTTTCTCAAACAACCCCCCGATCACCGCCGCGGGGATGGTCGCCACCACCAACAACACGAACACCCGGCGCTTTTCCGGCGCCCGGCTGTGAAACAGGGACCCGATGAGCGACAGCCACTCCCGCCAATAAAATAAGAGCAGCGCAAACGCTGTCCCCAAGTGAAGCATCACGGTAAAAGGCAACAGCCCATCCGGATCCACCGGCCAGTGCAGCACCGCCGGCAACATGACAGCATGGGCCACACTGCTTACGGGAAACAACTCCGTAATTCCCTGCACCGCCGCAAACCACAACGCCTGTATCCAGGTCATCCGATAAATCTCCTCTCCACGTCCGTTTTCTCACTCAACGAGGTCCGGCCGACCCGCGGACCCCCCCTATGTATCGTCTCCCACACGAAATCTAGCCTACCACTCAACAGCCGCACGGACAAGCCTTAGCGGAGGCCGCCAAAAAACAAACCGCCTGGTGGCAGGCGGTTCTTAGAGGATAAAACGTGTCCCAAAAACTCAAGCTCCGAACACGCGCTGGGGATTATCAACGAGAATCTTGTGGATCGTTTCCTCCGAGATCCCCGCCTCCCGGAGGGTAGGGATGACATTTTCAAAAATGTGAGTGGGATGCCAATCCACCACCGTCGGCAGGAGAGGCTCGGGAATGGCGAGGGCCCGGCCTAACCAGCAGTTCACCGTATCGTGGGACAACAAAATCCGATCGGCGTACCCCATCCCAATGAGGCCAATCAACACGGTTTCCCGCATCCGATCCAAGGGTGTCCCCGCCAACCCTTGAAGCCCAAAACGGTCGAACCCGATGGAGACCCCCGTATCCAACGTGCGCAAATGATACGCCACGTCCGTGTTCCCGCACATGTGGCCGATCACGATGCGGTTCGGATCGGCCCCGTGAGAAATGAGCAACTCCGCCTGCTCAGGTCCCATGGTGCCCTCCTGCGTGTGGGTCACGATGGTCACCCCGGTGTCTCGCTGGGCCCGAGCGGCCGCCCGAAAAAACATCTTTTCATAATCTGTGATCACGTCTTTGCTGGAGGCTAGTTTAATCACCCCGGCCCGGATTCCCGTGTCGCCGATCCCTTCGGTAATCTCCTTCATGTACATCTCATAGATCTCCGACTCCGCGTCTCCGAGCAAAGCCCGGAACTTCCAATACGCCGTGGCCGACTCGCCTTCATAGTAGTACCCCGTGGCACAGATGATGTTCAGTCCGGACATTTCTGATATTTCTTTGAGCAATAGCGGATCCCGTCCGCACTCATTGGGGGTCGGGTCCACGACCGATTGCACGCCGTGGGCTTTTAGACGTTCCGCCACTTCCAGCCCGACCCGCAGCGCCTCTTGTCGGTCGTACCTTCCGAGGGTGATGTCCCCATGAAAACCCGGATACCCAAACTGAAAATGTTCGTGAATCATGGTTTTTCCCAGTTGATCGGCCGGAACCGGTCCCCGTACGGTGTTCACTTGATTCGCCATGGTCATCCTCCTCACGACGTGGTGTTTGCCTTGGCCCATTCCTCCTCCTGCAGCTTTCGCCACAGGATTTTGCCGCTCCCGGACATGGGCAGGCGATCGACAAACTGAACGAGACGCGGGTACTTGTAGGCGGCCATCCGTTCCCTGGCCCAGTCGATAATCTCCTGCTCGCCGACCTGTCCCCGCTGATCGTCCCGGAGTACGATAAAGGCTTTGACCGTCTCCCCGCGGCGCGGATCCGGCACTCCAATCACGCAGGCCTCCCGGATCGCAGGATGTCGGTACAGAATCGATTCCACTTCTGCGGGCCAGACTTTATACCCCGAGGCGTTGATCATCCGTTTGACCCGGTCCACCATGAAAAAATACCCTTCTTCGTCATAGCGGGCGATATCCCCGGTGCGGAAAAACCTTTCCCCCTCGAATTCTATAAACGCTTTTGCGGTTTCCTCGGGTTGATTCCAGTATCCTTGAAACACTTGGGGGCCACGGACGATCACTTCCCCTTCCTCGCCGGGACCCAACTCTCTCCCGGTCTCGGGGTCGATGATCCGGGCGTCCACATCGAAAGCTGGGATCCCCATGCACTGCAGTTTCGCGCGATCCGGCGGATTCATGTGAGTTTGGGAGATCGTCTCCGATAAGCCATAGCCTTCCGAATATTGTACGCCGGTCATGGCCTGAAGTCTCTCCCCCACGGCTTCCGGCAACGGGGCCCCCCCGCCGCCGATGGACGTCAGAGAGCTGATGTCATAGTCCCCGATGGCTGGGTTGGCAAGAAAATCCACCACCATGGTGCTGATGTTGGTCCAGTGGGTAAGCCGGTACCGCTCAATCCACTTCGCCGCCAATTGCCGATCCCATCGGGTCATGAGCGCCACGGTAGCGCCGGCGTAGATCGGCGCGTTCATGCTGTGCTGAAGCCCGGTGACGTGGAAAAACGGCAGCGTCCCCAGTACAGCAGCCTCGGAAGTCAGTCCCGACCACACCACGGCGGAGACGATATTGGCCTGAACGCTGCGATGGGTATGCATGCATCCTTTGGGTTTGCCCGTGGTGCCCGACGTGTAGGGCAACACCGCCAAGTCCTCGCCGGGGCGCACCCCCGGATCGACGGGCGCCAGTCCGGCCTCCAGGGCCTCGGAGAGGAGGATCGCCCGTTCGTCCGGCGCTTCCATACGGGGAGCGGCCACCACATCCGGGAACTCCCATTCCCTTTCCTCCGGAACGTCGTCCGAATAGGCGGCGACCACCACCCGATCTAATACCGTCTCCCCCAACAGGGGAGCAATGCGGGGATAGAGCTCCTGGCCGACCAAGGCCACCCGAGCCCCGCAATCCTCCACGTAAAAAGCCAGTTCCTCGGTGACATTCATCGGATTGAGGGGCACCACCACCGCCCCGGCCCGGAGAATCGCGTAAAACCCGGTCACAAAAGCTGGGCTGTTTTGCATATATAGGATCACCCGGTCCCCCCGGGTCACACCGAGCCGTTTTTGCAAGAACCCGGCCAGGGCATCCACCCGATTTTTCAACTGACGATACGGGATCACGCCACCATAGTAGAGAATAGCGGGTTTATCGGGATATCGCCGAGCAGTGACCTCGAGATTGTCGTACAGTGACGTCGCCGGCACGGTTAAACTTTTCGGAATCCTCGCAGGCCAAAATGGATAGTGCCGGGTGTTCATCGCTGCTCCTCCTCCTGATCCGCGGGATTGAAAATCTGTCTCTCACACATTCATCTTAACCAACCGATCATTCGGTCGTCAATTACAATAAGGAATTTTTTGATCAAATGTGTTCTTCGTGAAAATTCCGCGCTGGGCGGGGGCCGAGTCCTGTGCTACTATGACAGTGGCGCGATGAACGGCGGTTCACCGCCTTGGGATCGACATGTGGAGCGAGGAGGTTTTGGCCAGATGGGACGTATGGAGGGAAAAATCGCCATTGTCACCGGCGCGGCCCGGGGGATCGGCGCAGCCGTTGCAAAGCAATTGGCCTCCGAGGGGGCTCGGGTGGGTGTATTTGATTTGAACGTCGAGGGAGCAAAAGAGGTCGTGGCGGAGATCCAATCCATGGGCTCCGACGGACTCGCTCTGTCTTGCGATGTCTCCAAGGCCGACCAGGTGGAAACGTGTTTCCGACAGGTGGTGGATTCTTTCGGGCGACTGGACATTGTGGTCAACAACGCCGGGGTGATTCGAGACAACCTGTTGTACAAAATGACCGAAGATGATTGGGACACGGTGATCGACATCCATCTCAAAGGCACCTTCCTGTGTTCCCGGGAAGGGCAAAAATACATGGTTCCCCAGAGATCCGGCAAGATTGTCAACGTTTCGTCCACCTCTGCCCTTGGCAACCGAGGCCAGACAAACTATTCAGCCGCCAAGGCCGGGATCCAGGGCATGACCCGAACCATGGCCATTGAACTCGGCCCCTTCGGCATCAACGTCAACGCCGTGGCTCCCGGATTTATCGCCACGGAGATGACCAGAGCCACCGCAGCGCGAATCGGCATCTCCTTCGAACAATTGACCGAGGAGTTTGTAAAAAGCAATCCGATTCGCCGGGTAGGAACCCCCGAAGACATCGCCAAAGCTGTGGCATTTCTCGCCTCCGACGATGCGGCGTACATTACCGGACAGACTCTGTATGTCGCGGGCCGACCGACCGTTTGACACCAGGAGTTTTCCAGTCCCGGGATGAAGATTGTCGTAGACATCCGATAAGCGGGCCACCTGACCCTTCAGAGGCGTTTCAGACTTTATGGCCAATGAGCCTATTCAAAGAAAGGAAAGGTGCCAAGATGCCGGTAGATCGCTCCTTGATCGGCAAGAAGACGAACGTTCATGTCGTCGACGTGGAAAAGGGACATATCCGCCGGTTCGCCGAAGCTGTGGGAGACCCGTCGCCCTTGTACGTGGATGAGGCCTTCGCCGAATCCACCCCTTTTCGTGGGCTCATCGCTCCTCCGACCTTTGCCACCACCCTGGCCCGGGTCATCCCCGGCCCCCTGGCAGATGTGCCGGGGTTTGACCTGCATCGTGTTCTCCACGGGGAACAAGAGTACGTATTCCACCGTCCCATGCGACCGGGAGACCGATACTGGGTGCAACAAGAGGTCATCGATGTCTACGATCGGGCTGGGCGAAGCGGGCGAATGACCTTCATCGTCATCGAAACCCGGGCCAAAGACATCAATGACCTACCGGTGGTCACCGGGCGGGAGACTATCATCTATCGACAGGACTGAGGGGGTGGCACCATGGAACTGATGTGGGAAACACTCAACGAAAACATGGAGCTCGAACCGCTGGTTAAGCCCCCGGTGGACCGGGTGCAGCTGGTGAAATACGCCGGCGCCTCGGGGGATTTTAACCCCCTTCACACAGTGGA
Source organism: Kyrpidia spormannii (assembly GCF_002804065.1). Classification (NCBI taxonomy): domain Bacteria; kingdom Bacillati; phylum Bacillota; class Bacilli; order Caryophanales; family Alicyclobacillaceae; genus Kyrpidia; species Kyrpidia spormannii. The sequence continues at coordinate 688,766 of NZ_CP024955.1, read as the reverse complement.
GGAGTTCGCCAGGCAGGCGGGCTTGGACGGTGTAATTGCCCACGGTATGTTAAGCATGGGTTTTCTCGGACAATACCTGCGCCATCTTCTGGGGGTAAAAGGGGATATCCTGCGTATGAAGGTTCGGTTCCAGCGCATGGTCAAACCCGGAGATGTCCTCACGTGCCGGGGGACCGTGCGCACCCTGCGAAAGGATGATCGGATCGCAGAGCTGGAAGTGGCCGCCGTCAACCAAAGCGGAGACATCGTGACCGCCGGTGTGGCGGAAGTGCGATTCTTCTAACGAGTGGGAAGAAAAGGAGGCAGCCGCGGAGGTTCTCAACACCCCCGCGGCCGCAACCCTACCGCGAAACAATCCTCAGACGAGCGCCAGGGATACGTACTTGATTTCCAGGAACTCCTCGATCCCGTGGCGGCCGCCCTCCCGGCCCAGGCCGCTCTCCTTGAAGCCGCCAAAAGGAGCTTGGGCGACGGAAGGCAGACCATCGTTGATACCGACAATCCCGTACTCCAGGCTCTCGGCCACCCGGACGGCCCGGGACAGATCCCGGGTGAACAGGTAAGCTGCCAGCCCATAGCGGGTGTCGTTAGCTTTCCGGACCGCTTCCTCGTCATCCCGGAAGGTCTGCACCGGCGCAACGGGACCAAAGGTCTCCTCGTAAAGAACCAGCATGTCGTCACTGACGTCGAGCAGAACCGTGGGTTCGAAGAAATGCACTTCCCCTTTGGTGCCGGCCCGGCTCAACCGATGGCCGCCCGTCACCACCCGAGCGCCTTTCTGGACGGCGTCCCGAACGTGCTCCTCAACTTTCTCCGCAGCCTGGCGGTCGATAAGCGGGCCGATGACCACTCCTTCTTCCAAGCCGTTGCCGACTTTCATCGACGCCGCCCGCTTCGCCAAGGCCTCGGCAAAGGGCTCGGCGATGGACTCGTGCACGTACACCCGGTTCGTGCAGACACAGGTCTGGCCGGCATTGCGGAATTTGCTCGCCGCCACCTCCCGGGCCGCCGCATCGATGTCCGCATCCTCAAAGACCAGGAAGGGGGCGTGTCCGCCGAGTTCCAGGCTGATGTGTTTCACCGTGTCCGCCGCTTTGCGCATGAGCTGCTTACCCACTTCGGTGGAGCCGGTGAAAGTGATCTTCCGCACCCGCTCGTCGGCGAGCATCGTGTCGGCGATCTCCGCAGCCCGGCTTCCCGTAATCAGGTTCACCACACCCGGAGGCATCCCCGCTTCTTCGAAAATCTCCACCAGCCGACAGGCGGTCAGGGGCGTCTGTTTGGCCGGTTTTACGATCACCGTGCAGCCCGCCGCCAAGGCGGGAGCGATCTTTCGGGTGATCATGGCTGCGGGAAAATTCCACGGCGTGATCGCCGCCACCACGCCCACCGGTTGGCGCAGGACCAGGATCCGCTTGTGCGGAAACGAAGCCGGGATCGTTTCGCCGTACACCCGTTTCGCTTCCTCGGAATACCACAAGACAAAATCGGCTGCGTACTGAATCTCTCCCTTGGCTTCAGCCAAAGGCTTGCCCTGCTCGGTGGTCATGATGACCGCCAGCTCGTCGAGATTCGCCACCATCAAATCGTAAGCCCGCCGGAGAATCTCCGAGCGCTCTTTCGCCGTCTTCGCCGCCCAACCGGGAAACGCGCGATGAGCCGCATCCACGGCCCGAAGGACATCCTCTTTCGACGCATCCGCCACTTCCCCTACCACATCCCCGGTGGCCGGGTTGTAGACCTCAAAAGTTTTCCCACTGCCTGCCGGGGTCCACTGCCCATCGACATACAATCCGTATCGCCGCATCGCCGCACCTCCTGAGGGAATGAGACCGGCCGATACCGTCCCTTCCCAATTTATCGAGCTTGTTGAGTCGAAACCGCGCCACTCACTTCGGCCAGGGCTTCTTCCATGACATCGAGCCCTTCGTCCAGCTGTTCCGGCGTGGTCACCAAGGGGCACAAAATCCGAATCACGTCACTGTACAGCCCTGCACCCATCAACAACACGCCCCGCTGAACGGATCCCTGTATCACCCGGGCCGTCTCGTCCTTGGCGGGCTCCCTCGTCTGGCGATCCCTCACCAACTCCACCGCCACCATGGCGCCGAGGCCCCGCACGTCCCCGATCAATGGGTAACGCTCGTACCACCGGGTGAACCGATCCTTCAATTGCCGGCCGAGGGCCTCCGCTTTCTGCACCAGGTTCTCCCGTTGCATCGTTTCAATCACCCCGAGGGCGGCCGCGCAGCCCAGTGGACTGCCCCCGTACGTCCCCCCGAGTTGACCGGGTTCCGCGGCGTCCATAATCTCCGCCCGGCCGACGACCCCACTGATGGGCAGCCCGGCAGCTAAAGACTTCGACACGGTGATCAGATCGGGCTCCAACCCAAAATGTTCCGAGGCAAACCACCGCCCGGTGCGCCCAAAGCCGGTCTGGATTTCATCCGCAATAAAAACAATTCGATGCTGGGCGCAAAACTCCTTCACCGCATCGACGAACCGTTTCGGCGGAACGATGAAGCCGCCCTCCCCCTGAACGGGCTCAAAAATCACGGCGGCCACCTCTTCCGGTGAGACTTCGGCGGAGAAAAATTCTTTGAACTGGGCGATCACCGAATCGGTGTATTCCTCCTCACTCATCCCCGCCGGCCGGCGGTACACATAGGGATAGGGGGCTTGGTACACCATCGGCGCAAAAGGACCCATCTGGTATTTATAAGGTTTGACCTTGCTGGTCAGCGACATGCCCATCAACGTCCGGCCGTGGAAACCCCGGGTAAAGGACACCACCGCCGGCCGTCCGGTGTATCGCCGGGCGATTTTGATCGCATTCTCCACCGCCTCAGCCCCGGAGTTGAGAAACATTGCCTTCTTTTCAAAGTTTCCGGGGGTCAATTCCGCCAGCTTTTCCGCCAAGGCCACGTAGGACTCGTACATGGCCACGTGGAAACTGGTGTGCAGAAACCGGTCCACCTGCTCATGCAAGGCCTTGACCACCGCGGGGGGCCGGTGACCAGCGTTCATGGTGCCGATCGCTCCGGCAAAATCCAAAAAGGTGTTTCCGTCCACATCGGTCACTAACGCACCTTCTGTTCGATCGACAAAAATCGGTGAGGCGTTGCTGACTCCCCTGGGCACCCGAGCCTTCCGGCGTTCCATCAACGCCTGAGACTTTGGGCCCGGGATCGACGTTTTTAAATCAATGAATCGACGCGTCAAACTCCCTCGCTCCCTTCCCCTTTTCGGGCTCTAGGCCGCGGTCGGCCTCCGACTGACAGTTGCCCGCAGGCCCTTGCCACGTTGGTATGCAAAATGAATGCCAATGCGGGGAAGAGCCCGGAATGGCCGATGTTTCCGGGATGGACAATTCATCTGTGCACGATCGAATTCCGTTTTGATTCGTGCATGAATCAAAATCCGCTCAACGACAGGCCCCGGAAAGAGGACGATCACCCGCACAGCCTGGCCCAGGCGCTCTCCGGATAGGATAAGCAAAAATGGCATACATTTTGCAGGGGATTTATTTGATTGTCCGGTTGAAGGAGGGATGAATCATACATTCGACCCCACGTTATACTTATGGCGGCGATGAATTTATTTTCGTCGAACTCTCCGAGGAAATGAGCCTTGAAGCGAACATCCGAGTGATGGCCATCACCCGGGAGCTTCAAGAGCATCATATTCGGGGAGTCTCGGACATCTGCCCGGCCAATGCGTCTTACATGGTCCGGTATGACCCCGACGTGATCTCCCCCGAGGATTTGTTGCGGCACCTTGAGGCGGCAGACCGGTCCACCACCGATCTGGCCCACGTATCTCTCACGTCAAGGGTGGTGGATTTTCCGATCCTTTTCGATGACCCCTGGACCCGGGAGGCGTTGATGCGGGCCCGGGATCGCCACCAAGACCCGAACTCGACAGATTTGGAATACGCGGCGCGGATCAATGGGTTTTCTTCGACAGAGGCTTTTATCGAAGCTCTGTGCCGAGCACCGTACATTGTGTCCATGACGGGGTTTGTGCCCGGGCTGCCCTGGTGTTTCCAGATCGCCCCCCGGGAGGAGCAGATCGAAGTGCCCAAATACGTACGGCCTCGGACGTATACGCCGGAGCGGGCGTTTGGATTCGGAGGCGCTTTTGTGGCCATCTACCCGGTGGAGGGGGCGGGGGGATATCAATTGTTCGGCATCTCCCCAAGTCCGATTTTTGACCGGGACCAGCGCCTGCCGGATTTTCGGGAGTCCATGGTCTTTCCCCGGCCGGGAGACATTTACTGGTTCCGGCCCATCGACATGAAGGAGTACGAGGCCATTCGAGCCACCGTGGAAAACGGGACGTTCCGATACCGGATACGGGAGATCACTTTTAATCCCAACGACGCCATCCGGGATCCCGCCGGATTCTCCGCGGCCGTGAAAGGGGAGCTGGAGCGATGATCCGCGTGGTAAAGCCCGGACTTTCAACAACGGTGCAGGATTTGGGGAGACCCGGATACTATAGCATCGGCCTCCCACCTTCGGGGGCTCTCGACAAATATTCTCACACCGTGGCCAATCTGCTGGTGGGAAACGATCCGGCCGCGGCGACCCTGGAGGCGACTTATCTCGGCCCGGAACTGGAATTCCGGGCAGACCTTCGATTCGCCGTGTGCGGAGCCGACATGCCCGCTTTTCTCAATGGACAACCCATCCCTCTCTGGACGGCGGTGGCTGCCCGGTCCGGGGACGTGCTGTCCTTCGGCATGTTACAAAAGGGAGCCCGCAGCTACATCGCCGTGGAAGGAGGCATTGAAGTCCCGCCGGTCATGGGCAGCCGTTCGACCTACGCCCTCTGCGGCATCGGCGGCCATGAGGGGCGGGCCTTGAAAGCCGGGGATATGCTCGAGAAGGGGGACTTGCAAACCCGAGCGCCCAGGGAAGGGGTTGCCGTACCCGAGAAATGGCGTCCGAATTTTGCCGAGGCAGCGGAGCTCCACGTGGTGCCGGGACTGTACGTACACCGGCTGACCGAGGAGAGTAAACAGGAGTTTTTTGCCGCCGAGTGGACCGTCACCCCCGAGGCCAACCGCGTGGGCTATCGGTATAAGGGCATCCGTTTACAATTCGTGGATCGCCCCCAACCCTTCGGGGCCGGCAGCAACCCGTCGAACGTGGTCGACTGCGGGTATCCCATCGGTTCCATCCAGGTCCCGGACGGCGTGGAGCCCATTGTCCTGTTGAACGACGCCGTGACGGGAGGGGGCTACGCCACCATCGGCACGGTGATCAGTGCGGATCTCGATCGCATCGCCCAGACCCGGACGAACCAGAAAGCGAAATTCGTCGAAATCGATCTGGCCGAGGCCCTGCGCCGGCGCCGGGAGAGGCAGACGAGGATTCTGGAAGTGGAATCGTTTTTGCGACAAAGCTGATAGAAGGGGGCCTATGCGGTGCAGGTGGACCTGAACTGCGATATGGGAGAAAGCTTTGGGGCCTGGACCATGGGACGGGACGAGGAAATGATGAAGTACATCTCCTCGGCGAATGTGGCGGGCGGCTTTCACGCCGGAGACCCTCACGTGATGCGCCGGACCGTAGAATTGGCAAAAGCTCACGGCGTCGCCGTGGGGATTCACGCCGGATTCCCGGACTTGGTGGGCTTCGGCCGACGGTATCTGCGCTGCACACCCCAGGAGGTTCAGGACGACCTCATCTACCAACTGGGGGCCCTGCGGGAATTCGCCTCTCTTTACGGGTTGAAAGTCCAACATGTAAAGCCCCACGGCGCCTTGTACATGATGATGGCAGACGACGAGGATCTCAGTCGGGCAGTGATCGATGCGATTCAGCGGGTAGATTCGTCCCTCATCCTGTACTGCATGGAGGCCTCCGCCACCTATCGCGTGGCCAACGAGATGGGCCAGCGGGTGGCGGCGGAGTTTTACGCCGATCGGGAGTACGCCAACGACGGCAAAATCTTGTTCACCCGGAAGGTGGAGACAGCCCTGGACCCCGTTAAAGCGGCCGATCGGGTTCTACGAGCCGTTCGGGAGAATCGGGTGACAACGGCAGAAGGCGAGGACATCCCGGTTAGGGTCGATAGCATTTGTATTCACGGTGACACGCCCGGCGCCCCGGAGTTGGCCCGGGTGATCCGCCAGCACCTCATGGAACACGGCGTCGAAATTCGCCCTTTTGAAGGCGCCTCTGCCTGAGGACACGACGTAGCAAACGCAGCAACCTGAAGGAGGTGTACCGGTATGTCCGAACCGCGCAAGAGCATCGTTTCCCCCTTGCCCGGTATATTCTATCGACGGCCCAACCCGCAGTCGGACGTATACGTCCGCGAAGGGGATACGGTGAAGTCGGGAGACACCATCGGGCTGGTGGAAGTGATGAAGAACTTCTATGAGATCCAGGCGGAAGAAGACGGGATCATTGCCGCTTTCTCCGTGGAAAACGAAGCAATGGTGGACGTCGGCCAGGAGATCGCCGTCCTCATTCCCAAAGAGGACAAGTAGATAACCGGAAGCCAACACGGCCGGTCGGGAGTCGGAATAACCGCCCCGGCCCGGCTTCACTTCCCGGGGTCTTTGGTCACGGCCTCCCCCCTGGATTCCATATCGTGAGCCTTCAGTTCCTGGGCGGAGTCCCAGGTGTAAGGCTTTATTGAGAATCCAATGCCCTTCCGCCCGAAAGGCCGAACTGTCTTAACTTCCGTACCACGGTGGGTTGGCTCACCCGAAGATGTTTTGCGATGGCATAGGTGCTTCCATATTGTTGTAAAGCCCGGGCATACAGCTCCCGTTCCACCTCTTCCAACACCTGGCGAATGCCCCATCCTTGGGAAAGAATATCTGGCGAAGAGTGCGACTGGAAAGCCGCCTTCCCCGGCAGCGAAGAGCCGAAGACAGTCTTGGGCGGTGGGCCTCCGTTGTCCGGCGTTCCCTTTGTCCCAAGATACCCGTCCTTCTCACCTCGCTCGGTCCCCCCCGATGACCAAAGTTCTTCAGGCAGGTGTTCCGGAAGCAGGATGTCATCTTCCACGATGATGCACAGCCGTTCGATCACATTCTCCAGCTCCCGGACATTGCCGGGCCAGGCATAGTGTAGGAAACACGCCATGACGTCGGGATGAATCGCTTTTCTCGGCAGTTGATATTTGTCACAAAAGTGGTGAACCAGGGTCTCCGCGAGGGTACAAATATCTTCCCCCCGCTCCCGAAGGGGTGGAATGGTTAAAGGGACGACGTTCAGGCGGAAATATAAGTCATCCCTGAACCGCCCTTCTTTCACCAATTGGCGGAGATCCTTGTTTGTCGCCGCCACGATCCGGATATCGACCTTCCGGGTGTGCACCCCTCCCACCCGGGAAACGGTCCGTTCCTGAAGGAGGTCCAAAATCTTTCCCTGCACGTGAAGAGGCAGCTCCCCCACCTCATTGAGGAATAAGGTGCCCCCGTGGGCCAACTCGACTTTGCCGACCTTACCCTCCTTCCGAGCACCGGTAAAGGCTCCGCTTTCATAGCCGAATAGTTCACTCTCGAAGAGGGATTCGGGGACATTGGCGCAGTTGATCTCCACAAAGGGATTCGCCCGGCGGGAACTGAGGTCGTGAATGAAGCGGGCCAGGCGGTTCTTTCCCACCCCAGTCTCTCCGAGCAGCAAAATCGTCGCATCGGTGGGGGCCACCCGCCGGATCAGATCCATGACGGACTTCATGGCGGGGTTCTCCGCCACCAGGCCCGAATCCCGGGGTATTTCTACGCCTTGCCCTACTCCTTGAACAGCGACCGAGGGCCATGACCGGCTAGAGGTCAGATCCCGGGTGTAACAAACGATCCGCACGATCCGCCCTTCGCGATCGAAAACCGGGCTACCCGTCACCACCAGCCGGTGGCCGTTTTTCGTCTCTTGAAGCGCTGTCACACGTCTGCGCCGCTGAAGAACCATGGCGGCCACCGACGGGTAAAACACCTGTTCCCGCTCAAGGTCAAACACCGTTCGTCCGACGATATCGGAATTTTGTAGGCCGTACAACTGCTCCGCGGCCGTATTGACCCGCAGGACCACCCCTTCTCCATCGGTGACGAAAACTTCATCAAACAACGTGTCCAGGATGGTTTCAAGATCCTCATTGGCCTGGCGCAGCCGTTCCAACTCGGACAGCAGCGCGGGATCCACACTCGGCGTCCCTTCCACCATTACGCCAGGTTCCCCGCCGACCTGCACTTCGTGGAACCTAAAGATGTGGGTTCGCGGAAGGCGGGGCTGTACGTCAGTCCACGGCATCCCCTTGACAATCCCTGGAACCGCATTTTGGGCGGCACGGTTCATCCAGACCACGACGTGCTTTGCATCGATAAAATAGATCGGCGTGTCCAACACATCTAACAGTTCCCGCTCCGTCATTGGCCCCTCACCTTCCGTTTTTCCCGCACCACGATACCCTTCGCCACCGGCCGGTATCGGCTCAACCAGCGATCCTGGTCATCGGTCGAGGCTTCTCATAATCTCTTCCACCTCGGACTCCGTCAGACCCGTGAATTCCGCGACAACCGACACGGATACACCCCGTTGTAACATTCGCTTAGCAATGTCACGTTTTTCTTCCTCGCGACCCTGTTGCAATCCCTTCTGCAAACCTTCTTTCCAACCTTTTTCAATGGCTTCCCGTTGAACAGAGTAAAGCAGGTCGGCCACCCCAGCCACCTCCCGAAGAATTTTCATCTGTTGATCGGTTAAAGCCTTGGCACTGAACCCGAGGATGAGGGCCGCAACGTAGCGTTGCTCCTCTTGATCGGGTATTCGACGAATCACTTCCACGATCTCGTCAAATGCCTGTTCCGGCGTTCTCCGGGTGAAACGCATATGAAACGCAAACGCTGTTTTCACCCGATCGACCGCAGTCCATTCACCCACTGACACATGCTGGCGCAGTGTGTCGATTGTAGCGTCGCCGTCAATTCGGCTGAGATACAAATTTTCTACCCGATAAGAGATGGATCCGGCATCCAACTGTTCTGGAGCACTGGCCACCTCATCGGTATAAACGACAATGGTGCGAACCTTACAGTGATATCTCTCGACAATGGCGGCATCATAATGCAAAAACCGGTAGAGATTAGGCTCCTTCTTTTTCTGATACTCGAGATGCATCAATCGGCCATCCTGCAGTTCCAACAGGATATCCATCCGCTCTTCGCGTACTTCCACCCTCGGCAAATCCGCAGGCAAAGCTCCGACCACCACAGCGTCGGAGATGCCGATCGCCGCCAGCGCACCCTGGGCCATGGCAACAGTCAAATGGCGCGCGACAATATCGTTTGAATTCCGCGATATCTCCACGATCTCCCCGCCTACCCTCAGTATAATCAAGGCCCGCCAATCCGGCCAGCATCCCTTCTCCTGCCGGTATGTTACGAACATATGTTTCATATCTCCAACCTACCATACGCATAGGCTCCGGGTCAAGAACTTTTTGCAAACAGCATCAACGTAAAAAAAAGACCGCCATTTCGGCGGCGTGGATTCTCCACTGCCGTTCGGCCCGACCACGCCGATGATCTTGCCCCTTGGCAGCGTGAAGGTGACGTCTTTCAACGCCAGGCGCCGACCGTATCGTTTCGTCACACGTTCAAAGTCAACAATTGAGGTATCCATGTGTTTCCTCCCGCGGTTTAGTCCGTTGTCGAGCATCACGAAACATCCTACACCGGGCAGATCCACGCCTCGATGTAGAATCCGAACAGCGCCGTTCCCAGGACCACGATCAGTGCAAGTTCCCGGAAATTGAAAACTCGGATTTATAGCCGCCGAAGCCGGCACGATCATCTCCCCCAAGTGGCTGGATTCCACGTGAAGGAGCAACAGGACTATCGCGTAACTCACCACCTCCAGCAACAGCGCCGTCAAAAAGGGTGACAAGCCACTTCGAACCGAGAAACATCCATCCGGGTTGAGGCGACTGCAGCCAAATGGACGGATCCCTTTCCAATCCCACCGAGGTGCACGATACAAGAGAATGGGCATGCTGAGAAAGTTGGCAGGGAGCAAGGCAAAAGCATTCCCACACCCACACCCGGGTGAAGCCATCCTCGCTGCGAAGCTAAAGCCAGCAGCAGCCCGAAAGCGGCCACGAATCCGCCCGCTATAGCCACCGTTGTGCGGGAAATCATCCAGTCCTTCTTCAACATGGCAGGAACTTTACTAATCGGCTTTTTTCTCCGTTCCTACAGTTTCTTCCTCCAAAACGATGGACTGTGTGGAACGCCTGATCTCCCGAAAGGTCTCGCCCACGGCGCGTCCCAATTGTGGCAGTTTTGCCGGCCCGAATACCACTAAAGCCACAATCAGAATGAGTATGAGCCCTGGGATACCGATATTGGCCATAGTACCCTCCCCCTGTCACCTCATAGTCATGCCAAACTGCCGCCATTTTTGTGGTATTTCAAGATTCCCTCTGCCGCTCTATACGCCAGGGCCCCGACGGTACCCGTGGGATTGTACCCACTGTTATGGGCAAATGCGGAGGCACCAACTACAAAAAGGTTCTCCATGTCCCACATCTGCAGATAATGGTTAACCGCCGAGGTACGCGGGTCCGCGCCCATGATCACACCGCCGGTATTATGGGTTGACTGGTAAGGCACGATGTTATAGGGCCCAAGTTTGGTGTTTGTCACCACCTTATCCGCCCCCATAGCCTTGGCGATCTTCTCCGTCTGTTGGCCCAGAAACGCGACCAATTCCCTCTCCTGGTCCTCAAAATCGAAAGTGATCCGCAGAAGCGGTTGACCGTAGATATCCTTGTAAATTGGATCGAGATCCAGGTAATGATAGCGATGTGGCATGCTCGCTCCTTGTGCCCCGACACTGAAAACGCTGTTCGCGTATCGAATCGATTGGGCCTTGAAATCTTTCCCCCACGATTTCGTCCCTGGCAATATCGGATTGTTTGCAATGGGACGAAGTCCCGTCTGACTCACTGAGATGTTGGCACCGTGTATAAATTTGAGGGACGAGTGATCAAAATTATCTCCGTTGAAGTCATCCAAACACATGGCCAAAGCCCCAGCACCGGCAAACAGATTGAACTGCTTGTTTTCGAAAAAGCCTTGGGCGGCAGCCCCCATTGTTTGGTAACAGTAATTCTTGCCGATCACCCCCTGGCCGGTGTGTGGATCATAGGGACGTCCAATTTTGGAGAGAAGAAGCAACCGGGTATTGTTGAGAACATAGCTTGTTAGCACGACAATATCGGCAGGCTGTTCAAACTCTTCCCCAGTCCGAGTATCTACATACACGACACCGGCGGCCGTTTTCCCATCGTGAATGATCCGGAGGACATTAGCAAAGGTCACTAGGGTAAAATTTCCAGATTTCTGGGCAACAGGCAATACCGTGACAACTGGGTCGGCCTTTGCACCATACTCGCAGCCGAATCGTTCACAAAACCCGCAATACTGACAAGCGACTCGTGAAATGCCATCCGGATTTGTGTAATTTTGACTCAAATTTGCAGAAGGAGACATATACGGGTGAAGATTCAGAGATTTTGCCGCCTGCTTAAACAACGTCAGCAAAGGGGTCTCTTTCATCGGTGGGTTGGGATACGGACTGGACCGTTTTGCCCCCAGCGGGTTTTCTTCCCCTGAAATCCCGGCCATTTTCTCGAATTTGTCGTAATACGGTTCAAGTTCGTCATAGGTGATCCCCCAATCCTGGATCGTCATTCCGTCAGGGATCTTGTTTTTTCCATATCGCTCTACCGTTTTGCTATAAATCTGAAAGTCATAGGGCAGAAAACGAAATGTCATACCGTTCCAATGGACTCCAGCACCACCGAGGTTCTCGCCCGGCAAAAATGATCCGTAACGACGCATGGGCAAGGCCCGCATCTGCTCATTGTTTCTGAAGGTAACTGTCTCTCTCGACAGGTCCTGCATCAATTCATAGTGGAACGCATAACGTAGCTCGTCGTGGACCATGTAATAATCCTTTGTAGTTCTTTCTTTTCCCCGCTCTAATCCCACGACCTTCAGACCTTGTTTGGTCAATTCAGCTGCAATAATACCTCCGGTCCATCCGACGCCGACAACGACCACATCGGTTTTGGGCAATTTGGTCGGCATATCCGAAACTCCTCCTACACAAGATGATCTCTCAGACTTTTTGGTTCGAGATTTACCAATCCGTTTTTGTCGACAACGTTGGCATACGACATTTGGTTGCCGGGATAGTGCTTCATTTTCCACCCAGCCATGTTTCGATTGCCGCCGTACATAGGATCGGCGTACGCCCCTTCCAAGGTTACCAGTCGGAACAAGGAAAAGAAGTACGCACTCGATACCCCTTTTAATGGAATCTGATCTTTCTCGCAGGCTTCGAGCACCGAGTCTTGCTGATTGGGGTCAAGTTGAACAAAGGGCTTGCCGTAGTGTTTGACGCAGTAGTCGTCAAGTCCTTGTACACCGGCATCAAAAATCTGTTGATGTCTCAGTTGACCTTGATACCCTTGAGTCGGGCTGCCCGGGAAAAATGGCGGTAACATGTACTCTTTCGCATTGTTGCCCCACGATCCAGCCAATTGATGATCAATAAAAAATGCAATGCCTAGCTCCTTGGCCCCCGGACCATTTTCATCTTTTGGGAAAATACGCTCCACCGCAGCCTCAACAACTTGAAACTGCTCTTTAGAGAAGTACATGAGTGCGTTGCCGTAATCCACGGAGATGGAACCGCCCGTTTGGACTACTTGCCCCTTGTCGAGGCCGGCAACCAAGCTCCCCCCGACAACTCCTCCTACCACTAGTCCCCCCACGGCCCACCCAGCAGTTTTCAAAAAATCTCGGCGGGAAATTTTTTTCTCTTTAACCTCGGACTCGGCCATCAATCTCCCTCCATTTCGGCATAGCACTTGGTTTAGTTATTAGTATTATATAATTCACATTTCTATGCATAAGGATTTGACTACACTCACTGTTCCCGTTGGGTTCGCCTCGTCTATGATGAGCTACCCCGCATCCAGAAGGATATTCGCCCGCAGTAGACTCAGGGGCCCACCCTGTGGTGTCCCTTCCTCTCTTTCCATGACCACCCCGTTCACCATGATCCCTGCCTGGAGATACCGGCGAATGACCTTGAGCACTCGTTTGTCCGTTACCTTCCGGGCTACCCGGGCCATGAGGATGTCATGGTTCACCCGGTCAAAGAACTTTTCCAGGTCCATGTCCACGGCCCATTCGTATCCCTCCTCCACGTACTGCCGCGCACATCTCACCGCATCGTGAGCCCTTCTTCCGGGGCGAAACCCGTAGCTGACCTCCGAAAATTGCGGGTCAAAGATCGGCGTCAGCACTTGCAGGAACGCCTGCTGGATCAGGCGGTCCATCACGGTGGGGATCTCTAGCATCCACTTGCCTCCCCCGGGTTTCGGGATTTCGACCCGGCGCACGGGCTGCGGTCGGTAGGTCCCCGTGAGCAGCTCTTCCCGGATGCGCGGCCACTCGGCTCGGATCTGTTCCCGGAGGTTTTCCGTGGGAATGCCGTCCACGCCGGGGGCACCCTTGTTCTGCTCCACCCGCTTCAGGGCGGCCAGCATGTTCTGCCTGGCCACCACCTTCTCCATCAGGCCGTCACCTTGTTCTCCGCGAGGTGAAGCTCCGCTTTGTGCCGGAGAAGGGCTCGGCTCTCCACGGTCCCTCGTGGCTTCACCACTTTCTCCCGTGGGCAGTCCCTGTCCAGGGTTTTCGGCTGTCTTTGTCCTTCTCGCGAACGCACCCGGGTTGCCAGTTTCCCTGGTGTATCCGGCAGGCCTACCCGGATAAGAACGTTGACCTTCCCCCCGCGCCGCCTCATATGCTCCACCGCCCCTTGGCAGCCTTGGATTTCGCTGTGTCGTGCCAGCTCATCCGAACGGCGTAGCCTCGTATGAGGTTGTTGTTCATCGGGCCTTGGGTTTGCCTCCGGCTTCCTTCAGATTCGACCTCGCGATGGACACCCTTGCCTTTGGCTAGTGCCCTTTCAGGCAATGTAGTTGGATAAATCGGAAGGAATGTCCAGTTGTCTGTCGAATGATCATCCCAGGTGGTGATCATCATGTGCATCTTTGTCCGAGACCTGACACCTGAAGAGGGCAACAAACTTGTGAAGATTGCTCGCAAAGGATCCAACCCCGTTGAAGTGCGACGGGCTTTAGCCGTGTTGGCTTCCGCTCAAAAGATGAAGGTGCCGGAGATCTCCGAGTTGTATCACCTCTCTCAGGAGCACATTCGTCATATTATTCATGCCTTCAATCAGCATGGATTCGAGGCCTTAAAGCCTCGGTACAAGGGCGGACGACCGCGGACCTTTACCGAAGAACAAAGAGCCGCGATCATTGAGTTGGCCCAGATCCCGCCAAACACCCTGGGTTTGCCCTTTACCCATTGGTCACTGTCCAAGCTCAAAGAGGAGGCCGAAAGGCGGGGCATCGTGACCTCTATTAGCATTGAGACTATCCGTGTCATTCTGGAGGAAGCCGACATCACCTACTAGCACACCAAGACATGGAAAGCCTCGAATGATCCTGACTTTGAGGTAAAAAAAACGAATCCAGTCGCTCTACCGGAATCCGCCCAAAGACGGACGGGTCATCTGCGTTGACGAGTTTGGACCGTTGTCCATTCAGCCGTTTTCCGGTTGCGGATGGTACCCGAAAAGTCGGCCCGATCGATTGCCGGCAACGTACCGCCGCACCCACGGGGTGAGGCACTTGTTTGCGGCTCTAGATCTGAAAGCGGATAAACTGTACGGGCACGTCTCATCCAGCAAGAAGCACCAGGATATTCTGCGTTTTCTCAAGGTGCTCCGCCGGCGGTATCACCGGTCTGAACGGCTGTACGTGGTCTTGGACAATTTTTCACCTCACAAGCATCGTACTGTGACTGAGTGGGCTGCAGAAAACAATGTAGAACTGGTTTTTACACCGACCCAGGCGTCATGGTTGAACCGAATCGAATGCCATTTTGCGCCGTTACGATCGTTTGTGTTGCGTGGGAGTCACTATCCAAATCACGAGGCGTTGGCCACAGCGATCCGGTCGTACCTGCGTTGGCGAAACAAGCACACCGCCATGCCAGACTTCTACGTGAGCAAAAGAAGATCAAGGTTCTCTGAAGGGGCACTAGTTCCAGGCACAACTGTCACTACATACCGCTCCCTCTACACCGGAGGATTCTTCCGTGCTGCCCTTCCAGATTCTTCACACGTTCCATGGCCTTCGCCGGTGCACACGCGGCTCGGCTTCCTCTTGTCCTTTTCGGGTCTAAATTAACGATGCGGCGGGATTCACTTCATGTTACGGCCTGCAGTTTTGCTTCACCCATCCGGGCTTTTCGCAGGGCTTCACCCTTAGGCTCTCACCACCAGATGCCTGCTAGCTACGAGGCGATCTGGCCCCTACCTCGGCCGGACTTGCACCGGCAAGTTGTGCCTAGCTTTGCTAGGCACGCTGTGCGCCATTTTACGCTTACTGTGGATTGCACGCCGTTCCCAGCGCAGCCGCCTATACCCGATTTCTCCGCAGCTTGGTGAGGCACGGATCGTGGATCGAATCGATGTTCGACGCGTTGGTGAAAGCCCTGAGTGAGGAGCTTCCGGAGTTCGGGCGTCGTTTGGCGATGGACAGTAAGACGATCGCCTCGTGGGCGTCCCGTCCCTCGAAAGAAAAGAAGGAAGACGGACGGCGGGATCTGGATGCAGCATACGGGGTAAAAACCTATCGTGGGTCGCGCGAGGATGGGGGGACATGGGAGAAAGTGGTTCGGTGGTTTGGCTATAAGCTCCACCTGGTGGTCGACGCCAAGCATGAATTGCCTGTGGCGTATACGGTGACCAAGGGGTCGCGCTCCGACGTCAAAGAAGGACATGTCCTGCTGGATAAGCTGGAGAAACGACATCCCGAGATGTTGAAAAAGGCAGAGGTCCTGACGGCCGATCGGGGGTACGACGACTCGAAACTCCTGAGTCGCTGCTGGGATGAGTATGAGATCAAGCCCGTGATCGACACGAGGCGGCTGTGGAAAGATGGAGAGCAAACGCGGTTATTACCAGGACATACGAACGTGGTGTATGACGAGCGGGGAGCGGTGTACTGTTACTGTCCAGAGACAGGGGGCCGGCGGCGGATGAGCAACGGCGGATTTGAAAAAGATCGGGGGACGCTGAAGGAAGGTTGCCCAGCCAAGGCGTACGGGGTCACGTGTAAAGGGCGGGAACAGTGCCCCGTGGCCGGAGGGGTGCGGGTGGCGCTCGCGGTGGACCGACGGATATTCACCCCGATTGCCCGGGAGAGCTACAAATGGGCGAAGGAATACCGGTACAGGACCGCGGTGGGACGGGTGAACCGCCGATTGAACGTCTCGTTTGGGTTTGAACGGCACACCGTTCGAGGGCTGGGGAAGATGCGGTTACGCTGCGGCTTGGCTTTGTGCGTGATGCTGGCGATGGCATTGGGGAGGGTGCGGGAGAAGCGGCAAGAACGCATGAGGAGCTTGGTTCGAAGCGTGTCCTAAAAACGGCACGCGATCATAGAAGGCGGAGCTCCTGGGCCAGGTAACCAAGAACCTAACCTTGGCTCAACATGGGCTGAACCACCCAACATATGGCTGATCAACCATATTATGGGCATATTGAGATCAACCCGCCAATAGGAATCTTGTCGGCGGTTCCGGGACAACGGGACATCGAAAAAGGCTCAACCATCTTTCATCCGTCCAAGTAGCATTAGAACTCCTTACTTACCGGAAATCTCATCCGGAGAAACAATGTTTGCCAGTATATCCTAAAAAAAGTCTTACATTAACATCGGCCGCCTTAGTCCTGGGGCCTAAACCCGAGGCTCGTGGCGGCCGAAGTGTGGTCAAGTATTTGGGCAAGACTGTCCCTACTTCTTTAACTTTTTAAGATGAAGATTCACATCGTCCGGATTTATGAGGTCCTCCACCGTCCACCCGTCTATATCGTATTCATTCATCATTGTCTCGGCGAACTTGACGTAGCTATCCACATCTTGCATGGCTTGGGCAAAAAGCAAGGTTTCTAAGCGAATGTTTTCGTAATTCCCGGCATAGTTTCGCTCATACAGCTCATGTCGGCTGCCGAACTCACTCCCCACGGCATCCCAGAGCGCTTTCATCACCTTCATCTTTGAAACGGCATCGTACCCGTTTGAACCCCGCAGATACTTATCTAAATAGGGGCGAATCTCGGGGGTTTTGAAATCGACCGCATTCGAGTTCATATACACCAAGGCACTAGCCACATCCGTCTCAATAATTTCTTTAATGCGGGGATAGGCTATTGGTGCAAAGACACGATAGGCCTGTGCATGGCGAACGTCCGGGTTGACGTACTCACCGATCCAAGGAACGGGAGCGTGGGCCATAGCCTCGGTGATGGAGTAGAACAGGTGCCGCCAAGCGATGACTTCACCCAGCCGGGCCTGCACCCCGCGAAAATCTTTTGCTCCGGTTGACTCAAGCGCCTTAATGAGCAACCCGGCGATCAGTTCGAGTTTCACGACAAGTCGAGTGCAGCCGTGGAATGTAAAACGGGGGACAAACCCCGACATCGGGAAAAACTGGTTTGCCTTCTCCACATCGCGGTAGGTCAAGACGTCTTCCCAAGGGACAAAAACATTGTCAAAAATCAACACGGCATCGTTCTCATCCAAACGGCTGGACAACGGATAATCGAACGGGCTGCCCATAACGGCGGCCGTGTATTCATATGAGGGGCGACAAAGTAACTTAACTCCAGGGGTGTCCATCGGAACGATAACCGTCAAGGCGAACTCTTCTTTCTGAACCGGCAACGTTGCGAAGGGCGCCATAAAGTTGGCGTGGGTCAGAGCTGATCCAGTTGCCACCACTTTGGCGCCGCTTACGTAAATGCCGCCATCCGTTTCTTTCGTCACGCGCATGAACACGTCGCTAACCTCGTGAGGTGGCTTGTTCCGGTCCACCGGAGGATTCACGATCGCATGGTTCAAGAACAGCACCTGTTCTTGGGCACGCTTATACCAGCTTTTTGCATTTTCATCAAATGGTTTATAGAACTCGGAATTAACAGCCAGTGTTCCGAGAAAACTCGCTTTATAGTCCGGACTGCGCCCCATCCATCCATAGCTGATCCGTTGCCAGGCCATGATTGCATCCCGGGCCGCAACCAGATCGTGGGCACTTTTGGGCGCCTTAAAAAATGGGTGCGTCTTTCCGCTGTTGCCCGTGTCGGTGTCGGTCAGTAGGACATCCTGATAATCGGGATCATGAAGGGCGTCATACATGCGTGCCAGCATTCTCGCCGAA